>NZ_JAFCUN010000001.1:0-1022251 GCF_049896565.1 Bacillus sp. DWP3-1
TAGTGTGGAACATGAGAAAAACACCTTCCTTAAGTGGGTTTTTCTCTATTATAAAATGAGGAGATGGAAAGTTTAAGGAAAAAATAAAGCTGTCGAGATTTTCTCGACAGCCTGAGCAGCTCATTCATGAGCTGCTTTTTGCTTTAGGAACTTACCTGCTTAGATTCAGATTGTATTAATGTAACCTTCTTTGTTTCTTCTTTTCCGTTTCGAATGAGTGTGATGCTCACGGTGTCTCCTACTTTTGTATTCGTGTATAGCTCATGACGTAATTCACTTCCGGTTTTGATTTGTTTCCCATCGATGGCGGTAATGACATCCTCTGACTTAAAGCCAGCTTTGGCGGCAGGTGAGCCTGCGGCGATTTCTTTGACGTACACACCTTTATCCCGCTGACTATTTTTGAGCCCGAGTGTTTCTTTCTGATACACGTCCGGGACTTGTTCGAGATCCAGCATGCTGATGCCGATATATGGACGCTCAATCTTTCCTTTTGCGAGAAGCTGATCGGCGATTGGTTTGACATCATTGATTGGAAGTGCGAATCCAATGCCTTCAACACCTGTTTCAGAGATTTTCATACTCGTGATCCCCACAACCTTTCCGTCTGTCGTAAGAAGCGGGCCGCCGCTATTACCTGGGTTAATGGCTGCATCTGTTTGAATGACATTAATGCTGCTTTCGCCTGCTGATGTGTTCATAGAGACTGTTCGGTCGACACCGCTGACAATTCCTTGGGTCACCGTTCTTGATAGATCTTCACCAAGCGGGTTTCCAATTGCGATGACGGTTTCCCCAGCACGCAGCGAGGAGGAATCGCCTAATGCCGCGACCTTTGTCACATGACTGCTGCTAATTTCTACAACCGCTAGGTCAGTCAGGGGGTCAGCTCCGACCAGTTTTCCTTCAACAGTTTTGCCATCGTGCAAGGAAACCATTAGTTTATTTGCCCCTTCAATGACGTGGTTGTTTGTTAAGACATAGGCTTTACTTCCGGATTTTTTGAAAATCACCCCTGAGCCTGTACCTGTTTTTTCCTCTTGACTGTTTTTGTTTTGCTGTGATTCATCAAAAGGCGTATTGAAATCGCCAAAGCTCATGTCTGTTTGACTTTGCGCTTGGTAGTTTGTAATGCCGACAATGGCTGGTGATATATTTTCGACCATGCTTGAGATACTGCTCGATGAATGTGATGTTTGGACGGCGGTTGTTTTTGACGAATTGGCACTCGTATCATTTGTCGATACAGCTTCTGTTTTTGCTGCTGAATCGTTTGCTGTGTTGTCTGATGCGTGCTGGGCATATGGCGTAAGGACGTAGACACCTAATGCTAGCGTACCACCCACAATGCCGCTGACGAATGGCTTAAACCAGCCACTGGGCTTCTTCTTTTGTTTTTGTGGCTGTTCAATTGTTTGAAGTTCATGAGAAGGGTGTTTTTCATTTTTGTGATGTGTCATTCGAATCACTCTCTTTCTTCAATTTTTCATGTATGGTTCGAGGGATTTTACCTTATGTGGTGGATACTGACTATATCGTAAGAAAAAAGTGTGGGATAAAAATGAAAACATTGTGGGAAATTGTTAAAATAAGTAGTGTATCTAAGCAAAAATAGAGGAGATTAAACTGTGGAGACAATTGGAATGATTGGATATGGAAGCATGGCTGATATGATGGTGCAAAAATGGCTGGAAAAAGAGGTACTCAATGCCCATCAAATCATGATCCATACAAGAAGTGAAACGGACCGCCTGCATCAGCTCAAAGACAAGCATCAAGAAATAAATATCTGCTCATTAGACGAACTTTCTGCCTCATGTGATGTACTTTTTGTCTGCGTGCCGCCGCTTGTTGTACTTGATGTGCTCGATCAACTGCCTTCAGCAGCCAAATCGGTACATATTGTGTCAGTAGCCGCGGCTGTGACGTTAGACAAGTTATCAAAGCATACGACTCAACCAGTTTCCAGATACATCCCAACGCTCACGTCAGCTGTTGGAACGGGCGTATCCCTCGTTGCGCATGGTGAAACCGCAGGTCAGGAAGAAAAGGCGCGTTTGCACCGTCTCCTTTCAGCTTTTAGCATCGTCCGTGAAGTAGAGGAAGACCGGTTTGATGCGGCGAGTAATTTGACGAGCTCTTCTCCTGGTTTTATCGCTGCTCTTTTTGAAGAAATGGCGAGAGCGGCTGTGAGAAATAGTGAGCTTTCCTTAGAGGAAGCGTATGAATTTTTAACGTATGCCCTCTTAGGCACAGGTCAAGTCCTTGTAGAACGCGGCCTCACCTTTGCTGAAACCGTCAATAGAGTGGCGACAAAAGGGGGCATTACAGGTGAAGGCGCTGAGGTCATTCAAAAGCAGGCACCTCAGATGTTTGATGATCTATTTACACAAACCATGAAGAAATATGAACAGCTGAAATCACAGATTAACGAAGCTGACAAACACCACTAAAGACATAGTTAGTGGTGTTTTATTTGTTAAAAAAATCCTTTGTCATACAGTCTTTTGACCTGTATTAACTGAGTCTAATTTCCTTATTTTCAGACATTGTATTGAAAAATCAATCAAGTAATCATATAATTTTTTAGAAAATTTAGAAAAATATACACAAATTTTAAGTTTAATTAAAGGGGGATGGGGATGAAACTCTATGTATCTGTTGATATGGAGGGGATTACTGGTCTAGCTGATCATACATTTGTCGATGCCCGTCAGCACAATTATGAACGGGGCAGAAAGATCATGACAGGTGAAGTGAATGCCTGTGTAGAGGCACTTCTTCAGCATGGCGCAACCGATATTTTGGTCAATGACAGTCATTCTAAAATGAATAATCTGTTGATCGAAGAGCTGCATGAAGAGGCTGCTCTTATATCTGGTGACGTCAAGCCTTATTCCATGGTGCAAGGATTAGATCAAACCTATGACGCTGCTGTTTTTTTAGGCTATCATGCGAGGGCATCTATGAAAGGCGTGATGTCTCACAGTATGATTTTTGGTGTCAGACATTTTTACATAAATGATCACCCAATTGGTGAAATGGGCTTTAATGCGTATGTTGCAGGCTACTATGGTGTGCCGATGATTCTTGTTTGCGGAGATGATCAAGCGGCACTTGAAGCGGAAAAGCTGATGCCTGGTGTGAAAACAGTAGCAGTGAAAGAGACCATATCAAGGTCTGCTGTGAAATGTTTCACGCCTGCCAAAGTCAATCAACAAATCTCGCAGCAAGTGGAAGCCGCAATGAAACAGATTCATCACATCAAGCCGCTGACGCCTCCTGATCAGCCGCTGCTGAAGATTGAGTTTGCCAATTATGGACAAGCTGAATGGGCGAATTTAATGCCGGGTACTGCCATCATAGAAGGAACAACAACGGTGACGTATCAAGCAGAGAATATATTAGAAGCCTACCAAGCGATGCTTGTCATGACAGAGCTTGCCGCACGTACAACATTTTGTTAAGCGAGGGGGAGACGGCAGATGACCAGCTTTTTGCTCAAGCGTTTTATTGCGATGATTGCCACGATCTTAACGATTACGACTTTAACGTTTATTTTAATGAAGGTCATCCCAGGATCGCCCTTCAATGAAGAACGAAATACAAACGAAACCGTCCAGCGAAACCTCGAAAGCTACTATCACTTAGATGAACCACTGTATGTTCAATATGTCATCTATTTAAAATCCATCGTTACCTTTGATTTTGGTCCTTCCATTAAAAAGCCTTCAGAAAGTGTCAATGATCTATTGGCAAGAGGCTTCCCAGTCTCATTAGAACTTGGTCTTATCTCAATATTGATTGCTGTCATCTCCGGCATCCTGCTCGGGGTCATGGCTGCCCTCCGGCATAATGGCTTGATTGATTATATCGCCATGACCATTGCTGTTTTCGGTATATCCATTCCAAACTTTATCTTTGCTACCTTATTAATTCAGCAGCTTGCTGTGAATTTGAAACTCTTTCCTACAGCGATGTGGACAAGTCCGATGCACATGGTGCTGCCAACCATCGCTCTTGCTGTCGGTCCAATGGCCATTATTGCCCGGTTAACAAGATCGAGCATGATTGAAGTGCTGTCGCAGGACTATATTCGCACTGCCAAGGCAAAAGGACTTTCTCCCTTTAAAATTGTATTTAAACATGCGCTTCGAAATGCGCTTTTGCCCGTTGTGACCATTCTTGGGACACTTGTCGCAAGCATTTTAACAGGAAGTTTTGTCATTGAAAAAATATTTGCGATTCCTGGAATGGGAAAATACTTTGTCGAGAGTATTAACAACCGTGATTATCCTGTCATCATGGGGACCACTGTTTTTTACAGCATTATTTTAATCACACTTCTTTTCATTGTCGATGTGGCGTATCGCCTGCTTGATCCAAGGATTCAGCTGCATCAGAAAGGAGGAAAGGCATGAGTATACACCTACAGCAGGATCAACCGAATCCGCATCATGAAGTGCCAGACGAATGGTTTTCTCCGAGAGAGCAAAAGAAAACGGAGGCCCATGCCATTAAAAGACCCTCTCTTTCGTATTGGGCAGACACGTGGAGACGGCTGAAGCAAAATAAGCTTGCGATGTTTAGTCTATCGGTACTGATTTTTCTTTTTATCATGGCGCTATTAGGCCCATTGCTTGCGCCTAATAGTGTGACAGAGCAACGTCTTTCGATGCAAAATCTGCCTCCATCAGCTGCTCACTGGTTCGGAACGGATGAGCTTGGACGAGATGTGTTTACGCGTACATGGTACGGGGCGCGTATTTCGTTATTCGTAGGCGTCATGGCAGCCCTTATTGATTTTGCCATCGGCGTGATTTATGGAGGGATTGCCGGTTATAAGGGCGGGAGATATGACCATGTCATGATGCGAATTGTCGAGGTGCTCTACGGTCTTCCTTATTTACTCGTTGTCATTTTATTAATGGTCCTGATGGGGCCAGGGCTTGTCACCATTATTGTAGCGCTCACTGTCACCGGATGGATTGGAATGGCAAGAATCGTAAGAGGTCAAGTTCTTCAGCTGAAAAGCCAGGAATATGTCCTTGCCTCAAAAACCTTTGGTGCAAAGAGCCTGCGTATCATTCGCCGCAACCTGCTGCCGAATACGATGGGGCCGATTATCGTTCAGATGACCTTGACTGTGCCGACCGCGATATTTGCTGAAGCGTTCTTAAGCTTTCTTGGTTTAGGCATTCAAGCACCGTTTGCAAGCTGGGGCGTGATGGCCAATGATGCGCTGCCGACAGTACTGTCAGATAACGGACATTGGTGGCGTTTATTTTTCCCTGCGTTTTTTATTTCACTCACGATGTTTTGCTTTAACAATTTAGGTGATGGCTTGCAAGATGCGCTTGATCCAAAGATGAAGAGGTGATGGCGCTTTGAAAAAAGTTCTACAAATCATCGATCTGCACGTCAGCTTTCGGACATATGGCGGCTCAGTTCGAGCGGTACGCGGAGTGAATGTGGATGTATATGAAAAAGAAACCCTTGCCATTGTGGGAGAATCAGGCTGCGGGAAAAGTGTGACTTCACAAAGCATTATGAGGCTGCTGCCAGCTTACAGCGCTCATGTCGATCAGGGAGAAATCTGGTTTGAAGACCGCAATTTGCTGTCATTATCTGAAAAAGAAATGCGCGCCATACGAGGTGTCGATATCTCGATGATCTTTCAAGATCCAATGACCGCACTGAACCCAACCTTGACAATAGGGGACCAGCTCATGGAGGCGGCAAAGGAGCATCAAAAGCTGACGAAAAAAGAAGTGAAAGAAGCCGCCATTCGGATGCTTGATTTGGTCGGCATTCCGCAGCCGAAGGAAAGGTTAAAGCAATACCCTCACCAGTTCAGCGGGGGAATGAGGCAGCGGCTCATGATTGCCATGGCACTGATTTGCGAGCCCAAAGTGCTGATTGCAGATGAACCGACGACCGCGCTGGATGTGACCATACAGGCACAAATATTAGAGCTGTTTAAAGAGATTCAGAGAAAAACAGGTGTCACCATTATTTTAATCACACATGATTTAGGGGTCGTAGCCCAAGTCGCAGACCGAGTGGCGGTCATGTACGGGGGGAAAATGGTGGAGGTCGGAACGAGGCGAGATATTTTTTACAGTCCGCAGCATCCTTATACAAAAGGACTTCTACAATCCGTTCCAAGACTTGATATGAAAGATGTACTCATTCCAATTGAAGGAAGCCCGCCTGATTTATTTGCTCCACCAAAGGGCTGTCCGTATACAGATCGCTGTCCGGCCGCCATGAAGGTGTGTGATCATATCATGCCGCATGAAACGCAGCGGTCACCTACCCATACAGTGCATTGCTGGCTCCAAGATGAGCGAGCGAATCAAACGGTTTTATCTTCAACACAAAGGGGGAGTTTTTGATGAGAAAAAAAGGGTGGATCATCAGTGTATGTTTGTTCACGATCATGCTGCTCGCAGGATGTACAGCCAATGAGCAAGCAGGGAAAGGATCATCAAGCAATAAAGGTGAAAAGAAAGTGTTAACCTTAAATAACGAAAATGAACCGACGTCGTTTGATCCGCCGATTGGTTTTAATAATGTATCGTGGCAAGGACTCAATAACTTAATGGAGGGATTAACAAGACTGAATGAAAAACACGAACCATCTCCTGCAATGGCGGAAAAATGGGAGATATCAGAGGATGGAAAAACGTACACGTTTCATTTAAGAGATGGCATCAAGTGGTCAAATGGTGATCCAGTGAAAGCGAGTGATTTTGAATATGCGTGGAAGCGGCTGCTTGATCCGAAAACAGGCTCTTCTGCATCGTTCTTAGCGTACATGATTGAAGGCGGAGAGGCATTTAACAGTGGAAAAGGCAAGAAAGAAGACGTGAAAGTCAGCGCTGTAAATGACAAAACGCTTAAGGTCACACTGGCTTATCCGCAGAAATCGTTCTTAAATATGACCGCAAACCCTGCCTTTTTCCCAGTCAATGAACAGGTAGCTAAGAAGGACCCAAATTGGGCAAAAGACGCCAAAACCTTTGTCGGAAATGGACCGTTCAAGCTGACAGAGTGGAAGCATGATGAGAGCTTCACAATGGAAAAAAGTGAGACGTATTGGGACAAAAAAACAGTCAAGCTGGATCAAGTGAAGTGGCTGATGATCAGTGATCGAAACACAGACTATCAAATGTATCAATCAGGAGATTTAGATACTGCCTTTGTTCCAGCAGAGCAAAGTGAAAATCTGCTGAAAAATAAAGATGTACAAATTGAAGACCAGGCTGGATTGTTCTTTTATCGTCTGAATGTGAACATAGAACCATTTCAAAATAAGAACATTCGCAAAGCTTTTCAAATGGCGATCAACCCGCAAGATATTGTGGATTATGTGACGAAAAATGAAGAGAAGCCAGCACGCGCTTTCGTCTCGCCAGGCATCCTAGATCCAAAGGGTGAGGATTTCAGAGAAGCTGGCGGTGATCTTGTGAAGAATGATAAGAGTGAAGCTGCAAAGCTATTAGAAAAAGGGCTGAAAGAAGAGAACTATTCGAAACTGCCAGCCGTCACATTAACATATAGTACAAAGCCTGAGAACAAGAAAAAAGCGGAAGCCATCCAGCAGCAGCTGAAAGAAGCGTTAGGTGTAGATGTGAAGCTTGCAAACATGGAAGCCAATGTATTTGCAGAAGATCAAAAGGCGCTGAAATTCCAATTCTCACAAAGTTCATTTTTAGCAGACTATGCAGATCCGATCAACTTCCTAGAGAGCTTCCAAACAGGGAATGCCATGAACCGGACAGGATGGTCTAATGATACCTATGATCAGCTGATCAAAAAAGCGAGCCAGGAAGCAGACGAACAAAAGAGAAACAGCTTCCTTCATGATGCAGAGGCACTTCTCATTGAAGAAGCACCGATCATTCCGATTCATTTTTATAACCAAGTCCATTTACAAAAAGAAGGTGTGAAGGGAATTGTCCGCCACCCCGTTGGGTATATCGATTTGAAATGGGCGCAGGTAGATGGAGAGTGATATTAGGATCAAAAGACGCTTTTAGATAAAAGCGTCTGTTCCTTTATTCGTTCATGTTATGAAGCAGAAGCCCATAGATTGAAAGAAACAAAGAGAAAGAGGGGATATGGCATGAGCCAGCTGCCAGTGGCACTTCAAACAGGGGATACGGTGGGGATTATTGCACCAGCAAGCCCGCCTGATGAGCTGAAATTAGCAAAAGGGATTGCCTTTTTAGAAAGCCTCGGGCTAAAGGTGAAAAAAGGAAAGTATATCGACTGCCGGTATGGGTATTTAGCAGGCTATGATCATGAAAGAGTGGAGGATCTTCATCGCATGTTTCAAGATCCAGAAGTGAAGGCGGTTATTTGTGCTTGCGGAGGATACGGGACTGGAAGACTTGCGGAAGTCATTGACTATGACCTGATTCGCCGGAATCCAAAAATCTTTTGGGGCTATAGTGATATTACGTTTTTACATACGGCCATCCAGCAGCAGACTGGTCTTGTGACCTTTCATGGTCCAATGCTTTCCTCTGATGTGGGACTTGAGGAGGTTCATCCTTATACGAAAGATACCTTTTTACAGCTGTTTGCACCGAAAGCCTTTACGTATGCGCACCACTTGTCACCCCTTCATACTTTCTATCCGGGCACCGCTTCAGGTGAGATTGTAGGAGGAAATCTTGCCCTCATCGTGACAACACTTGGTACACCTTTTGAAATCGATACGAAGGGAAAGCTTTTGTTCATTGAAGATATTGACGAAGAGCCCTATAAAATTGATCGAATGATGCAGCACCTCACATCTGCTGGGAAATTGGATGATGCGGCTGGATTCATCATTGGAGATTTTCATCAATGTGAGCCAAAAAAGAAAGATCAGTCCCTTACATTGAATCAAGTATGGGGCACCTATATTGTCCCGCAAAAGAAACCTGCACTTGGGGGCTTCCGGATCGGTCATTCTTCGCCGAACTTTGCTATTCCAATGGGCACGCAGGCTGCATTAGATGCGACAGGAAAAAAACTGCACATTTCTCCAGGCGTTGCAGCGAAAGAGGCGATCAAATGAAAATCGTCGATGTTCGTACATGCAGAATGAGTGTACCGCTAAAAAAGCCTTTCAAAACCGCTTTACGAACGGTGTATGACGCAGCATCTCTGATCGTTATCATCACATATGATCAAGGTGACGTCAGCTACGGAGAAGCAGTCCCGACAACGGTGATTACAGGTGAAACGCTGGAAAGCATCGACTATGCCATATGCGAAGTGATCAGACCGATTTTGCTTGGAGCTTCCTTGTCAGAATATGAACAAATTTTTTCTCATATGAACCGAGTGCTCGCTTGCAACACAAGCGCAAAGGCAGCGGTTGACATGGCCATTTATGATGGCTTAGCGAAGCAGGCAGGACTTCCGCTTTATCAATACCTTGGCGGATATCGCAGTCAGCTTGAAACCGATTATACGGTCAGTGTAAACCGTCCGCTTGAGATGGCGGAAGATGCGAAGCAATACGCAGCTGAAGGCTTTCAGACGTTAAAGATCAAGGTAGGAAAAGATGACATAGATACGGATATTCAGCGTATCAAGCGAATTCGAGAAAAGGTCGGGCCGGATATTCAGATCAGACTCGATGCGAACCAAGGATGGACGTGGAAGGAAGCGATCATAGCCATTCGGAAAATGGAGGCGCTGAATATCGAACTAGTAGAGCAGCCGGTTCCGAAAGAAGATATCGAAGGCCTGCGCCGTGTGACAGAAGCAACAGATACATTGATTATGGCAGACGAAAGCATTTTCAGTTTTCATGATGCGATCAAGGTGCTTGAAACGAGAAGCTGTGATCTGATCAATTTAAAATTAATGAAATCAGGCGGCATAAAAGAAGCCCTAAAAATCAATGCTCTAGCAGAAGCATACGGCGTAAAGTGCATGGTTGGCAGTATGATTGAGTCAAAACTTGGCATTACAGCAGCCGCTCATCTCGCCGCCAGCCAGCCGAATATCACCCGCTATGATTTTGATGCCCCGCTGATGCTAAAAGAGGACATGGTAGACGGAGGAATCGTGTACAAAGGAAAAGATATCTTTTTCCCGCCGCATCATGGGTTAGGCATTCAAGGGGTGAAAGGAGTCTCATGATGATATTTGAATCAAAGGTTGCAGTTGCGAACGTATGGACAGCGCCGCAGTCACCGAGAGAAATCGATCAAAAGGTACTTCAGGGCTCCTTCAAAATCAAAGAGTGGATTGACAAGCAAACATATGAAGAAAAACTGGCTTTATGTGAAGAAAATCTGATCCAATCGCAAGTACTGCTCGGCGAACGAGTCATTGGATTAGAAGAGACAGACGGCTGGATGAAAGTCGTCATTCCGCAGCAGGCCAGCCGGAAACATCCGCAAGGCTATCCTGGCTATATACCTACGAACCATCTAAAGCAAGTGACAGAAGGAAGTGCGCCAGCTATATCTCATATCGTTTGTCAGAAAAAAGCCATGCTCTATCGAAATGGGCAAGCGGACATGAAAATTAGTTTTTTAACAGAGCTCGCAGCTGTAGAAGAAACGAGTGATTGCTTTCGCGTTGTCACACCAGCAGGGACGAGAGAAATCAATAAAGTAGATGTGCAGTCAGTTTCATCCATTTCTTCTATGACCGGCAAAGATGTTGTAGAGAAGGGAAAACAATTTATTGGTCTTTCGTATTTATGGGGCGGCATGAGCAGCTTTGGCTATGACTGTTCAGGCTTTGCTTACAGCATGTATAAAGCGTGCGGATATCTTTTGCCGAGGGACGCAAGTGACCAAGCAGTGCAAGGAACACCGGTCGCATCAAGCCATTTAGAACAAGGCGACTTATTGTTTTTTGCCAATGACAACGGAAAGGGAGCTGTCCGCCATGTTGGGATCTACGCAGGTGACGGTATGATGCTTCATTCGCCTAAAACCGGCAGAGAAATTGAACTTCTTTCCCTTTCTGGCACTTCATATGAAAAAGAATGGGCAGGTGCAAGACGGTATTTGCCAAGCGAGAGGAGGAATGGTCATGGCAGTTGAACCACTTTTACAAGTAAACAATCTCAAAAAACATTTTCATCTATCGAAAGGAAGAACGCTTAAAGCGCTAGACGGTGTCTCCTTTCAGCTGAAACAAGGCGAAACGTTTGGCCTTGTTGGCGAGTCTGGCTGCGGAAAATCCACACTTGGAAAAGTGCTTATGCGTCTTTATGAACCGACAGATGGGGAAGCCTTATATGAAGGGAAAAGTCTTCATCACCTTTCTAAAAAAGAATCATTTGATTTTAATCGGCAAATTCAAATGGTGTTTCAAGATCCGTATTCCTCCTTAAATCCGCGGCTGTCTGTAAAAGATATTATGCTGGAGCCAATGGAGATTCACAACCTTTACGGGAGTCAAAAGAAAAGAGTTGCCCGGGTGAAAGAACTACTTGAAGCTGTTGGACTTAGCTATGACTTTGCGACTCGCTATCCTCATGAATTCAGCGGAGGGCAGAGGCAGAGAATCGGTATTGCAAGAGCCCTCGCCTTAGCGCCGAAATTTATTGTGGCAGATGAGCCAATTTCTGCACTAGATGTCTCCGTTCAAGCGCAGGTTGTGAATTTACTGAAGAAACTGCAAAAGGAGGAAGGGCTGACATTTCTCTTTATTGCGCATGACTTGTCGATGGTCAAATATATCAGCGACCGAATCGGTGTCATGTATTTAGGTCATCTCGTCGAATTGACCAGCAGTGATATGTTATATCAAACACCGCTGCACCCATATACACAAGCCTTGCTGTCAGCGATCCCCATTCCAGATCCTGACGTGGAGGACAAGCGCAAAAGGTTCATTTTAAAAGGAGAAATTCCAAGTCCAGTGAACCCGCCAAGCGGCTGTGTATTTCGAACAAGGTGTCCTGCAGCGATGGATGTGTGTGCTGAAAAAAAGCCAACATTACAAGCAGTAGAAGAAGGACATGATGTCGCCTGTCATTTATACGATCGAACATAAAAATAGACAGAAAAAAAGCCAGCAAGTAGACAAGCTGTTCTACACGCTGGCTTTTTTAGTGGATGAACGCCGAATCGGCAATGTGCAGCATCTAAAAGAGCCGCCAGATTTAATGATTTCTGAAAAATCCACTTCAATGACAGTGTACCCGTGAGCGGTTAATGCAGCATTTGTTTGTTGATTGATGGGCAAACTGATCACTTTTTTCTGTCCAAGGGATAAAACGTTTGGTCCGAGTGTGAATTGCTCTTGTTCGCTTATTTCAATTAGATGATAATGCATTTGAAGCAGGTGAAGATCCTCTTTTTTGAACGCTTCAGGATAAATCAATATCTCATCATGAGAGAGAATATTCATCACACAATCGAGATGCAAAATGTGAGGAGGAAGATGAATGGGAATGATGTCATGATCAGGCAGTCCTTTTTTGAGCTCATGGATAGCGGCTGGGTTTGTTCTCTTGCTCGTTCCGACAAATACGCGTGTTTGATCCACAAGTACATCGCCGCCTTCAATCGTTCCATTTGTCAGGGTAACAGTTTTCAATCCATTTCCCTGTGCCCACTCTTTTAACAATTGTTCTTCTCCTTGCCGAACTGGAGCGGCCATGCTTGAAACAAAGAGTGTATGTCCAATCGTAAACCCAATATCCCGAGTAAAGACTTGCTCAGGAAAGCGGTCATTTGCAGGAAGCATAATGGGGCGTACTTGATGGTCTTTTAGTGTTTGGATCAATTGCTTATGCTGAGCAATGGCTTTCATTTGAGAAATATTTTCTCTTGCAAAATGTTTTTGGGTTTCGTTGATGATCTGTTTGATTTCCATATAGATGGGACTGCATAAAAGGACTTCTTGTAAATCGTCATATTCACTCATGCATTGCGGCATTTTGTGTATTTGTTCTGCTCTCATAGAATCCATCAAATGGCCTCCTTGTTTGTTCATAGTTCTATTATTCCTCGTTCTAGTCATAGTTGAAACATTTCCGAAAGAAAATCTCTCACAAGAGACTAAAGCAAAAAGTTTAGACAAACCTAAAAGAATAGTGTTTAATAAAAGTCGTTCCGCATTCACGAAAACAGCATGAAGGAGCTATGATGATGAGTGAAGAAAATTTCAAATACTGCAAGGAATCGAAAGTTGTCAAAACCAGCAGGGTATTCCCTCTCGATACGAATAACCACCAAACCTTATTTGGCGGGAAATTAATGAGTTATATAGATGACATTGCATCCATCTCGGCAGCAAGACACAGCCGCAGTGAAACGGTCACGGCGTCGATGGATTCTGTTGACTTTTTAGAGCCGATTGGACAAAAAGAGTCAGTATGCTTGGAATCCTATGTGACGTGGGTCGGCACGTCTTCCATGGAAGTGTTCGTCAAAGTCATGAAAGAAAACTTGATGTCTGGAGAGCGCAGACTTGCAGCGACTTCATTTCTGACTTTTGTCTCGCTAGATGAAAACGGAAAGCCAAAACGAGTTCCACAAGTCGTACCGGAAACAGAGGAAGAAATCATGCTGCATCAAACAGCGAAGCAGCGGGCAGAGGAAAGAAAAAGCCGCCGAAAGCATAGCAAGGCACTGGCTGACGCACTTGGAACAGATAAACCATGGGCGTAAAAATCACCCTTTCAGCGGTGATTTTTTTCTAGGATAGTATCTTGCATGACAAGATAGTGTGTGGTAAGATGATGCTATCTTGTGATGCAAGGTACTGGAATCGGAGGAACAAAGATGACAACATCCACACAAATGTTAAAAGGAATTTTGGAAGGCTGCCTGCTGTCGATTATTTCTGAGGGTGAGATTTATGGATATGAAATGACAAAGAAGCTCGCGCATTACGGGTTTGATCAAATTAGTGAAGGAAGTATCTACCCGATTTTGCTGCGTATGCAAAAGGAACAGCTGGTGACTACTGTCACAAAAACATCAGCGAGCGGACCGAAAAGGAAATACTATACGCTCACACAAGCTGGAGAACAAGCGCTCACAGAGTTTATGACCCGCTGGAGTGAGCTTTCAAAAAATGTAAACTGCTTATTACAAAAAGGGAAGTGAGATTATGGTATCAAAAGAAACAAGACACATCCTACTAGAGCTGAAATTATATCTCATATCAAAGGGAAAAAATGTGGACGAAATTGATGAGCTGATGGATGAATTGACGACACACGCGGTTGAGGCTGAAAAAGATGGTAAAACAGGGGAGGCTGTGTTTGGCGGAGATCCGCGGAGCTATGCTGATGAACTCGCAAAAGAGCTGTCAGGACACCATAAAGACTGGGTTCCATTCATCAGTGCCTTCTTAATCGGGTCTCTCTTCTATATGATTTTATCAGATGCGATCAGTCAAAGCTTATCCTATTCTTGGTATGCATTGATTGGCTATCCGCTCGTTTTAGTGGCCAATGTCATCATGATCATTGTGATGTTTAGAGCGTCTGCCTTTCAGACAAGCCGCCGGGCATTTCTTTACTTTTGGATCTTAGGAATCTTTCAGCTGACCGCGATGGTCACAATCAAACTATTGGATCAAAAACTCGGCACACCATTACTTGTCCTGACCTCAGGTCAAAGATGGGGCGTCATCCTGCTCATGCTGCTATGTATCATTGTCTTTAATGCGATCTTAAAGGCGAATGTCGTTTCATTGATTCCGATCATCTTTTTCGGACCGCAGCTCCTATTTGAATGGATTGGCTGGACATCACCAAGCGTGCTTCTCTTGCAAAGTCTACTATCGGTTGTGATCTTAATAGGGCTTATGCTCATTGTTTTACGCCGGACGAATAAGAAAAATGAAAATACATTGTAAAAAACAGAGCACATCTATAATCCTATAAGATGTGCTTTTCTTTTTCTAAAAAAATGTAGAAATGGTATCGTGTTTTTCATTACAATGGGAAGAGGACAAAAATGAAAAGGGGTTCTGTGCTTGGATATTTTATGGGGATATGTACTTGTGTTTGTATTGGCTGCTTTGCCTTTTTTTGAAGTGGTAGGTGTCGTTCCGTTGGCCATTTTAAGTGGCATGCATCCTGTACCGACTGCGGTCATTGGATTCATCGGCAATTTTTTTACCGTTTTCCTTCTCATTGTTTTCGTAGACCGCTTCAAAGCATGGCGGTTGAAGAGAAAAGAGGACAAAAGTGATGAAAAAGGAGAGAAAAAGCAGCTGCGGGCCAGAAGAATTTGGGAACGATATGGTCTCCCGGGATTAGCGCTCGTCGGACCTTTTATCATCGGCAGTCATCTAGCGGCATTTATGTGCATGAGCTTCGGGACGAAAAGAAAGCAAGTCGCAGTGTGGATGACAGTCAGTTTAATGATGTGGACAGCGCTGGCAGCTAGTTTAACCGGTGCGGGAATCCATTACTTTGCCCCAGATTCAAATGGATTGTTCGGAGATATTTTTAGTAAGTAAGTGAGGGGAGGATCATAAATGAAACTTCAAACACGGACAGTGCTTGAAACAGATCGGCTCAGGCTAAGAACGATGAATGAACATGATGCGCCATTTTTATATGATATGTTGTTCCAAGATGAAGAAGTGATGAAGTATTATCCTTCTTTGAAGGATGAGCAGCAGACGAAAGAGTGGATTGCATGGAATCAAAAGAATGACCGTATGTATCATACTTCCCTCTGGATCATTGAAGACAAAGAAACGAATGAACCACTTGGACAAAGCGGCATTGTTCTGCAAAACATTGAAGGACAAACCGAACTTGAAATCGGCTACATGCTAAAGAAAGAAGCGTGGGGAAATGGCTATGCTGCTGAAGCCGCAAAAGGCTGTCTCACCTATGGCTTTGATGAAATGAAAGTCAGACGAATGGTGAGCTTAATCCGCCCAGACAATGAAGCATCGGTAAAGGTCGCTTTAAAAATGGGCATGAAAAAAGAAAAAACCATTTCGAAATGGGACCAAATCATTGATGTCTACAGCATCACCCGCAACGAAGAAAACGGCTCGCTTACAAAATAAGCAGAGCCGTTTTTATTTTATATCCGCTGTTCTAGCTGAAGTAAATATTTCTTCCGTTCTATCCCGCCGCCGTAGCCGCCGAGCTCACCACTTGTTTGAATGACGCGGTGGCATGGAATGATGATCGCCAATTGATTGGCACCATTTGCATTCCCTACCGCCCGGACCAAATGCGGATCGCCCAGCATCACAGCAAGCTCGCGGTAAGAACTTGTTTCGCCTGATGGAATGCGTGTGAGCAGGTCCCACACCTTCATTTGAAAAGGGGTGCCATGTAAGGAAAGTGGTACCGAGAACTGCGTGAGTTTTTTCTCAAAATATAAGGTCAATTCCTTTGCTAATTGCTGATGGACGTTTGTTTCCCCGACTAAAATACGGGCTTGATGCTTTTTTCTCATGTTTTCAATTTCCTTTTCGAGTCCCCGCCTGTCCACAAATTCCAGTAAATACACATGCGTCGCATCTGTCACGCTGATCATCCGCCCGATCGGTGTAGAAATAAAATTAGCGTGGAGAATCTTGGTTTGCGTCTTTTTAGGGGGATTTCCCATAATTTTCGTAAATGCATCATTGAAGGCACTCGAAGATTCATAGCCCAAGGCGACCTGCTGATCAATCACTTTTTTTCCATTCAGAATTTCTTTAAAGGCAAGTCCCATTCGGCGTGATCTCGCATATTGAACAAAGGTCATACCATAGATTTCTTTGAATTTCCGCCGTGCCGTTGCAGAGTGAATCCCTAATTGATGAAAGTCTTCTTCTTTCCAGCGTTTTTCAGGATGTGTTTCAACTGCAGAAACGAGTGTTTTGACTTCTTCCGGAATGCTGTTAGGGTATGTTAATGGTGTGCAGCGCTTGCACGGACGATATCCTGCTAGCAGTGCTTCTTCTGCTGTAAAGAAAAACTCACAGTTCTCATATTTTGGTTTTCTAGCGGTACATGTGGCATGGCAGAAGATACCAGTGGTCTTAATGCCGGCAAAGAATGTGCCGTCATATTGCGGGTTCTTGTCAACCAGTGCTTGATAAAATTCATGTTTCTGTTCGTCGGTTATCATCATACGATCCACCTCTTGGTTTCCTATAAAATGTGATTCAGCGTACTTTGGGCTGGTAAACAAAGCGTCATCTTGGATCGTTCATCACATCAATCTTATTTCATTATATCAGCGATGTGATCATTTCTCTGTCTATCATTTAGTATACGCCGGTCTCATATCATTTCTTTCGAAAAATGAACAAGTATATTTGAAGAGGGAGAGCAAACTGGTAGACCGGCATATCGGGGTGTGATAAGATTTTTAATACAGAATCTGCTCTAAGTCAGGTCTGTATATCATGAATTGGTTTTCTAGGGTTCCGTGCGCTGGTGCAGTCTGGTCCGAGAGAAAACACATAGGGTCTTAGAAGAGGCCATATGGACACGGAGGGATAAAAGCCCGGGAGATTTGATCAAGCGATCGATTTCCAGGCTTTTTTTGTTGGTTGGAATCGTTCAGAAAGGAGAAGATCAGATGAAATGGGGAAATGTCTTTATTGCGGCCATCTTTGAAGTCGGCTGGGTGATGGGGCTGAAATATGCCCACTCGCTCATAGAATGGGGCGCAACCATCGTTTGTATTATCGTGAGCTTTTATTTACTCATGAAAGCAACAAGTGTACTGCCAGTTGGCACACTTTATGCCGTTTTTACCGGGCTTGGAACAGCAGGTACCGTCCTCATAGGCATGGTGCTTGGTGAGCCGGTTCAGCTTGTCAAACTGCTTTTGATTGTGATGCTTTTGTGCGGTGTATTAGGGCTGAAGCTGACAACAGGTGAAAAGAAGGGAGAGGCTGAATCATGAGCTGGCTTTTACTCATTGGAGCAGGCATCTTAGAAATGCTTTGTGTGACCATGATGAATCAATTCCAAAAAGAACGGCATGTCAAATGGATTTTATTCATTGCAGCAGGTTTTTCGATGTCCTTTCTGATGCTGTCTCTTGCGATGAATACGATTCCGATGGGAACGGCGTACGCTATTTGGACTGGAATCGGAGCTGCTGGAGGCGCCATGGTCGGTATGCTGTTTTACGGAGAGTCGAAAGACGCAAAACGTATTTTCTTCATCGCCCTGATTTTATCTGCGGCAGTAGGATTGAAAATCATTGAATAAGAAAAGGCTGGCAGATAGATGCCAGCCTTTTGTTACATTGAATGATGATTGGAATCGTTTTCATTTTTGCGGTAAAGCTGGCTCGCAAGCAGAAAACACACACCAAATGTGAGAAAAGGAATGAGTCTTTCACCGGCTATAAAAAGGGAAATACCTGTGATCAGACAAACGATGCCGAGCCAAAAGCTCACTTTACCAAACAAAGTCATACTTTTCATCTCCATCACTCCTTTTATGATAAAAGGTCTATTCACATTATATCATGCCAGGTGCAGAATTGAATGAATATTCAATAAAAAACAGGACTCTACATTGCTTTTTCTCTTTCCAGTCCAGTATAATATTTCATTAGAATGAAAACGTAAATGAGGTCATGATACATGAGAACTTTGATAACAGAGAAACTTGAATTACACAGACAAAAGCATGAGCAAAAAGGAAGGTTGCTTGTCAGCTGTCCGGATCAGCCTGGAATTGTATCAGCTGTTTCTTCCTTTTTATTTGAGCACGGAGCGAATATCATTGAATCCAGCCAATACACAACAGATCATGAAAGCGGCCGGTTCTTTTTAAGAATTGAATTTGATTGGAAAGACATCTCGGCAAATATGGATCAGCTGAAACATCAGTTTGAGCCAATTGCAGCATCATTTCAAATGACGTGGAGCATGTCGCGTGCAAGTGAGCTTAAAAAGCTGGCGATCTTTGTGTCAAAAGAGCTTCATTGTTTACATGAGCTGCTATGGGAATGGCAAAGCGGAAATGTCATGGCTGAAATTGCGGTCGTGATCAGCAATCATGAAACGGCAAAAGATACAGTAGAATCGCTTGGAATCCCGTTCCATTTTGTGAAGGCGAACAAAGACATTCGCAAAGAAGCGGAAAAACAGCAGCTCGCATTATTAGAAGAGTATGATATTGATGCCATTGTGCTTGCTAGATACATGCAAATTTTAACGCCTGAATTTATTGAACAGCACCCGAACAAAATCATTAATATTCATCATTCTTTTCTGCCAGCGTTTATTGGTGCAAATCCATATAAGCGGGCATATGAGCGGGGAGTCAAATTAATTGGCGCGACTTCTCATTATGTGACCAATGATTTAGACGAAGGACCGATCATTGAACAGGATATTGAGCGTGTAGATCACCGGGATGATGCAGAAGCATTAAAAAATATTGGCCGAACAATTGAGCGGAGTGTGCTTGCACGTGCCGTCAAATGGCATCTAGAAGATCGAATAATTGTGCATGAGAATAAAACGATTGTATTTAATTGACGGCTTGACTTTTCCTGAGCAATTGGTGATAATATAAAAAAATTAACGAGCGTTGAAAAGGAATAGTAAGCAGGAACTGATGCGTAAAGAGAGCAAATGATATGCTGAAACATTTGCCGCAGACAGCTGCTGAACCTGCCCTTTGAGCCTTAGAGGAAAAATCTAAGCGCGTGCCTGGCGTTACAGGAGTTGAGTGGAATAAGCTAGATGTATGCTTATTCAATGAAGGTGGTACCACGGAAAATCCCTTTTCGTCCTTTACATAAGGAGAAAAAGGGATTTTTTTGTGCCTAAAGGTATAGCGGAGGGAATCAATAATGAAAAAGCAAAGGATCGTCATCAAAATTGGCAGCAGTTCATTAACAGAGCAAAAAGGAGCCATTGATGAACAAAAAATGCAGGATCATGTGAAAGCGATAGCAAAGCTGAAAGAGGCTGGGCATGAAATCATTTTAATTTCGTCAGGAGCCGTTGCAGCAGGGTTTGGCAGCTTAGGGTATCCATCAAGACCTGTGACTTTAAAGGGGAAACAGGCAGCAGCAGCGGTTGGACAGGGCTTGTTAATGCAGAAATATACAGAGCTATTTTCACAGTTTCACATGACACCTGCACAAATGCTTTTAACCCGTAATGACTTTTCAGATCGAACAAGATATCGAAATGCTTACGCTACGATGATGGAGCTGCTGGAAAGAAAAATTTTACCGATCATTAATGAAAATGATTCTGTTTCCATTGAGGAGCTTACCTTTGGGGATAATGACATGCTGTCAGCTCTTGTCAGTGGATTAATCCATGCAGACCAATTGATCATCTTAACGGACATTAACGGAATATATGATGCAAATCCAAATGAGCATCCTGAGGCGAAGCGTTTTGATGTACTGACACACATTTCAGAAGAATTGTTTTCATATGCGAAGAGCACAGGCTCAAAAGTGGGAACAGGCGGGATGAAATCAAAGCTGTCTGCTGCACAAACGGCACTTTCACTAGGCGTTAAAGTCTTCATTGGCACAGGTACTGGAGAAGACAAGCTGCTTCACATTCTTGCGGGTCAAGGAGACGGAACGTATATCGGAGAACAGGACTTATCAGCGATCAACAACCGCCGTCAATGGATTCAATTCCATTCACCCGTTTCTGGCAAAATCATGATAGATGCAGGAGCAGAAGCGGCGATTTTGCATCATGGCAGAAGTCTTCTTCCAGCTGGCGTCATTGATGTCGCTGGTGACTTTTCTAAAGGAGAGGTCGTTGAAGTGGTCGGTCCGAACGGATTAGTGGGTAAGGGACAAACCTTGTACGCATCCGATGAGCTTCTCGGCATTAAAGGGATGCGAAGTGATGAGCTTTCAAATGAGAAGCCTGAGGTTATACACAGAGATCACTGGGTACAGCATGTACAAAACTGAGGAGGGAATACGATGAATGAAGTTCTTGAAAAAGCAAAAAAAGCAAGTACAGCCAAAGATCAGCTGCTGCTAAAAACGACGGAGCAAAAAAATGCAGCTTTACATGCCATCGCAAATGCACTTAAAGCATCTTCCGCTTATTTATTGAAGGAGAATAAAAAGGATGTTCAGGCTGCCGAAGAAAAGCAGTTCACGCCTTCTGTTATTGACCGGATTACACTCACAGAAGAGAGAATTGAAGCCATCGCAGACGCAACCCTTCAACTCATTCACCTAAAAGACCCAATTGGTGAAACATTAGAAACCATTCAAAAAGAAAACGGTCTGTTCATCGAAAAGGTGCGTGTGCCTCTCGGAACGGTTGGAATGATTTATGAAGCAAGACCAAACGTGACAGTAGATGCTGCCACCCTTTGCCTCAAAACTGGGAATGCTGTTATTCTTCGCGGGAGCTCCTCTGCCATTCATAGTAATAAAGCGATTGTCAAGGTGATCCATGAAGCGCTTCAGACAACGGATATTCCAGTAGACAGTGTGCAATTGATTGAAGATACAGGCCGTGAAACGGCGAAAACGCTGTTCACTTTAAATGAATATCTGGATGTCCTTATTCCGCGCGGCGGGAAAAATTTAATTGATCTTGTCGTGAGAGAGTCTACCGTGCCAGTGCTTGAGACAGGTGCAGGGAACTGTCATATCTATATTGATGAAACAGCGAAAAACGAAATGGCTGAGCAGATTGTGCTGAATGCTAAAACCCAAAGGCCATCTGTTTGCAATGCGATTGAGAGCATTGTCATTCATGAAACATGGGCAAAAACATATGGCGCTTCGTTATTTGAAGCCCTGCATGCAAATGGGGTAGAGATACGGGGCGATGAAGCCGTATGTGCCCTTGCGCCTAGTGCTTCATTAGCGACAAAAGAGGACTATGAAACAGAGTTTTTAGCGCCGATTGTCAGTATTAAAATCGTAGAGAGCATAGAAGAAGCGATTCAGCATATTCAAACGTATAGCTCCAAGCACTCTGAAGCGATCATTACAGAAAATGATCAGCATGCTTCACTTTTCTTAACAGCTGTCGACGCTGCCGCTGTCTATCATAATGCTTCTACTCGGTTCACAGATGGCTTTGAATTTGGCTACGGAGCAGAAATAGGGATTAGCACACAAAAACTGCATGCAAGAGGGCCGATGGGTCTGCCGGCTTTAACCTCTGAAAAATTTGTCATTCGTGGTCAAGGACAAATAAGAGAATAACGAATTCAAAAGAGAGTCTTGTGACAGCAGGCTCTCTTTTTCCTTTCATTTCATTTTTGTATTTCTTCGGTCAAGTATGATAAAATATGGTAATGTTTTATATTTTGAGAAGATTGGAGAAGGCAACGTATGGCGAAAATCATTCCCTCTTCGGATATTGGAGTGAAAATCAACAAGTGGTATGAATTAATCCGCAGATTTGATTCAGAACAAGCAGAACAATTAAAGCAGGAAATTCGCACCTCTCTTGATTCAATGGAAGAAGATCAGAATTTGCTTCTCTATTTTTCTTTAATGGAATTCAGGCATGAGGTCATGCTCGATTACTTAAAGCCATTAAAGGAAGGAAAGCTTCGCGCCAACTTTTCCGAGCTTTCGAAAGAAATAGATGAGCATCAAACACATGTCACAGGCATGCTTGAATACTACTATCATTTTTTCAGAGGCATGTATGAATTTGGCCGTAGGCAGTATATTGCTGCCATCTCGTCTTATCAAAAGGCAGAGCACAAGCTTTCTTTTGTGTCAGATGATATTGAACGTGCGGAATTTCATTTTAAAATGTCAGAAATATATTATCACATGAAACAAACACATATCTCGATGCACCATGCCAAACTGGCGCTGGATGTCTATATTCAACATGAGCTATATGCGCTTCGCACGATCCAATGCGAATTTATTGTGGCCGGTAACTATGATGATATGAGAAGGCATGAAAAGGCATTACCACATCTCGAGAGAGCGCTTGCGAGATCAAGAGACTTTCAGAATGTGCGTTTTATTGCTTCCTCTTTGTTTAATATGGGCAACAGTTATTACCGAATGGGAGATCTTGACCGCGCACTCGAACTAATGAAAGAATCCATCTCGTTATTTGACCAAAATCAATCCGATCACCTTCGTCGATCTATAGACCCTCTTTATACCGCCGCTCAGATATTATACAAACAAGGTAAACACGAAGAAGCCTTACACTACAGAGAAGAATGTATGAAGCGAGCAGAAGCACTTCAGGATGATATTCATATTCAGAAGACGATATTTTTAGAAGCATTGTATTTAAAGCAAGATGCGGAGCATATTAAACGAATTTTTCATTTTTTAGAGTCTGCCTATGCATATCCAGATATAGAGGAGCTGGCATTAGACACCGCAAAGTATTATAATGAAATGGGAGATTATGAAAAATCTTCCATGTTCTACGGAGAAGCGGAACATGCTCGAATCTATATTCAGAGAGGGGATTGTTTATATGAATTTTAAAAAATGGGCAGTCGTCTGTACAAGCATCACCATCCTGGCGTTATGGCTGGCAGCAGCAAATGCCGACCCGGATAACAGAAACCATACGCTAGAACAACCAAATGCGCAGCATGACATCATCTAAAAGCTCTTGTCAACAATCTGAAAGCCCTTATTCAAGGGCTTTTTTTACTGTCTAAAAATGAATCTGCGTGACATGCTCATAAAATAGAAGTGAGAAGGAAATCTTAGAAAAAGAGTGTTTATTCATTGACTCTTGAATTTAAATTGTGTACAATTCAATTGTAGAAAATATTATTAGAGAGAAAGAGGGTTATATTCATGTCAGATGTTTTATTTACTGCAACGGTATCAGCTGTCGGAGGAAGAGAAGGAAAGGTTGTTTCAACCGATGGTGTGCTTGAGCATGATGTAGCAATGCCTGGAACACCAAGAGCGAAAAAACTTGAAAAAGCAACAAATCCAGAGCAATTATTCGCAGCAGGCTACTCTGCATGTTTTGATTCAGCCCTTCAAATGGTCGCGAGACAAGAGCGTATCCGTTTTGAAAGTGAAGTAACAGCACATGTGAGCTTAGTGAAAGATAGTTCAGATGGCGGCTTCAAACTAGGCGTTAAGCTAGAAGTAAAAGGAACTGGAATCGAGCAATCAGCATTAGATGAGCTTGTTCATAAAGCACATGGCGTATGCCCATATTCAAAAGCAACTCAAGGAAATATCGAAGTAGAACTAGTAGCTGTCGCACAATAATTGACATCATAAAAGGCTGAGGGAATGTTCCCTCAGCCTTTTGGTTGTGTTAATTTTTGCAAAAGCTCATGCAAAGAGGCGCGCAGCGTTTTTAACTCTTCTTCCGATCTGCCTGTCCCAGACAGCATATGAAATGGAATCGCAGTAGCCTTCTCTTTTAGTTGTTCGCCATATTCCGTTAAACGAATTTGCACAGAACGTTCATCCTCTTTCGAGCGCTCGCGGATGATGAGTCCGTTTTGCTCCATCCGTTTCAGCATAGGTGTGAGTGTACCGGAGTCTAAATATAAAAGCTCTCCCATCGTTTTCACATTTAATGTCCCATGCTCCCACAATAAAAGCAGTGCCAAATATTGCGGATACGTAATGTCTAACTCTTCTAATAACGGTTTATATTGCTTCGTCATCTCTCTTGAACTTGCATATAACAAGAAACAAAGCTGATTTTCCAGCTTCATATGCTCGAATTCATTTGTCATGTCAGTCACCAACTATTTTTTGTCATACTTATTATTGTATAAGATTTTCTTCCTTTTTAAAATAAATACAGCCCAAAAATGAAAAATTCTTTAATGTGCGATAAATGTTTGAGAAATGGATAGAACGTGAAAAGAATAAATAGATAAAGGAGGAGATGAAGATGAAACCATTATTCACAGCAAAAGTAAAGGCGCAGCATGGAAGAGCTGGACATGTTCGTTCAGAAGATGGTGTACTCGATCATAACATTGTCATGCCTAATGCAAAGAAAGACGGAGAAACTGGTACGAATCCAGAGCAATTATTTGCAGCCGGCTATGCAGCTTGTTTCGGAGGGGCGCTTGAACAAGTAGCGAAGAAGCAAGGGATAGACATTGAATCGGAAGTAGAAGGACATGTCAGTCTTTTAAAAGATGAAAGTGATGGCGGCTTTAAGCTTGGTGTCAAGCTGATTGTGTCTGCAAAAGGCCTTGACCATGACAAAGCGAGAGAGCTTGTCGAGGCTGCGCATGAATTCTGTCCATATTCAAAAGCAACAAGAGGGAACATCGAAGTAGAGCTTGAAGTGGCTGAATAAAAAAGGTTTTCTATCACGCTGAAAAAAAGAAACACCTGCTGGTAAGCAGGTGTCTTTTTTTAATATTCTTTCTTTTGTTCGTATGTTTCCCAAGCTTCAAACGGTGCAAGGGTTTTTTGAAGTGTCAGCTGGTAAAATGGAATATTTCTTGATTCGTAATCCTTGTTGATTTCTTCATAAATAAACGAGTCATCAAAACCAGAAGTCGCTGCATCCTGATGTCCAGCAGCAAAATACACGGCTTTTGGTCTAGCCCAGTAAATAGCGCCAAGGCACATCGGGCAAGGCTCACAGCTTGTATATAAAATACAATCTTCTAATTGGTATGTATGTAGCGTCTGGCACGCCTTTCGAATAGCTGTGACTTCTGCATGTGCAGTTGGATCATTCGTTGTTGTCACATTGTTGCTTCCTTCTGCAATAATCTGTCCATCCTTGACAATGACTGCTCCAAAAGGGCCGCCAGTACCACTATTGACTCCTTCTACTGCAAGATCAATTGCGCGTTGTAAAAAATCTTCGTGATTCATTGTCTTCCTCCCTTTGTTCGACTGACTTCTCTAGTATAAACGAATCATGCTAGAAAAGGAAACATCCTAGTAGATGGTCAAACAGGACAATCTGCGCATAAAAACCCCCGCCATGTTCGGCAGGGGAGAGGGAATCAATTATGCATGCTGCGCCAGCTTTTTACGAGCGACTTCAGCAGCCGTCACCATGTTTTTCAAAGCATCAATGGTTTCAGGCTCTTGTCTCGTTTTTAGACCACAGTCAGGATTCACCCAGAAGCGATCTGTCGGACATACGTTCAGCGCATCATCAATGATTTGACTCATTTCTTCGACAGATGGAACGCGCGGGCTATGAATGTCATATACACCAAGTCCAAGTCCTTTCAAATACGGATGCTTTTCTAAGTAATCGAGGAATCCGCCATGACTGCGTGAATGTTCAATCGTAATTACGTCGGCATCAAGGTCTTCGATCGTATCGACAATATCCTCGAAGTTACTGTAGCACATATGTGTATGAATTTGCGTTTCATTTTGAACAGATGATGTTGATAGTCGGAACGACTCTGCTGCCCAGTTTAAATATTCTGCCCAATCACTTTCTTTGAGTGGAAGACCTTCTCTTAGCGCAGGTTCATCCACTTGAATAACTTGAATCCCTGCTTCTTCTAACGCTTCTACCTCTTTACGTAATGCGAAAGCGATTTGGAAGGCAATGTCTTTCCGGGAAATATCTGTTCTTGGGAAAGACCAGTTTAAAATGGTGACAGGTCCTGTCAGCATTCCTTTGACCTTTTTCTCCGTTAAGCTTTGTGCGTAAACCGTCTCTTTCACGGTCATTGGCGCTGTAAACTCGACATCTCCATAAATGATTGGCGGCTTCACGCAGCGTGATCCGTAGGATTGTACCCAAGCAAATTTCGTAAAGGCAAATCCGGCTAGCTTCTCACCGAAGTATTCAACCATATCTGTCCGTTCGAATTCTCCATGTACGAGAACGTCCAGACCGATTTCCTCCTGAATATCAATCCATCTTTTTGTTTCTTTCTTAATAAATTCATCATATTCTGCATCTGTCCACTCATTTTTACGCCATTTTTGACGAGCACTGCGCACTTCAGCAGACTGCGGGAAGCTGCCAATGGTTGTTGTTGGCAAAAGCGGCAGTTCAAGAGATTCGTTTTGGATACGAAGGCGCTCTTCAAAGGCAGCTGGACGTTTAAAGTCTTTCGATGAAAGATTGTTGCGTTCTGCTGTGAAATCCGCATTGGTTCCTTTTGCAAATTCTTTTAAAGTAAGAAGTGCTTGCGTGGCTTCATTGATGGCGGCTTTAATCGCTGCGGCTCCTTTTGTTAAGCCTTCTTTTAATGTTGTTAATTCATCCAGCTTTTCAGTGGCATAAGACAGTCCGTTTAATAGTTTCTCTTCAAGCTGTTCGCTTGGGTGTTTTGCAACTGGTACATGCAGCAAACTGCTTGATGGCTGCAGCCATACTTCCTTCGGCTGAGCGTCAGCAATGACCTCAGAAATGAATGACAATCTTTCTCCAAGATCTGATCTCCAAATATTTCTTCCATCAATGACGCCTGCTGCTAAAATTTTATCTTTCGGGAAGCCATGCTTTTTCACTTGATCAAGATTGCGCCCTTGATCATGGACAAAATCAAGACCAATGGCTTCAACAGGATATGTGACAAGCTCTTCATAGGCATCTACTGAATCAAAGTATGTTTGAAGAAGAATGTTTAAGGCAGGTACGGCTTCTTTAATCGTTTGATAGATTTCTTTTACGGCTTTCACGTCTTCATATGAAGCAGTGACAAGTGCTGGCTCATCAATTTGAACCCATTTGACGCCAGCTTCTTCAAGTTCTTTTAAAACCTGAGTATAAAGCGGCACGAGACGCTGCTGAATCTCTTTTACTTCATTTGGTTCATAGCCTTTAGAAAGTGAGACAAATGTATAAAGACCAAGTACAACAGGTTTTGTTTCAACACCAAACGCCGTTTTCACCTTTTCGTAAGCTTCAAGCGGTTTGTTATGTGTGAGTTTGAATTCGGTGCTTTTTTCGTATTCTGGAACGATGTAGTGATAGTTTGTATTAAACCATTTTGTCATTTCACTTGAGACAGCATCTTTTGTTCCTCTTGCCATCGCAAAGTATGTATCTAGCGGGTCTTTTAAGCTGCGGAAGCGCTCTGGAATCCAATTGAACATGACAGCAGTATCGAGCACGTGATCGTAGAAGGTAAAATCTCCAGAAGGAACAACATCAATTTGTTGATCAATTTGCGTTTTAATGGCCGTTAAAAATTGTTCATCCAGTGTGCTTAAGAGGGTTTCGCGGTCTGTTTGACCTTTCCAATAAGACTCAAGTGCTTTTTTCCATTCTCTGCTTAAACCAATTCGCGGAAAACCTAGATTACTTGTTTTAACAATTGTCAATTCCAATTCCTCCTCTAAATATAAAAAGACATTTACACTCATGGCGAAGATTGATGAGGGCAAATGTCTGGTTTAAAAAGACAAAATGTGTGTGCGAAATAAGGCGTGAGCATAACTGACGCTTTTTCCGACATCTCCTATCAACCGTAGGGGGTTTGATGTGATAGAGCGGCTGGTATCCTGGCTGGTGAATCTGCAAGCTTTTCATCCTTCTCATCCTTATGACAGTGGATTCATGAGAAAAGCTCTCCTCACTCACAGTGGCGGGACCGCGCCGGATTTTCACCGGTCTTCCCAATTAAAATTCGACGTGTGATCGAATTACCGACTCTCAAACTATGAATTTATTGTGTTCGATTATATAACGTCCACTTCATTTCGTCAAAGTAAATTTTGAATAATTTTAATTAAAAAAATCCTGAGAAAATTCAATCTATTCTCAGGACCTTTATTCAAGCTATAGAGATAAAAGATCTGCTTCCAATGTTTTTTCTAAAAGGACATCAGGCGCAGTTAAATATAAAAATCCATTTCCGACGAGGGCTTTCGACTGCTTCAGTGGAAGGGTTCTTCTGACAAGCTGAGCATAGACCTCAGGCTCTGTCAGCTTGCGCTGGAACGCTTCTTCCTCGGCATTTTTAATAATGGCTAGTGCACCGCTTACGTGAGGGGCGGCCATTGAGGTGCCTGTGAGTCTGCCATATTTATGGTTAGGGAGAGTGGATAAAATGTCTTCTCCTGGAGCGACGAGGTCGATTTCTTTATTGGCATTGGAGAATTCAGAGGATTCTCTTGCAAGGGAGACAGAGCCGACGGCAATGACTTCATTGTATGCTGCTGGGTAGGAGAACTCTTCTGTACGCTCGTCACCATCCCCTTCATTTCCTGCTGCGCACACAACAAGTACACCGCTTTTCACCGCGTTTTGAATGGCTTCCTGCAAGGCGGGCTCATTGCTTGGACCACCGAGAGACATGGAGATAATATCCACCTTCTGCTCAGCGGCATAGTTGATGCCATTAATGATCCATTCGTATTTCCCGCTGCCATTTTCACCGCCAAGAACTTTCACGATCAGCAGCTTGGCTTCAGGGGCAACCCCTAGAATTCCGCCATTTTGATCTGTTGCTGCAATCGTCCCTGCTACATGGGTGCCATGTCCGTTGTAGTCTTTCACATTTTCAGCATCTCCGTTGTCATCATCGGTAAAGTTCTTGCCTCCGATAATCTGATCTTTTAAGTCGGGATGCTCCGTGTCGCAACCTGTATCAAGGACAGCAATGGTTATGCCTTTTCCTTTGAAGCCACTTGACCAAAGTTCGGGTGCTTTAATCTCCTGAATACTTTCCGGCGTCTCTTTCGCTTCCATCACATTGGCTTTTACTTCATACGGAATTAAGCGAATTTCACCTTTCATAAGAAAGCCCTCCTTATTTTGTTTTCAAAGTAGATTCAGGCTGCGTAATGTTATTGTATAAAAGAAACTTTTGATCGGAAAGGGTCAATTGTAATAATTTTTCAAATAATCAATCTATTATCAAAAGTGCAGTTCTCCTCACTTCTTGACGAAAGAACTCAGCTTTTGAGGAAAACTCTTGATATCATATGAAAAAGGAGGATATGCTGCATAGTGAGCTTGCACCTGTCCAGATGAAAATGGGTGAAAAGGACTAAAAGAGGCAGACTAAAAAACAAGGAAATCATGCAATAAATGCGATATAAAAAGTATGTATAATGTTTTTGTTCAAAAATAAATGTTTCTTTCATAAAAAATAGACATGAAGATTGTGACTGTTCCAAATGCGAAAGGCAACATATAATAATGAAAAGACAAGCTTGCCTTTCAGATAGGAGAGATAGAGATGAATAAAGGGAAGATACTCGTAGTCGAAGATGAAAAGAAAATTGCAAGAGTGCTGTCACTAGAGCTTGAATATGAAGGATATGAGGTGACAGTCAAAGAGACTGGAATGGATGGACTTCAGGCTCTTGAAGAAGAAAGCTTCGATTTGGTGCTGCTTGACGTCATGCTTCCAGAATTAAGCGGTCTTGAAGTGCTGAGAAGGGTTCGAAAGACAAATACAGCGACACCTATTATGTTGATTACAGCAAGAGGAAGTGTTCCTGATAAGGTAAGCGGGCTCGATCTTGGGGCGAATGATTATATTACAAAGCCCTTTGACATAGAAGAATTATTAGCGCGAATTCGCGCGCAGCTAAGGTTGAATATTCATGCGCAAGAAGAGATGGAGACAGAGCTGAGCATAGCAGATTTGACTGTCAACGAGAAAACAAGAGACATACAAAGGGCAGGCCAAATGCTTGAACTGACACCGAGAGAATATGATCTGCTTGTCCACTTGCTGAAGCATCAGCAGCAAGTGCTCACAAGAGATCAACTTTTAACAGCCGTTTGGGGTTTTGATTATTTTGGTGATACGAACGTGGTGGATGTCTATATCCGTTATTTAAGAAAAAAAGTCGATTACCCATTCGAAAAACAGCTGATTCACACAGTGAGAGGTGTGGGTTATGTGATGAAAGGATAAAGAATGAGATTAAAAAATAAGATCCAGCTTTATACGTCGTTGTCTTTGTTTTTAATGGTGCTCTTATTTCATACAGCCATTTATTTTATTTTTTCGATAACCTTGACGCAAAAAGATATGTCCCGGCTGTCTGAGGTGGCTGAAAATATCGCCATTGCTTTAAAAAAATCAGAAGAAGAAGGTCTTCCATCTTCGGAGCTTCTGAAAGCGTACTTGCCCCAAAATGGCATGATCCGTGTCGTGACAGAAACGGGTGAATCAAAGCTGACTGTCACAAAGGAGTCAACGTTTAGTTCACTGCCTTTCACATATGAATCTGGGCAGACAGCAGAAATCAAAGAATACAACAAGCATATGACTGCGTTCGCTGCGATTCCGGTCATTTGGACAAATGGAGAGATTGTGTCGCTTCAAGTATATGAAGAAATCGAAAATACGGAAGAGAATTTGGCGTTATTAAGAATGATTTTAATCGCTGCTGGCGTTTTAATTATAGTGCTTTCTTATTTTGCAGGCCACATTTTAACAAAACAAATCGTCCGGCCGATTAGTCGATTGACGAGCACCATGAAGGCAAGTATGAAGGAGAAGGCGTTTAAACGAATCAAACTAGCAGGCGATTCAAAGGATGAATTGTATCAAATGGGACAAACCTTTAATGAAATGTCAGAAATCCTCGAGAAGCATTATGAGAAAGAGCAGCAATTCTTGCATGATGCCTCTCATGAATTGAAGACACCGATTACCGTCATTATGAGCTACAGTAATTTACTAAAACGCTGGGGACAGACACGTCCAGAAGTTATAGAAGAATCCTCCCAAGCGATTCATGATGAAGCGAAAAAAATGAAAAGGCTGACAGATCAATTGCTGACACTGGCGAAAAATGGTCAGCCTCTATATGTGGATATGAAGCCAGTCGATCTTGGTCATTTGTGCAAGCAGATATGCAATACACTTGAAGTAGCCACCAATCGAACCATTCAAACTCATGTGCAAACAGATCAGCCGCTTATTGCGGAAGGAGACGAAGAGAAAATCAAACAGCTTTTGACCATCTTGATTGATAATGCGGTCAAATATAGTACAGAGCCAGTTGATGTGACATGCGGATGGGCGGGAGAGAAGCCGTTTATTTCAGTCGTTGACCATGGGATTGGCATAAAAGAAGAGGATTTGCCGAAAATCTTTGACCGCTTTTTCCGTGTGGATGAAGCAAGAAACAGTGAGACCGGCGGAACGGGTCTTGGTCTTTCAATTGCGAAGCAAATTGCAGAAGAGCATGGAGCTGAGCTGAAGGTAGACAGCCGAATCGGCGAAGGGACAACCATGACCATTCTTTTCCGGAAATAAAATAGGTCTTTTCTCATCAATTTCTCATTTCCTCCTTATAAAATAGGAAATAGGAAGGAGGCGCTGCATGTCTAGAAAAACAAAAATGGTGCTTGCGCTCGCAGGATGTCTCGTCGTTCTTGCTGCCTTTGCAATGCTCATGATTCAAACCATTGATCATAAAATATTAAGTGAAGCAGAAATCAAAAAAATCATCGCAAAAGACTACAATGGAAACATTACAAATATTGATTTAATCAATCATAAACAGGACTATACATTGACGCTGGAAAATGCAAATGGCATCTATCAAATCATTGCATCTTCTGCAAGCGGTCAAATGAAAGAAATCAGACAGACCAAAAGCTATCAAAAGCCAAATGAAAAAAATGCTGAGCTCCAGGCAGAGGAAGCGGCTGTTAAAAAAGTAAGCGGTACTGTCATCCAAAAGAAAGAAAAGTCAGATCGTTTTATCTTTACGATCCAATCAAAAAAAGATTTATATCAAGTCGATGTCGACAAGCAAACGTTTAAGGTGCTTGAAGCAGAAAAGAAAAAACCAACCTCTAAAGAAAAGAAACTGACGAAAATCACGGTTGAAGAAGCCATCCGAATTGCGGTAAAAGAAGTCGGAGGGACAGTGGATGATGCAGATCTTGAAACATTTAGCGGTATGCTCGTCTTTGAGGTGGAGCTGGATTTGCCTGACGGGCGAGAGGCAGAGGTGCTTGTGAACGCATATACAGGAGACATTGAAGGTATTACGTACGAAAACTAATCCTTTTCTCATGATTTTCTCATGTTTCTTTCCTTTCTTTATCATCTTGTTTCTTTAAGATAAAGGAGAAATCAAATAGAGGAGGACATGAACATGATGAAAAAAGTACTAGTAGCTACAGCATTAACAGGAACTCTTGTCGCAGGTGGTTTCACACTTCAAGCGCAAAATACAAATCAAACAGCACACGCGGAACAAGTGGTGCAAAAGAAATCTTCGTTTGTCTCTAAGAAACAAGCAGAAAAAGCAGCCCTAAAAGTGGTGAAAGGGTATGTGGACGATGTGGATCTTGAGCGTAAAAAAGGAAAATGGGTGTATGAGGTCGAGATTAAAAAAGGCGGCTTTGAATATAAAGTATATGTCGATGCGAAAACAGGAAAAGCGCTGAACGATCCAGTCAAAGAAAAGAAACAGAATGTGAAAATCACTAAAAAGCAGGCTGAAAAAATTGCCCTTGCAAAAGTAAAAGGAACAGTCACAGATTCTGATTTAGATAAAGAAAATGGTGTGTACTTGTATGAAGTCGAAATCACCACACCAAACGGCGAGGAAGTTGATTTTGAGATTTCCGCTAAAACAGGCAAAATCCTGAAGCAAGAATGGGATGATTAAGCCATCACCAAACCTTACACTTTCATGTGTAAGGTTTTTTCATTGGGACAAACTACGGGAAAGGAGGCGAGAGAATATGAAGAAAAAAGAAGAAGAGCAGACAATGGACCATGCGGAATATGTTCCGCATCCTGATGGAGAAGGATATGCTTTGTTTTTGCATGATTCCTTTCATCTCCTCTCCCAAGAGGATATGAATCAGCCAGAAGAGGAATAAAAGACATGAAAGGGCGATGGTCAACTTTGTCTATCGCTCTTTTTTTCAAAAGTAAGCGAATACATGAGGAAACTTGGCATCTTGCTTATTGACATCACTGCGCTTTTTCTGTAATCTCAGTGTGTCAACAATATGAGACTTCGTTAGGTGAGGCTCCTGTATGGAGATACGCTGCTGCCCAAAAATGTCCAAAGACGCCAATGGGTCAACAGAAATCATCGACATAAGGTGATTTTTAATGCAGCTGGATTTTTCCTATGCCATACAGTGCTAAAGCTCTACGATTGAAGGAGCAAGTGTTTATTTTGTTATGCTTACAAAGCGCCTTCATTCGGTTGAAGGTGCTTTTTTATGGGAAAAGGAGGTGTGGGGATGGATCATCCCGATTCGAGACACATAGAGAATATGTCAAAAGATCAGATTGAGACATCAGATAGAGGAGATCCTGACCCCCGCACATTCTAAGGGATTCGGGTATCTCCTGACTTTGGGGAGGTAACAGCGATGATACAAAATATTACGTACGATGAACTCATTTTACGCATCATTATTTTACTAAGAGATGGAAAACGCAAAGAATTTAAAAACATCATGGAAGAACTTCAGCCATATGATATGGCCTACTTATTTAAAGAGCTTCCAGAAAAACACCGCGGCCGCTTCCTCAGCTTTTTACCAGTCGATGACGTGACAGAAATGATGGGTGAGCTGGAGCGGGAATACCAAGAAATCGTTCTTGAAAAAGTAGGGAAAGACAAAGCTACCTTCGTCACAAACAAAATGGATAACGATGATCTAGCCAACTTGTTTGATGAGATGGAGGATGAGCTAAAGGATCAGCTTTTATCTAACATGGAAGCAGAGGAATCAAAGGCCGTCCAGCTTCTTATGAATTACCCTGCTGAGACAGCGGGACGGATCATGACCAACCGGTACGTTTGGATTCCTCAGCATTATACGGTGCAGGATGCCGTTGTGAAGCTGAAAAGCTTTGCAGAAATTGCGGAATCAATCAACTATTTATATGTGATTAATGATCAAAAACAGCTTGTAGGCGTTCTCTCATACCGTGATCTCATTTTAGGTGAACCGGATGAAAAGGTGCAGGATCTCATGTTTACAAGAGTCATTGCCGTTGGAGCCTTTCAAGATCAGGAGGAAATCGCAAAGCTGATTGAACGGTATGATTTTCTTGCCATTCCTGTTGTGGAAGAGAACAATGTCCTAGTCGGAATCGTTACAGTCGATGATATCATTGATGTTGTCATTCAAGAGGCAGGCGAAGACTATGAGAAGTTTGCTGCCTCTGGTAAAGATATTACGTTCGACACGCCGGCATTTGTGGCGGCATACCGCCGTCTTCCATGGCTCATTCTGCTCTTGTTCATTGGGCTGATTTCAGGCAGTATTTTAAATTATTTTGAAGATACCCTTCAGCAAGTCGTTGCTTTAGCGTTCTTCATGCCGATGATTGCCGGGATGACAGGGAATACAGGGACACAGTCTCTTGCCGTCGTGATTAGAGGGCTTTCAAAAGAAGAATTAACGAAAAAAACCATTATGCGTCTTATTTTTAGAGAGCTGAGAACAAGTATTTACATTGGGATCGTCTGTTCCATTATTATTACAGTCGTCGCAATGGTGTGGCAGGGCAATATGATTTTAGGTTTTGTTGTCGGCTCCTCACTGCTTGCAACACTGATTATTGGGACAATGGCAGGTACGGTCGTGCCGATTATTTTACACAGATTAAACGTGGACCCAGCCATTGCATCTGGCCCGCTGATCACAACATTGAATGATATTCTATCCTTACTGATCTATTTTGGAATTGCAACAGCATTCCTTCATACACTGATGTAGCAAGAAGACTGTAAAACGTTACGTTTTACAGTCTTTTTTGAATAAAGATTGCATATAGCGCTTCCATCCTTTACATTTTAAGGAGAAGGTGGGAGAGAAAAATGAAGAAGTTTTTATTCATTTTAATGTGCATGGTATTGCTAGGTGCATGTTCAAGGGAAGACGAGGGGAAAGACAGAAGACTTGTGGCAGCAGAGCATATGATTGAAGCGATTACCGAAGGAGATAAACGAAAAATAGAAAACATCTATGTTGAAGGTGCTGTCCCAAGCCCAAATGACATTCTAAAGCTGAAAAAGGAATGGGGCATAGAGACGCTTTCTTATGAAGATTTTCAATTGGAAGAAGCCAGCATTCACGTCTTTCATGCGAATTACGAAGATGAAAAAACAGGGGAGAAAAAGGCACTTGCCCTGCGGGTAATAGAAGATCCTGAAAAAGGCGGTGTACGGATTGACTTTGTAGGGGTCGTTGAAGGAACTGACGCTTCCTCTCAATGAAAAATTTTATTAGAAGACAAGGTATAATCTAAAATGATTTTATTTAAAAGGATAGAAGAGCTGAAAGAACTTCGCTCTATCTATCCTCTTTTTTACCACAAATGACCTGATCACATATGAGTTATGCCCATTAACTCCATAAATCGTGAGAGGGCACTGGTCATGTACGAATCGCGGCGCCTTATAAACACAGTGGGCACGATTCTATGTGGTTCCGGTAATGGATGACAGGTAAATCTGCCTTGCATCCGAGATTCAACCATAGATTTTGGTAATACGGTGACTCCAAGCCCGTTTTCAACGCATTTAAGCACGCCCTCTAAAGTGCCATATTCCATTACCTTCATAGGAGGGTAGCCATTGCTCTCTAACCATCGCTGCCAACGCCCCAAATAGATGCAATGCGCAAATGACGAAAGCAATGGTTCATGTAAGATTGATTCTACCTGGAATTCCTCCCGGGAGTAGCTTGTAATCAGAACAAGTGATTCTTCCAATACAGGGTACTCAATAATGTCCGGATGAAGAATTGGCCCATCAACCAATGCACCGTCTACCTTGTAGTTAAGAATAGCACTAACCTGATCTACAGTAGGTGCCATATACATGCTCAATTCTACTTGTGGAAATGTCTTATGATATTCTGTAAAAATGATTGGCAATCTTGTAGAAGCGGTTGATTCTATAGATCCAATGTGTAAAGTTCCCCGCGGAGTAGAGGAAAGCTTTACTGCCTCTATTGCTTCTTCAAAATCGTAGAGTAATTTGTTTACATATGGCAACAGTTCACGTCCTGCAGGCGTTAAGGATATCTTCTTGTGATATCGATAGAGAAGAGGAACACCTAATTCTTGTTCAAGACGTTGGATTCGTGCAGTGACATTCGACTGCACATAATTTAATTTCTCGGCAGCTTTTGTAATGCTTTGTTCAATAGCTACTGCTTTAAATATTTCCAAAGATTTAATATCCAAAATAACGCTCCTTTTTGCATCGCAAATTGTGATGAACTATACACTATTTTTTGATTTTACGTGATCCAATAGAATAAGTAAACTTAATGATATAAGAGATTTATCATGAGGAGGAGAATTGAAAGGTAGAGAGTTTTAACTAGGAAAAGATAAAACAGACGTTTCCAATTAAATGAGGAGGGAATTAATTGATTTCAAAGATTAATATCCAAGAGAAATTTTTGCAAATAAATGATTATTGGAATCCTAGAATAAGTGGAGAGTTGAACGACTCATACATTAAAATGGTAAAAATTAAGGGTGAATTCATTTGGCATCACCATGATGACGAGGATGAAATGTTCTTTGTATGTAAAGGGAATCTAGTCATCCGTTTTAGGGATAGAGAAATAGCTCTTAATGAAGGGGAGTTTCTTGTGATTCCTAAAGGAATTGAACATCAGCCAATTGCTGAAGAAGAAGTTCATTTGCTCTTAATTGAGCCCAAAACGACGCTAAACACGGGGAATGTGGTCAATGAACGAACTGTTTCGATTCCTGAACGAATGGATGAACACTAGATCGTTGCACTTAACAGGTGCTTTAGTTGAAAAAGAGGCAGCAATCGCTGTCTCTTTTTACTACGTTATCATACATTCACTTGTCTTTAATTTTAAAGAGTAAGCGAATCTTTATTTGTTTATCGATTTTTGTACCGGAAGTGTGCGTTAATCTGGCCTTCCAGCATTTTTTTCTTATATTGTCCGCTTTTTAATGCCTGTTCTTTTTTCTTCATGTCTTTCAAAATCTCGGCTGTTTGCACACCGTCTTCTCGTTTGTTGGCGATGTCCATTAAACGTTCTACATCAGAAAAAGAATATTTACGCGTGCCTCTTGTTGAGCGCTGGGGGTAGATGAGTCTGCGTTCCTCATAATATCGGATTTGCCTGACGGATAGCCCTGTTAATTCACTGACAATCCCGATTGAAATGACTTTTTTATCTTTATAAGATACATCTTCCTGCGTCATATACTCACCCCTGCAAGTCTTTTCTTCATATTATACAGAACGAGAAGGAAAAAAACCTATCATTTGTCAGAAAATATAACACAAAAACGAAAAAACGAAAAAACCATGGAAGGAAAGATAACAACAAATGTGAAATGAGTGTTGTGCGTGCATATAATGATGATGAGTTGAAATAGGAGGAGGAGCAAATGATGGAGCAAACACAGATCATCTGTATGGCAAAAGAAATCATCGCATTAGATATGAAGAGGGATGAATTACTGGAGCGATTCATGCAGGCGGCAGGTCAGAATGCACATGCTCTTCTAAGAGCCGTACAAAATGATTTGTATAAAAGATCTTCATAAGCACCTGGTCCAGATCACTTGATAGGAGGGGATAATCGGTGCGGCGTATCTTAACAGAAGCTTTAGCAAAGGAAAGACATTATTATACGAAGCAGCTCTGTTCATTAGGAGTTTACAGCCCTGATGCGGCCAAGAACATGACAATTAGTGACTTAAAAAAAGAGTATCACTTCTTTTTCAACAAAACAGAGCGTAATTTGTGAAAATCCCTTGAAATGTGCGTATGTCACATAAAGGGTTCTTTTTTTGCGTGCTTAATATTATAGCAATATTGAATTTTGTAGAAATTTGACGAATACAGTGTAAGGAAACGCAGTTTCTTTACAGATTATGTTAAACTATGTCGCATCTTGATGGTTTGCTAAAAAAGCTTTTTTTCGAGATGATTGTGAAAAATAAGAAGGATTTTATAAGTTTATATCGAAATCTTATACATAACACGAATGGAGTCACTTATGTGGTTGAAAGGGTTTTCAAAAACGTACTTCTATTTTTTACGAAAGGCTCCAACTGCACCGCAAGAAAGCCTTGAAGTTAAAAAAATATTATAAGAGGTAGATATGTGATGAGACTATCGTTTAATGAAGAAGAAGTAGAACGTTCAATGACACTTTACAAGGTATTTGCAAGAGCATTTAAAAGCGTTTCAGAACACAGCATTAGAGACAGCAAAGAGCATGGATTTAATCCAACTGAATTTGCCGTTCTTGAATTGCTGTACACAAGAGGTGCTCAAAAACTTCAGCAAATCGGCTCAAGACTCCTGCTTGTCAGCGGGAATGTGACGTACGTAATTGACAAATTAGAACGAAATGGTTTCATTGAAAGAGAGCAGGACCCAAAGGATAAACGGTCGGTTTATGCCCATTTAACGGATAAAGGGCGCAGTTATCTTGATAAGATTTACCCGATTCATTCTCTCCGGATTGCGCGTGCGTTCTCTGGTCTCTCGCGTGAAGAACAAGAACAATTGATTAGTCTATTGAAAAAAGCAGGCATTCACAGTCAACATTTATTATTTAGATAGAACGAAAAGGTGCCATGATTGGCACCTTTTTTATGTGTCCAGCTGATGCGCCGGATAGGCAATGAATTTTTCGATATCGGTTGCTGGAAGGGGCTTTGCATAATAAAAACCTTGCAGGTCGTCACATCCTTGCGCAGATAAAAGCTGCGCCTGCGCAAAGGTTTCAACACCTTCTGCTATGACTTCGAGAGATAATTGATGTCCCATCGCGATAATGGCACCTGTAATCTGTTCAGACTTCGAATCATTTAAAATATCTTCAATGAAGGATTTGTCGATTTTCAGTCGATGAATGGGCAAATCCTTTAAATAGCTTAAGGAGCTATGACCTGTACCAAAGTCATCAATACTAATGCGAACGCCCAGATGTTTCAGCGACGTCAGCACCTGTTTTGATTGCTTGATATTGTCCATTGTCATACTTTCTGTCACTTCAAGCTCGAGCAGTGACGATGTCAGGTTGTATTTTTTCAGTGTCAGCTTAATCAAATCAATTAAGTCTTCAGAATTGAATTGTTTCGCAGATAAATTGACAGCCACAGGAATTTTCAGCCCGTTGTCATACCACGTTTTAGCCTGCCTGCATGCGGTATCAATGACCCATCTGCCAATATCAATGATCAGCCCTGATTCCTCTGCCAGCTCAATAAAAGCCTCAGGTGATTTTAAGGAACCATCTGGTGCCTTCATTCTTAGAAGAGCTTCTACGCCAGTCATCTTTCTTGTTTTCGCACTGACTTGCGGCTGGTAATGAAGCACAAACTGTTCTCTCTGAATGGCATCCCGCAACTCAAGCTCTCGATTTAACCTGTCTTCACTTGATCTTTCCATTGATTCGGTAAAGAACTCATACCGGCTTTGCTTATGTTTTTTGGATAAATACATCGCCATATCGGCTTTCCTCATCAATTCCATCCCATCTTTGCCATTTTGAGGTGAGATGGCGATCCCAATGCTGATAGATGTAATGAGCTGATGATTCTGGATGAAAAAAGGACGTTCAAATTGACGAATGATATTTTGAGAAAGCTGCTCAATTTTTTGTGTGTCATGTCCCATGTGAGGGAAGATCATTAAAAATTCATCCCCGCCTAGTCTTGCAATAAAGCCATTGTCCGGTAAACATTGCGTCAGTCTGTTTGCAGCTGCTTTAAGTAGTAAGTCTCCTATGTTATGACCAAGTGCATCATTAATAATTTTAAAACGATTCAAGTCAAGAAACAGAACAGCCGTTGATGTTCCTGTCTCTTCTTGAGCGGAGAGAACATCATTTAAATGGTTGATGGCGTGGCGCCGATTAGGAAGCTCAGTTAACGCATCATAATGTGCCATGACATGAATTTCTTTTTCTGCAATCCGCTGCTGCGTTAAATCTTTTAAGACAAGATAAATACTGTCAAGTGTATTGTTGACATGAACAGGTATGTAAGTGACATGATAATAATAAAAACGATCTGCTGCTTTCAGTTCTGCTTCACGTGTGATGGCTTTTTTTGACCGGGAAATAAATTCTTCCCACATCTCAGTCGGCATCACGTATTGACTGACATCATCACCAATCCAAGAATTGCACATTTTTAAGATTTGTTTACCTGAGTCGTTCGCAGAAAGCACCTTTCGATCGACAGATAACACGATAATGCCATCGATATTATGTTTAATGAGCGATTGAAACCGCTGTTCATTTTCCTTTAACTGATCTGACTGCTTCATGATTCGGTGATCTATATAGGCACCAAAGATCATCAGTGTTTGGACAATCAGTGTCATCAAGCCGATGAAAATCGACAGACTGAATGGCGACATTTCAAGAGAGCCGCCTGCAGCGGACTGTCCATCTGAATGAAAAAACATAGTAGAAGCAGCCATACCAGTATAATGCATGCCAGAAATAGCCCCACCCATCACGAGTGCACCAGCTATTTTTAACAGATGATCCTCCTTTTTTTTCTCGGATCGATGGAGCCGAAAAAAGAGATGCAGTGAAAAGAAAGATGCCAGCGCAGCAATGAAAAACGAAAGAAAAAAGAGGACTGGATCATAGCTGATTGAGACATTGGCCATTGATTCCATTCCAAGATAATGCATGCTGCAAATAGCTGAGCCCATGGTGATTGAACTAATGAGCAGCCGTCTTATGGAGAGCTGCTCTTGAATGCATATCGAGAATGCGATCAATGAACCGACAAAAGACGCCAAAATCGATAAAATCAGTAAGGGAGTTTCATATGTGATGCCGGTTTGCATGTGAAATGCCATCATGCCAATAAAATGCATCGACCATATGCCCATCCCCATGATCATTGCACCAATGACCAGCCATACCTTTTTCTTTGCACCGCTTGACTGTATCACTCGGCTGGCTAACTGAAGAGCTGAGTAGGAGGCCACAGCGGCGACAGCGACTGACAGAAAGACAAGCCATCCGTTGTAGCTTCCTGTTAATTGGGTCATGTGAGAAAACCTCCAGTATCTTAAAACAGACATATACTTAATATATCGGATCGAATGGCTTCTGTGTTCACTTTTCCTTCACTTAAATACCACAATCAACGTTTTTTTCACGTGTCTTTTATAGTAAAATCAAATTTAATGTAAAAAAACGACGAAAAGTGAATCGTTTCTTCGGTTTTATTCGTTTAATATATGGTGTGATTCTAAAAGAGATAGAATCGTCAAACGATTATGTGTGAAAGGGATTGATAAACATCGAAGATTTTATTATTTCTTTAGCTGATGCTTTTAAGAACTTGTCGTACTTTGGCATCTTCCTCGCATTATGCATTGAATTTGTTCCTGCTGAAGTGGTTCTGCCTCTTGCGGGTTACTGGGTCTCAGAAGGGGACATGGCCTTCATCGGTGTTGTGGCTGCCGGCTCCATTGGCGGCGTGGCTGGCCCTTTGACCTTATACTGGTTAGGACGTTATGGCGGCAGACCCTTTTTAAATAAATATGGGAAGTACTTTTTTGTCAAACCTGAGTCGCTTGATAAATCGGATGCTTTCTTTGAAAAGCATGGTGGTTTCGTCGCCTTTAGCGGCCGGTTTATTCCAGGGGTCAGAACGCTTATTTCCATCCCGTGCGGTATTGCCAAGATGAATGTGTGGGTCTTTTGCTTGTATACGTTTTTGGCGATTACGCCCATTACATTTGTGTATGTGTATCTTGGGTTTGTGCTCGGGGAGAACTGGAAAGAGGTTGGCGCTATGTTAGATCCATATCTTTTACCGATTGGGATCGGGGTTGTGTTGTTGTTCGTGATGTATATATGGCTGAAACGTAGAAAAAGAAAAACAGAAACACCAACGGCCTAATCACTGAAAGTCACCTGTTGACAATACAGTGTGTATTGATTATGATATAAGTAATCTAAATATTCTTAAATCCCACCAAAGGGGAGTAGCGTCCGGTTTTACCGGAAACAAAGTCGTCATTACATGGACTTACGTTCCATCGGCTTTGTTGGCATGATTCTACATATCACATGTCTAGCAAGACCTTTGCCATTACAGGCAAAGGTCTTTTTTGTATTCATAAGCCTTTGTCTGTTGTGGGACAATAGATAAAAACAAGGAGGAATGATGATGGATGCAGCAATTATTTTAGAGTACGGGTGGGTTCTTCTCGTACTGATTGGATTAGAAGGGATTTTAGCAGCTGATAACGCGCTGGTCATGGCTGTGATGGTTAAACACCTTCCTGAAAAGCAAAGAAAAAAGGCATTGTTTTACGGACTTGCGGGTGCGTTTGTCATGCGATTTGGTTCCCTGTTTCTTATTTCGTTTTTAGTGGATGTGTGGCAAGTTCAAGCCATTGGTGCAATTTATCTTCTTTATATTTCCATTCACCATATTTTAAAATCGCACGTATTTAAGAAAAAGGAATCAGACACAAACATGAAGCAAAGCGGCTTCTGGGCAACAGTCGTAAAAGTCGAGCTTGCCGACATCGCTTTTGCTGTAGATTCCATCTTAGCGGCCGTCGCATTAGCCGTGACATTGCCGAAAACGAGTCTTCCGCAAATCGGCGGACTCGATGGCGGTCAATTTATTGTCATTCTTTTAGGTGGTATCATCGGTCTTATCATCATGCGATTTGCAGCTACTGTCTTTGTGAAACTGCTCAAAACAAGACCGAGCCTAGAAACAGCAGCCTTTGTCATTGTCGGATGGGTTGGTGTGAAGCTCACGCTTTATACACTATCACATCCAGCCATTGGCGTCGTATCGTCTCATTTTATTCATTCAACATTATGGAAAGTGATTTTCTGGACGGTGCTTCTCGCAATTGCAGCATTTGGCTGGTTTTTATCAAGTCCATCAAGAAAAGGCGGCCAAGAAAACGATGGAAAACAAGAGGGACGCCTAGAAGAGTAGGTTTTTTGAAAGAAATATCATTTCATTTTCATAACACGTATATTACAAATAAGGGGGAGATACCCCCTTATTTCTTTGCTTTTAGACGAAACATTGTAAAGTAGATGATGATATACATGTCATAATTGAGTAACAGGAAATGAATTCCTCATTTCTTCCTTTGCGCTTCCCTCATAAATTAGCTATCATAAATGAGTAATATAGGGAGAACTGAGGTGAAACCATTGCTTAGCCTTTTGTTTAAAAAAGGAAAGAAAAAGCAAACATTAGAGCAGTCGGCTATCAGTATTCAACAAGGTGATATCGAGCTGCAAAATGCATTAATAGAGCAATACAAACCATTTGTCGCTAAGACGGTTTCATCCGTTTGTAAACGATATATAGATGAAAAAGATGATGAATTCAGCATAGGCTTAATTGCCTTTAATGAAGCGATAGAAAAATACTCTGCCGAAAAAGGAAACTCACTCCTTGCTTTCGCAGAATTAATTATTAAAAGAAAAGTGATCGACTATATTCGAAAAGAAGCGAGAAATGCGCCAACGGTTCAAATGGACCTGCAAGAAAGTGAAAATGGCGAGTACTCTCAAAGCATGATTGAAGCAGAGCTGTCTACAAATGAATATAGACGTTTGATTGAACAAGAACATAGAAGAGAAGAAATAGAACATTTTAAAGAACGATTAAAAGTATACGGTCTCACGTTTCAAGAGCTGCTTGAACATTCACCAAAGCATGCAGATGCCAGGCAAAATGCTATTAAAGTAGCTCACACACTCGTTGAACACGATGAGCTCAGAACCATTTTATTTCAGAAAAAACAATTGCCGGTCAAACAGCTTGAAAAGCTAGTGGAAGTCAGCCGCAAAACGATTGAGAGAAATAGAAAATACATCATTGCGATGGCGATTATTATGACGGGTGATTATGTGTATTTGAAAGATTACCTTAAAGGGGTGCTTAATTCATGAGAAGAGGCATTATAGTAGAGAAAAACAAAAAATATGTCACGCTGCTGACCCCTGATGGACAATTTCTGCGGACAAAATATGAACAGCAAGACTATGAAATCGGTCAAGAAGTGACATTTCCGAATGAATCACGTCTCGAAAGAAAAAGAGCCGGTTTTTTTGACCTGCTTCGTTTACGTCCGTTAAATGCAGGAATCCTATCAATCGCAGCGATTATTGTCGTGATTTTTACTATGATGCCATCTTTCTCAAGTCAAAAAGCATATGCATATATGACAATTGACATTAACCCAAGCTTTGAACTGAAGCTTGATCACGATTATCAAGTGATCGGTGTCACACCACTGAATAAAGATGCGAAACAAGTACTGGCCAGTATGAAGGATTTAGAAAAAAATGACATGACCAAAGTCGTGCAGGAAATCATAGACGACTGTGACAAAAAAGGTTACGTGAACCACTCTAAGAGCATTTATATTTCAACGGTTTATGAAAACAAGCAGGACCATACATATAAAACCAACGTCAAAAGTAAAATTAACACCATCTCTGGTGAATATCAAAAGCGCGATTACAAGCTAGAAACTGTAGAAAGTGACCTGGAAACAAGAGAAAAAGCTCAAAAGGCAGGCATTTCAACAGGCACATATATCAGAAATCAAGAAATGCAAGACAAAGATCAAGAAGACATTCAAAAGGATGAAGACGCAGCAGAGAGTGATGCTGTCAAAGAAGAGCCTAACAAAGATGATGAAGATCAAACAGACAAAGACAAACAAGATGACGTCAAGACAGACGATAGCGAAGAGGTGAAGCCAGATCAAGAGGCTCCTGAAGCTGAAGACAAAGAGCAGAAGGAACTAGAGAGGGAAGAGCAAGGATCTGTTCAAAAGCCTCACCAAACAAAACCTGATGATGAAAGCAAAGACAATCAAATAAAGGAAGAAAAGGATCGCTCTTTCGATAAAGAACAAAAAAAAAATCACTCAACGGAACCTGATGACAAAAGAAATCCAAACGGCACATCACGTGGTGGCGCTGAAAAGCACACAAAAAAAAACGACAGGGATCAGAAACGGCCGTCCGCTGAACGAAAAAGAGAACATATGAAGCAAGGAAAAGGTGTACCGTCCCCTTATCGTGAGAACCGGGATGAGCACACATATGAACAATAAAAAAACGCCAGAATAGCTCCGGCGTATTTCACCATGTTTTTATTTAGATTGATTGCCCATTTGTGATTGAGCCTGTTGAACGAGTCTTTTTGTAATTTCACCGCCAACAGAACCGTTTGCACGTGCGACTGTATCTGAACCGAGAGTCACGCCAAATTCTTGAGCGATCTCGTATTTAAATTGATCTAATGCTTGTTCTACTCCAGGAACAAGAAGTTGATTTCGGTTTGCCATGTCCATATTCCTCCTTTCACCTCATGTTTGTTGTGCCTTCTTATTTTGAAGAAAACAGCGTACAATTATGCTGGCAATTGCTGCACAAAAAACCGAGGTGATGATTCACCTCGGTTCTTCTGTATCCTGATGCTGCAGTGTATGAAACATCATTTCTTGTGCCGTACTTTGCAAGTGTGAAGTAAAGACAGAAAAAACGGTTGAACTGATAATGCCTTTGATCAAATGCCATTGGTGCTGTGTCAATTCAGAAAATTCTTCACGGAGCTTATCTGTCTGTTCCTCTGTGATTTCCCGTAAGTTTGTTTCTTTTAACGGAAAAAGAGTATGATGATAAATAAAATCAAGGACATGCGCATATGCTTCATAAAAGCGCAGTGGACTAATAATATCATCAGTTCGATCCGTAATTGTGTTAAATAAGGCAGATAAGATGGTACGGATGGCATCAAAGTCAAAAACTGATTTTAAATCTCTAACAATTAATAAAATAACGACCTGATCAATTGAGTACTTCTTTCCAAGCTCAGGGTGGCCAATCATATCTTTAATATCACGTTTGATCCAGTTTTGAATCGCTGTCGATTTAAGAGAAGTCAGTTCGCATAGGTTCCCTAATTCTACAATTTCATTTGTGGAGAGTCCATGCTCTGATTTGTGTTTCCGCCGTTCAAGCCTCTCAAAAAAAGAAGGGATTTTTAGCTCGTCATGTTCGTGATGTTTGTCTTTTTTTACAGATAAATTTAATAGCTGAAGCGGAGTCAGATCTCCCCCTCCTTTTAGAGAATAGAGAAGACTTGTCATGTCAATTCTCGTTAATTTAAAAGCACCCATTATTCCACCTCGTTTGTACGTCAAAAACGTCATAATTGATCTAATTCAACATCATAATCTCTTTTTGATGAAAATGCAAAATAAACTAAAATCCAGAAAGCGGCGTCACAATTTGTTCACTTTTCAGCTGTAGCAAATGTCGTAAATATTGAAGTGACGGGGCTTAAGCCGTTATGATAAACATAGGAAATGATTCCTTTTTCCTTGCAATTTGAGACGTTTATTTTTATAATTTTATTAATAAGTTCAAATGAACTTAATATGACAGCGGAGGTTATGTATGGGTAAAAGAATATTTCTGTTTATATTAACGAACATTCTTGTTATCACTACGATTGGTATTGTACTATCGGTTATTAGTGCAGCAACTGGTGTTGGTTCTTATATAGGAGCAGATGGTGGAATTAATTTTGTGGCATTGCTAGTATTCAGTGCAGTTGTTGGTTTTGTTGGCTCGTTCATGTCACTTGCAATGTCTCGCTGGATGGCAAAAATGATGATGGGTGTGCGTGTGTTAAACCCTGAAAAGGATTCATTAACATATGATGAGCAGCAGCTTGTTGACCGCGTGCACAGATTATCAAGAGCAGCAGGCCTTTCTAAAATGCCTGAGGTTGGTATTTATCAATCATCTGAAGTAAATGCTTTTGCGACAGGTCCTTCTAAGAGAAGATCACTTGTTGCGGTTTCCACTGGATTGCTTCATGAAATGGATGATGCAGCAGTTGAAGGTGTAATCGCTCACGAAGTTGCTCACGTTGCGAACGGTGATATGGTGACAATGACGCTGCTTCAAGGGATCGTCAACACGTTCGTTGTCTTCCTTTCAAGAATTGCGGCATGGATCGCAAGCCGCTTTGTTCCGCGTGAAGAGCTTGTGCCGATTGTTCATTTTATCGCAGTGATTGTTTTCCAAATCATTTTCTCTATCTTAGGAAGCCTTGTCGTGTTTGCATATTCTAGACACCGTGAATTCCATGCAGACCGCGGCGGAGCTGACCTTGCCGGTAAAGATAAAATGATTCATGCGCTTCGCTCACTTGAGGCGTATACGTCAAGAATCAAAGATGATGATCAAACAGCAGTTGCTACGCTTAAAATCAGTGGTAAACGAAAAGCTTCTCTTTTCTCAACACACCCTGATTTAAACGAAAGAATCAGAAGACTAGAAGCAAAATAAGAGAGACGAAAAGACATTCTGTTACAGGATGTCTTTTCTTTTTTGATGAAAAAGTAAATAAAGCATAAAATACCTTTAAAATCATGTCTCTTTTCATTAAAATGATAAGTATTGAAAATTGAAAGTTAAAAGAAGGAATGACAATGAACCCAATTAAAAAGCTAATTGACCGGCTATCGGCTTTCCAGCTGATTGCCCTTTATTATTTTCTTGCTGTGACCGTCTCATTTATTCTTCTAAGTTTGCCAGTCGCTCATCAAGATGGGGTGGTGAAGTGGACATTTATCGATGCATTATTTACGGCAGTGAGTGCGGTAAGTGTCACAGGACTCACCGTTGTTGATACCTCCCAAACATTTAGTGTGGCAGGTATGTGGATCCTTGCGTTTGTCCTGCAAATCGGAGGTATCGGCATTATGACGCTCGGTACCTTTGTGTGGATTGTCATGCGAAAAAGGATCGGGATTAAAGAAAGAAAGCTCATCATGGCAGATCAAAACCAGAGCAATTTATCAGGAATTGTGAAATTAATGAAGCAGGTCTTATATTTAATTTTGCTCATTGAGTTTGTAGGCGGTCTGATTTTAAGCATGTATTTTCTCAAATATTACGATGTGCAGGCAGCATTCTTACATGGCTTCTTCTCAAGTATTAGTGCGACCACCAATGGGGGCTTTGATATTACAGGGAACTCGCTCATCCCTTACAAAGATGATTATTTTGTCCAATTTATTACGATGCTGCTGATCATCTTTGGAGCCATTGGCTTTCCTGTCCTCGTAGAAGTAAAGGATTACTTATTTAATCAGGACCGAAAGCACGCATCGTTCTCATTGTTTACAAAAATCACAACGATTACGTTTGGCAGCTTAGTCATTGTTGGCGCTATTGGGATTTATGCCCTTGAAGCCCGGTTTACGTTTTTAGGGAAGAGCTGGCACGAAGTTTTGTTTTATTCATTGTTCCAATCGACCGCCACAAGAAGTGGTGGACTTTCCACATTAGATATTACTCAATTGACAGAACCGACGCTGTTATTTTTATGTCTGCTCATGTTTATCGGGGCATCTCCAAGCTCGGTTGGGGGCGGAATTCGGACAACCACCTTTGCCCTTAATTTACTCGCACTGTTTCATTTTGCTCGGGGAAATAAGTCCATTAAAATCTTCAAAAGAGAGCTGCATCAAGCGGATATAAACAAATCTCTAATGGTGACGATGATGGCCTTTATATTGGTGTTTGGCGCTACATTCTTATTAACCTTATCCGAGCAAAATACGCTTCTTCAAAATTTATTTGAAGTCTGTTCGGCATTCGGAACAACAGGGCTATCACTAGGGATTACCTCTGAGCTCTCTGTTTTCGGTAAGTGTATCATTATGATGGTCATGTTTATTGGACGGATCGGCATTCCAAGCTTCTTGTACTTAATTGGCCGAAGAGAAAGCGAAGCGAATTACCATTATCCGAAAGAGCGTGTCATCATCGGCTAAACAGCATTCCGAGCGAATGCTGTTTTTTTATTTCCATTATCTAACTGGCTAAATCACGCGAGATGTTCGCAATCTATAGGTAAGAGGTGAACGAGACGTGCTGGATGTAATATGGAAAGCAATTGTCATGCTGCTAGTTGGTACCTTGCTGCTGAGAATAGCAGGGCCTAAATCCATTAGTCAATTAACTGTTCAACAAACAGTGATCATGATTTCAATCGGATCGATTATTATCCAACCCTTTATTGAGCACAATTTACTTGAAACGATTTATGCCGCTGCTACATTTATCATTGCACTCGTCATCATGGAAAAATTGTCTATCCAATCTGATTTCTTTGAAAAATTGGTTTCAGGGAAATCTGTGGTCATTTTGCAGGATGGAGAAATGCTTGATCACAAGCTGAAGAAAACGAGGCTCACAAGGGATGAATTCAAAATGCGCTTAAAGCAGCAAGGCATCACAGACATCAGCTGTCTCAAAAAAGCCACCCTAGAAGCCAATGGACAAATTGGCTATGAGTTAAAGCCAGAAGAAAAGCCCGTGACGGTCAAACAAATGAAGGAACTCCTAGACCAATTAAGAGAAGAACTAAATATGTTAAAAAAGGACTGATTTCAGATGAAAAGAAAAGCAGCGAAAAATGAAGCACTGACAAATAATATGACACCGACAGAAAGCATGGCACATGATCAAGGACAAACCCAATTTGATGAACAATCAAGAGATCGTCAGGCAAACCGAAATTCTCACAAAGGGAAACAAGGGGGAGGATCTCGTGACTAAAAAGCATGTGAAGAGCAAGGACATGAAAGACCATAAGAGGCCAATGGACCCAGATATCTTAGAAGAGGAATTTGGCAGTGAGCTTGGAGATATCAACAGCAGCAAATGGATTGATACTCTTGTAAAACCTAAGAAAGATGCTGAATGTCACAATGGACACATGGATGAAAAATAGAAAAAACGATCCTCGCGGGATCGTTTTTTATTTGATATAACTGCCTTGCCTGCCGGTGATTGTACGCAAAAGATTGTTCATTTTGAGCTCAATCACTGGCTGTGCAACGTTTTTAACAAAGGTGCTAGACAGGGTAAAGGTTAACAGAATGGTCAGCAGCAATAACATCAGTACACTTGCTGCATTCAGGGCCCAGTCGTCAAACCAAGTCGTTCTAAGCAGCTTGATCACAAAGCCATGTAGTAAATACACATATAACGTTCTTGTGCCCCATTTTGTAAAGAAGAAACGGCGTGTTGGCACTAATGCAAAGAAGCTGAATGTAGCGCCAAATGCAAGCATGTACCATGCCATTCGTTTCATTGCCGCAATCAATCCCTCATCTCCAAGAGAAGCATATGACTGTGATCCAAATAAGAAGGAATAATCAAATTCATAGAAATAGCAAAATAAGAATACAGCCATTAATACAAGAAGTGCTGCCAGCTTTCCTTTGCTTGTACGGATGAATTCAAAATGCTGCTTTTTTAAATAGAAGCCAGCTAAAAACATCGGCAAAAACACAAACGTACGCGATAAGCTGAGCGTATTGCTGATGCTGTCCACGTAACCGACAAGTAACGCAATCGACAAACTGACGATCATCGCCCAGTGAAACGGAAGTTTAGAAAAAGGAATGAGCAGCAAATTCCAAAAAAATAAACTAATTAAAAACCATAAAGACCATTGCGGATCAATTGGATTTAAATTGGCCATGCTTTGATCCTGCAAGAGATAATAGTAAACTGAATAGATCACCTGAAAAATTAAATATGGGATGATCAGCTTAACGGCGACTTTTTTCATAAAACCTGGCTTTCTAAAGCCTTTTGCAAAGAAGCCGGAAACCAAGATAAAGGCGGGCATATGAAAAGTATAAATAAACTTGTATAAATAGAGCATCCAATCATTATCATGAATGAATGATCGTAACAAATGACCAAAAACAACTAGAAAAATCAGAAGAAATTTCGCATTATCAAAATAACTATCTCGTGAAGATGCCATAACATCACCTTTCCTGCTTGATTTCAAACATAAATGTTCTATGTGCACTGTTCCCGTATTTGCCCCATTTTAAAATACATTTTGGCTCATTTCGCTATTTGATGTGAAATTGTAGAACGGTTGTAAAAGAAGCGTAAGAAAAGAGAATCGCAGTTCGATCCTGTCATCCAAATGAAATAAATGAGACAGTCTTCGTGTAAAAAGTTATTTTTTTTTATGAGTCGAATGAAGGAACAATGAAAATATTGTAGAAATATTGTAGAGGAATGAGGCTGGAAAAGGAGTGTAAGAGAATGACTGAAACGCTCGATGGCGCAGAAGATATCAGAAAATTAGAAACAGAGAACGAATATTTGCGAACAGAGTTGATGCAGCAAAAGAGGCTGTTAAATAAGACGTTAGATGCCATTTTCATATTTGATCAGCACCTCAATATTATCCAAGCCAACGAAGCGACATGCAGGCTTGTACAGACATCGAAAGAAGACCTCCTCAATAAATCCGTTCTAGATTTCCTATACGGCATCCCGAAAGACAAAATTGAATGCTCCCTTGATTTATTTTTTCGAAAAGGAAAGTTAAGAAGAGAAATCTCCATTCAGCTTGAAAACGGGGAAACAAAATACATTGAATTTGTCGCAGAGCATGACGTCGTGAATCAGCAATATATCGTGGTCATGCGAGATATTTCCTCAAAGAAAATACTAGAACGAGAACGCTCCATGAATGAGCAGCTGTTCAAAGATTTGTTTGACCGAGCCATTGACGGGATGGTCATTTTTGATCAGGATGGCTGCATGATCGACGCCAATCACTCTTTTTGTCAGAGCTTTGAGCTGCAAAAGACCGATTTAACCGATCGTTATTTAAATGAATTTGTCGAAGATGAAAATCTTCCAGCCTTGCAGCACCTTTTAACGTCACTTAAAGAAACAGGGAAAGCCAAGGGAGAGCTTCCCGTTACCCTTCAATCTGGCCAGCAAAAATTATTCGAGCTCACCATTACATCAAATGTCATGAGCGGTTTTTATATGTCCATCATGCGGGATATTACAGAAAAAAGGTTAATGGAAGAAAAGCTGTTAAAAAGTGAGGAACGCTTTAGAGAAATTTTCGAAAATGCAATGGATGCGATCATCATATGGGCAGATGATGGAGAGATTGTGAGAGCCAATGAATCAGCCTGCCGAATTTTTGAATTGCCTATGCACTCACTGATTGGCAAGAAACTCACAGACTTTCTCGTGAAATCTGATCAGAGATATAGGCCGACTAGAAGACGTTATATTCGGAATCATGAAATAAGGGAAGAGCTGTTGTTCAGGATGGCAAATGGTCAGTTTAAAGAGCTCGAGTTTACATCAAAGCATGCGGTATTAGAAGGACAGCACTTAACCATTTTACGTAATGTGAGTGATCGAAAAAGAATGGAAGAGGAGCTGCGCGAAAGTGAGCTCAAATTCCGTAAAGTATTTAATGGATCAATGGACGGCATTGTTCTTTTTGATAACCAGTACCGCATTATCGAAGTCAATCCATCCGCAAGCGAGCTGCTCGGATTGAAAGACGATCATTTAACGGAAATGAACCTTTTCCATATCCTTGCGCCTTATCAAATTGAACATTTGGCACAGCCTGCTCAGGCGATGTCGTTAGATGAAATGGACAATGAAGTTCCGTTTGTGCTGAACCATCCAGATCAGCGTATATTGGAATTCTCTTTTAAACGCAACATTATTCATAATATGAATTTGGCGATCTTTAGAGATGTGACAGAGCGGAAGGAATTAGAAGAGCGGGTGAGAAAATCAGATACCCTTCATGTGGTGGGAGAGCTTGCCGCTGGAATTGCGCATGAAATTAGAAACCCGATGACAGCATTAAAAGGCTTCATTCAGCTGTTAAAAGGGAATATAGAAGGGGAGTATTCGCTCTATTTCAATGTCATCACATCTGAGCTGAAAAGAATTGAATCCATCATCACCGAATTTTTGATTTTAGCGAAACCGCAAGCCATCGTATATGAAGAAAAAAATGTGGTGCAAATTATGAAAGACACGATGGATCTTTTGCACGCACAGGCGAACCTCGGCAACGTTCAAATGCATCTCAATGTGTTGGATGAGATTCCGCTCATTTATTGTGAACAAAACCAATTAAAACAAGTCTTTATTAACATTTTAAAAAATGCAATTGAAGTCATGCCGAGAAAAGGAAATGTCTATGTGAGCATTCAGCGGAAGGGCGAAGAGCATATTGTCATTTCACTGCGGGATGAAGGCTGCGGAATGGCAGAGGACAAGCTCAAGCGTCTAGGGGAACCATTTTATACGACAAAAGAAAGAGGAACTGGACTTGGCTTAATGGTTAGTTATAAAATTATTGAAGAGCATCAAGGAACGATTGAGGTAGAAAGTGAGGAAGGGGTAGGAACCGTCTTCCATCTCACGCTTCCACTGAGGCAGAAGAAACAAGAAGGAGAGCACTAACGTGTATTATACCGTCTATCACGCACCAATTGGGGCATTATACATACTAGAAAAAGACGATGCCATCATCGAGGTGATGTTTGATGATGAGCCATTTTTAGTAAAAAAGCAGAAAGCCGATCTAAAAGAAGAAGAAACGCCTGTATTACAAGAAGCGAAAAAGCAGTTAGATGAATATTTCAAGGGAGAGCGCCAAGTATTCGATCTCCCGCTCAAGCAAAAGGGGTCTCCGTTTCAAGAGCAGGTGTGGGAAGCACTTTCGACTATTCCATATGGTGAATCAAAAAGCTATGCAGACATTGCAGAAGCGATTGGTAATCCAAAAGCTGTAAGAGCGATTGGACAAGCGAACAGACGCAATGCATTACCTATTTTTATTCCCTGTCACAGAGTGATTGGAAAAGACCGCTCTCTGACGGGCTATGCAGGAACAAAAACAGACATGAAAGCGGTTCTGCTAGAATTAGAAGGTATCCCATTTGTTCAAAAATAAATCGATTGACCTGTTCCAAATGTTTGTCAAGCGACATATCCTTTTATTAAGCTAAAAAAGTTGGTTGAGGGAAAAAGGAGGGCGCTAGGGAATGTTTTGGGGCAAAAAAAATAAAATGTATGCCGTCACATCACTATGTGTCAAAATGAACGTTTTGACAGAAGAACAGAAAAAAGAAATCTTAGCAAAAACGAATGAAATAAAAAAGCGCGGTGCTCTTAAATAATAAGTACACGGCGCTTTTTTTATGATCAGAGTGAGATGTTTTCAGCGAACAGAGTATCAATCTCTTCTGTATAGTTCGATGTGATAATCCCTTTCTCTGTAATGATACCTGAAATGAGATGGTGAGGAGTGACATCAAAGGCGGGATTGAATACCTGAACATCAGGCGGTGCAATTTGGACGCCGTTTAATTCCTTTACTTCCAGCGGATCGCGCTCTTCAATTGGAATATCTGCCCCGTCTTGGGTTGATACATCAAAGGTGGAAAGCGGTGCAGCTATAAAAAACGGAATTTGAAAATGCTTAGCTAAAATGGCGAGACTTAACGTTCCAATCTTATTCGCCGTATCTCCATTACGGGCAATACGATCAGCTCCGACAATGACAGCAGAAATTTTCTTTTCTTTCATCGTATGGGCTGCCATGTTATCTGTGATGAGCGTCACATCTACGCCGCCTTGCATGAGTTCCCATGTTGTCAGCCTAGCCCCTTGAAGAACAGGGCGTGTTTCACAGGCATAAATGTGAAGATCGAGATTTTTCTTTTTGGCTAAATAAAATGGAGCAAGGGCTGTTCCGTACCGGCTTGTGGCGATGGAGCCTGCATTGCAAATGGTCATAATACGATCACCCGATTTAAAGAGCTGGAGTGCATTTTGACCGATTTGTCTGCATGTTTCTTCATCTTCAATTTGAATTTGAATGGCTTCATGGACAAGGTCTGTTTTGGCTGCATTGACCGAAGCTGCACGCTCAATGCGCTGCAATAATCGCTCTAAAGCCCAGGCTAAATTCACAGCGGTTGGACGAGCACTGTTTAAATATTCTTTTATCTGAATGACTTCTTGTTTAAAAACATCAATTTCTTCTGTCTCAATGTCTTGGGCACTGAGCGCCAGTCCAAAAGCTGCTGTAATGCCAATGGCAGGTGCTCCCCGCACTTTTAACGTGACAATGGCATCATACACGTCTTCTTTTGTATATAAATGCTCAAACTCAGTTTCGGCCGGTAATTTTTGCTGATTCAAAATGTTAATATGGTTTTCTTCCCATTCGACAGAACGGGGGACTTCAAATTCTTTAGACAAAACCCGTCACTCCTTTACAGATTGATGGAATAATGCGACGAGGTCAGACGCTGCTTCCACTGCATGATATTGTTTGATCATTGTTTTTCCGAGCGTTAGTGCTGCTTTTTTCTGCTGAACCCTTCTAGATGGTGATGGAATCGCATCGAGATCAGCGGCATGAGCAAGGCCGATTGTTCGGCGGACAAGCTCACAGCCCGCAAAGCCTGCCGCTTCTTTTAAAATACGGTCAAAGGTTGTTGCTAAAAAACTGTCAGATACACTAAATGCTTCAATGCTGTCTTCTTTCCAAGCTTTTGCGAACACTTCTTTGAATGTCGCCCATACATTGATGACATGGTCAAAAAGGTGCTGCTGATCGTGTTCATTCTCACGAGACAAAGCATTCAGGAACAGGTTAGCGATAAAGTGGCCAATATCGAATCCAAAGGGACCGTAAAAGGCGAATTCTGGATCAATGATTTTTGTTTCCGTCTCATTTGCAAAAATACTGCCTGTATGAAGATCTCCATGAACGAGTGTTTCAGCAGATGTCAGGAAAATACGCTTCAGTTCGGCTGCTTTGGCCTGCACTTCAAGATCTGCCCAAAGCGCTTCGGCAGCTTCTCTTAATTCTTCTTCGAAATCATTTGTGCCGCTATCAAAGAAAGGATCTGTGAAGACGAGTTTTTCAGTAATGTCACAAAGGTCCGGATTCGTAAATTGCTTCACAAATTGTTTTTTGATTTTAGGATTTGTGGCAAAGTCAGAAGTGTAAAAAAGTGTTTTTCCTAAAAATTCTCCTACATGATCGGATAAATGCGGATATTGTTTTCCGGCAATTAGCCCTTTTCTGACGATTTCCAGGTGTGATAGATCCTCCATTGCCGTCACAGCAAGAGCTGTATCTGAATAATAGACTGCAGGTACAAGGTGCGGCGTATATTCTGACTGCTTGATCAGGGCAGCACTTTCAATTCTCGCACGGTCTAATGTAAGCGGCCAGCTCTCTCCGACCACCTTGGCATAGGGCAGGGCCTGTTTGATGATCAATCCTTTTTCTTGTTTGTGATCAAAAATATGAAAGACGTAATTTAAATTCCCGTCACCGATTTCCGTACATGTCAAATGACTACTTTCTTGGATCAAGCCAAGTCTAATTGCGAGTGCAACTGCCGAGCTTTCTGTTAATTCTTCATATGATGCCGTAAGTGTAACCAATTGCTATCCCTCCAAATCATATAAAAAAGCCTCTTTCTCCTGAGAGAAAGAGGCTTGATGGCGTGTATGCTCAAAGCCTCTCTTATCTCTCAGCACATACGTCTGATGGAATTAGCACCGTGCCCTATAAGACAATTGTCTTGGCGCTTACTTGCTGCGCCCCACTTCACAGTGGTATTAACGGTCGGTTGCTGTTGGGGTCAAAAGGCCAAATCCCTCGCCCAACTCTCGATAAGAGAAATCAATATGTAATTATTTCGTGTCTGTTTGCATTTCTTAATTCAAGATATTATCAGAGCTGCGCTTCACATGTCAATCTTTTTTCAAAATTGCTTTACAATTCATAAAACAATCCATTACAGTGTTTGTATTGTTACGTAACTTGAATAGAAGGTGAAGAAATGGAATTCCAGCAATCAGATGTATTGAAACAATTACCGAAACAATTTTTTGCGTCTCTTGTCCTAAAGGTGCAGAAAAAGGTGCAGGAAGGGGCAGATATCATTAATTTAGGGCAGGGAAATCCTGATCAGCCAACCCCTTCGCATATTGTAAAAGCCATGCAGGAAGCGGTATTAAAACCTGAAAATCATCAATACTCGTCATTCCGCGGAACAGCGAAATTAAAAAAGGCTGCCGCCGCCTTTTATGAAAGAGAATATGGTGTCACGCTTGATCCGATGAAGGAGATTGCGATTTTATTTGGCGGAAAAGCGGGACTTGTTGAGCTGCCGCAATGCCTGCTGAATCCTGGAGATACACTCCTTGTCCCAGACCCTGGTTACCCTGATTATTGGTCAGGTGCCGTGCTTGCTGGAGCTCAGATGGTGACGATGCCGCTTCTTGAACAAAATGATTTTTTACCTGACTATGATCGATTGCCTGAGAATGATAAGAAAAAAGCAAAGTTGATGTATTTAAATTACCCTAACAATCCGACAGGTGCCACGGCAAGTCGTGCATTTTTTGAAGAAACCGTTACGTTTGCGAAAGATCACAAACTCTGTGTTGTCCATGATTTTGCCTATGGCGGCATTGGGTTTGATGGGAAAAAGCCGATCAGCTTTTTGCAAACAGATGGAGCGAAAGAGACGGGGATTGAAATTTATACATTGTCTAAAACGTATAATATGGCCGGCTGGAGAGTAGGTTTTGCAGCAGGAAATCCGTCTGTTATTGAAGCGATTGAGCTTTATCAGGATCACCTGTTTGTTTCACTGTTTAAAGCAACTCAAGATGCAGCAGCGGAAGCCCTATTAAGCGACCAAACGTGCGTACAGGTGCAAAATGATCGATATGAGAAAAGGCGAAATGTGTGGATCGCTGCCTGCAAGGAGATTGGCTGGGAGGTCACAGCACCAAAGGGGTCATTTTTTGCTTGGCTAAAGGTGCCAGAAGGATATACATCTGAATCTTTTTCTGACGTATTATTAGAGAAAGCACATGTTGTTGTGGCTCCGGGGAATGGGTTTGGTACTCACGGTGAAGGGTACGTGAGAGTTGGGCTTTTAACAAGTGAGGAGCGGTTACAAGAAGCCGCTCGGCGTATCGCTGCCTTGAATCTGTTTGAAAATAAGCCATTGACAACATAAAAAAATGGTGCGATAATTCAGACAATATTTAAGAAAATTGAATATTCTTATCAAGAGTAGGCAGAGGGACTAGCCCAATGAAGCCCGGCAACCGACTTCCATGAAGCACGGTGCTAATTCTTGCAGCAAGCGCTGAGAGATAAGATTCGGATGAATGACACGAAACAACCTCTTTAAGGCGCTGACAAAGCACTTGAAGAGGTTTTTTATTGACCATATGCATGACGAAATTGAAAGGGGATTCCTAGTGAGTGAATTACTGGCAACATACGTATTAACACATCGAGAGGATGAACAAGTGAACCGAAAAGCGGAGCAGATCGCACTTGGTTTAACAGTGGGATCATGGACAGATTTGCCGCAGCTCAAAAAGGAGCAGCTTCAAAAACATAAAGGGCGGGTAGAAAAAGTATCAGAAAAGGTTGCTTCAGCCGAAAATGGCGTATATCAATCTGAGGTGACCATTGCTTATCCTGAGGCTAACTTTTCAGCTGATATACCGGCCGTTTTGACGACGATCTTTGGAAAGCTTTCACTTGATGGAAAAGTGAAGCTAGTCGACATACAATTCTCGGATAGATTTAAAAGAAGCCTGCCAGGACCGGTATTTGGAATTGATGGCATACGCAAAAAAGCAGGCGTGTTTGATCGTCCGTTGTTGATGAGTATTTTTAAAGGTGTCATTGGCCGTGATATGGCGGATTTAAAAGAGCAGCTCCGTTTACAAGCATTAGGCGGCGTTGACTTTATCAAAGACGATGAAATTTTATTTGAGAGCCCGCTAGCCCCTTTTGAAGAACGAATCAAAGAAGGAAAAAAGATATTAAAAGAAACATATGAAGAGACAGGGCACCGAACGTTATATGCCGTTAATTTAACAGGCAGAACCTTTGAACTGAAGGATCGAGCAAGAAAGGCAGCTGAACTCGGAGCGGATGCACTCTTATTCAATGTCTTTGCCTACGGACTAGATGTCATGCAAAGCTTAGCTGAGGATCCAGATATTCCATTGCCTATTATGGCCCATCCCGCAGTAAGCGGCGCTTTGACATCATCGCATGAATATGGATTTTCGCATTCTCTTCTTTTAGGTAAATTAAATCGATATGCTGGCGCTGATTTGAGTCTTTTTCCCTCACCTTATGGGTCGGTCGCACTTCCGAAAAAAGATGCCTTTGGAATCTATGAAGCTTGTGTAAAAGAGGATTTGGTTCAAAAAACGTTCCCAGTCCCGTCAGCAGGCATTCATCCTGGAATGGTTCCAGTATTGATTAAAGATTTTGGACTCGATCATGTGATTAATGCTGGTGGAGGAATTCACGGACATCCGCGTGGAGCCATCGGTGGAGGGAAAGCATTTCGATCGATCATTGATGCGGTGATACATGGAGAGTCGATCCAAGAGAAGGCAGCTTCTTGCCAAGACTTAAAAGCAGCACTTGAACTATGGGGAAGGGTAGCAGAATAAATGAAAAAACCAATTGTATGTTGTGATTTTGATGGAACAATTACAAAAAATGATAATATCATTCGCATCATGAAACACTTTGCACCAAGTGAATGGACGAAGCTGAAGGATGATGTTCTCACAAAGGAGATCACCATTCAAGAAGGCGTCGGGCAGATGTTTCAATTACTGACGAGTGATCAAAAAGAAGCTATTCAGTCGTTTATTTTAGAAGATACAGAGATTCGAGAAGGATTCAAGCAATTTGTTGATTATGTGAAAAAGGCTGATATTCCTTTCTATGTGCTAAGCGGCGGGATGGACTTTTTTGTCTATCCCATACTCGAGGGCATTGTGGGCAGAGACAATATTTATTGCAATCATGCCTCATTTGGGGAAGATCATATTCAGATTGAATGGCCGCATGTCTGCGATTCGCAATGTCAAAATGGCTGCGGATGCTGCAAGCCGTCAATCATTCGAGAGCTGACCCATGAGAAGGACTTCATCATCATGATCGGAGATTCAGTCACCGATGTGGAGGCAGCAAAGCATGCGGATCTCACATTTGCGCGCGACTACTTGCTGAATGAATGTAAGGAGCTTGGGCTTGTATATAAAGAGTATGAAACATTTATTGATCTTAAAGCGCAATTTGAACAAATAAAGGAAGTGAAGGAATGGCAGACGCAAAGAGCAAGCGCTGGCAGGAGCTAGCAGACGTCAAACGTGAACTGGCACAAAGAGACTGGTTTTACGGAACAAGCGGCAATTTATCGATCAAGGTGTCGGATGATCCAATCACGTTTTTGGTGACGGCAAGCGGTAAAGATAAACGAAAAGAAACGGATGAAGATTTTGTTTTAGTGAACGCAGCAGGCAAGCCTGATGATCCGAACGAACAGCTTAGACCATCAGCCGAAACACTGCTTCACACATACGTGTATGAGCGGACGAAAGCAGGTTGCTGCCTCCATGTCCATACAATCGATAATAATGTGATGTCTGAGTTGTATGGGGGTAAGGGCGAGGTTCGTTTGAAAGGAAACGAAATCATCAAGGCGCTTGGTTACTGGGAAGAGGATGCAGAAGTGTCGATACCGATTATTGAAAATCCAGCCCATATTCCGCATCTTGCAGCACAATTTGCAAAGCATCTCACTGAAGAGTCAGAATCAGGTGCGGTGCTCATTCGAAATCACGGCATCACTGTCTGGGGAAAAACAGCCTTTGAAGCAAAACGAGTATTAGAGGCGTATGAATTTTTATTTAGCTACCACTTAAAATTAACGCTTTATCAAAAGCAGCTTGTCAGATAAAAAGGAGGAAAAGCACATGGCGACGATTTTGATTCATAACGAAGAGAACACATTACTTGAAAACGAGCAAGAGGTAGCAGCATATTTAGAAAAGCAGGGGGTCATTTATGAACATTGGGATATTGCAAAGCTGCCAAACCGGTTATCAGAAAAGTATGATTTAACAGATGAGGAAAAGGAAGAGATTTTGACTGTTTTTCAAAAGGAAATCCAGCGTATATCTGAAAAACGAGGGTACAAAGCGCAGGATGTGATTTCATTATCTGACGCCACACCAAATCTAGATGAGCTGCTCCAAAATTTTAAGCGTGAGCATCATCATACAGATGACGAAGTACGTTTTATTGTAAGCGGGCATGGAATCTTTGCCATTCAGGGTAAGGATGGCGTCTTTTTTGATGTGAGACTGAATCCAGGCGATTTAATTTCTGTCCCGCCACATATTCGTCACTACTTTACACTTCAAGAGGATCGCAAAGTGGTCGCAGTTCGCATATTTGTCACAACTGAGGGCTGGGTGCCAATTTACGAGGAAGAAACGGTTTAATGACAGGAGCTGATCATTCCGCATGAGGCGGATGATCAGCTTTTTTTTAGGAAAATAGGCATAAAATGAGAAAGAAAATAGTTGATTTTGATCTTCTGCATAGGATAAAATTCTGTTTAATCCATGTGTCAGTCCTGTCCAAATTTGAAGTTTACCCCCAAATTAGATTGGGTAAGAGGTCTTTAGGCTGTAAAAAATTAAATAAAATAAGCATATTTAATTTAATTTACAAATAAAGTATAATTTTGGTGTCGGATCATTTTGAGCATAGACAGTCGAATTCATTGCGGGAGCTGAGATCATGAATATTTATGTAAGGAAAGAACAATTGCTGATGTCCATTGATGAGAAGAGAAAACAGATGGTAGAAGCTGCTCAAGCGGAAGGCTACACTGGTGAGACGACAATTAAATATAGTCAAGAACTAGACAACCTGATGAATGAGTATCAGTATCTCCTTTTTCATGAGAAACAATCTGCCCCCTCCTTTCATGATCTTGTATCTCAAATGAGTCTTCTATCTGTGAACCGCCCTTCTTATTGACATGAAAAACCGGTCTTGCCTAAGCAAAACCGGCTGAATGTTTCAACTATGCTGAGTGAGCAGAAGGAAGCATGATCATGACGGTTGTTCCTTTATTCACTTCGCTTTGAATATCAATTGTCCCGCCATACATCGAAATAATTCGTTTACACACGACAAGCCCAAGACCTGTACCTTTTTCCTTCGACGTAATAAAAGGAAGGAAGATATGCTTTAACATTTCTTCTGGTATGCCTTCACCCGTATCTTTCACTTTAATGATGACATGTTCTGTTTCAGCCTCAATCAAAATCTTCAAATGACCGCCATTTGGCATCGCTTCTAACGAGTTCTTCGCTACATTTAATACGACTTGTTTAATGTGATCCTTTGTGCAATATACCCCAACATCTTGAATCGTATTAATTTGCAAATCAACCTCAACATTATAAAGGTTCGCCTCAGAGAAAACGATCGGCATGATCTCACTTACAATTTCTTTTACAGAGTTATTCTGCCATTTTTCTGCTGTTGGTTTCCCTAATACAAGAAACTCACTGACGATTTGGTTGATTCGTTTAATTTCTTCTTCAATGACAGAAAAATAGAGCTGATCTTCTTCTGAATGATACTTCTTTTGCAAAAGCTGTATAAATCCGCTGATCCCTGTTAATGGGTTGCGAATTTCGTGTGCCGTACTTGCTGCGAGGGTTCCGATTAATTCAAGCTTTTGCGCTTCATTTTGGTGACGCTCCTGCTGGGTTTGACGCCTTAAAATGATATATTGAACAAGTGTGAATAAAATATTTAATAAAATAAAAGCACTGGATAAAGGGATCAGCATAACAGACAGCACTTCACCTGTAGACGCGCGCTGCGGAAAGACCTCCAGCTTCCAGCTGTTTTCATCTAAATATGTAGACACGGTGCTGCCATTTTCTGATGCTGGCTGCGGACCACTTGTAAACACCACATGTCCATTTTGATTCAGCATCTTAAAATGAAGATCAGGGTTCAATACATTCATAATATTTCTTAAATAATCAATTTGAATGGCGGCGACTAGCACATTGGTGACTTCTTCATTTTCATCTAGCACAGGCACGCAAATGGAGAGAATCCGCTGTTTTGTAATTCGGCTCACATAGTTATCTGTGATCACCGTCTGCTTGGTCACTTGAATGCGCTTAAAGTAATCTCTAAATGACAGGTTGATTTTTTCCTTTAACGGTGTGGTGCTTACTGATACATTTCCTTTTTTGTCTAGGAGATACAGACCTGAAAAACGAGGTTCTTGTTTATAGATTTTCTCTAGGATGTTTTGTACTTTTTTCGTCTCAAGAGGCTGGTCAAATCCCATGGCAAGTGAAGTTAATCTCGCTTCTGTTTCACTAATTAAATAATTCATTTGGTTTTTGTGAATATTTAACATAAGTGTAGCAGTTTGTTTGTTTTTTAAGTCGATTTTTTCCGTTTCTTTTTCGTAGATAAAATAACTAATGATTAGGGTTGGAATCATGACCAAAATAAGGTACAGCCTGATCTTCTTCCAAAACCCTTTCAGTATACTCATCATTCATCGCTCCAACGTATTACCTAATAGACTTATTATAGCATTGAACCTATCTTTATTACGATGGCTTGTGTGATTTTTAAAAAATTAGGTGATTCGTTCTGGTCTCATTTTCATGCTAAAGATGGATCAAGATGTTGACATTTTACTTATTGTTTATTAATGTCACATTAGTGGGTTGCATTTCATAAAGGATGATAAAAAAATGGAAAATCATAATGTTGAGAAATCTTTGAAATTATTTATTGTATTATCACGTGCCTATCGCTCAATTAATCATCACATGAACAAACATATTGTGAAGCACGGGCTGAATCCGACTGAATTTGCAGTATTAGAATTACTGTATCATAAAGGGGATCAGCCTCTTCAGCAAATCGGTGATAAGATTTTACTTGCAAGCGGCAGCATCACGTATGTGGTCGATAAATTGGAGAAGAAAGAACTCCTCAGTCGTAGGGCCTGTGCAGAAGACCGCAGGGTGACATTTGCGCATATTACCAAGCAGGGACGAGCTTTGCTTGATGATATCTTCCCAGATCATGCGAAAGAAATTCATGAGATGATTAGTGTCCTTAGCGAAGAAGAGAAGGATGCCTGCATTGATATGCTCAAACATGTGGGACTGCGTGCAAAGCATTTATATGATCATACAGAATAAATAGAAAAGGAAGCCGAGGGCTTCCTTTTTTATTTCGCTTTTTTCTCAATCGGTAAAATGAGTACTTCTACGCGTCGGTTTTTACTTCTGCCTTCTGCTGTATCGTTTGAAGCAACCGGCTTGAATTCACCGAAACCTTTTGTACTAAAGTTCTCTTGGTCTAAATTGCTGTTCTCAAGAAGAATACTCAAAAAGTTTACAGCACGAATGGCACTTAAATACCAGTTGGATTCAAATTCTGAATTTCTGATCGGTACATTATCAGTATGTCCGCTAATGACGATGTCACGAGCGGGGTTTATGACAAGTAGTTTTGAGATTTCCTTTGCTAACGGGACATCTTGAGGGCGAATAACCGCCCGGCCAGAATCAAAGAAGATACTGTCTTCTATCGTAATGAGCAAACCTTCGTCCGTGAGCTTTGTTTCGAGCTTAGCTCCAAGTTTCTTATTGGCAATGAAGGAGTCCACTTGCTTTTTGACCTTTGTGAGAACGGCATGGTCTCGAGCTTTCGCTTTGGCTTCTTCATCTTCTTCGGCTGCTTTCTTGGTCTGGTTGCTATTTTCAGTTTCTTCAGTGCTTTGCATGCTGGTTTGATCCATGACACCAGTACCACCCGTAAAGACGACATTAAAAGACTTTGCCATCTGTTCGTATTTTGCCGCATCAATCGAACTAGATGCAAATAGCACAATGAAGAGAGCGAGTAGAAGCGTCAGAAGATCGGCATAAGGGATCAGCCAAGATTCATCTACATGGTCATCGTGATCATGTTTTTTACGTTTCCTAGCCATTTTGTTTTTCTCCTTCTTCAATGACAAGATTTGCACGTTCTTTCGCTGGTAAGTACATGAGAAGTTTTTGTTCAATCACTTTTGGAGATTGACCTTCAAGAACAGAAAGGATCCCTTCGATCATAATCAGACGAAGTTTTACTTCTTCCTTTGATTTACGCTTCAGCTTGTTGGCAAATGGATGCCATAACACATACCCGGTAAAAATCCCAAGCAGTGTGGCAACGAAGGCTGCACTGATTGCATGTCCAAGTGCTTCAATATCTCCCATGTTTGCAAGTGCGGCAATAAGTCCGACAACGGCGCCAAGTACACCAAGCGTCGGAGCGTATGTACCTGCTTGCGTAAAGATTAATGCGCCTGACTGATGTCTTTCAGACATGGCGTCAACCTCTTCTGTTAAGACGTCGCGAATAAATTCTGCACTCTGACCGTCAACCGCCATGCTTAAGCCGTTCTTAAGGAAATCGTCATCTACTTCCTCAATGCTAGCTTCTAACGCCAAAAGACCTTCACGACGCGCAATTTGTGCCCAGTTTGAAAAAAGAGGGATCATTTCTTGAATCGTTGGAAGCTGGTTGTCTTTGAAAATTTTGCCGAACAATTTTGGTGTTTTCTTAATTTCACTAGATGGGAATGCGATGACAACAGCTGCAATCGTCCCAACAACAATGATCAATATAGCCGCTGGGTTGATAAGAGCGGTTAGACTCACACCTTTCAAAACCATACCGACACTCAGTGCAATAAATGCTAAAATAATACCAATTAACGATGTTTTGTCCATTATCTCACCAAATCCTTTAACTATCTTTTTCTATAGTTAATATCGGTGTCTTCTAGAAGGGTTTTAGTCAGAATATAAAATTAAGGCAGTTTCTGTGAAGAAATTTTGACGAAAGCGCTTTCTAATACCTTAAAAAAGAAGCTCCCTCTGATATAAAGGGAGTTTCTTTTTAATTTCTTTGAGCAGTTTCATTTAAAAGCAGCTCTTTTAATTTTTCTTCATACATAATTTTGACAAGATCATAGCTCCAATTCATCATGTGATCCACCTCTTTTTCTTTTATCGTAAAGGAAAAGAGGCGGAGGGGGCGTCGGCGTGCGGATGGAACTTAGACACCGCAACATGATGGAGCTGTAGATCCTTCTTAGGATGTACTTATCCTTTTTTTACTACAATTTCGTCATCTTCAACATCTACAGTAAATCCTGAAAGCTTTTCTTCTTCAAGCAATATTTCCGTCATTTGATCTTCAACATGCTCTTGAATGGTTCTTCGCAGTGGACGAGCACCAAATGCAGGGTGATATCCAAGTTCTGCAATTTTTTCTTTCGCTTCTTTTGTCACATGGACTGTTAAATGTTGCTCTTTTAATTGCTCTGACAGCTCATTGAGCAGAAGATCCACAATCTTCACTAAATCATCTCTATCTAATGAGTCAAACTGAATGATGCTGTCAAAACGGTTCAAGAATTCTGGCTTGAAATAGGCGCTGAGTGAATCAATGAGTGATTGTTCCTCAATCGCTTCTTCCTGATCAGACTGGAAGCCGACTTTGACCGTTTTATCTGTGCTGCCTGCGTTACTTGTCATGATGATGACTGTATCTTTAAAGCTGACGGTTCTGCCTTGGCTGTCTGTTAACCGGCCATCTTCCATGATTTGAAGGAACATATGCTGCACATTAGGATGTGCTTTTTCGATTTCATCCAGCAAAATGATGCTGTATGGTTTTCTGCGCACTTTTTCCGTCAGCTGACCCGCTTCATCATGTCCAACATAACCAGGAGGAGAACCAATGAGCTTGGATACTGAGTGTTTCTCCATGTACTCACTCATATCTAAACGGATGATCGCATCTCTTGAACCGAATAATTCTTCAGCTAGCGTTTTTGACAATTCGGTTTTCCCGACACCTGTTGGTCCAACGAATAGGAAGGAGCCTGTTGGTCTATGTTTCGATTTTAAGCCGGCTCTGCTTCTTTTCACAGCTTTCGCCACTTTTTCAACCGCATGTTCCTGACCAATCACCCGTGCTTTTAAGCGGACGTCAATTTCTTTCATTTTGGTTTGTTCGTCTGCTTGCAGTTTGCCGACAGGGATGCCTGTTTTTTGTTCCACAATGGCTTGAATGGCTTCTGCTGTGACGACATGTTCTTTGTCATTTGTTTTGTTTTGAAGTCTTGCTTCAATGGCTTCTTCTTCATCTCGAAGCTTCGCTGCTTTTTCGTATTGTTCTTCTTTTAAAGCAGCTTGTTTTTCAGCAGCAATTTCTGTCAGACGATTCGTTAGTTCATCTTCACTTGCTGCATCAATGGAGAGGTTCGCTTTTGAACCTGCTTCATCCATTAAATCAATGGCTTTATCCGGCAAATGACGGTCTTGAATATACCGGGAAGATAATTGAACACACGCTTGAATAGCTTCGTCTGAATAAGTGACGCCATGATAACTTTCGTACTTATCTTGAATGCCTTTTAAAATCTCGATCGCTTCATCTTGTGTTGGCTCATCCACAATGACGGGCTGGAAGCGTCGTTCAAGGGCGGCATCTTTTTCAATTTGACGATATTCTTTTAATGTCGTCGCACCTACTAGCTGAAGCTCGCCTCGTGCAAGGGCTGGTTTTAAGATGTTTCCAGCATCCATTGACCCTTCGGCAGATCCTGCGCCTACAAGAAGATGGATTTCATCTACAAATAGGATAATATTTTTACGGCTTTGCAGCTCTTTAATTAACTGCTTCATTCTTTCCTCAAATTGACCACGTATCCCTGTATTCGCTACAAGGGAGGAGACATCTAATAAATAGATTTGTTTGTTCTTTAATTTATTTGGTACATCGCCACTTGCAATTTTCAGTGCGAGTCCTTCAGCGATCGCTGTTTTCCCAACACCTGGTTCACCAATCAGAACAGGGTTATTTTTATTTCTTCTATTTAAAATTTCAATGACTCTTGCGACTTCTTCATCACGGCCGATGACTGGATCAATTAAACCAGCATTTGCGCCATCTGTTAAATTCCGGCCAAGTTCATCGAGTAAGCCTTTTTGCTTTGGCTGCTCTACGCTTTGTGCATGTCCTGCTTGCTCAGAGAAGAATGAGCTTCCCCCGAACAATTGAGGTCCCATTTTCATTTTTGATTGCTCCATCAAAGAGGTGTAGCAGTCTTCACATAAAACCATTTGGCTCCGGGACGAATTCACTTGCATATTCAGGCGAATAGTTGCTTCATTTACTTGACAATGTTGACAACGCATTTGCCATAACCTCCTTAAAATAAAGTTTGACTTTATTTGACCAATGAATGTTAAAGGAAATGGTCTGTTGTTTGACCATCTTTGACTATAGTATACTCTGACCTATTTTGACTTTCAACTGTTTTGCTCAAAGGCAGTTGAAAATCCTTTTTTGCATTTAATCATGGTTTGTCCTTCTTTTCAAGGAACTCGTCTCATAGGATAAAAAAAGACAATCGAAAGTGATGGGTGCGGAGGGGTCACATGAAACGTTCAAATGAATCCGCTTTTCAGCTTGCCTTTTTATATGTAGGAACAGTGGTTGGAGCTGGGTTTGCGACAGGAAAAGAAATCGTAGAATTTTTTGTTCGTTTTGGCTGGATTGGACTATTCGGAATCTTGATTAGCGGCGCTATTTTTACTGGACTTGGTGCAAAAATGATGCTCATTTCTAAACGAATTGAAGCAGAGTCTTATCAAGATATGAACCGGTTTCTATTTGGCACAGCTGCAAGCAGGTATATTAATGTCGTCATGTTTTTTATTTTACTAGGCGTCACTTCAGTGATGATTTCTGGCGCAGGGGCTATTTTTGAAGAGCAGCTTGGCATATCAAAGGAATATGGAATCTTTTTGACGATCATTCTGAGCGTCATTGTGCTTTTGAAAGGTTCAAAAGGATTATTTGGTGTCAATGTTCTCGTCGTCCCAATGCTTATTTTCTTTTCATTGATCGTATTTCTTGATTCATTCGTTTTTAGCAGTAGTGAAAGTTATGTTCTTGCGCTTCAAATGGGTGAGGGAGAGTGGATTTTATCAGCTATCTCATATGGAGCTTTTAATTTAGCACTTTCTCAAGCAGTGTTAGTGCCCGTCGCAAATGAAATGACCTCTGAAGCGGTGATTAAAAAGGGAGCTGTGCTTGGGGGCGTCATGCTGACCCTTATTTTACTGGCATGCTTTTTATCTCTTTCTTCATTAAATATGCTGGAGGCGTTTGATATTCCAATGGCTCAGGTAGTGTATCAAGTAGCAAACTCCATTCACCTCATTTATTTATTTGTGATCTTCGGCGAAGTCTTTACATCCGTCATAGGCAATTTATATGGACTCGAGAGACAAGTGAGGGCGTATATTCGGATGAACAGTGTCTTGACAATATCCCTTATTCTCTTATGCTGCTATGTGATTAGTAAAATCGGTTACGGTACATTGATATCAACGGTTTATCCTATTTTTGGCTATGTGAGCATCTTTTTTATCCTCTTTCTTTGTCTAAAAAAAGTGCCTGCATCTCTTGATAAGTAAAGAAGGGATAGCCTGCATGAAAAATATGTGGTACACTATCCTCTGTGAAAATTGAACAAAAATCCGTGTAAAACGGGAGAGGTTCTAGCAAAACCCTCTATAAAAAACTAAGGACTTGCCGTATCCTTGGATGTGGCATTTTTTATTTTTTATGGCTGGGACACCTCATACACTTGTAAAGGTGTCTTTTCTTTTGAGAAAATAGGGGTTTTCAAGAGCCTTTCAGATGCAGCTTTGTACGATTGTATAGATCTGCAAAAGGAGGAGAACAGAAAATGAAAAATGAAAAAGCAGTCGTTGTCTTTAGCGGGGGACAAGACAGTACGACATGTTTATTATGGGCACTTCAACAATTCGAAGAGGTAGAAACCGTGACCTTTCATTATAATCAGCGTCATCAAGAAGAAATTGATGTCGCCAAAAGAATTGCTGACAAGTTAGGTGTGAAGAATCATCTATTAGATATGTCTCTTTTGAATCAGCTGGCACCAAATGCTTTAACAAGAGATGACATTGACATTGAGGAAAAAGAAGGAGAGCTGCCTTCCACATTTGTACCAGGACGAAACTTAGTGTTCTTATCCTTCGCTTCTATTCTTGCGTATCAAATCGGAGCAAGACATATTATCACCGGTGTATGTGAAACAGACTTTAGCGGCTATCCAGATTGCCGTGACGAGTTTGTAAAGTCTTGTAATGTCACAGTGAATTTGGCGATGGAAAAACCATTTGTGATCCATACACCACTCATGTGGCTCAATAAAGCAGAAACATGGAAGCTTGCGGATGAGCTGAATGCGCTGGATTTTGTAAAAAATGAAACGCTCACTTGCTATAATGGCATCATTTCTGATGGCTGCGGGGAATGTCCTGCGTGTAAGCTTCGGAAAAATGGCTATGACACTTATATGGAAATGAAGGAGGCAAAATAAGTGCTTTCTCAAATCTATCCACAAACGAATCATCCATACTCATTTGAATTGAACAAAGATATGCATGTATCGGCTGCCCATTTCATCCCAAGAGAAGATGCAGGTGCTTGTAGCCGCGTACATGGTCATACGTACACCATCAATATAACCATTGCGGGAGACGAGCTAGATGAATCGGGTTTCCTTGTCAATTTCAGTACATTGAAGAAGCTCATTCATGGTCAGTATGATCACACACTGCTTAATGATCATGAAGAGTTCTCGTCAACCGATCCATACGCGATGCCTACTACAGAGGTTGTGGCAAAGACAGTCCATGACAAAGTAGCAGCGTATTTATCGACTTTAGCGAACAAACCGGTATGTGTTCAGGTCTTTGTGAGGGAGACTCCAACAAGCTACTGCATTTACCGGCCGAAACGAGTTGAAAACAATGGCTAAAGCGATTCCTGTATTAGAAATCTTTGGTCCGACCATTCAAGGAGAAGGGATGGTCATTGGACAAAAAACCATGTTTGTCAGAACAGCTGGCTGTGACTACTCTTGCAGCTGGTGTGATTCCGCCTTTACATGGGATGGCTCAGCGAAGCATGACATTCAGTGGCTTCACGCAGAAGACATTGTCAAAGAATTAAAAAGAATAGGCGGACAGGCTTTTTCTCATGTCACCATTTCAGGGGGGAACCCTGCGCTTTTAAAACAAATGGAATCACTTATTGATTTGCTGCACGAAGAAGGAATTGATACAGCGCTTGAAACACAAGGGACGATGTATCAGGACTGGTTTTTGAAAATCGATGATTTAACCATTTCTCCGAAGCCGCCAAGCTCAAATATGAAAACAGATTTTACGAAACTAACACGAATCATAGATGAGCTGAAAAGCGGAAATAGATTGCAGCATGCAAGCCTGAAGGTCGTGATCTTTGACGATCATGATCTAGCCTATGCAAAGGATGTTCATGCGAAATATCCAGAGCTTCCTTTTTATCTGCAGGTAGGAAATGATGACACGACAACAGGTGATGATGCGTACTTATTGACGCATTTATTAAAGAGATATGAAGCGCTTGTCGATCAAGTAGCGCAAGATCCAGACTTAAATCGCGTAAGAGTGCTGCCGCAGCTGCACACATTATTGTGGGGAAATAAACGAGGCGTATAGAAAGGAAGAGAAGACATGACGACAAGAAAACCAGAAGAATTAGAAGGTGTCACTTTACTAGGAAATCAAGGGACCAATTATTTGTTTGATTATGCACCACAAGTGCTTGAAACGTTTCCGAATAAACATACAAATAGAGATTATTTTGTGAAATTCAACTGCCCAGAATTTACGTCACTTTGTCCGCAAACAGGTCAGCCGGATTTTGCGACAGTCTATATCAGCTATATCCCAAATGAAATCATGGTCGAAAGTAAATCACTAAAATTATATTTGTTCAGCTTCCGTAACCATGGTGACTTTCATGAGGATTGTATGAACATTATTATGAACGATCTCATTGAATTGATGGACCCAAGATACATTGAAGTGTGGGGCAAATTTACACCAAGAGGCGGTATTTCAATTGACCCGTATACGAACTACGGAAAACCTGGTACCAAATATGAAGAAATGGCATCATATCGTATGATGAACCATGATATGTATCCAGAAACGATTGATAATCGCTAATCAATAGGAAAAGACATGCCTGATGACATGTCTTTTTTTACGGGGTTAAAATGAATCAATCAGGCTGAACTTATAAAAAAAGAGAAGAGTCATGTCGCTCTTCTCATACAAATGGGAATAGAACTTGCTAGGACGGCTGGGGGCTACCAGCTCGTAAACATATTATATATGACAGAACGTATGTTTGTAAAGATAAATCGTGTTTTTTGCTTATCCTATTTGCTTTGAGATAAAATAGGGGGCAATGAACGGAAAACGGAGGCGTTTGAGTTGGCAAACAAAGAAGAAAAGACAGAGAAGCTGCTGATGGAGCTAAGAGAAGAGCTTCAAATGCTCGAACATCAAAACAAAGAACGATATAAATGGAGTGCCTCCACATTGCTTGGAGTGATTGCACTTTTGATTGATAAAGGCGTTATCACCCCCGAGGAAGTTGACATGTACAAGACGAAAGCGGAAATGCAAACCTTTCATACGCAAAAAGACTGACACCGCTTCATATAGTGTCAGTCTTTTTCATATGTGATTGTCAAAGAGAGCTAAACTGTCAAACGAGAGCAGCTTTGCTTCGTATATACGTATGTAACGATAGTCTGAATTGAGGATTGCAAATTAATGTACGGAGTCTTTGATGATTTTATAGTTTTTATGATTAACGACTGTTAGTGAATCCAGTTCTAAATCTCTATAGTTGTCCATAATGGTGACATCCACAATGACAGAGTTTTCATTCACTTTTTCAACTACACCTGTTAAACCATTTCTAAATTCGATCACATTTCCAATTTTTGCAATCTTCAACCGATCCCTCTCCTTTAAAAACAGATTTCATTCCCTATTAAAAAGTATTTTGCAATATTTTCATACCAATGTAAAGGATAAAGACGTTTTTGTTTCGTTTTCGTTGTATGCTTTCCTAACGGATGGTATATTTAATATTTGATGATGGCTGTAAAGGAGCGGTTTTTTTGACTGAAGAACAAATCCTCACAATCCTTGAATCGTTACGAAATGGGACGGAAAAGCAAGTGACCATCCAAAAAGATGATTTTTTAACGTTTCGTTCGGTCTTGGTGAATCAAGATGATTTTAAGCATTTTCGCGGGATTGCGAAACATGGTGGAGATGTTATTTTTGAATATCTTACAGAAGCAAGAAGCTAAAGCTTTTTCTCATGAATGAGAGAAAGCTTTTTTATTTTAGTTCTTTTGTCACACTTCAAACGAGCTTGATACATCTGAAAAGAAAATGTAATAACCCATAATCAGGTGCATAAGGATGATTATAGGCGGAAACAGGACCTTTTTAAGCGCTAACAATGCCAGTTGATATGCAATCAAACTAATAAATTCCATTTAATGACGGAATTTGGACAGGCATGCAAATCTTTGTGCGTGAAAATAGAAGGAGCTCTTGTTAGAGTGGACAAGTATCTTACCGCCTATTTTGATTAAAGGAGGAATGAGGCGAATGATGAAAATTCATACAGCTCTTTTTGTCATCCTTATGCTGGTCGCAGCCATGAAGATGGACAACCTACAAGAGCAGCAAGGCACATTAAGTCACGAACTTTCACAAGCACCTGTTAAGCATGAGCTTTCATATATAGATCAAGATGATCACGATCAAGTCATCCCAGCATTTTCAGAGGAGAAGCGTCAGCCGAAAGTCAAAATGCTTAGTACGTCTACAGAAGAAAAGTCTTCAAAAACGAAGCAAAAGAAAAGAGTAAAATCAGAAACGACGAATGAGGAAAGCGCCAAACGCTATTCTAATGAAGAAATGGAGCTACTCTCACGATTGGTACACGCTGAAGCGAAAGGTGAATCTTACGCAGGTAAAAAAGCTGTGGCAAGCGTCGTCTTAAACAGGGTGGAGCATCGCTCGTTTCCTGACAGTGTCAAAGGTGTTATTTATCAGCGAAATGCTTTCCAGCCAGTATCGAATGGAAGTATTCATGATAAAGCAGATCAAGATTCTGTTAAAGCTGTGAAACAGGTAGTGAAAGAACATGACAGAACAACAAAGGCCATCTATTTTTATAATCCCAAAACGGCAACAGATAACTGGATTCGTTCCCGCAAAATTGTAGAACGTATCGGTCGTCACGTATTTGCCGTATAAAGAAAAGAAGCGATCAATCAGATCGCTCCAGCGTGTAGACAAACCCTCGCATTCGTTGTCAGGTCTGCGCTCCGGTGCTCACGAATGTCAAATTCGCTCCGCGCCAGTGCTCGTCCTTCCTAGACTTCAAAGGTTTTCTATCACGCTGAAAGGAAGACAAAGGGCTAAAATAAAGATCATTTTTAGCCCTTTGTCAATATTCTAAAGCGATCAATCAGATCGCTCTTTTTTTTGTCTTCAATTATCAAAATATTTTCAGGACTTGTCTCATAGAATGTGAAAAGAATTTGCTTTTAGACAAAGGGGAGGCTACATGAATCGATTTGTAAAAGGGGTCATTCTGCTATCTGTCGCAGCTTTCATTGCGGAGTGTATAGAGTTTTTAGTCAATATGATTTTAGCGAGAGAGCTTGGAGAACATGGAATGGGTCTATATATGAGTATCCTTCCAATCATCATGCTTGTCCTTGTGATCGCCAGCTTAGAGCTGCCAGTCTCCATTTCTAAATTCATTGCAGAATCGCATGAGCGGCTCCACAAAAGTATGCTCCGCCATGCGTTTAAAATGACGCTTGTGGTGACATGTACAACAACGGGGATCGCAGCGATTGTACTGCCGTTCATTCCTGTATTTCAGTCATATCATCCGCTCATGAAAGGGCTGGTGCTGTCTCTTATTCCGATTATTGCGTTTACCTCTATCGCACGCGGCTATTTTATGGGAAAGCAGCAAATGGGCAGGATCGCTCTCGCCAATATGCTGAAGAAAACGATCCAGCTTATCTGCTTGTTTTTGTTTTTTCATTGGTATTCGTTTGATATTGAAACAGCGGTACTCATTGCCATCGGTGTCATTGTCGCGAGTGATCTCGTCGTCTTTATTTATTTATACTCCCAATACGTCATGGCGAAAAATGCTGTCAATGTCAGGTCTGTTGAATTAAGAGGGATTGACGTGAGAAAGCGCCTCTTAGCCGTCTCCATTCCGACAACGGGCATGCGGATTTTTCATGCGATCGCCAATGCGGTTGAACCGTTTTTAATCAAAGGAGCGCTTATTGCAGCAGGCATCTCTGGCACACTTGCTGTTGATCATTACGGCATGCTGGCTGGTGTCGCGATGTCGATTGGTTTTTTCCCAGCGTTTATCGCCCATTCCATCATGATTGTGATGATTCCCAATGTATCTGAAGCCTATGCATTAGGTCAGTATGATCTTGTGAAAAAACGTGTCAGGCAGGCAATACTCATTACGTTTGGGTACGGGGTGCCGGCAGTGATGGTGATGTATTATTTTGCTTATCCGCTCACACATCTCTTTTTTGATTCACCGCAAGCTGCTGTCTATTTACAGCTGCTTTGGCCGTACTTTTTATGCCATCTGTTTGTGATGCCATTTCAAGCGTGTTTAATCGGTATGGGGCTCATTAAAGATGTGTTCCTACATAATATATGGGTGCATGTCGTCTCGTTTTCTATGGTCTATTTTCTTGGTTCAATTGAAAGCTTAAATATGATGGGGGTTATATTAGGGATGAATACGGGGATGCTGCTGCTGACTGCACTGCATTATGCGACAATATGTAAGGAGCTCGGCGTTTCCATGTTTCTTAGAATGAAAAAAGCTTGAATGTCATTGTGATCGAGAGGGCAAGCTATAAGAAAACTGGGAAGGAAGATCCTGATGAATCGTAAATGTCTACCCGCCAGGCTTCTCATGATGACCCTGCTTCTATTACTCATAGGCAACGATGCTGAAGCAAAAGAATCCGTTATGGCGCCAAGGATAGAGGCTTCTACATTAACTGGTGATACGCAGATGATTCCGCCGAAAGGAAAAAAGACCATCCTGCATTTTTGGACAACATGGTGCCCGTCCTGTAAAATGGAGCTGCCCGTATTTGACCAAATCGTGAAAGAAAATCAGAGTGATGTTGATATCTTAACCGTGAATTTACTAGGGGCTGAACAAAGTAAACATGCGGTTGCCCAATTTGTGAAAGACAGAAAGTTTACATTCCCGGTCATTCTAGATGAGCACGGAGAAATGATGAAGAAATACCAAATCATCACCATTCCAACCACCTTTTTGATAAATGAAAAAGGGGAAATAGTGAAAAATCATGTAGGTCCACTGACGAAAAAACAAATCAAAGAGTGGACGGATTTTTAGAACGAAACCTTATTGTTAAGAACCAAGGCTCATTCCTTTGGTTCTTTTTTGTGTTCAATTGCTTTTCATCTGAATAAACTGTGCTCAGAAGAGACGGAATGGTCCACATCAATAATGATAATTATTATCAAAAAGAAATTATAATAATTATTAATTGAAAATTGATCAGAACCTGTTATAATGAATGACAGACCTATAAAAAGCTTGAAATAGCAGAAAATATAGATGAAAAAAGGAAACGGGCAACGATTGATGATGTGAAAACCATTATCAATTAGAGAGGAGAAAACAATCATGAATGAGAATACAGCACTTTATCAAACAACAAATCAAAAGGAAAAATGGTCCCTTCATCAATGGGCACAGCACGGAGAATTAATAGCAGCAGGTATCTCGGGGATTCTCATTTTGATTGGATGGATTCTAAAGGATGAGAGCATGTGGAGTATTCCTTTATTTATCCTTGCGTTTATGATTGGAGGTTTTGCAAAGGCGAAGGAAGGAATTGAAGAAACCATTTCGTCTAAAAGCTTGAATGTTGAACTTTTAATGATTTTCGCAGCCATAGGCTCAGCTATCATTGGATATTGGGCAGAGGGCGCTATCTTAATTTTTATTTTCTCACTAAGTGGTGCGCTTGAAACGTATACGTCAAATAAAAGCAAGAAGGATTTAACAGCTTTAATGAGCATCGCACCAGATGAAGCGACTTTAATTGAAGAAGATGGCACGACCATTCAAATCGCTGCTTCATCTTTAACACCAGGTGACCGTATCATGATCAAAGCTGGGGAACGTATTGCAGCAGATGGTGTGATTTTAAGCGGGAGAACAAGTGTAGATGAATCTGCGCTCACGGGCGAGTCTGTACCACAAGAAAAAGGGCAGGGCGAAGACGTGTTTGCAGGAACAGTGAACTTAAATGGTTCCTTAACAGTAGAAGTCACCAAACATAATGAAGAAACGCTTTTCCATAAAATTATTAAACTTGTCGAATCGGCTCAGGAAAGTGTGTCACCAAGCCAGGCATTTATTGAAAAATTCGAAGGTGCGTATGTAAAAGGTGTACTGATCACCGTCGCGATTTTAATGGTTCTGCCTCATTTTGTACTAGGCTGGAGCTTGAGTGAAACCTTCTACCGGGCCATGGTATTTATGGTTGTTGCATCACCTTGTGCGCTTGTTGCATCCATTATGCCAGCTGCTTTGTCACTGATCTCAAACGGCGCAAGAAACGGAATGCTTGTCAAAGGAAGCGTCTTTTTAGAAAAGCTAGGCACAAGCAGCATGATTGCTTTTGATAAAACTGGGACGATTACAAGCGGAAAGCCGGCTGTAGATCAAGTTGTGATAGCTAAAGGACAAGAGGAAGCTGCTTTTTATCAGGCGCTTTATCAAATTGAAAGTCAATCAAACCACCCGTTAGCGAAAGCGATCTCTGATATGGCAAAAGAGCACCACATAGAAAGATCAGCTCATGTCACCATTGAAGAAACCTCTGGTTTTGGTGTAAAGGCACAATTGAATGGAGAAACGTGGCGGATTGGGAAGAAAGACTTTGCCGGCAAGGCTTCAATGGGCCGCGAGATCGAAGAGAAGGAAGATTATCTTTCTGAAAAAGGATACACAGTGGTGTATGTTCAAAAGGATCAAGAAGTCGTTGGCTGCCTTGGCCTTAAGGATCAAATTAGACCTGAAGCTAAAAAAATGATTCAAGAGCTGAATGATTTAGGCATACAAACCGTCATGCTGACAGGAGATCAGCAAAAAACGGCTGAAGCCATTGCGCAGGAAGCCGGCATCCAAACGGTTGTCGCTGAGTGCCTTCCAGATGAAAAGGTACATGAGGTCAATCAACTTAAAAAACAAGGTAATTCCATCATCATGGTAGGAGACGGAATCAATGATGCACCGGCACTCGCCACAGCAGATGTGGGGGTTGCGATGGGCGGAGGCACAGACGTGGCCTTAGAAACAGCAGATCTGATCTTAATGAAGAACAATTTAAATAACTTAACAAAGATGATCCGTCTTTCAAGAAAGATGAATCGAATCATTAAGCAAAATATCATTTTCTCATTAACGGTGATTTGTTTGTTAATTTGTGCGAATTTCTTACAAGTGCTTGATTTGCCTTTTGGCGTCATCGGGCATGAAGGAAGTACGATTTTGGTCATTTTAAATGGACTGCGTCTTCTTCGGGCATCTTAAGCGAATCATCATAGCGCACTTGGCTTCTGCCAGTGCGCTTTTGTGCGAAATATAGCAAAAACTGATACAATAGATCAGTAGAAAAACGTGTGAGGAGGATCACGATGAACCGAATGAAGAGCTTGTCTTCTTGGCTAAAGGAAAAAGACATTCAAGGTGCATTTATACATACAAAGGAAAATGTGTTTTATCTATCTGGATACTTCACAGAGCCGCATGAAAGAGTAATGGGGCTGTTTGTGTTTCAAGAGGCAGATCCATTTTTTGTTTTGCCTAAAATGGAAGTCGAGCAGGCGAAAAATGCTGGATGGTCAGGCGATATCATTGGTTATGAAGACCATGAGAATCCATTTGATTTCATTCAGTCAGCAGTAGAAAAACGCGGTGTAAGAGCAACTCAACTTGCAATTGAAAAAGAGTCGATTCCGCTTCAAAGAGCAGAGCAGCTTCAAGCTGCCACTGGGGCAGAAACTTTTGTCCGGGCAGAAGAAGAGCTCAATCAGCTAAGACTGATTAAAGATGAATCTGAAATTGCTACACTGAAAAAAGCCGCTCAATTGGCAGATGAAGGTGTGAAAATTGGGGTGGACGCCTTAAAAGAAGGAATCACCGAAACAGAAGTGCTCGCTGTCATTGAATATGAGCTAAAGAAAAAAGGCATTCAAGGCATGTCCTTTTCGACGATGGTTCTCTTTGGCGAAAAATCAGGAGAGCCTCACGGAAATCCAGGGCAGACAGCCTTAAAAAAAGGCGATTTTGTGTTATTTGACCTTGGTGTCATTGTTGATGGCTATTGCTCAGACATTACAAGAACATTCATCTATCAGGAAGCTTCTGACAAGCAAAAGGACATCTATCAAACCGTCCTGAACGCAGAAATGGCGGCACTTGAAATGAGTAAGCCGGGCGTGCGAATTGGAGACCTGGACTTAAAAGCACGCGGGCTGATCACAGAAGCTGGATATGGGGCCTATTTCCCTCACCGCCTTGGGCATGGTCTAGGGGTGTCTGTTCATGAGTTTCCTTCTATGAGCCAGGCAAATGATGATCTTCTCCAAGAAGGCATGGTGTATACGATCGAACCGGGGATCTACGTCCCAGGAGTCGGCGGCGTCAGAATTGAAGATGATGTACTGATCACAGCAGATGGTCCAGTCACTTTAACCAATTATCCGAAAGAGCTGACGATCATCAAGTAATAAAAAAATCACGATGAACGTCCATGTCTTGGAAGTGTCATCGTGATTTTTTGTCACTCTTTTCGATCCTTATCAACAAAAAAATCATCAATTGATTCAAACGGTTTGATTTTATGTTCTTTTCCTAAAGGATGTAGTGCAAAACGAGCAGAAAACAAAACAGTCATACATAATATAATCCATATGATGATACCCATCTTGAATTCCCCTTTCCATCCAGTGATTTGTTCAGCTCACATACATCTTAAAGTATGAAACGCTTACCATATCAAGAGAAAGTAGGAGAAAAAATGCCAAACATAAGGGAGATTGCGAAAAGAGCGGGCGTATCTGTGACAACTGTATCACGTGTGTTGAATGATCATCCTTATGTCAAAGAAGAAAAACGAGAACGAGTGCTACATGCGATGAAAAAGCTCAAATATACGAGAAACATTCAGGCTGTACATTTAGCAAAGGGCTATTCAAATATGCTTGGCATTGTTCTTCCAACGATTGATCATTCTTATTTCAGCAGACTTGTCACAGGGATTGCCGAGAAAGCACAGGCGCGCGGTATGCATTTTGCTTTATTTCAAACAGGGTATGATCCTTTAAAAGAAAAAGAAGCATTGATGAGTTTAAAAGAGCGCCGCGTGGATGGGTTAATCTTTTGCTCAAATGCGTTAAGTGATCGAGACATTTTAAGGTGGCAGGAATCCGGGCCTATTATTTTTTGCCATCCGGCGCCTTTTGAAGACTGCTCAACGGTGTCGATTGCACATGATCAAGCATTTAAAGAAGGGCTGCATCATTTAGCAGCATGCGGACATCAGCGAATCGCGATTGTTCTAGCCAGAATAGAAGGCGCAAACAGCCAGTCACGACTTCAAGCTTATCAAGATATGATGAAATCGCTCGGGCAGGAGATTGATGAAGAATGGATCATCGAAGGGAAGCTCACACTTTTTGATGGAAAACAATTATTCACAGAGTGGCAGGAGATGAAGAATCGCCCCACAGCATTATTCATCACAAATGACGACGTATCAGCAGGCTTTTTATTAGAGGCGCAGCGTCATGATATAAAAGTAGGAGAATCTCCAGCCATACTCGGCTTTCAAAATGATCAATTGAGTGAGGCTTTGGGGATTTCCAGCATTGATATTCCGCTTAAACGTATGGGTCAGGAAGCGTTTGACTTGTTCGACCGGGCCGTAAAGGGAGAGACACCAGAAAAAAGAATGCTGCCATTTCGCCTGATCGAGCGATCAACCACCGTTTTCAAAAACAATCGTTGACGCACGTTTCATCTGTTTTGTACGATAAGAGGGATTGAATAAGAAGGAGGTGGGGATGTTCATGGAATCCTTCACCGTTGATAAAGCGTTAAATAATAATGTCATCATCGCAAGACACCCTTCTTGGGGCGAAGTGGTTCTAATTGGGAAAGGAATCGGCTTCGGGAAAAAATCGGGTGATGTTCTCGATCAAGACACATTTGAAAAAATGTTTGTACTTAAAAATACAAAAGAACAAACAGAATATAAACAGCTGCTTCACCACATTGATGAGAACATGATCGAGCTTGCCAATGACGTCATTTATCATATACGAGAAAAAATGGGGCACCGTTTGAATGAGCATATTCATATTGCCCTGACTGACCATATTGCCTTTAGTTTTAAGCGGGTGCAGCAAGGATATGATATCACCAATCCCTTTATGCTTGAGACTAAATCGCTGTATCCGAAAGAATACGAGGTCGCAAAGGAAGTCGTTGAGCTGATTAACGAGCGTTCAGATGTCGAAACAAAGCTGCCAGAAGGAGAGATTGGTTTTATTGCGCTCCATATTCACTCAGCTTTGACGAATCGGCCCTTATCTGAGGTGAACCGTCATTCGCAGCTTATTACGCAGATGGTCCAAGTCATAGAAGATTCATTTCATATGAAAGTAGACCGTGAAAGTATTCATTATTTACGCTTATTGCGCCATATTACATTTTCGATTGAGCGCATTAAACGGGAAGAATCATTAGAGGAGCCAGAAAAATTGCTTCATCTATTGAAAAATGAATATCCTTTATGCTACAATACTGCTTGGAAAATGATCAAAATATTACAACATGCATTGAAAAAGCCTGTACAGGATGCGGAGGCTGTCTACCTGACACTTCATCTGTACAGATTGACAAATAAAATTTCATAGTTTCCTTGAAACGTGTAACTGATTCGATCAGGCATGAGTGACTTAAGGTAAATACAGGATAAGATCCTGTTATTTGCGCAACCTTATATCACCATGCCTTTTTTTGTGTTTGAAGGTGAAATGTAAACGGTTAATTATGAAATGTACGTCAGGGAGCGTCCCACATGTATGTTGTAAGCGAAAACAAAAGGAGGTTCAACCAGTGTTTAAATCACTTTTTGGTGTGTTGCAAAAAATTGGACGAGCACTTATGCTTCCAGTTGCGATCCTTCCTGCTGCTGGTATTTTACTAGCACTTGGGAATGCGATGCAAAATCCGCAGCTGATTGATGTAGCTCAATTTTTAAGCAATGATACAATTCAGCTTGTTGCAAGTGTCATGGAAAATGCGGGGAACATTGTCTTCTCGAATCTTCCGCTCTTATTTGCTGTAGGGGTTGCCATCGGTCTTGCTAATGGAGACGGTGTGGCAGGGATTGCCGCAATTATCGGTTATCTTGTCATGAACGTGACAATGAGTGCCGTATTAATGGCCAATGGATCGATTCCATCCGATTCCATCAAATTGGCTAAGTTCTTTAAGGAAAGCCATCCAGCGTATATTAATATGCTCGGCATTCCGACCTTGTCTACCGGCGTCTTCGGCGGGATTATTGTCGGGGTATTAGCAGCTTATATGTATAATAAATTTTACAAAATTGAGCTCCCGCAATATCTCGGCTTCTTTGCTGGTAAACGTTTTGTTCCAATCGTTACATCTATTTCAGCACTTATTTTAGGGCTTTTGATGCTAGTCATTTGGCCGCCAATTCAAGGTGCACTGAACTCGTTTTCAACAGGACTGCTCGCAGCGAATGAGCCGCTTGCTGCCTTTGTATTCGGTGTGATTGAACGCTCATTAATTCCGTTTGGTCTGCACCACATTTTCTACTCGCCATTCTGGTATGAGTTCTTTAGTTATAAGAGCTTATCAGGTGAGCTTGTCCGTGGTGATCAGCGTATCTTCATGGCACAGATCAAAGATGGTGTTCAGCTGACAGCTGGTACATTCATGACAGGGAAATATCCGTTCATGATGTTTGGTCTGCCAGCAGCAGCACTTGCGATTTACCATGAAGCAAAACCAAAGAATAAAAAGCTTGTCGCTGGAATTATGGGATCAGCAGCCCTGACTTCTTTCCTAACAGGGATTACTGAACCGCTTGAATTCTCATTCTTGTTTGTTGCACCAGTGTTATTTGCAATCCACTGTGTATTTGCTGGATTATCCTTTATGATTATGGATATTCTAAACGTGAAAATCGGTATGACCTTCTCAGGGGGATTAATCGACTTCTTCTTATTCGGTATCTTGCCAAACAGAACCGCTTGGTGGCTTGTGATTCCAGTTGGTCTCGTACTTGCTGCTATTTATTACTTCGGATTTAGATTCGCCATTCGCAAATTTAATCTGAAAACGCCAGGCCGCGAGGATGAAGCAGCTGACGGTGCAGATAGTGCTAAGTCTGAAAAGGGTAATGACTTACCTTATGAAATTCTTGAAGCGATGGGTGACCAAGAAAACATTAAACACCTTGATGCTTGTATTACGCGTTTACGTGTCACTGTCAATGATCAGAAGAAAGTGGACAAGGACCGCTTGAAAAAGCTTGGTGCTTCAGGAGTTCTCGAAGTAGGAAACAACATCCAGGCCATCTTTGGACCACGCTCTGATAATTTAAAAACACAAATGCAGGACATCATTGCAGGCCGCACGCCTCGTCCAGCTAAAGACCCTTCTGCAAAAGAAGAAGTCAGCCAGCAGGTCGAAGAAGTCATTGCAAAACCGCTTCAAAACGAGCAAGGTGAAGAAATCTTTGCTTCACCAATTACAGGGGAGCTTCATCCGATTACAGATGTACCAGATCAAGTATTCTCAGGGAAAATGATGGGTGACGGTTTCGCCATCTTGCCAACAGATGGAACGGTGGTTTCACCGGTGAAAGGGAAGATCTTAAATGTATTCCCAACGAAACACGCAATTGGCCTGCAATCTGACGGTGGACTTGAAATTTTAATCCACTTCGGTATTGATACGGTCAGCCTTAAAGGAGAAGGATTTGAAGCATTTGTACAAGAGGGAGATCAAGTAGAAATCGGTCAAAAACTCTTAGAGGTTGATATTGATAAAATTAAGTCTGAAGTACCATCTTTGATGACACCAATTGTATTTACCAACTTAGGTGAAGGACAATTTATTGACCTTCAAGAATCCGGTATAATCAAAGCTGGTCAAGAAAACATCATGAAAATTTCAAAATAATTTTCATAACTGCCGTTCTTGTTAGATGACAAGCTCGGCAGTATGATATAATATTGTGGATGTATTAATTGTATAAAAAGGAGATTGATAAAAATGGCTCAACAAACATTCAAAGTAACTGCAGATTCTGGAATTCACGCACGTCCTGCAACAGTTCTTGTACAAACTGCTAGTAAATATGATGCTGATATCAACTTAGAATATAATGGTAAAACAGTGAACCTGAAATCTATTATGGGTGTAATGTCTCTAGGAATTGCGAAAGGTGCTACAATCACAATCTCTGCTTCTGGTTCTGATGAAAATGATGCACTTGCTGCGCTTAAAGACACAATGAAAAGTGAAGGCCTAGGCGAGTAATGCAACAACTGAAAGGAATCGGTGCTTCAGCAGGCGTTGCGATTGCAAAAGCATACCGTCTGGAAGAACCAGATTTAACAGTTCACCAAAAAGACATCAACGATCCAGAGACAGAAGTGAAGCGTTTTGAAGAAGCAATTCATGTTTCTAAACAAGAACTTGAAGCAATTAAAGAACATGCGCTAAAAGAGCTTGGCCAAGACAAAGCAGATATCTTTTCTGCACACCTTCTTGTGTTAAGTGATCCAGAGCTGCTAAACCCAGTAAAGGATAAAATCAACTCTGATAAAGTAAATGCTGAATTTGCTTTAAAAGAAACAGCGACAATGTTTGTCACCATGTTCGAAGCAATGGACAATGAATACATGAAGGAACGTGCAGCGGATATTCGCGACGTAACAAAACGTGTAACTGGACATTTGCTAGGCGTTGACATTCCAAATCCAAGCATGATTTCTGAAGAAGTCATCATCATCGCTGAAGATTTAACACCTTCTGATACTGCTCAGCTGAACAGACAATTCGTCAAAGGTTTTGCGACAGATATCGGCGGCCGTACTTCTCACTCAGCGATCATGGCAAGATCTATGGAGATTCCAGCAGTTGTTGGAACAAAAGAAGCAACAAAAACGGTGAAAAACAATGATCTGATCATTGTCGATGGTATTAGCGGAGACGTCATCATTCAGCCTTCTGAAGATGAAGTGAAAGCGTATCAAAAAAAGCATGAAGACTACTTAGCTCAAAAAGCGGAATGGGCGAAACTTGTTGATCAGCCAACGGTCACAAAAGACGGCGTTCACGTAGAGCTAGCTGCAAATATCGGAACACCTGAGGATGTAAAAGGTGTACTTGAAAATGGCGGCGAAGCAGTCGGATTGTACCGTACAGAATTTTTATACATGGGCAGAGATCAGCTTCCAACAGAAGAAGAACAGTTCAATGCTTATAAAACAGTGTTAGAGAAGATGGAAGGTAAAGCGGTTGTTGTCCGCACACTTGATATTGGTGGCGATAAAGAACTCCCTTACTTGCAGCTTCCAAAAGAAATGAACCCGTTCCTTGGCTTTAGAGCGATCCGCCTTTGCCTCGAAGAACAGGAGATTTTCAGAACACAACTACGCGCCTTACTTCGTGCAAGTACATATGGAAACTTGAAAATCATGTTCCCTATGATCGCGACATTATCAGAGTTTAGAGAAGCAAAAGCCATTTTACTTGAAGAAAAAGAAGCATTGGTTGCCGCTGGTACAGACGTATCCGATTCCATTGAAATCGGTATAATGGTAGAAATTCCATCAACCGCTGTCATCGCAGACCAATTCGCAAAAGAAGTTGATTTCTTCAGTATTGGAACAAATGATTTGATTCAATACACAATGGCTGCTGATCGAATGAACGAACGAGTGTCTTATCTTTACCAGCCTTACAATCCAGCGATTTTACGTTTGATTACGCTTGTTATTGAAGCAGCGCATAAAGAAGGTAAATGGGTTGGCATGTGCGGTGAGATGGCAGGAGATGAAATCGCAATCCCACTTCTACTTGGATTAGGATTAGATGAATTCTCAATGAGTGCAACATCTATTCTTCCAGCAAGAACACAGCTAAGCAAGCTTTCTAAGGAAGAAGCTGCATCATTTAAAGAGCATATTTTATCACTTAGCACAACAGAAGAAGTGGTTGATTTCGTGAAGAAAACGTTTCAACATCACTAAGTGAATTCAAACCAGACAGTAACCCTGTCTGGTTTTTTTGTCGAATTTTATCATATTGGGTCATATCCGGCAGAGAGAAGGGCATCCTATAAGAAAAATGGAGGTGACCAGATTGCCTTTCTCAGACTATAAACCGGGTGATCAAGTATATGTGATTTATCGAAATCCACATGCAGCAAACGTAGCACAAATCAAAGAAGCAGAAATTGTTTCACATCCATATAACGAAGAGGAGCTTGCCCTATTTTTACTTGAAACGTATCATCCTTTAGCTCCAGATGATGCGGTCTTTCCGACATATGAAGAAGCAGAAGCTCTTTATCAAGATTTGTTTGAATAAGGGAGATTTTAGAAAGGATAAAAGCCATCCTGCGCGGTTAAAGTAACCGTATGAAAACCTATAAGGTAAGGATGTGCTAAATATGATCAAACCTTTTGTGCCCCAGCTTGTTTACATTGAACCAAGGGCGTTAGAGTACCCGTTAGGACGAGAGCTGAAGGAAAAGTTCGAGGGTATGGGTATTGAAATAAGAGAAACGACTTCACATAACCAAGTAAGAAATATTCCGGGTAAAAATGACTTGCAAAAGTATCGTAATGCGAAATCAACGCTTGTCATTGGTGTGAGGAAAACGTTGAAGTTTGATACGTCTAAACCATCTGCAGAGTATGCGATCCCATTTGCGACAGGATGTATGGGGCATTGCCATTATTGCTATCTGCAAACGACAATGGGAAGTAAGCCGTACATTCGAACATATGTGAATGTTGAAGAAATATTAGATCAGGCGGAGCAGTACATGAACGAGCGTGCGCCTGAAATCACGAGATTTGAAGCTTCTTGTACTTCAGATATTGTAGGAATTGACCATTTGACACATACACTAAAGGCAGCGATTGAATACTTCGGCCAGACTGATCTTGGTAAGCTTCGCTTTGTCACCAAATTTCATCATGTCGATCATTTACTTGATGCAAAGCACAACGGCCGAACAAGATTCCGCTTTAGTATCAATGCGGATTATGTCATTAAATATTTCGAACCCGGAACATCACCGTTAGATCAGCGGATTGAAGCAGCTGTCAAGGTCGCAAAAGCAGGCTATCCTCTTGGCTTTATTATTGCCCCAATTTACATTCACGAAGGCTGGCAGGAAGGATATAAAGTTCTTTTTGAAAAGCTCGATGCAGCCCTAACTGAAGATGTCAGGCACGATATCACCTTTGAAATGATTCAGCATCGTTTTACAAAACCAGCGAAGCGTGTGATCCAAAAAAACTATCCGAAATCAAAATTAGAATTGGATGAAGAAAAAAGAAGATACAAGTGGGGTAGATATGGAATTGGGAAATATATCTACCAAAAAGATGAGGAACAAGAACTAAGACAGACGTTAGAATCATATATCGATCAGTACTTTCCGTCTGCAAAAATTGAATATTTTACTTAAAGCAAGCCTTTATGGCTTGTTTTTTCTATTTAAATTTTCTTACAACTATTGAATGCGGTACCAATTTTGCCGATATACAAAATAAGATGCGAAAGTAGGATGTAGGGGTGATGAGATGTTTAAGAAACTTCAAGTGAGAATAGCTGTTTTCATCTCAGTTATTTTAATTTTAACCGTCGTGGCCGTTCAAGTGGGTTCCAACATAGTATTAACACCACTCATTGAACGGGATGCAAAAACCACCACAGCGGCAACAGCAGAAAGCATGAGAGATATTATTGCACAAAAGCTTGATAATTACGGGGGTACAATTAACAAACTGGCAACAAGTACACTGACTGAAGATTTTGCACAAAAGCAAACAAAACAAACATTAGCCTTTGAAAACGATGAACTAAAAGTCTTGCAGGAGCAGGATGAACTCATCTCACTTGCCTATATAGGAACAAGTGACGGTAAAATGTTTGCCTTCCCAGAGTCTGATTTTGGTGAAGGATATGATCCAACTAAGCGAGATTGGTTTATCAATTCGGCTGAAAAGCCTGATGAAGTCATCTGGACAGATCCGTATATTGATAAAGCAACGAATGAAATGGTTGTCTCAGCCACCAAGGCAATTGTGCGAAATGGAAAGGTTGTTGGAGTCGCAGGACTTGATTTGAAGCTGTCTTCCATTCAATCGTATATAAAGGAACAAAAGATTCCTTATATGGGAAACGCTTTCTTAGTAGATGGCAAAGGAACGATTTTGGCACATCCAACTGAGCAAGGAAAAAACATATCAAAAGTCGCTTCTGTAAAAAAAGCGATCGACAATTCCGGTCTTGATGATAACAAAGAACTGACGGTCATATCTAAAATCAAAGAGGCCGATTGGACAATAGGTGTCAGCTTTGAGAAAAAGAAACTGCTTTGGATCACAGAACAAATGAATCAGACAAGCATCATGATTTCAGTCATTGCCATTGTTCTTGCGATCATTCTCAGTTTCTTATTAGCAAGAAGCATCACAACGCCAATCAAGCGTCTGATCGAGCATGTGCGTAAGGTGTCTGAAGGTGATTTAACCAGCTCACTTGAAACGAAATCTCAAGATGAGATTGGTTTCCTCACGAAGAGCTTTAATCAAATGACCGAGGGGATCAGAGAGTTAATTGAAAAAGTAAAAGGGGCTTCAGACCAAGTAGTGACATCTACGGATGAAGTCACGCAAATTTCAAATGAAACCTTACTGTCGAGCGAACAGATTGCAACGGCCATTCAAGAGGTGGCAACAGGTGCGTCTAAGCAGGCTTCAGAAGCAGAAACGATTAATGAGAAATCAGAGCATTTATATGAAAAAGTACGTCATATGGGTGAGCTTGCCACGCAAATGCAAGCCAACTCAAAATCATCTGAAGATGCAGGCTATAGAGGGCTCGATGCACTAGGTATGCTCGTTCAAAAATCAACACAAGCGAACGAGGAATCGAAGAAAGTGGAGCAAATGCTGCTTGACCTTGAACATAAAACGAAAAATATTGAAAACGTTGTGACCGCCATCTCTGAAATCTCTGATCAAACGAATTTACTTGCTCTGAATGCAAGCATTGAAGCAGCGAGAGCCGGAGAAAGCGGACGAGGATTTGCTGTTGTTGCAGAAGAAGTCAGAAAGCTTGCTGAACAATCTGCGCAATCAACCAAACACATTAGTGAAACCGTCAAACTCATTCAAGATGAATCGAAAAAGGCGGCTGAAGCGATGACGGCAGCAAGTAAGATGAATGAGGAACAAGGTGAAGCCATTAATGCAACAGGCGAGGCACTGAGCAGCATCACAATGGAAATGCAGGCACTTGTCGGCTCAATTGACAGCATTCATACACAGATCAATGAAATGACAGACGAACAGCAGAAAATGAATGACTCCATTCAAAGCATTGCTGCGATCTCAGAAGAATCTGCGGCTTCAGCTGAGGAAGTGCATGCGTCTACAGATGAACAAGTCCAAGCTTTAGAAAGAACGAAAACTTCGACTGAAATGCTGAACGAATCAAGCCAGGCATTACGTCAGGCGGTTGATCGGTTTAAGCTGTAATCAAGCGGAAAGGAACCTTGCGACGTGAGCAAGGTTCTTTTTGTATGATAAAATAAAGCTAGAGGAGGTGTTGACATGGATGTCAATCTATCTGGAAAAAAAGCCTTGGTCGCTGCAAGCAGTCAAGGTATTGGAAAAGCCATTGCCTTTGCTCTAGCAAAAGAGGGAGCAGATGTGATGCTTTCAGGAAGGCATGAGCACACGCTGAAAGAAACAGTCAAAGAATTATCTCCGCTTGTAAAAGGAAAGCTGACTTATCAAGTATGTGATGTGTCTGACGCGCAGCAAATCAAGGCGCTAGTTCAAGCGGCAGCTGGAGATGAGAAGTGTCTAGACATTCTTGTGAACAATACAGGCGGGCCTAAAACAGGGACGCTTGAAACCTTAACAGATGAAGACTGGATGGAATCATTTCAGCTTCATTTACTCAGTTATATTCGATTATTAAAAGAGGCCTTGCCTTATTTGAAAAAACACGGCGCACGCGTGTTAAACATTGCGTCTATGTCAGTGAAAGAACCGATCCCAGGCTTGATGCTGTCAAATACTTTTAGACCGGCTATTGCCGGCTGGACAAAAACAGCCGCTCAGGAGTTTGCAAAGGATGGCATTTTAATCAATACGTTAGCCCCAGGGAAAATTGAAACAGACCGCGTCAAACAGCTGGACAAGCACCGCGCACAGGCAGAGCACTTAACGGTTGAAGAAATCAAAGCACAGGCCGAACGTGCGATTCCGCTTGGCCGTTACGGACAGCCAGAGGAATTTGCAGCATATGCAGCTTTTCTTTTATCTGAAGCCAATACATATATGACAGGTCAAACACTCATCATTGATGGTGGACTGACAAAGTCTCTTTAAGGAGGAACAAGTGATGACACAAATCCAAACAGTTGGTTTTATTGGAATCGGTGTAATGGGACGCAGTATGGCAGGACATTTAATGGATGCCGGATATGAAGTTCTCGTTTATACAAGAACAAAAGCGAAAGCAGATGCACTCATTCAAAAAGGCGCATCATGGAAGCCGGCAGTGAAGGAGATTGCAGAACATGCAGATGCTGTCATCACAATGGTAGGATATCCATCAGATGTAGAAGAAATCTATTTAGGTGAAGAAGGGCTTGTGGCACATGCTGCGCCTGGTACCTATCTGATTGATATGACTACATCGAAGCCTCAGCTGGCAAAAGAAATTGAAATGAAAGCAAAAGAAAAAGGGTTGTTTGCATTAGATGCACCAGTTTCTGGCGGAGACGTAGGGGCAAAAAATGGAACGCTTGCGATTATGATTGGCGGAGAAAAATCAGCCTATGAAGCGTGCCTGCCCTTATTTGAGCAAATGGGCGAAAACATTCAATATCAAGGACCTGCAGGAAGCGGTCAGCATACCAAAATGTGTAACCAAATTGCGATCGCAGCAGGTATGGTAGGCGTTGCAGAGGCCATGGCCTATGCCGAAAAATCAGGACTTGATCCAGAGCATGTGCTCAAAAGCATTACAACGGGCGCGGCAGGAAGCTGGTCCTTGTCAAACCTTGCACCAAGAATGCTGAAAGGTGATTTCGAGCCAGGGTTCTACGTGAAGCATTTTATCAAGGATATGGGCATTGCACTTGAGGAAGCAGAACTGATGGGAGAAGAAATGCCAGGACTCGCGCTTGCAAAGTCACTTTATGAAAAGCTGAGCGAACAGGGCGAAGAAAACAGCGGCACACAGAGTATATATAAATTATGGGTAAAATAAAAAGACCTGTCCCACTTAGAGACAGGTCAGCGTGTAGACAAACCCTCGCATTCGGTGTCAGTCCTGCGTGCCGGTGCTCACGAATGTCAAATTCGCTCCGCTCCGGTACTCGTCCTTCCTAGACTGCAAAGGTTTTCTATCACGCTGAAAAGAAGACAAAAGGCTAAAATGAAGATCATTTTAGCCCTTTGTCAACAATCTGGCCTGTCCCACTTAGGGACAGGTTTTTTAGATATCTTATTTTCCGATGAATTGCTGCGTCCAGTAGTTGCCAGATTTCACATAACCAACACCGATATGTGTATAGTTTTTGTTTAAGATATTGGCTCTGTGGCCTTCACTGTTCATCCATGCAGTCACAACTTCTTGAGGAGATCTTTGACCTTGGGCAATGTTTTCACCTGCTGTTTTGTAAGTGATACCGAATTGCTTCATTTGATCAAATGGAGATCCGTAAGTTGGGCTTGTATGAGAGAAATAGTTTTTATCTTTCATATCTTGAGATTTTGCGCGAGCAGATTTGCTTAGTTTTGAATCAACAGAAAGTGCTTTTAACCCTTGTTTTGCACGCTCTTTATTTGTAAGCTCAACGACTTCTTTTTCAAATGCATTCAAGCTGCTGTCTGCTTTTGCTGCCGTTGTGTCTTTTTGGTCAGCTTTTGTGTTGTTATTGTTGTTTGTGTTTTGTTTAGCTGGCGTACTTGGTTTAGAAGCAGTTGGTTTTTTCACTGATTCTTGTTTTTGTTCATTTTTTGCTTTGTTTACTTCTTTCACCACTTTTGTGCCAGTAACAGGTTGACCGCTTTTGATCAGCTTGTTTAAAAGAGCTTCGATCTCTTTTTGATTCGACTTGCTTAGCTTGTTTACATCTGAAGAGATATGTAATTTTGCAGCTAATGTATGAAGATCAATGGTTTGATGCTGTACATGTATCACTTGTTTCAGGTTAAGCTCCTTCGCATCAGCTGAATGTCCTCCAGTGAACGTGATGAGTGCAGCAGCCGTTAGCGCTGAAAAAAAGAATGATTTCTTCTTCATATTGTAACTCCTCCTAAAATCTTTGTTTTGTTTTCTCACAGAAAATCATAACATGGACTTTTTGTTATAAACGTACCAGCATCCTCCATTGACAATGCCTGTTTGTCATTTTTGTTAAAGTCATAAAAAAATCCGCCTCATATCAAAGGATAGGGAATTCTTCCATTTAAAGAAAACGACATAAACATACCAATATTTTAAAGTGTTAGTATATTTTTTTGCATAATAGGGATTGACAGCTTTTTTTCACTTGTTTCACTGTAACAACTATTACAAAAGTGTTACAATAATGAGTGGTAATTGTAAAAGATTGAAAGGATGAGAGGAGCTACATAAGTGGGAGAGAAACAGCATCAAGGTGGTGCCGAGCAGAAAAAAATCAAGCGCCGGAACGCCTGGAGGATTAATCTCTTTTTCTTCGCTGTCTTTAGTTTATTTGCTGGACTTGTGATCAAGCTTGGTGTGCTGCAGATCGTCAATGGTGAGGATTATAAAAAGCAAGCAAACCGAACAGAGGTCAAAACAGCATCATACCCGTCCCCAAGAGGAAAAATGTATGACGCGAGAGGAAGAGTCGTCGTTGATAACGAAAGTGTACCTGCCATCGTTTATACATCAGAAAGCGGTGTGAAGGCGAAGGATAAGATTAAAGTAGCAAGAAAACTTGCGACTTATATAAAAATGGATACTGATTTTTTGAGAGAGCGTGACATTCGAGATTTTTGGCTGGCAAGCCATCCGAAAGAAGCGGATAAGCTCATTTCAAAAGCAGAGCAAAAGAATCTTAAAGCAAAAGATGTCTATCCGCTTCAAGTAGAGCGTGTGCCTAAGGAAGAGGTCAAGGCGATCGAAAAAAATGCAGAGGAAAAAGCAGTTGCAGCGATCTATCGTAGATTTACAGGCGGATATGCCTTTGAGCCTCAAATTGTGAAAGCAATGGACCCGAACGAAGAGAAAAAAGGGGACGAAAAAGTGGCTTTGCTTGATGAAACAAAAGAATCCAAGCAGACGTCATCCGTGAGTTTGACCTATGAAGAGATTTCACTTGTGTCAGAGCATCTGGATGAACTGCATGGTGTAAATGTCATCAATGATTGGACAAGAAAATATCCGTATGAAAAGACCCTTTATAATGTACTTGGCGGTGTGACCACACCAGAGCAAGGCATTATAAAAGAGCGTGAAGATTACTATATGGCAAGAGGCTACTCGCGAAATGACCGGGTAGGGAAGAGCTATTTAGAGTATCAATACGAAGATTTTCTGAATCCAGAGAAAGCGACTGTTCAATATACACAGGTTGGCGGGAAGCTGCTCGATGAAATCAAACGGACAGAGGGGCGAAGAGGACTTGATCTTGCACTGACATTTGATATGGAGCTGCAAAAGGAAGTCGACAAGATCGTCGAATCAGAGCTTAGATCCGCTAGTGCGAGAAACTATATGATGGACCGCGCATTTGTCGTGATGATGGACCCTAACACTGGGGATGTTCTCGCAATGTCTGGCAAGAAAATGGATGGCAGAGACGTCACAGATTATGCCATCGGAACATTTACGACCCAGTACGAAATGGGCTCTGTTGTCAAAGGAGCCACAGTACTTGGCGGTTATCAGGACGGGATGTCACACAACCAATCCTATATGGATACACCGCTTTATTTTGCAGGAAGTAATGGAAAGGCGAAACAGTCTTACAAAGTTCTTGGATGGGTCAATGACCTTCAGGCTCTCCAAAAAAGTTCCAACGTCTACATGTTCCAAGTAGCGATGAGAATGGCGGGCATCACCTATCAAAAGGATGGGCCGTTACCGGCAAGACCTGAGCACCTGCAAAAAATGAGAAACTACTATGCGCAATTCGGTCTTGGCGTGAAAACAGGGATCGATTTGCCGCAGGAATCAAGCGGGATGCAGACACATCCTAAGACGGTCGGCGGACTCTTGCTTGATGAAGCAATTGGGCAGTATGACACGTATACACCGCTTCAAGTTGCCCAGTATATGTCAACGATCGCTAATGGAGGAAATCGCGTTCAGCCAAGAGTGGTGAAAAGCGTTCACCTTCCAACGAAGAAGGATGAAGTAGGCCCAGTCGTGAAAAAATATGAGCCGAAGGTGCTGAACACGATTAACAACTCGAAAGCAGATATTGACCGCGTCAAAATGGGGCTGAAAATGGTCACATCGACTGGCGGTACTGCCGCTGGCCGCTTTGGTCAGCATGATGTCGCAGGAAAAACAGGGACGGCCCAAACCTTTTACTATGGTGCCAACCGCAGCTGGTGGGGAAATCCCACGTACAATTTAACCTTTGGGGGATATTATCCATCGTCCAATCCGAAGGTGGCTTTTAGTGTCGTGACACCTTATGTCTCAGATAAAGACCCTGTCATTAAAACCATCCCAAGTAAGATTATTGATAAGTACGTTGAATTACAAAAGAAATACGAAAAGCAGTAAACATCAGAGAGCACAGCAAGTGAATGTGCTCTTTTTTGCTGAAAAGATGGACGTTTCCCTCGATGACGGAAGGAAAATACGGGTTTTCTAGCGAATCTTTTTTATACATCAATCTAAGGACAACCCTAAAAAATGAAAAGGAGGGTCGGACGACGATGGAACAAAAAATGAAAGATTCGAATCAGCTTTATTCGAATATCGATTTACATGCCGTTCTTTCTTCTAATGGCCGCTTTCTCTACATTTCTTCTAACTGTAAGCAGCTTTTGCTCTATGAACAAAAGGATTTACTAGGGTGTTTTTTGAAAGACTTTGTTCATACCGAAGATCAATTTCTCGTCGAAAGTTATTTCTACAATCAGCACATGCTAGAGATTTGCCACTTTAGACTGCTTAGAAGTGACCTAACAGCTGTATGGATTGAAGCTAGTATTGATTTTGTCGCTTGTGATGAGTTAGACAGTGAATTAAGTAGAGAAATGATCCTAAAAATGAGGGTGCTGGACGCTGAACCGCAAAAAGCAGCATTTCAAACAACATCAGAAGTGTCAGAACAGTCGTTAGGCAGTCTGCCGGCTTTCCAACATGTCAGTGAAGCTGAACAATTGATTGCCATGCTGCCAAATCCGTTATGTATTACGATTTTAGGGGAAATTGTTTATGCGAATGATGCGATGCTTCAATTAATGGGGGTATGTACAAGAGATGACATGATCGGCAAAACTGCATTTGACTTTATTGCTGAGGAGTACCATGACATTGTGAGAAGCCGAATTACAAGGCTGCAACAAGGTCTTCCAGTCGGAATGATTGAACAGATTTGGAAGCGGAAAGATGGAAGCAGCATTCATATCGAAGTGAAGTCATCACCAACGATCTATCAAAATCAGCGGGCAGAGCTTTTGCTGTTAGTAGACATCTCATCCCGTAAGAAATTCCAAACCGTTCTGCAAAAAAGCCGGGAGCGGTATCAGCTGCTCATCCAAAACTCCATTGATACGATTGCGGTCATTCACGATCACAAATGGGTGTTTATGAATGAATCAGGCATTAAATTATTTGAAGCCGAGCATTACGATAAATTAATAGGAAAGGATATTTTCCACCAGATCCATTCCTGTGACCAGCAAAAAGTCAAAAAGAGCTTGTCGCGTATTATTGAAAGAGCATCAGATTCCGAGATTGTCACGATGAGCTGTCATACGTTTAAACACAAGCTGATTTATACAGAAATGGTGTGTATCCCAACTACGTTTTTTGGAGAAACAGCCGTTCAAATTATTTTAAGAGATATATCCGAACGCAAGCAGACAGAAGAGCTCATGCTCCGGTCTGAAAAATTATCGATCGCAGGTCAATTGGCTGCTGGCATCGCACATGAAATCAGGAACCCATTGACCGCCATCAAAGGCTTTTTACAGCTCATTAAACCGAAAACAAAAGATCGGGATCAATATTTCGAGATTGTTTTTTCCGAGCTGAGCCGGATAGAAATTATTTTAAGCGAGCTGCTCATGCTGGCAAAACCGCAGCAAACGGCTTCGATGCAGACACTTGATTTGAAAAAAATCATCAGTGAAGTCACGGCTTTATTAGAAACACAAGCGAACTTAAATGGCATTTTAATGAACACAAGTGAAATAGAAGAGGATCTCCTGATGAACGGGGATCAAAATCAGCTCAAGCAGGTGTTTATCAATTTAATCAAAAATGCCGTCGAATCCATGCCGGACGGAGGAAAGGTAGACATCACGGCCAAAGCAGAAAGAGATGGGATTCTCGTCACCATTCGTGATGAAGGGGTCGGCATTCCTGAATCGGTCATGAAGCGAATAGGAGAGCCCTTTTTAACGACAAAGGAAAAAGGCACTGGACTTGGCCTCATGGTGACATTTAATATTTTAGAAAATCACAACGGGACGATCCGTGTGGATAGTCATCCCGAAAAGGGCACCGTATTTCACATCATGTTTCCTGCAAAATAAAAACAACGGCAAGAGAGCCGTTGTTTCAGTCTGTTAAATGAATGGAACGTTTTTCAAGGACGAATTGTTCTAGGCGGTCAAGTCCTTCTTTCAGTGTTTCAAGTGAATAAGCATAGGACAGACGCACATACCCTTCGCCGAGCGGAGAGAAAGCAGACCCTGGTACAACAGCAAGTCTTGTACTTTCTAACAGCTCCATACAAAAATCAAAGGAACTCATCCCAAACGATTCAATGGATGGAAAAATATAAAAAGCGCCAGAAGGCTTAATGACCGGAAGCCCCATAGAAATGAGCCGATCATATACATAATCGAGTCTTTTCTTATATTGCTCTCTCATGATGAGTGCATCATCCACACCATTTGTCACAGCTTCAAGTGCCGCCTTTTGTGAGACAGCCGAGGCACAAGACACGTTATATTGATGTACTTTTAATACATGTTTAGCAATTGGAGCTGAAGCAAATAAAAAGCCAATTCTCCAACCGGTCATGCTATGAGATTTAGACAGTCCGTTAATCACAATGGTCTGTTCCTTTAAGAAAGAGGCAATTGAATGATGCGGCCGGTCAAAGGTCAGCTCGCTATAGATTTCATCGGATAAAATAAAGAGGTCTTTTCCTTCAAGGAGCTGGGCAATCTCTTTCAATTCTTCTTCCGAAAGCGTGACACCAGTTGGGTTCGAAGGATAAGGAAGCACAACACACTTTGTCTTTTCCGTTAATGCATCCTCAATCAGCTTGGCATTTAATTTAAAGCCAGCATTCGTTGTGTCGATATGTACAGGCTTCCCGCCACACATTCGAATGATCGGTTCATAGCCAGGGTAGACAGGTCCAGGTAAAATGACCTCGTCACCCTCTGACAAAATGGTTCGAAACGCAGCATCAATCGCTTGACTTGCACCTGTCGTCACAATGATTTCTGACTCTGCATCATAATCAAGATGGACTTTCTTCTTGATGTAGTGCTGGATCGCTTGTCTTAGCTCTAGGAAACCAGCATTATGAGTGTACGAGGTGAAATTCTCGTCAATGGCTGCTTTGGCAGCTGTTTTGACATGATGCGGCGTATAAAAATCGGGCTGGCCTATCGTCAAAGAAACGACATCCTCATATGACGATACGAGATTTGAAAATGTTCGAATGCCTGAAATTTCAATATCCTTTACTCTTGGATTCAGCAAATGCTCCATTTCTCATCACCTTAAAAATTTATGTTTTTATCCTATTTTACCATTCACTGCATAAATGTCACCCGCGAAAGGCACTGGATATCATTATCTGTAGTCTATTCTCCTATTCATCACAGCATGAGTGATATATTGAAGAAAGAGCAACATTTATTATAGCGTAACCTCACGAGAAAATACAGGCTGCGGTGAACAGGATTAGAAAACGTCACAACTGTGTAAACTGAAAGAACGTGAGAATCAGGTCATGGGAATTGCTTTCATAGACATACGATCTCCTAAAGGAGGACGATAGATGGAACAATCAGCGAAGACATCGAAAATCGCGTTTCTATCCGTGATGAGTAACACATTTGTTGTCATCTTAAAAATCATTGTGGGGCTGTTGACTGGATCTGTTGCGGTTTTATCAGAAGCCATTCATTCTTTTCTCGATTTAATGGCATCTTTTATTGCATTTATTTCTGTTCGTATTTCAAGAAAGCCAGCAGATTCTAAACATCCTTATGGACATGGAAAAGTCGAAAATATTTCAGGAACGATTGAGACCTTGCTGATTTTCGTTGCCGGCATTTGGATCATATACGAATGTGTTCACAAATTAATGCACCCAGAGCCAGTCAAGCTGCCTGTGCTTGGCATTGTGGTGATGCTGACAGGCGCGCTCATCAATTTTATCGTATCGAAGGTTGTGAACAAAGAGGCGGAGCGAGTGCATTCTGTTGCCATGAAATCGAATGCATTGCACCTGTTAACAGATGTGTATACGTCACTAGGGGTGGCATTCAGTTTATTGCTTGTAGCATTAACCGATTGGTATTTCTTAGATCCGATCATTGGAATGATACTCGCTCTCTTTATTATGCGTGAAGCATTTAAACTCATGAAAGAAGCCTTCCCGCCGCTTGTAGACGCCCGGCTAACACCCGAGGAAGAACAATCGATAGAAGCAATCATTCAAGGATTCAGTCAAGAGTTCATCGAATATCATGACTTTCGAACAAGACGATCCGGAGCAGAGGAATATATTGATTTCCATTTAATTGTAGATGGCAAGACAACCATTGAAGATGTTCATCAATTATGTGATCGAATTGAAGAGAAGATTCAGCAAGAATTTCCGCATGCACAAATCTTTATTCATGTAGAGCCTGAAAGTGAAAGAACATCACAAACGTAAAAAAGGCGATCAACCAACTTAGGTTGTATCGCCTTTTTTTACGCTTCATCTATGAAATGAAATCAATATCCATAAGCAGTATCGTAATCTTCATACCAAGAGATATAAGCTGCGTCATCATTTGACAAATCATGCTTCATGTCCAAAAAATCAGCTTCGCAAATATCTTCAATTACAGTCATTTCGTTGTTCTTTAATAGTACGACAGTTCCCATCATGAACACCTTTCTTTAAAAAATCCTTGACTATTGTACCATGTGAAGAGCGGTTGTCAACAGCAGAATGGAAACAAGACGAAAATATCACAAAATGTTAAAAAATCAGGAGGTAAAAGAACTAGAAGTGCCATGATTTTCACAAATTTTCAGTATTTATTCACATAAAACATTAAGAACAAACTGATCTAAAATATATGTAAAAGTGTACAGCTCCATTGATCTTACTATATTCATAAGATATAATAACGAATGATTATAAGAAATTTATAGAAAACATACATAATAAAGGAGAAATAGGATGGAAACAAACATAACAGAACCACACATTCAAGAAAAGAAGTATCCTGAGCTAGCAGGCGTGGGCTACCGCTTTCTTGCCCACCTTTTGGACGGCGTCATTATCAGTGTTCCTTATGCCTTCATCATGTTTATTTTGTTCACACTCTTTTTTGTCTCAAGCCCAGAGGCAGCATTTATGCTAGAGGATGACAGCTATTACTATTCCACAACCGTCATGACGGATGAAGAATGGGCTGTCATTATGGGACTTATCTTTTTCTACGTAGCATCGATCTTAATCGGTATCGTGTTGACATGGCTTTATTACGCTATTATGGAAGCATCAAAACTGCAAGGAACTCTTGGTAAGATGGCTCTTGGGATCAAAGTGACAAAAGTAACGGGCGAAAAAATAACATTCGGACGAGCAACTGGCCGCTTTTTTGCAAAAGTCTTTTTGTCTCCAATCTTATGTATTGGGTACATCATTGCCTTTTTCACAGAGAAAAAACAAGCGCTTCACGATTTAATTGCAAGTACGATTGTTGTGAAGAAATAAAGAAAAAAAGCACCTCTGCTAAATAGTAAGGGGTGCTTTTTGTATAGATTGCTTGTATGGAAGAGGGAAGCATGACATAAAATAGAATGATAGTGAAAAATCAGGCAGGGAAGGGAGACAAACGATTGAGAACAGGAAAAAAGACCATGCAGAAAAAAGGGGCAGGCTTCGGGTTGTTTTTGACAGCACCCGTTTTGGCCTGGGCATTGTATGACTTTGCAAATACGATATTTTCATCCAATATGATCACCATTTTCTTCCCGTTCTACTTGCAGGAAACGATTGGAGACAGTGCGAGAATGGATCAGATCGCCAGTACGTTTATTTCTTATGCAAACGCACTAGCCAGCATTTTTCTCGTCATTTTTACACCATTATACGGGGTTCTGATCGATCGTACAGGAAAAAAGAAGCGCTACATCACAGTGTTTACTTTAATATGTATATCTTGTACGTTTTTGATGGGGATCTTTGCTGGAATTGATTTCTCAAGCGAATGGTTTGGGCTGCCTGTCTCCTTATTAGTAGTGGTCACCTTGTTTGTGATCGCAAAATTTTTCTATCACTCGAGCCTAGTGTTTTATGACACCATTCTGCCCGATCTTGGGACAAAGGATGAAATACCGCTTATTTCTGGGTTTGGCATTGCCGTTGGTTATTTAGGGACACTTGTCGGTCTCTCAGTTTATTTACTTGTTGGCAATGACCAATTTCATGAAGCATTTATTCCGACAGCGCTTTTATTCTTTCTCTTTTTCCTGCCCTTTCTCTTTTTTGTAAAAGACCCTCATCCGCTGCCGCAGCAAGAGAAAAAGGCGTCATTTTTCAGCGGGTATAAAGAAATTATTCGCACGTTTAAAGAGATGAAGCAATTCAAACCGGCTTTTATCTTTATGATTGCTTTCTTTTTTATGAATGATGCCTTACAGACAGCGATTGCGATGATGGCTGTTTATGCCAAAATCATCATTGGCTTTACCGCTGGGCAATTTATTCTGCTTTATCTGGTGTCGACCATTTCAAGTATCATTGGCTCCTTTCTATTTGGATATATCACAAAGGCGATTGGGGCAAAGCGCTCGATTACAGTCGTGTATGTGATTTTGATCGTGGCCCTGATTTTGGCTGTGACAGCCACAACGGAATGGGTTTTCTGGGTGGCCGGCAGTTTATTCGGAATTTCACTCGGCGCAAGCTGGGGGGCATCACGAATATTGATAATTGAGCTGACACCTAAGGAAAAGAGAGGACAGTTCTTTGGTCTCTTTGCATTCTCAGGGAAGGTGTCTTCAATTATTGGACCCATCATTTATGGCTCAGTCACTCTGCTGTTTGCAGAGCACGGAAATCTCGCAAGCCGCCTTGCACTAGGGTCTTTACTCATTCTTGCAGCGATAGGACTTGTGATTCATCAATTCGTACGAGAGAAAGCGTAAAGAAACGTCAACTTTTTACCTATGCTGCCGATATAAAAAGTACAATCTTATATTGAAGAATAGAGGGATTTCCGTGGCTTTAAACAAACAAGAAATTTTACTTGACTCTGGTACCAATGAATTGGAAATTGTGAAGTTTGAAATTGGTTCAAATCAATTCGGCATTAACGTCATGAAAGTAAGAGAAATCATTCAGCCGGTTGAGGTGACGGTTGTACCGCACTCTCATCAAGATGTAGAAGGGATGATTAGTTTACGAGGCGAGATTTTACCAGTCATCAATCTATTTTCCTTTTTTAATGTCGAGTCAGATCAGTCAGAACAAGAGAAATATATTGTGACTGAATTCAACCAACGGAAATTTGTGTTCCATACAGGAACGGTATCACAAATTCACCGCGTCAGCTGGGAAGAAATTGAAAAGCCAACTGCACTCAATCAAGGGATGGACCGTCATTTAACGGGCATCATTAAGCTTGATGAAAAAATGATTTTCCTTCCAGATTACGAGAAAATCATTTATGATATTGAATCCGCTTCTGGAGTAGAAACGTATCATATGTTTGACGGTGAGAAAGACGAGAGAAGAACAGGGAAGAAGCTTTATGTCGTTGAAGACTCTCCGCTTCTCATGCGTTTATTAACAAATGAATTAACCGAAGCAGGCTATAAAAACATTGTGACCTTTGAAGATGGCAAACAGGCATATGACCACGTCATGGACCTTGTCAGTAAAGGAATCAGTGTGACAGAAGAAATTGATATGATTATTACGGATATTGAAATGCCAAAAATGGATGGTCACCGATTAACGAAACTGTTGAAGGAAAATCCTTTAACGAGTTCCATACCGATTCTCATCTTCTCTTCGTTAATCACTGAAGATTTGCGCCATAAAGGGGAAACAATCGGTGCAGATGATCAAATTAGTAAACCAGAAATTCATCAGCTGATTGAAAAAGTCGATCACTTTATTATCTAAACAAAAAACCACTCGGCATGAGTGGTTTTTTTGTTTAAAAATAACTTTCCCCGAGTCGTTTGAAGACGGGCTTTGTGTAATGTGATTTTTGTTTTGTGGCGGTAGGTTTTTCTTTTAAACCGACATACGTTTGAAGTAGTTGCTTTGCTCGGTTTAATGACATATTCGCTTTCGGATTGCGATATGATTGATTTAAATTTCCTAAGTGTGGCAAAAATTCGAAGTCTTCTTTGGTTGGTGGCAGGTGAAAATAATAATCTCCAATTTCAATCAGCACGTCGGACTGTTGTTGACTATATTTGGGATTGTTAGAGAAATGTAGGCCCACTTTTCTTCCTTTACCTTCTTGCAATAGTTTTTGCAGCGCACGTTTTTTCAAAAGATAAAGAAACTTGGGGTTTGGTGCGGTTTTAGCATGGCGGTTAACAGTATAAATGGCTTTTGCGATGTTTTCTGCTGTAGGTTCTATGTCTTTAGTATGAGCATAATCGTCCATTTTTTCTCTCCTTTGTCTTTCGTCTTCCTGTGCTTAGTATAAATTATACGTTTTTATTAGTAAATTGCAAATAGAGTTATTGTAAAAGCGATAGGATTCATAGCCCTCTTATCTACAATAGCCATTCAGGAGGGTTCTAAAACGTGGTTGAATATAAAAATGGCAGAATGATCAGCAAAGACACAGCATCTATTCACTATGATTTTTCTTCTATCTGTTTCAGGTGGAAAGAATGCGGCGCATTTCATTTTCTATATGCTAAAGGTGTTGTATATTCATTCTTTTAAGCATAGTTGAAGCTGCTTTGGTAAGCAATTTCTGTATTGAAGTCCGTTTTTTGAAGCAGGATGAGGCTTTGTTGAACTTTCACATAATGAGGAGGTAACTTCTATAAACTTCTTTAATTGAAGGATCTGCAGCATTCAGAGCGGTTTAGCTGACCAGCATGAGGGATATCTTGAAGTAGCATCTTTTCGATAATGTTGGCAAATCCATTGCTGACGGTGTCATTGGTGGGCAAAGGAGAAGAGACGTTCATTGCAAGAAGGGCAGAAGAATTGACTGAATGAAATATATATGAAGTGAACTATTAGTTCATGATAACTACCTATTTAAATAAATGGGTAGTTTCTCAATTTGGATTCATTTTTACATATTGCGTCTGAAACTTTACCATATGCCTGACAACATGTCGAACTTATGGTTTAACAACATGGTCTATTTCTTATGACTTGAATAAGCGCAATAGAAGCAACCATTAAAATCAGTTTCATTCGTCATTTGTTTAGCTTCATCAATGGCGCTCTCGCCACTCATGTGCAGACCAATCAATTTACGGCTTGCAGCATCACCTAAAAATGCACAATCTTCTGTATGTACAACATACTGTCCTTGATCATCTTTTGTATGAATAAAATAATAACTTTTTAGCATACCCCTCACCTCCAACCTGACTATCCTACTATAAAACTTCCAAAGATGTAAAGAAATTTTATAAAAATTTTTGCAATTTTATACACGTTCCTGTTTTTTGAAAAAAAGAAATAAAGGCTAAATAATGAAAGGGATTGATAGAATGGATGTAAGAGGTAAAAGTTAAAAAAGAAGAATGGATCGATTGAAGGGTATGTTGACTCCTCTATTGGTTGATGTTGCTTCAAATAGCTTCAATCAACAGAGTAAATAACGTCGTAGGGCGTTTCAGCTATGAAAAAAAGGACTTCCTTTTAAAGAAAGCCCTTTTTCCTGTTCAATTATTGCGCTCCCTGGCCTTTTAGTTCTCGCTGCACGTCTAAGTCGGCAGCTTCTCTGCTGAACTTCGGCAGTGTAATGAAGTAAAAAAGGAAAACGAGTAAAATAATAACGCCCATTCCGTAATAAATATAAGAAACGTTTGTAATGAGTTTTGGAAATAGTACCGCAATCAGACCTAATGTCATGGATTGAGCAAACATGGTAAGTGGATCAACCCATCCTGACACACGTCCCATCAGACGAGGATGGACGATTCTCGGCAGCCAGCCGCCAATGACAATGTTGACCGGTCCAATACATGTACCAATGACAAATGATGTGACATAAAACAACCATAGTGTATGGGTGGAACCAAGTACAAAAATCAGAATGCCTGCAACCAAAATCGGAAGCGACATGAGATATTGCATCTTTACTTTTTTAGCGAGAACAGAGCCCATTAAGCTGCCAACAAGTAGACCGGCACCGATCGCGATTGTAAAGAAGGATGTATGCAGTTCAAAATGGTCCGGTGAAAGGCCATATTTCATTGTAAACATTGGAAGTACAGCAAATGCGCCATTGACTAGACCAAAAACAAAAAAGCCAAAAATTAAAGAAGCCAATAATTTATTTTTTATAATGTAAAGAATGCCTTCTTTAAAATCTTTTAGAGACGTTTTAATGGTCATGCCTCTCCAGCCTGCTTGTCCATTTGGCTGACGTGCTTCAATTGGAATGTTACATGAACGAATCAGGATGCCTGAAACAATAAAACTGATCAAATCAATGGTAATGGCACCGTGAAGTCCAATTGTCTTATACATAATAGCACCGATTCCAACACCAAATACCATGAATAAACTAAACAGCATTTGATTTAAGCCAGCGGCTTTGGCATATTGATCTTTATTTAAAATCGCCTGAACGAGAGAGGCTTCAGCTGGATAGAAGAACTTCGTAATGGCACTTCGTATAAACAAGATCAAGAAAATAAGTGGAAGTGAATTGAAATAAATCACAATGAATAAAACAATCGTCAGCCCAGCTCGTATCCAATCGCAATTCTCTGCGACTTTTTTACGATCAAAACGATCTGCTACTACACCGACCATAAAAAAGACAAAGATCGTTGGAAGTGAATACATGAGCTCTGCTAATGTGGCATAGGCGGGCTGATGACTAAAATGATCGAGCAAATAAAAGGCAAACGCCATATTGCCTACTGTTGTCCCCATTTGCGAAGCAAGTGCTGCAAAAAAGAGACGAACAAAATTTCTGTTTTTAAAAATATCCATAAATACGCTCCTTAACCTGAAGATCCCACTTTATATCATATAAAATTTTAAGCATTCATACAATTAATTTCTCCTACTGGCTAATGGTCACAGGTGTTCCGTTTGGAACGATTGAAGCAAGTTCGATGACATTCTGATTATACATACGAATGCACCCTCTAGACACAGCTTTACCAATTGAAGACGGGTTATTCGTACCGTGGATGCCGTAATGAATTTTCGATAGGCTCAGCCAATAGGCGCCAAAGGGACCTCCTGGGTTTGGCTGTCTGTTGACAATATAATAAGAACCTGTCGGTGTCATATTTAAAATTCTTCCTGTTGCGATCGGATACGACCGAATAAGCTGTGATCCAGAAAACAATACGAGACGTTTCCTTGAAATCGAAACAGAGATGCGGTAAGGGATCGAACTAGGATCGGGCAGACCAGGAATGATGATGACCTCATTTTGTACAGGCTCTTGACCTTGAAGTGACGGATTTGCAGCCTTTAAAGCATCTGTTGTTGTTCGGAAATCAAGTGCTATAGAAGCAAGGGTTTCTCCATTTTTCACCGTATATCGCAGCACCAAAGGACACTCCTTTCACTCAAATAAAAGAAGCCATGATGTCCGTCACTAGATATATATATGGACGGAATCAGGCGAAGGAAGGTTTCTCCTAACATTTGTCATGAGAAAGATCTTTGATTATACATATGCAAAAAGGAGCAATTTGGCTTCTGTCTAAATGCGAGAGGAGAGGGTGAAAAAGGTTAATTCAGGTTTGGCTAAAAATCGAAGTGGCAGTCTTGTTGTCCCAAGTCCGCGGTTGACATAGATTCGGTGCTGATAACTTCCGTATAAACCTTCCACATATGTATGGCCGTAAGGTGCTGTGAGAATGGGGCCATAGAAAGGAAGCTGCACCTGTCCGCCATGGGTATGTCCAGAAAGCTGCAAGTTAATGGGAGTTGTATTTAACTCCAATGCTGCATCAGGCTCATGTACGAGCAGTAACGTAAATAAATCAGAGGATACTTCCCGCTTAATCAGGTCATAATCCGGCACACTCATCATCAGGTCATCCAATGTAGCAATCTGAATATGCGCCCCTTCTTTTTCTAATTGAAACACATCATTTTTACATATTGTAAAACCGCAAGCTTTCATCGTTTTCTCATAAAGATCAACGCCAAATGGTCCGTAGTCATGATTTCCGCATATTGCGAGCTTACCAAACGGGGCATGGAGCTTGGTCAAATATGCTTTCGCTTTTTCATGCTCTTCAATCGATGCTTGAAAATCAACGAGGTCACCTGTGAACACAATGAGGTCTGGAGACTCAGCGTTGATTTGCTGGACGACGGATTCTAATTCTTTCGCAGGAAATGTATCACTTAAATGAACATCACTAAATTGAGCGATTTTAAACTGGTCAAATGAAGCTGGAAGTTGAGCATCCTGAATGGTCAGTGACACGGTATCGATCATGCGTGGTTCGATGTATCTGGCATATCCGTATCCACATGTTGTAGCTAAAAAACCGAGAATGCTCGCGCCAGCTGCTCCTTTTAAAAACTGTCTCCGAGAAAGTTGCTTCATATAAGACTCCTTTATAAATAAAATTAAGTATAGCATCATATTTGATGAATCTCCCATATGGTGCATCTAGGGTCAATCATGATATGATAGAAAATAATGAATGAATAGTCATTCAAAACCACAGAGGGGGAGAACAAATGACGAAACAAACAGTGATTGTCACAGGGGGATCAAGCGGAATGGGGAAGGCGATGGCTGCCCATTTGGCACACGGAGGCTGGAATGTCGTGATTACTGGAAGAACGGAAGAAACGTTAGAAAAGGCGGCAAATGAAATAAAGCAGAATGGCGGCTCGATCGCTTACTTCCAAATGGATGTGCGAAATCCAGAGGATGCCGATCAAATGGTCAAGTTTGCGGTAGATACATTTGGTGATGTGGACGCTCTGATTAACAATGCTGCAGGAAACTTTTTGGTTCCAGCAGAAAAACTGTCTCCTAACGGCTGGAAGGCTGTCATAGATATTGTATTAAATGGAACATTTTTTTGCAGTCATGCAGTGGGCAATTACTGGATTCGTCAAAAGAAAAGGGGAAGTATGATCAATATGGTGGCTACCTATGCATGGGGTGCTGGTGTAGGTGTGGCGCATTCAGCGGCAGCAAAGGCAGGTGTTTTATCTCTCACTCGAACGCTTGCAGTGGAATGGGGAAAGCAATATCGAATTCGCGTCAATGCCATCGCACCAGGACCAATCGAGAGAACAGGCGGTGCGGATAAACTGTGGGAATCGGAAGAGGCAGCGCAAAGAACATTAGATAGTGTTCCTCTTTGCAGACTGGGCACACCAGAGGAAATTGCAGAGCTTGCGAGCTTTTTATTATCTGAGCAAGCCTCATATATAAATGGAGATTGTATCACGATGGATGGGGGTCAATGGCTCAACCAATCCCCATTTTGAATGACGATGTAAGACCTGCTTTTGATGTGTTATAATCACACAAAGAGAGAAGCAGGTGATGAAAATGGTCGATCCATTGGATATTTTAGCGAATATTGAAGATGTTTTCCCGCACTATCAAGCCATATTCAGTGCGGAAGAGCAAAAAGTGATAGGCTATGAGATTTTAGGAAGAATGAAGCTTGAGTCTGAAACAGTTAGCCTAGGCTCCTTCTTTACGGATTCATCTATTCCTGACGAATATAAAGTGGAAGTAGATCATAAAGTACTGACGCAAGCACTCGATCTTTTCACAACAGCAGATGATGATTTGCTCATTTTTATTAATCATGATGCCAATATCCTGATGCTTGATCATGGTGAAAGCTTTTTAGAACTTTTGAAGGAATATGAAGCAAGGGGCATTCAGCTTAATCGGTTTGTTATCGAATTTACAGAGCATACGTTTAGCGGCGATATTGAACAGCTTTACCATACGATAACGTATTTTCGTACATATGGTATTAAAATCGCCATCTCAAATATTGGAAAAGAAAGCAGCAATCTTGACCGGATTGCCTTGCTCTCACCCGATCTATTAAAAATAGATTTACACGCATTAAGGGCATCGGCTCCTTCTCCTTCCTATGAATATGTCTTGTACAGCATTTCATTGCTTGCGAGAAAAATAGGGGCGGCTTTAATTTATGAAGACATTGAAGCAAATTTTCAGCTGCAATATGCTTGGAGAAATGGCGGCAGATACTTTCAAGGGTTCTATCTTCACGAGCCGGTGGCGGAATTAATCGACCGCAATAAACGAAAAGATCAGCTGAGAGAAGAATTCCAGCAATTTATTGCCCATGAGAAAAAGAAACTTCAAACTGTCTACGAACATTCTGAAACATTTTATAAGCGAATTCATCAAGCGGTCACGACATTAAAAAAATCATGCAGCACAAATGATGAACTCATACAAAAGCTGGCATTAGAATTAACGGATTGCAGCTTTCGGATTTATATGTGTAATGAAGAAGGCTTTCAAATCACTGGTAATGTGTTTAAAAAAGAAAAAGAATGGCTGTTTCAGCCTGAATATATCGAGAAAAACTGGAGCTGGCGCCCTTATTTCCTAGCGAATATTCTCCAAATGAGAATGAGCGGGAAAGGATTTTTCAGTGATATTTACAGCGATTTAGAAACCGGTGAGAGGATACGTACGTTTTCTTATCCGTTAGAGGGAGACATGTATTTGTTTATAGACCTTCCGTATGCCTATTTATATGAGCAAGATGGATTAATTTAAAAGCAGCCGTTTAGGCTGTTTTTTTAAATAGAAAAAAGAAATAAAAAATGGTTGACAATGAAACTGATAATCATTATCATTTAGTTATAGAGAGAAGCTACTCTCTGTTCCCCAACCCCTCTATCAGATCAAGATCCAAAAAACTTGGCGCTACCCCCGCCAAGTTTTTTTTGTGCTTTTCATCTTCCCCTCATGCATAGGACATCCCAATCCCTCCATACATCTTAAGTGATGATAGTTAGACGGTAGGAGGGAACGTCATGATCAAACGCGACAAGCGGCTGCTGATTGATTTGCCAAGACCAGATCACCCAGATGCAAATGGTGCTGCTGCTGTGCAAGAATTACTCGGCGGAAAATTCGGTGAAATGTCCACATTAAATAATTACATGTTTCAATCCTTTAACTTTAGAGGAAAACGAAAACTCAAACCGTTTTATGACCTCGTATCCAGTATTACGGCTGAAGAATTCGGTCATGTAGAACTTGTGACCACAGCTGTGAATCTTATGATTACAGGGACCACCCATGGCGGAGATCCAGATACGACACCGATGAAAGCGGCTGTCGATAAACGAAATACACAGCATTTTATTCAAACGGCTCAAACAGGCTATCCGTTTGATTCCATGGCAAAACCTTGGACCGGGGAGAATGTGTTCTCAAGCGGCAACCTGATTCTTGACCTCCTTCATAACTTCTTCCTTGAATGCGGAGCTCGTACACACAAAATGCGCGTATATGAAATGACAGATCATCCTACAGCAAGAGAGATGATCGGTTATTTACTCGTCAGGGGCGGAGTGCATGTTGTGGCATATGCAAAGGCGCTTGAGGTAGCCACGGGTGTAGATCTAGGAAAGATGTTGCCGATCCCAAACCTCGACAACAAATACTTTGATTCAGCGAGGAAATTTGAAGACCAAAATGTCCATACAAAGCTGTACACATTTAGTGATACGGATTACAAGGACATTAATAAGATTTGGAAAGGCAACCATCCGATTGATGGAAAGCCGCTCACAGTGATTGAGGGTACGCCTCAAGGAGCACCTGTGCCAGATTATAGAGAATTACCGGAAGAGTTTGCCCCAGGCATTTCCAAAGAGGATTTTGACGAAATTGCCAAACGGCTGATGAGATCTGCGGGTTTATAAAAAACATGGCGCATGAGATCAGAAAAAAGACTCAAACTAAAAAAACAGATTCATTTTCTTTTTTTGAATTCAAGAGGAAAAATATCATCTGAGAACACTTTATGGTATGATGCTTTGTAGGACTTGTGTATAATCAATACGGGTTCATCTTGAGTTGTTTTTTTGAAAGGAGTCTTTTTTTAGAATGTCACAATTAATGGGTATCATTACAAGGCTGCAAAGTCTTCAAGAGACAGCAGAAGCTGCAAACGAACCGGCACAGCGTTATTTCGAAGTGAACGGTGAGAAAATCTGTAGTGTTAAGTATTTCGAAAAGAATCAAACGTTTGAATTGACTGTTTTTCAACAAGGGGATAAGCCAAATACTTTCCCATTTGACAACATTGATATGATTTCGATTGAGATTTTTGAGCTTCTACAATCCTAAGCTGAATCGTATGAAATGTTTTTTCTAAGGATTCCTTCGTTTATTTGCGGCAATATACATGTGTCATTATTGGCTGTGTACAAATGGAAGATGATCAATCAGCGCATATTTCGGATAAGAGACCATTAAAAAGGAGTTCCTTTCTGTGAGTGATTCTTTTTACTACAATCTTTCTGAAGATTATTTAGCGTTTTCTGATGTCGTCATGAGAATGAAAGACTTTATTCGAAAAGACCCTAGATCCGCCTATGTGTTATCAATTGGTACGGACTCTCAGGTCAATCAAAATGTCACAAGATTTATGACTGCAGTTCATCTCCACCGGATTGGCAAAGGGGCTTGGGGCTGCCTCACACAACAAGTGATCAGCAGGCCTGTGCAAAGTCTTAGAGAAAAAATTTCATTAGAGACAGCGTTTAGCCAAAAGGTATGTGCAGACATCCTTGAGGGACCTTTAACAGAACTGATGGATTTGCTTCTTCCGTTTGCTGAGGAAGGGGCAGACCTCCGGTTTGAAGCCCATCTAGATATTGGAAAAAAAGGAAGTACGAAAGAGCTGATCCAGGAAATGACCGGAATGATCACAGCTATGGGAATTGAAGCTAAAATAAAACCCGACTCATACGCAGCATTTTGCTATGCCAATCGATACACAAAATAAATTCCGTCATTTTTCTCCAAACCTTGTCGAAACGTGCGGTTGACGATTCGATTCTAGTTCCTTATTCTAGCTGTATAGAGAGGAAGCAGACATTCAAAAGCCTGCTAATCAATATAAAAGCATATATGAAACAGGGGGCCTGATGTTGGATGAGCGTCATCGAAAATCGTTTTAATGAAGAAGAGAAAAAGCTATTATTAAACGTATTGCTGAATCAGGAATATGCTGTCGAATTACTAAGCAGTGAGATCAATGATATAGAATGTGGAACAAAAAATGTCGATGACAATACGTATAAGCAATTGATCACATTGTATGACAGAGTAAGGTTTGAGAATTAATATTGATTTAACATTCTATTAGATACTCGGGAGCTGAGTATCTTTTTTATGCAGAAAAAATCTTTCGACAAATTTCGTTTTAGTTTATGCTTAATGGTAAAGGGGAATGTATGATTGATGATCGAGAGAAAAGGGGTCGAAGAAACATGATAGAGATAGAACCAACTCAATTGCTTGAGTCAACAATAGCCGAGCATATGATTGATGCAGATAAAGTGGCACATGTTCAAATTGGAAATAACCTTGAGCATGCCTTATTGGTACTAACAAAAACAGGATATACAGCCATCCCGGTTTTAGATCCTTCTTATCATCTGCATGGGTTAATTGGAACGAATATGATCATGGATAAGATCTTTGGTTTAGAACGAATTGAATTCGAAAAGCTGGACCAACTGAAGGTAGAAGAGGTCATGCTGACTGATATTCCAAGACTTAAAACAACGGACCCTGTGCTAAAAGGCGTTCACGCTGTGACGAATAATGGATTTGTTTGTGTAGAAAATGAGGAGCAAGTCTTTGAAGGAATATTTACACGACGTGTTGTATTAAAGCGCTTAAATGAAGTGATTCATGCCGCGAAAAAATGAGCTGAAGCCCAGCTTATTTTTTTTGCCTTCATAAGCTATAATTTATATAATGACCATATGGAATAAGAAAATCTTATAGAGAGAAAGGGGACACCCATGCAGCTTCAGGAGTTACATATGCTTGTTGTGCTTAGTGAAGAATTGAATATGAGAAAGGCTTCGGAGCGGCTCTTTGTCTCTCAGCCTGCTTTATCCCAAAGATTGCAGACGATCGAAAAAGAGTGGGGAACCAAAATCTTTTTTCGTTCTCAGAAAGGGCTCACCGTGACTTCGGCAGGTGAACAGATCATTCAATTTGCAAAAGAGGTGACGGTTGAGCAAGATCGAGTGAGAGAACGAATCGATGAACTTGAAGGGGAAATTCACGGTACACTAAAGCTTGCGGTTGCATCCATTATTGGACAGCACTGGTTGCCGAAAGTGTTAAAGCGGTATGTCGAAAAATATCCAAATGCGAAGGTATCACTTGTGACCGGCTGGAGTAGTGAAATGCTCAAAAGCTTATACGAGGACCACGTGCACATTGGAATTATTCGCGGAAACCCTGATTGGAAGGGAACAAAGGAATATTTGATGACAGATCATTTATATTTAGTCGATTCTGTCATCAAAGACGTGGACGAGTTAATCGAGACAGAACGCCCGTTTATTCAATTTAAAAGTGACAGCACGTATTATCAGGAAATCCAGCACTGGTGGCACCAAAAATTTAAAGTGTCTCCAAAGCAGACGATTCTAGTGGACCAGATTGAGACATGTAAACAAATGGCCTACCACGGCATCGGCTACGCCATTTTGCCTTCAGTCACCTTATATGACCACGAAAAAAGTGTTCATAAAACACCGCTTGTTGACGTGAATGGAGAGCAAATCGGACGTGACACATGGCTGCTAGGCTATGAAGCTTCTTTTCAATTAAAACAGGTGCAAGCATTTGTCGGTGTGGTCAAAGAAATGCTTGAAAGTGATGCGGTGTAAGTACCTTCTTGGAAGAGGAAGGTGCTTTTTTAGGTAAATAATCAGTTTGATTAAATTTACTTATTGCACGCATATCCAATAGATAGATGGAGCGAATCATAGAGGAGACTTCGATCTTATGAAAAACAATCAATTAATCAAAATGAACAAACCTGAATGGGGAGATCGTTTGCGCGTGAGGTGGCGTGAACGTTTTGCTAGTCATCTTTCAATTAAAGAACAAAACGAGATATCAATAGATGATTTTTTATGGCATTTATGCAGTTTTGGAATGGTTACATGCCTTGAAAAGGCTGAAGCGATAGACGCATTTTTTCACCAATCAAAGGATAAGTGTACTGTTTTTTATCAATTTGTTGACGAGGCGTATCTTTTCGAAAATGCCAGCTCTCTTTTAATCAATGATTTACGATATGAGTCTAATAATATGGATTATAACGATATGTATGTGATGGATTGGAATGAAAAATGGACATTTGTGATGACGCACGAAACGGATTATGGTCCATATTTTATTCGAATAGATGAATTGAACGAATGAGGAACCGATGATCTCTTCGATATGAAAAACCCGCCTTCCAATTGGAATGAGCGGGTTTTTCATTGGGTTATAGTAATGATTGGTCAAAGCTTTTTCATAAAATCATTTGACAATGAAAATCATTATCATTTAAAGTGTACATATAATAATTGAAAATGATTATCATTTAGATGAGGTGACCGATAGATGAAAGCACTAATTGCATTTGCGAGTATGTCTGGTAATACAGAAGATATGGCAGCAATCATAAAGCAAACACTTGAAGGAAAAGGGATAGATACGGAGATGATGGAATTTGATGATACGAATGCAGAGGACCTTTCTTCATACGATTATGTGTTCATCGGTTCTTATACATGGGGTGATGGTGATTTACCTTATGAAGCTGAGGATTTTTATGAAGAGGTCTCTACGCTTGAACTAAGTGACATCAAAGCAGCTGTGTTCGGATCTGGAGATTACAGCTACCCGAAGTTTTGTGAGGCTGTCCATACATTTCATAACATGCTCAAATCAACCGGTGCATCCGTATTTCCTGAAACATTGAAAATGGAGCTTGCGCCAGATACAGATGAGGATGTGGCGTGCTGTCAGGAATTTGCTACGAGCTTCTTAACGTGGGCGGCGTTATCTGAGAAACGAGTTGAAAATCATGTTTCATAAAGGAGCGACAGCTGTTGCTGCTTCTAAAAGTGGTGGATACTTTGTCGCTGTAAAACGGGAAGGTATTTTTCACTACAGTGTGGAGAGCGGGTGGCAGCAGCTCTTTAAGCTCAAGCATAAAATTCATGCCATCAGCTATATCGGACCTTATTTATTCGGTGTTGGTGAAAATGGCACAGTGATTAGATCAGGAGATGAAGGCAATACATGGGCGCTATCATCATTTCCAACAAATGCAGTCGTTTGGTCTATTACAGGTCGCAAAGACGGGTTTGTGTGTGCACATGGAAAACATAGTATTTATGTGTCAAATGATTTCGGGATTTCCTGGGAAATTATGAAGCCATTTGCTCATGTGAACCACCCGCCTGTTATTCGTTCTTTATGTGCTGCAGGTGATCACCTTTATATTGGAACACAGATTCATGAGGTTCACGGAGGAATATGGATGTATGACTTGGAGAGTGAGCAGGTTTTCCTCCTAAACAGAGAGGAGCACCGGATGACAGCTTCTATGCTGCTCTGTCAGGAACATCTTCTTGTTTGCGCATTAGGATCAAAAAAAGGAAAAAAGGGGTCTGTTCAAATTTTAGATTTACATACAAATATGCTGCATGATATTCAATCACAGGCCTTTGCTAGAGAGGAATCATTTTTGGATGTGTCAGAGGATAATGGAATTGTATATGTGACCACCTCACAAGATGAACACGGATTTTCTAAAGTGTATCAGCTTGATATTGAGCAAAAAGAGCTCAAATGGTTTGATACGATCAAAGGACACGGTTTTCGTGTAGCCAATCAAAATGAAAACTTTTTCTGTGCTGGTTTATATGAAAGCAAGTTTGTGAGGCCATATGAGGAGCCGGCATTGATTCATTGATAAGGAGGAAGAAAAAGTGACAGAAAAGGTTTTATTGGTGTATGCCACGATGTCTGGGAATACAGAAGCGATGGCAGATTTAATTGAAAAAGGAATAACAGAAGCGGGAGCTAGCGTGGACCGGCATGAAGCGATGGATATTGATGCAGAGCTTCTCAATGATTACACGCACATTATGTTAGGTGCGTACACATGGGGAGATGGTGACCTTCCTGATGATTTTATTGATTTATATGAAGAAATGGAAGAGCTTGATTTAACGGGAAAAGCATTTGCTATATTCGGTTCTGGGGATACATCTTATGAGCATTTTTGCGGAGCTGTTGACCTAATCGAAGAAAAAGTGAAGGAACTTGGCGGTGACATTGTCTTGCCATCAGTCAAGATTGAGCTGAATCCAGAAGGAGAAGAAGAAGAGAAATTGATTTCTTTTGGCAAACAATTTGTTCATCTTCACCAGCAGGAAGCGGGGTAATCGGTCTCGCTTGTTTTATTTTCCATTGAAGAGTCAACTCTTTCACTTGTCATTAAAACTCTCCTTTGGTACAGTAATGAAGTATAAATTAAGAGGAGGACATACATACATGAAACAAATGGACGCTAATGAAATTATTTCATTTATTCAAAATAGTACAAAATCAACACCTGTGAAAGTCTACATCAAAGGTGATTTAGAAGGTATTAAATTTGGTGAACATGCAAAAACGTTCATCACAGGAAACACTGGAGTTGTTTTCGGTGAGTGGAGCGAAATCCAAGAAGCGCTGGAAACGAACAAAGATAAAATTGAAGATGTTGTCGTGGAAAATGACCGCCGCAACTCTGCAATCCCGATGTTAGATTTAAAGAACGTTAAAGCACGTATTGAGCCAGGTGCTATCATTCGTGACCAAGTAGAAATCGGTGATAATGCAGTCATCATGATGGGAGCTTCTATTAATATCGGTTCTGTGATCGGTGAAGGTACGATGATTGACATGAACGTGGTGCTTGGTGGCCGTGCAACAGTAGGTAAGAACTGTCATATCGGTGCTGGGTCTGTTCTTGCAGGTGTCATTGAGCCGCCGTCTGCTAAACCAGTTGTTGTAGAAGATGATGTTGTCATCGGTGCGAACGCTGTTGTTCTAGAAGGTGTGACAATTGGTAAAGGTGCAGTCGTAGCAGCTGGTGCGATCGTTGTGAACGATGTGGAGCCTTACACAGTTGTAGCAGGTACACCTGCAAAGAAAATCAAAGACATTGATGAAAAAACAAAAGGTAAAACGGAAATCAAACAAGAACTGCGTCAGCTTTAATTCACATAATTCGCAGTTGAAGACATAGACGTGGATGATATATATCCACGTCTTATTCGTATAGAGGAAAGGAAGCGAGTTCACTTGTTAAATCGTGAGCAATTAATATCCATTCGAAGAGATTTACACCAAATCCCTGAGCTTGGTTTTAAGGAATTCAAAACACAAGCGTATCTCATCAAGCATCTTGGTGCTTATTCAAAAGATCGAGTTGAGATGGAAACGTGGCGCACTGGACTTTTTGTTAAAGTAAAGGGAACAAATCCTGAGCGCGTTTTTGCTTATCGTGCAGATATGGACGGCCTCTCTATTCCTGAGGAGACAGGGTATCCATTTCAATCAGTACATGAAGGGAACATGCACGCATGTGGACATGACCTTCATATGACCATCGCACTTGGAATCATTGATCATTTCGTTCATGAGCCAATCAAAGAAGATCTATTATTTATGTTCCAGCCGGCAGAAGAAGGTCCAGGCGGAGCTGAACCGATGCTTACAAGCGATGTGCTGAAAAAGTGGACGCCAGACTTTATTACAGCGCTGCATATTGCACCTGAATATCCTGTCGGAACGATAGCCACAAAGCCAGGGCTGTTATTTGCTAATACGAGTGAGCTTGTGATTGATCTTGAAGGAAAAGGCGGACACGCTGCTTACCCTCATTTAGCGAATGATATGGTTGTGGCTGCGAGTGCACTTGTAGGTCAACTGCAATCGGTTATTTCTCGTAATGTCGATCCTCTTGATAGTGCGGTCATTACGATTGGCACAATTACCGGCGGAACGGCTCAAAATATCATTGCCCAGCATGCAAAGCTTGACGGCACTATTCGTACACTTTCACCAGAGTCTATGGATAAGGTGAGAAAGCGAATTGAAGCACTAGCAAAAGGGATTGAAATTGGCTACGAATGCAAGGCAACCGTGCGATACCCTTCATCTTATTACGAAGTGGACAATTCAAAGGATCTGACAGAGGAATTTATGTCATATGTTGCCGGAGAAGGGCTTGCGAATGTGGTTGAATGCAGAGAAGCCATGACAGGAGAAGACTTTGGCTACATGTTGAAAAAATACCCTGGATTCATGTTTTGGTTAGGGGTCGATTCAGAATATGGCCTGCATCATGCAAAACTCATGCCTGATGAAAAAGCGATAGAAACAGCTGTAAACGTTATGACAGCTTATTTCAAAAAGCAAGCAGGTGAATGAATAATCAAGCTGCCTCCTGTACACCTTATGAACAGGAGGTGTTCTTGATTATGACAAGAATTGGTGTAGAACCATCTTTATCCGATGTAGAAGAACTACTGAAGCAAAAAGGGTATGACGTCGTACGTATTCAAAATGAACAGCAAATGGATCAGTGTGACTGCTATGTGGTCACAGGGCTGGATTCAAATGTTCTTGGCATTTCAGACACAACGACAAAAGCATCTGTGATTACTGCGTCAGGTATGACGGCTGATGAAATTTGTCAAGAAGTAGAACAGCGTGTTCAATAAAACAAACAAGAAAAAGAACCGGTAGATTATAATCCCGGTTCTTTTTGCTCTTTTTCTATATCGAGTACTTCTTTCATTTTTTTGCGCAAGATTCGTTCTACCCGCCATTGCTCCATTGTTTCGGTTTTAGCTATGATGCGCAGTACGAGGGAAGAGGAGCCGAACGCCTCCACGCCGACAACTTGAGGTCCTTCGATAATTTGAGGGATTTCTTCCCGAACCTCATCACACGCAGCTTGAAGGGCTGTGATCATTTGATCCACATTCTCTTCTGGAGATAACTCGATATCAACGAGTGCCTGCATCGTCCCTCTTGAATGGTTGCTCACGTTCAATATACTTCGATTTGGGATAAAATGAAGGGTGCCGTCAAAGCTTCGAAGCTGAGTGGTTCTAAGTCCAATTTGTTCTACGATCCCATCAAAGCCAGCAACTGTTATATATTCTCCCACATCGAATTGTTTCTCTAATAATATAAAGAATCCTGTCACAATATCACTCACTAGTCCTTGAGCGCCAAAACCGATCGCAAGCCCCACAACGCCTGCGCCAGCTAGCAAAGCGGTCGGGTTATAATGAAATAAGTCGAGGATCATGACCACTAGAATAAAAATCAATATGTAGGCGAAAATATTTAACGTGAGACTTTGCAGCGTCTGAGCTCTTGATAAAGAGACGTCATGCTTTTCAGAGAATGTGGAATAGGCACGCCTAATCATCTTGTTTCCGATGACTCTGATGATAAAATAAATCGCAAAAATAACGATTAGTTTTAGCAAAATCATACTGCTATTGAGGATAATGGAAACCCAATCTACTTGTTCAAATGCTTTCATGTTCTTCAAACCTTTCTATGTATGCTCTAATAGAGAAGCTAATCATTTGTTCCCTTATGCAAGACATGTTAAACTTTTGTTAAGTGGAGCAAGAGATTGTGACAAATCGTTAATTAAATTTATTATTAATTAATATTGACTAAAAACCGCTTAAGTATTATAATTGTAATTGTGAAGTTATTAACTAAATGAGAATTTCAACTTTTGATTCTCATTTTATATACAGCTTAGAAGTCTGTATAAAGATATTATTTTTTGGAGGGATTTACATATGGCAGAGCGTTTTGTAGGAAAACAAGCTCCACGTTTTGAAATGGAAGCAGTACTTGCTAACAAGGAATTTGGAAAAGTGAGTTTAGAGGAAAACATGAAGAATGACAAATGGACAGTTCTTTTCTTCTATCCAATGGATTTCACATTTGTTTGCCCAACTGAAATTACAGCAATGAGCGATCGTTATGATGAGTTCGAAGATTTAGATGCAGAAATCATTGGTGTATCTACTGATACAATCCATACGCATCTTGCTTGGATCAACACAGACCGTAAAGAAAATGGTCTAGGTGAATTGAAATATCCGCTAGCTGCTGACACAAACCACACAGTATCTAGAGAATACGGCGTTTTAATTGAAGAAGAAGGTATTGCACTTCGCGGTCTATTCATTATCAACCCAGAAGGCGAACTTCAATATCAAACAGTATTCCACAACAATATCGGTCGTGATGTAGATGAGACATTACGTGTTCTTCAAGCATTACAAACTGGTGGACTTTGCCCAGCTAACTGGAAGCCTGGTCAAAAAACACTTTAATTGATAGCTGAAGAAACAGGAGGGTCTAACTGATGTTAGACCTTTTTGTTTCGACACATACAATGGATGGAGGCGCTTCAAAATGAAATTACGTCAACCAATGCCAGAACTAACTGGTGCAAAAGAATGGTTAAATGGAGAAGTAACAAAAGAAGATCTAATTGGTAACAAACCAACATTGATTCATTTCTGGTCAGTCAGCTGTCATCTTTGTAAAGAGGCCATGCCTCAAGTCAATCAATTCCGTGATGAATACAAGGATCAACTAAACGTTGTAGCCGTTCATATGCCGCGTTCAGAGGATGACCTAGATCTAGATAAAATCAAAGAGGTTGCGAAAGAGCATGAAATCACGCAGCCAATTTTTGTGGACAGTGATCATCACTTAACAGAAGCCTTTGAAAATGAATATGTACCAGCATATTATGTATTTGATAAAACAGGTGCTCTGCGCCACTTCCAAGCTGGCGGAAGCGGAATGAAAATGCTTGAGAAACGTGTCAATCGAGTGCTTTCTGAGTCTGAAAAGGCTGCAGAATAGGCTTTCCCCCATAAATGGGGGTTTTTTCATGGACAAAAATAGGCGACCTATTGCACGGAATGGACTTTTTATGTACGTGTCCTTCCTAAGAAAAGAGAAATTGAGGGAGTTTATTAAAAAATATTCCTGAAACAAAAGGGCATTAAGACCTATTTACTTTTTTGTTTTGAAATGAAAATGTAAAGATTTTAACTTTTTACTATTCAGAACGTTTTTGCACAAAAGAAATTTCAGTTTGGTAAATAACGATGTAAATCAAGTAGTATAAGTGTTTATTCAAATTTTTTACAATATTTTAAAGTTTGTCAAAAGCCTTTAGTGGCAATGAAATGGATGCCGATTGTTCCTCTTTGGCAAAATTTTAGTTGAAAATACCTATCTGATAGCAAACTGTAAAATGATAAAAAAATAGTTGATAAAATTAGTTTTCTAATCTAATATTTACTATAGAATATTTTTTATATGATGAGGGGGAAATCCATTGTTTAATGAGAGGGAAGCGTTACGATTACGATTGGAACAACTAAACGAAGCAGAAGTAAAGGTCATCCGTGAATATCAAATTGAGCGAGATGCGATTTATGCAAAATTAAGAGAATTAGACCGTCAAGGAACAGGTCTAGTGTCAGATACAAAAAAAGAAGTGCGTACAGAAAGAAAGACGGATTCGCTGCCTGTATTAGCTGAACTGGCTGCACAAGAAATGAGAAGCTACCAGCCGCCGGCACAATCACAATCAAATCCTGCATCATCTTTAGGAACAGGACAGCTAAACGGTGTACCTGTAGGTATTCCTGAAGGATCTACTAGACGCAGAAGAGGCACAGCCCGCCCTGGTTCAAAGGCAGCTAAGCTTCGTGAAGCTGCGATTAAAACGTTAAAGCGTCATAATGCGGCGATTAAAAGCTCTGAGCTTCAAAAAGAGATTGAAAAAGAGAGCGGTCTTGAAATTCCAAATATGACAACGTTTATGCAAAGCTTAATTAAAATGTATCCTGAAGTGAAAAAGCCATATCGCGGACAGTATATTTTAGAAGGCGACATTCAAACAGAAGACGAATAAATAAAAAGAAACTGCTGACGTAAAAGCCAGCAGTTTTTTATTGCGAGAATTACTTTTTTTGGTCAACTGTATAGACAATTTTTCGTTCCTTTGACAGGTGATCACGCTGTTTTTTGAAGCCATCGATCTTCACTGTCATGATCTCTCCATTTCGCTGCACCGCATCGACTTGTGCCTGGAGTATTTGAACTTGTTCGTTCAGCTTTTTCAAGATGGGTTCGATTTCTTCCGTTGTTTGCAGGAAGCTGTCTCGAGAGAATGGCTGTGAATTTGTTTGAGCTGACTGGTCAATATCAGCAAAATGAGATGCGATCCATTCCTCACTTTCTGCTAACTGCTTTTGATAGCTTGTGAGCGTTTCATAAAAAATCGTTTCCTTTGCTTTTTCAATTTGCAGTAATTTCTCTTGTGTTTCATAAAAACGCTCCTGAAGGTGTCTGACGCCTTCCTGTAATAAATGGAGCTCTGAGTTTTTATCACCCAATGTTTGCTGCAGTTTCTCAATCACAGCGGATAAAGTATTTCCTTTTTTCTCCTCTTTTGCAAGCCGTTGATCTTGATCTTGCATCCGTTCATTTAATTGTTGAGAGATTTCTTTATATTTGATCACTTTTAAATGCAGCCGGTGTTTTTCTTCCGTTTCTTTTCTTCTATGAAAGGTTTCCTTTTGCAGCATTTCATGAAGAAGGACTATTTTATGTAATAATTCAGATTTGCTGTAGGAGAGATCCTGTATTTTTGAGGCTGCATCGTCTTGATCAATGGTCATTTCATCCAATTGTTGTTTTAATAGCGTGTAATCCTTTTTCATCTCATGATATTCTTGAGTTAACTTCTTATTTTTAGAATACGTATATGAGGACTGTAAATCAGAGATCATTTGTTGATATTTGGCTGTTTCAGCTTTTAAGTATAAATTCTCTTGAGATAGGTCATGGAATAGGGGAGAAGCATGGCGCCTGTTCATAGATAGACCCTCCTTATTCATGTTACCAATAAAGTATGCGAAATGAGTGCGATTAGAACAACCATATCCAAGGAGGGTGAGAGAATGGATGTAGTGAATGTCATTTTAGCTGGAGGAGCTTCCAGACGTTTTGGAGAGCCAAAGGCAAGTTATATGTATCAAGGAAAACCACTATATGAGCATGTGAAAAATCAGCTTTTGAAAGGACAGACGGTCATCATCAGCCATCCATCACTTCTGCCCTTTTTTAAAGAAAGAGGTGAACGAAGTGTGTGGTTAGATGATGAACAGGTGCGCGGATGCGGGCCGCTTGCCGGCATGTATACGGCGATGCAAAAGCAAGAAGCAGCATGGTATTTGGTGATGGCATGTGACATGCCCTTCATACGGAGGGAGACCGCCGAAGCATTATCGACCTATTGCAGCGAGCACGTAGATGCTATCATCCCGCTTGTTCAGGGCAGATTACAGCCTTTATTTGCGCTTTATCACCGCCGCTGTCTGCCGTCCATTGATGCGTGTTTAAAAGAGAATCAATTAGCCATCAAAGAGTTACTTCAAAGGCTTAAGGTGCGCATCGTTCCAGAGGAGGAACTGAACGTAACACCAAATGAATTTCGAAATATCAATAAAAGAAGCGATTTACCTGAAAACGGTATGATATGATACATAAAAATGGTGAGGAGAGAACAGCATTGAATGACCGATATTCAAGACAAATCTTGTTCCCTCCGGTTGGGGAAAAGGGTCAGCGTGCGCTTGCTGACAGTCATGTTCTGATCGTTGGAGCCGGTGCACTTGGAACTGCCTCCGCTGAAGGGCTTGTCCGGTCTGGGATCGGCACGTTGACGATTGTTGATCGTGATTATGTAGAGTTTTCAAATTTACAGCGGCAGCAGCTGTACACAGAACATGATGCAAAGGCACATGTGCCAAAAGCAGCTGCGGCAAAAAAACGTCTCCAAGAGATCAATCATGAAGTGATCATACACGCCCTGATTGAAGATGCAGGCGCAAGGCTGTTAAGACCGTTATTTCAGAGCGCAGATATTGTCATTGATGCGACGGATAATTTTGAGACGAGAATGGTGATGAATGATTTATCGCAGGAAACGAAGACGCCGTGGATATATGGCGCTTGTGTGAGCAGCCAGGGGATGTATATGACCATTTTGCCGGATAAAACGCCGTGTTTATCGTGTGTCTTTACAGAACTGCCTGTTGGCGGCTTGACGTGTGATACAGCGGGGATTATTTCTCCAGCAGTTCAAATGGTTTCTGCTTATCAGCAAACAGAGGCGCTAAAATATTTAACAGGACATGAAGATCAAATCGAACGGAAATTTGTCACATTTGATCTTTGGCAGGCGACATCGTTTAAAATGGATTTGTCTCGTACTAAGCAGAAGAACTGCCCATCCTGCGGTGAAGAAAGAACCTATCCTTATTTACATGAGCAGCGTAAAAAAACGACGATTCTTTGCGGACGGGATACAGTTCAAGTTGTATCTAAAGATTTAGCAAATCTATCATTTCAGCATGTGAAAGAGAGGCTGTCATCTATTTGTGAGGTGGAAGTGAATGACTTCTTAATCCATGTCCGCTATGAATCTTATCGTATTGTCTTTTTCAAAGGTGGACGTGCATTAATCCATGGGACGAATGATGAAAAAGCAGCCAATTCATTACTAGCAAGACTGCTAGGGATATAGGAGTGAAGTGTGATGGAAAGACGTCAGCCAATTCCAGTAGAAGAAGCCATTCAGAAAGTCCATCAATATGAAAAGCATGGAGAAGCAGAATGGGTGCCTTTAAAAAATAGTCTTGAAAGGTTCATTGCAGAAGATATTTTAGCAGATCATGATGTTCCTGCATTTGATCGTTCCCCGTATGATGGTTTTGCACTTCGGGCAGAAGATACAAAAGAAGCGTCAAGCGAGCATCCGGTTGAATTTGAGGTCATTGACCATATTGGTGCAGGAATGGTCTCAGCAAAAACCATCGGTCCCTTTCAAGCCATCCGTATCATGACAGGAGCAAAAATCCCGGATGGAGCAAATGTCGTCATCATGCTTGAGCTGACTAAGACCTTCGAAAAAGACGGCAAATCATACATGTCACTTAAAAGAACGCTGAAAAAAGGGGACAATATTTCTCGTCAAGGAGAAGAAGTACTTGAAGGAAATGTGATGGTCAAAAAAGGAACCAAAGTAACTCCGGGCGTTACGGCCCTATTGGCGACATTTGGATATGGTGTAGTGCCAGTTGTCAAAAAGCCAGTGATCGGCATCATCTCAACAGGTACAGAGCTTCTTCAAGTGAGTGATGCGATGGTGGACGGTAAGATTAGAAACAGTAATCTTAGTATGGTTTATGCCCAGGTACTTGAGGCCGGGGGAGAGCCGCTAGATTTAGGCGGTGTGTCTGATGATTTTGACAAAAGCTATCATGCAGTCAAAGCAGCCTTAAGCAAGGTAGATTTCTTAATCACAACAGGCGGTGTGTCAGTAGGTGATTTTGACTTTCTCCCTGCGATTTATGAAAAGCTGGGAGCTGAGGTGCTGTTTAATAAAGTGGCCATGAGACCCGGAAGTGTGACGACGGTTGCTGCAATGCCAAATGGTCAACTGCTGTTTGGGCTGTCAGGAAATCCCGCTGCCTGTTTTGTTGGCTTTGAATTATTTGTGAAACCGATGATCTATAAATGGTCTTTGAAGAAGCAGCCGTTTCCTGCTTTTGCTGAGGCGAAGCTGACACACGATTTTCCAAAAGCCAATCCGTTCACTCGATTTGTCAGAGCGGCACTACAATTCACGGGCAGTCAGCTCAGTGTGACCCCAACAGGTCTTGATAAATCAAGTGCCGTGACCTCTATTGCAGATGCTAACTGTTTCATCGTGCTGCCCGGAGGAACAAGAGGTTTTAAGGCCGGTGATCAGGTCCATGTTCTGCTGTTTCAGCACGAAGGAGAGGGTTCCCCATGCTGGATGACACATTAAGCATATTACAGGTGGTCGGTTATCAAAACAGCGGCAAGACTATGTTGATTGAAAAGCTCTGTCAGCTGGCTGTACTTGACGGGCTGAAGCTAGGCTGCTTTAAACACCATGGACATGGCGGTAAACCAGATCGTCTTTTGAAAGAAAAAGACACCGATCGATATGTTCAAGCAGGTGCATTTGCCGCTGGCGTGGAAGGAGAGGGTGAATTTCACTTTTCAATGCAGCACATCACGTTAGAGCAGTTGCTCAACATGTGTCAGCATCTTCCATTAGACGCTGTCTTGATAGAAGGGTATAAACAGGCACCATACCGCAAAATCGTTTGTGTAAAGAATGAAGAGGAGCTCATTGATCTTTCAACTCTTTCCAATATACAAGCAGCTATTTATTTTTCTCAAGAGTTTCAATTAATCGAAAATTACTCGTTTCCAGTGTTTTCAGCCTTTGAAAAGGGCGCAGTCACATTTGGTTTTAACTTATTGAAGGGAGGCGTCTCTGCTTGAGTGAATTTTTTAAAATAACAAAAACGCCGATTGATGTAAACGAATTGATTCAGCATGTGACAAGGCGAAAGGCAGGGGCCATTACGACGTTTATCGGGACGGTCAGAGAGTGGACAAACGGCAAAAAAACATTGCGTTTAACTTATGAAGCATACATACCAATGGCTGAAAGCATGCTAAGTCAAATTGGACAAGAAATCAAGAAACAGTGGCCTGAAACTGAAGCAGCCATTGTGCACCGGATCGGGACACTTGATATAACGGATATTGCTGTTGTGATAGCCGTTTCATCTCCTCATAGGAAGGCTGCATACGAAGCGAACGAATATGCCATTGAGCGAATTAAGGAAATCGTTCCAATTTGGAAAAAAGAATATTGGGAAGACGGGGAAGCCTGGATAGGTGATCAGCTTGAAACGGTTTCATATCCAGAGGGGAAACCTAGCGATCTTCAACTTGCAAAGAAAGAAGGTGATCAGCTTGATTAGTGTATTATTGTTCGCCGGCCTTGCTGAGAAGGCCGGTAAACAACAAATCATCATTCAAAAAGATCAAACAACGGTTGATGAGATTAAATTAGAATTACAGGAGGTATATGGTGTTGATGCTGCACAAAACGTGATGGTTGCAGTCAACGAACTATATACGAGGGAAAACGCTGAAGTGCGTAGCGGGGACACTGTTGCATTCATTCCTCCTGTAAGCGGTGGATAATAGATATTAGAGGATTTGGTTATGGCCAGCGGCTGTAACCAATTTTTTATGTGTGAAAAGATTGTAGAGGTATTTGGGTGTGATCTTCGTAAATAAAACATCCCCTTCGTGCTTTAGAAATGTGAGGGTCGAGCTGCTGGATCAGATCATACAATTCGCTAATTCGTCTCACATTGAAATCTGTCTGGGCTTGAAGCTGTTCTTTTAATTCTTTTGTACTCACAATGCTTCCCTTTTTCTCTTTAATAATATCTACGCATCTAGCAGCGTAGTATATTTTGTCATTAGAGGGTCTACTTTCTTTCATATCAAGTAATTTGAGCTCATGATAAATCAGTTCTCTTTCCTTTCGAAAGTATTGCCATGCTTCTTGTTCCTTTTCATAAAGTAAAATCAATTGTGTTTTCAATTTTTCTCTTAACATTCACTTGACTCCATTTCCACTATCATTTAACCTACCTCTATTTTACATTATATGAAAAAATAACTTTTGATCAAGTAAAAACCTTATATTTTTCATTTTTTAATATGAAAGTATTGATACTAAAGGCTCATTTGTTCTATAAAAGAAACCAATCATAGTCCTATAAAGCCGGGATTTGTCGAAATTACTAGGATTATTTTAACAAAAAATTGTTGTGTCTAACTAAGACCATCCGAATTCAAAGGAAAAGGATATTTATTCCGAAAGACATGTGGTTTTTTGATAAAATGTTTTTAGGTCAGTAAAACCTCTATTTTTTGATATGAATATGGTCTGGTCATGGTGTCATTTGGAGGATGTCATTCGTGATAATAGAATAATAGATAAATTTTTTCCTCAATGAAAATAAGAAAATCAAATCATCCATCACTTATTGGCAATCTTTTGATAAAATAGAAAGAACAAGAGAGAACATGTGCGTTTGCATACTTGCATGACATAGAGAGGAGACATTTGATGAAAGAAAATATGCAAAAGCCCACGATCATTGGAGTGAGCACAAGACCTTCAGAGCACCTGAAAAGAGTATGGGAAAACCCGGTGGTTTGGTGGCCTTTATCCTGTGTGCTTCTTTTAACAGTGATTGTGACTTATTTGTCAGAGCTAGTGAATGAAGGAATGTGGGCAGATTTAAGCTTGCCGGTATCGGTCGTTTATGTGGTGACGCTAATTGGTCTAATTCTCGGGCTTGTGATTAATGCTGCTATATATAAGTTCATCGTATTTTTAGCAAAGGGTGATGCATCGTTTCAGCAGCTGTTTTCAGCGGTCCTGTTTATTACACCAGTTACGATCATTGGTACGATTATTTCTCATCTGTCCGTCATCCTGTTCCATGTGCCAAAAAACATCACAATAACCTCATTAAATGCACTCATTCAAACTTCTGGTCCATGGCACGGTGTGTTTGCTAATATTGATCTCTTTGTGATCTGGAATCTTGTTTTAACAGGCTTTTTATTGATCAAAGTCGGTCATATATCTCCAAGAATATCTTGGATCATGATAGGAGTCTTTTATGTCATTTCTTTCATTCTTCAATATGTAGGAACCGCAATCAACATATCAGTAAGCAGGGGGTAGAATGTCTTTATGAGAAAGAAAATCATCATCGGATCCATTTTTATTATTGTCATCGGTCTATTTATTGGCTTTAACATTGCGAAAAATCAATCAAAGCCTGCTTCGACAGCAGCTATTAAAACAGTAAAACCCACACAAAAAGAAATCACCACTACGGTAATGACGCCAGGGACACTTTCATTCTCTGAAGAGCAGTTCATTTATGCAGAAGAGGAAAAAGGACACTTGAAGGGGATTTCTGTGAAAGAAGGAGAAAAGGTAAAGGCTGGAACGCCGCTTCTTACATATGAAAATAGGGAGCTGGAGCTTGAAGAGCAGCAGCAAGCTCTTGCGGCTGAATCAAGTACGCTAAAACGCGAACAATTACAAAATAGACTGAGCGAATTAGATGAAAAACAAGCAGGCGACTCAGTCGCCCATCCTAAAAACGAGCGAGACCAGCTCGAATTAGAGCTGAAAGCGGCTGAATTAGAACAAAAACAAGCAGAGATCAGCCAAGAAAAAGTAAAAGCACAAATAGAAGATTTAACCGTACATAGTAAAATTGACGGTACAGTGATTTCCATTGAGCAAGAAGAAGGGGCAGGAAAGCCGGAAGAAAGACAGCCGATCATTCATATTGGCAATGAGAAAAAAATGATTGTGCGAGGATTGATTTCTGAGTATGACGCCATAAAAGTGAAAAAGAAACAAAAAGTAAAGGTTACATCTGATGTCATTCGCGGAAAGAGCTGGCAAGGGGTCGTGAAAAAAGTGGGGGCTGTACCTGCACAGGCAGCATCCGAAACAACTGCGGGTGATCAAACGGTACAATATCCTGTTGAAATCGAAATAAAGGGAAAAAAACCTGAAGCGAAACCTGGTTTTAAAATGATCATGGAAATTGAAACAGATAAGCGTCAAGCCCAAACGATTCCTGAATCAGCTGTAAAAAAAGAGGATGATGGACAATACGTTTATGTTGTCAAAAAGAATGTATTTAAAAAAGTAAAAGTGGTGCTAGGGGAAACGTCAGGTAATGACCTTGAAGTGACAAAAGGTGTCAAGGCAGAGGATCAAATCATTGCTCATCCATCAGATGACATGTATGACGGAATGGAAGTGAATGCTGAATGATTCAGCTTTCAAACGTGATAAAAAGCTATGAGGTCGCCCAAGAAACATTTGATGTATTAAGTGAGATCGATCTTGTCATTGAAAAAGGCGAGTATATGTCCATTATGGGCCCGTCCGGCTCTGGAAAATCGACGTTAATGAATATCATTGGCTGTTTAGACCGACCAACCACAGGACAATATCATTTTCAAGGAAGAGAGCTGTCAGCTGCAAAGGATCAAGAGCTTGCAGTGATTCGAAATCAATTCATTGGATTTGTCTTTCAGCAATTTCACCTGCTGCCGAGGTTAAATGCGAGGCGTAATGTTGAGCTTCCGATGATTTACGCTGGTATCAGTCAAAAGGAAAGAAAAGAACGCGCAGAAATGGCACTTGAAAAGGTTGGTTTGGCAGACCGAATGAAGCATATGCCAAGTGAGTTGTCTGGAGGGCAAAAGCAAAGAGTGGCTATTGCTCGTGCAATTGTCAATAAGCCGCAGCTTATCTTAGCAGATGAACCAACAGGCGCTCTTGACTCAAAAACAAGCTTCTCAATCATGGAACAGTTTACTAAGCTGAATGAGGAGGGGACAACGATTGTGCTTGTCACCCATGAAGAAGAAATGGCTGCGTATACAAATCGGACGGTCGTTGTAAGAGATGGACGGCTCGTTGAAGATAGATTGACACAAGGGGACGCTATGAATGAAACTCTTTGAAAATATCAAAATAGCGATGAATTCTGTTTTAGCTCATAAATTACGTTCTATTTTAACGATGCTTGGGATTATTATTGGTGTTGGATCGGTCATTGCGGTCGTGGCTATCGGTCAAGGCGGCGAGCAAATGTTAAAAGGGTCGATTTCAGGTCCAAACAATACCATTGATATGACATATACGCCTTCTGACGAAGAGTTAAATGCAAATCCAAACGCTTTATTCGACGCCACATTTACTGAGGAAGACATAAAAAGCGTTAAGACAATCAACGGGGTGAATCAGGTTGCCTCTTCGACTGCACAAGGAATGCAGCTGAGATTTCAAGATACGACAGTGGATGCGACAGTTAACGGTATAAATGAAGGGTATACGAATGTACATTCATTACAAATAGCAGAAGGACAGAATTTAAGAGATATTGACTTTAGAAGCGGCAGAAGAGCCGCTCTCATCTCTGAAGGCTTACAAAAAGAATTATTTAATGGACAGAAGGCATTAGGCGAAATGATTTGGATGAACGGACAGCCTGTTGAAGTCATCGGTGTTTTAGCAAAACAGAAAGGGATGTTTTCATTTGATATGAACGAAATATTTGTCCCGTTTGCTATGCTCACCTCCACATTTGGGATCAATGAATATGATAAGTTGTCAATTCAAGTCGCACATGCTGATCAAATGAAGGAAGTAGGAAAGAATGCGGCTGCATTATTAAATGAAAATCATCATACAGAAGATGCTTATGAAATGATCAATATGGAAGAAATCGCAGAAGGCATTGGTCAAATCACATCTGTTATGACAACAATCATTGGCTCAATAGCTGGGATTTCTTTGCTTGTCGGCGGTATCGGTGTGATGAATATCATGCTTGTTTCTGTGACAGAGAGGACAAAGGAAATCGGTATCCGAAAGGCGATTGGGGCAACAAGGGCTCAAATACTCGTTCAATTTTTAATTGAATCTGTCGTCTTAACATTGATCGGCGGGTTGATGGGGATCGCACTTGGCTTAGGTGGCGCCGCGCTAGTATCACTAGTTGCCGGCTGGCCGTCCTTAGTATCTTGGCAAGTCATCTGTGGCGGTGTGCTGTTTAGTATGCTTATTGGGATTGTTTTTGGGTTAATTCCTGCGAATAAAGCAGCAAGACTAGATCCTATTGATTCTCTTAGATATGAATAATTTGGAGAAGAACAAAAGCATACAAACAGTGTGAATTCGCCTGTAATCCACCATCAAAAGCTTTTATGCACATCGCATAAAAGCTTTTTTTAGTTCCATTGAATGAAATGAAAAATGATAGAAATGCTAAGATCATGACTTTCATCTTAATGTCACATATTTTTCAGTTTACAAATGGTACATATAAAGGTAAGATGACCATTGTGAAAGATTTTGATAGTTATTGAATGTATTTGATTGTTTTGTATTGATAATGTTGAAAAAAGCGATTACAATAAAGGTGCGCGCAAAATGAATACGTTTTCAAAAGGGGGTGTTTTCTTGTTGACACCGGAAAGACATCAACTCATTATCGACTGTTTAGAAGAAAATGATGTCATCAAAATACAGGACTTAACGATTATGACAGATGCGTCTGAATCTACAATTAGAAGAGATTTATCAGCCCTTGAAGAAAAAGGATTTCTTAAAAGAGTCCATGGGGGAGCAGCCAAGATATCAAGTATCCGTCTTGAACCAGATGTATTTGAGAAATCTGCCAAAAACCTTCAAGAAAAGTCATTGGTTGCAGAGGCAGCTGCTTCACTTTTAAAACAAGGCGATTGTATTTATTTAGATGCTGGTACGACCACACAGCAAATGATTGAATATATCGATCCCGATCAAGATATTGTTGTGGTGACAAACGGTGTTATGCACATTGAAGCACTCATGAGAAAAGGCATTTCTTTTTACCTGATAGGCGGATCAGTGAAACATCGAACAGGAGCCATGGTGGGAGCCGCAGCTTTGACAGCGATGGAAAATTACCGTTTTGACAAAAGCTTTGTTGGGACGAACGGCATTCATCCCGAGGCGGGGTTTACAACCCCTGATCCAGAGGAAGCGCTCATGAAAAAAAGAGCCATGAAGCAGGCGAAAAAAACCTATATCTTATCAGATGCCTCTAAGTTTGGCGAAATATCGTTTTCAGCCTTTGCTAGTTTACAGGAAGCCACCATTATCACAAACGACGCAAAAGAGGATTCATTCGATAATTACCATGAAAAAACGGTTATAAAGGTAGTGAAAACATGATTTATACAGTTACTTTAAACCCATCAGTTGATTACATCGTACACGTGGAGGATTTCGCAGTCGGCGGTTTGAATCGTTCAACCTATGACAAAAAATATCCAGGTGGAAAAGGGATCAATGTCTCAAGGCTTTTAAAACGTCACGGTGTTGAATCAAAAGCGCTTGGATTCATAGGCGGATTTACAGGAAAATATATTCAAGACTTTTTACAAAACGAACAATTACAAACAGCCTTTCACGAGGTGTCAGAAGATACACGAATTAATGTGAAACTAAAAACAGGTGAAGAAACCGAAATCAACGGACTCGGCCCATCTATTACTGAAGCGCAATTTGAGTCGTTTCTGTCTCAATTTTCTTCATCGACTGAAGGAGATGTCGTTGTCTTAGCTGGCAGCATTCCTTCTTCATTGCCTCATAACACGTATGAACGTATTGCTGAGGTGTGCGAAAAGCAAGGTGTCAGAGTTGTCCTTGATATTTCCGGGGAAGCACTAAAAAAAGCAGCAGGCTTGAAACCGTTCTTAATGAAGCCAAACCATCATGAGCTAGGTGAAATGTTTGAGACGAGCATCTCATCTGCGGAAGAAGCCATTCCTTATGGGAAGAAGCTGTTAGAACAAGGTGCTGAACATGTCATCGTATCAATGGCTGGAGATGGAGCTCTCTTATTCAGTAAGGAAGGGGTTTATCAGTCCAATGTTCCAAAGGGCACGCTTGTTAATTCAGTTGGTGCAGGGGATTCAGTCGTTGCAGGATTTTTAGCCGGCGTTTCGAAAGGCCTTTCGATTGAAGAATCATTTAAGCTTGGCGTCACATCAGGCAGCGCTACAGCATTTTCTGAGGAGCTTGGAACAAAAGAGCTTGTCGACACACTATTACCACAAGTAAAAGTCACACGCATTTAAAGGAGGAGTCATCATGAAAATTACAGAACTACTCACAAAGCAGACAATTAAGCTTCAATTAGACAGCCAGCAGAAAGAAGCAGTCATTGAAGAACTAGTCACTGTTTTAGATACAGCAGGCAAGCTAAATGATAAAGAGGGCTACAAAGAAGCAGTGATCAACCGTGAAAAACAGAGCTCTACTGGTATTGGCGAAGGAATTGCTATCCCTCACGCTAAAACAGCAAGTGTAAAAGAGCCTGCCATTGCATTTGGCCGCTCGACAGCTGGTGTAGATTATGAATCACTGGACGCGCAGCCGAGTCATCTTGTCTTTATGATTGCCGCAACTGAAGGCGCAAACAACACGCACTTAGAAGCACTTTCTCGTTTATCAACACTTCTCATGCGTGAAGAAATCCGAAAGCAGCTTCTTGAAGCGGCTACTGAAGATGAAATCATCGATATCATCAATAAGCATGACAAGGACGATGATGAAGAAGAAGAGGAAGTTCAAGAAGAGCCGGCTGTATCAGGTAAACCAGCTAAGATTTTAGCAGTAACAGCTTGCCCAACAGGTATTGCGCATACATTTATGGCAGCAGATGCTTTGAAAGAAAAAGCAAAAGAAATGGGCATTGACATTAAAGTCGAAACAAACGGCTCTGGCGGTATTAAACACGCCCTTACGGCAAAAGAAATCGAAGAAGCACCAGCCATCATTGTGGCAGCGGACAAGCAAGTTGAAATGGAACGCTTTAAAGGCAAACATGTCATTGAAGTACCTGTGACAGCTGGAATCCGCCGTCCTCAGGAATTAATTGAAAAAGCAGTCAATCAAGATGCGCCGATTTATAAAGGCTCAGGCGGCAGTTCTTCAAAAGACGAAAATGAGTCATCTGGCAAAGGTAGAAGTGGTTTCTACAAGCACTTAATGAGTGGTGTAAGCAACATGCTTCCATTTGTTGTCGGGGGCGGTATCCTTGTTGCAATTTCATTTTTCTGGGGAATTAACTCAGCAGATCCTAAGGACCCTTCATTTAATTCATTTGCAGCTGTATTAAAAGGAATTGGCGGAGATAATGCGCTTGCCTTAATCGTTGCTGTTTTAGCCGGATTTATTGCAATGAGTATTGCAGATCGTCCAGGTTTTGCGCCAGGTATGGTCGGTGGATTTATGGCGTCGGCAGCAGGTGCAGGATTCTTAGGCGGACTAATTGCCGGTTTCCTTGCAGGTTATGTCGTTGTGCTACTTAAAAAAGTATTCACATTCGTACCGCAGTCACTCGATGGGATTAAACCGGTTCTGCTGTATCCATTGTTCGGTATTTTCTTCACAGGCATCATCATGCATTACATTGTTAACACACCGGTAAAAATGGTGATGGATGGATTAACTCACTGGCTTGAAACTTTAGGTACTGGAAACCTTGTCTTAATGGGCATTATTTTGGCAGGTATGATGGCGATTGATATGGGGGGCCCAATTAACAAAGCGGCTTACACATTCGGTCTTGCGATGATTGCTGCTGGAAACTATGCACCGCATGCTGCCATTATGGCAGGCGGAATGGTACCACCATTAGGTATTGCACTTGCTACAACAATCTTTAGAAATAAATTCTCAAAACGTGACCGAGAAGCAGGGATTACATGCTACTTCATGGGAGCTGCCTTCATCACTGAAGGGGCGATCCCGTTTGCAGCGGCTGACCCTCTGCGCGTAATTCCTTCAGCTGTCATTGGAGCAGCAGTGGCTGGCGGATTAACGGAATTCTTTAGAGTCACGCTTCCTGCGCCGCACGGCGGACTATTCGTTTTCTGGGTAACAAATCATCCGGTTCTTTATATCATCAGCATCTTAATCGGTGCCGTTGTAACAGCGATTTTACTGGGTATTTTGAAAAAACCAGTCAAACTAGAAGCGTAATTCAGAAGAGAAGCATCGTGAAGAGCGGTGCTTCTTTTTGTTTAATCATGAACAAATTAGGAAAAAATATCTAATTGAATGGTTGTCTTGTGAATTTTTAAATGACATGTGATAAAGTAAAGTTATTCAATTCACGTTTCAAGTCTTTTAGCAGAAAGTCTTAGGAGGAAGCAGTATTTTGAACGAAGAAAACAAACAAAACGAAAATGATATTCAATCTGATGCAAAGCAAGACAAAACAGAGAAGAAAAGTTCACTGTTTGAATGGATCAAAGCCATTTTAATTGCACTTGCGCTCGTCCTGCTCATCCGTACGTTTATATTTGAGCCGTATGTGGTGGAAGGAGAGTCAATGGAACCGACTCTTCATGATGGGGAAAAGCTGTTTGTCAACAAAACCATTAACTATCTAGGTGGTGTCAAACGAGGTGACATCGTGATTATTAATGGAAAAGATGGCCAGAAGATTCATTATGTAAAACGATTGATCGGCCTTCCGGGAGACACGATTGAAATGAAGGATGATACGCTTTACATTAATGGTAAAAAAGTTGATGAGCCTTATTTAAAAGAGAACAAGGCACATGCGAAAGAGTATGAAGTGCATTTAACAGGGGATTTTGGTCCAGTGAAAGTACCGAAAAACGATTACTTTGTGATGGGGGACAACAGACTCAATTCCATGGACAGCAGAAATGGACTTGGACTCATTGAAAAGGATCGGGTTGTCGGGACATCAGAATTTGTTTTCTTCCCATTTGGCGACATTCGGCAAACAAAATAAAAGCACCCTTCTCAGGTGTGTGAGAAAAGTGCTTGAATGGACGACCCTTTAAAAGAAGGGTCGTTTTAATTTGGCGTGAGCACCGTAACAATGATCACAATCGCCAACACAGAAGCGAAGACAGACCCAGTAATGGCTAAAACGGACCGAAACAATCCGACCTTTTGATTTTCTTTCCCTCGCTTTTGTAAAAAGCGTTTCGAAAAGATGTGTACCAGTGTGTAAATAAGCACAAGCCCAATATAAAGGCCAAAATCCCTTGCATTAAAGCCTGTTGCAGATAAATAAATACCCATAAAGAAAATCAATAAACAGTATTCCATAAGTGTAAGTAATCTCAAATCGCACGAACTCCTTCAATAAATCATTCCCATTTATTATACCATAATGGACAAATTGCCTTCGTTCTTAGCGAGAGACGTTTCTATCAAACGTTATTCATGTTATACTTCATAATGATGAATGAGTGATGGAGGATTAATAAATGATTGCAGTAAATAATGTTAGTTTGCGTTTTGCTGATCGTAAACTATTTGAAGAAGTAAATATTAAATTCACTCCTGGCAACTGCTACGGTCTAATTGGTGCCAATGGAGCTGGTAAATCAACGTTTCTAAAGATTCTTTCAGGTGAAATTGAAGCTCAGACGGGCGATGTTCATATGAGCCCTGGTGAGCGTTTAGCGATTTTAAAACAGAACCATTTTGAATACGAAGAATTTGAAGTATTAAAAGTCGTCATGATGGGTCATAAACGTCTATATGATGTGATGCAGGAGAAAGATGCGATCTATATGAAACCTGATTTCTCAGATGAAGACGGGATTCGTGCAGCAGAGCTTGAAGGTGAGTTCGCTGAGTTAAACGGCTGGGAAGCAGAAAGTGAAGCAGCGATCTTATTAAAAGGTCTTGGCATTCCAGAGAGCCTTCAATCGAAGAAAATGTCTGAGCTTGGTGGTTCTGAAAAGGTAAAAGTACTACTAGCCCAAGCTTTATTTGGTAAGCCTGACGTTCTTCTTCTTGATGAGCCAACGAACCACTTGGACTTACAAGCAATCCAGTGGCTGGAAGAGTTCCTCATTAATTTTGAAAATACCGTGATTGTCGTTTCGCATGACCGTCATTTCTTAAACAAAGTATGTACACATATTGCGGACCTAGACTTTGGAAAAATTCAAGTATATGTCGGTAACTATGATTTCTGGTATGAGTCCAGCCAGCTAGCGCTGAAGCTCAGCCAAGATGCGAATAAGAAAAAAGAAGAACAAATTAAGCAGCTTCAAGAGTTCGTTGCCCGGTTCAGTGCGAACGCTTCTAAATCGAAGCAAGCGACCTCAAGAAAGAAATTGCTTGATAAAATCTCTTTAGACGACATTAAGCCATCTTCACGTAAATATCCGTACGTTCATTTTGCGCCAGAGCGCGAAATTGGAAATGATGTCCTTCAAGTAGAAGGTCTATCGAAAACAATTGATGGTGTGAAAGTACTTGATAACGTCAGCTTTATCATGAATCGCGAGGATAAAATTGCGTTCTTAAGCCGTAATGAGCTTGCTGTATCCACTTTATTTAAAATTCTTGCTGGTGAGATGGAGCCAGACAGCGGGACGTTTAAATGGGGCGTTACAACATCTCAAGCCTTTTTCCCGAAAGACAATAGTGAATACTTTGAAGGAAACGATGTCGATCTAGTGGATTGGCTTCGTCAATATTCTCCTAATGATCAAAGTGAAAGCTTCTTACGCGGGTTCTTAGGACGTATGCTTTTCTCTGGGGAAGAAGTAAAGAAAAAAGCAAGCGTCTTATCAGGAGGAGAGAAGGTTCGTTGTATGTTATCGAAAATGATGCTGTCAGGAGCGAATGTTCTGCTGCTGGATGAGCCGACGAACCACTTGGATCTAGAATCCATTACAGCGCTGAATAACGGTTTAATGAGCTTTAAAGGAGCTATGCTCTTCTCATCTCATGACCATCAGTTTGTTGAAACAGTGGCAAACCGTATCATCGAAGTGACGCCAAATGGCATCGTCGATAAACAAACAACATATGATGAGTTCTTATCAGATCAAGACATTCAAAAGAGACTCGATGAGCTTTATGCATAAATAAGCAAAGACATCCAAAAGTGGATGTCTCAGCGTGTAGACAAACCCTCGTATTCGTTGTCAGTCCTGCGTGCCGGTGCTCACGAATGTCAAATTCGCTCCGCTCCGGTACTCGTCCTTCCTAGACTGCAAAGGTTTTCTATCACGCTGAAAAGAAGACAAAAGGCTAAAATGAAGATCATTTTAGCCCTTTGTCAACAATCTGAGACATCCATAAGTGGATGTCTTTTTTTCGATTAAATCGCCCAGTTTCCATTACGGAAGATCGGTTCGCGTTTCCCGTCTTTTGTAATCCCGTCAATATTCATTTCCTTTGAACCAATCATGAAATCGACGTGTGTAATACTGTTGTTCACACCAGCTGCATCCAATTCTTCACGATTCATCTCTTTTCCGCCTTCGATATTGAACGCATACCCGCTGCCGATGGCAAGGTGGTTCGATGCATTTTCATCATAAAGGGTATTGTAATAGAGAATATTCGAGTTTGAGATTGGTGAATCGTCTGGTACGAGAGCAACCTCACCTAGATAATGGGAGCCTTCATCTGTTTCAACGAGCGAAGTTAAAATGTCTTCGCCTTCCTTCGCTTTCACATTGACAATTCGTCCATTTTCAAATATTAATGTAAATTCATCAATGATATTTCCTGCATAACTGAGCGGTTTTGTGCTTGAGACAGTCCCATTTACACCGTCTTTTTTAGGTACGGTAAATACTTCTTCTGTCGGCATGTTGGCCATGAAAGAGACGCCGCGCTCGCTCACGCTGCCGGCACCTACCCAAATGTGCTGTTCTGGGAGCTCAATCGTTAAATTTGTGCCAGGAGCATCATAATGAAGCTTGTGGTAGTGGCGCTCATTTAGTATTTTGACCTTTTCATTTAGTGACTCATCGTGCTTTTTCCAAGCCTCAACAGGATCTGCTTGATCAGCGCGAGCGACTTTAAAGATTTGATCCCATAATAACGCGACAGCTTCTTCATCTGTATGGTCAGGGAAAATCTTTTTCGCCCATTCTTTTGATGCAGCGCCTACGACCGTCCAAGCAACTTTGTCTGATTGAACGTATTGGCGATATGTATGAAGGGCTGATCCAGCGGCCTTTTGCTGTGCAGCGATTTTTTTCGAATCAATGCCTCGCAGAAGGTCAGGGCTTTCTGACAAGATCGTGATAAAAGCGCCGCCGCGTTTTGCGATGGTTTCCATCATCTGAGCTTCCCATTCTGGGAATTGGTCAAACACATCCTGCGGTGCATGTTCATATTTTAAACGGGCAAGAACACCATCACTCCAGCGGATATGTACGTTTTTCGCCCCGCGCTCATACGCATGTTTCGCGACAAGACGAACAAGGTCTGCAGATTCAGTAGATGCAGATACGACGACTTCTTGTCCTTTTTGAACATTCACACCGACTTCAACGATGGTCTTAGCATATTGATCTAGTTGTTTTTCAAATGAACTCATAAAAAACCCTCCTTTAGTCATGTTCATCATATCAGATTTAAGACCGAAAAGGAAAATGGGGAGCACGTTTCAAGCCAAAATAAAAAAGCCGCTTTCATGCGGCTTTTTTAGCGGTTCAGTTGTTTCACAGGCTGTGCATTAGAAGGGGGCATATGTGAAAACGACAGGCTCATTCCTCCTAAAATAATACCCGTTAAAATGACTGTGACAACGACCCGTTTACCTAAATCAAGCAACATGTTCTTCCTCCTTCACGTTTATCCATTTCTCAAGATATGATCGAAATGATAAAAAAAGAAGTAGAACAAGAAGATTATTTTAATGTTTTTTGCAATTTATGAATGACTTCTAGTGAACGACCTGTTCCGATTGCGACAGATTCAAGTGGATTTGCTGCAATATGAACTGGAACGACAATCTCCTGTGAGAGCCATTCTTGAATCCCATTTAACAAAGCGCCGCCGCCAGTTAAGATCACGCCGCGGTCTACAATGTCACCACTAAGCTCTGGAGGGCTGTCCTCTAATGTGGCACGAATCGCCTCTAAAATATGAAGAAGTGATTCTCGCATGGCACCTTGAATTTCATGAGATTCAAGTGTGATCGTTTTTGGAAGACCTGTCACCAGATCACGTCCACGTACTTCTAATGATTCCGGCTCATGCTCAATGAGACCATAACCAATTTCCATTTTAACCTGCTCGGCTGTCCGCTCGCCGATTAATAGATTATATTTCTTTCGGACAAACGTAATGATATCTTCATCCAGCTGATCTCCGCCAATTCGAATGGAATGACAAGAGACAACGCCGCCAAACGAAATGATGGCAACTTCCGTTGTTCCTCCGCCAATATCGACCACGACGTTTGCAACAGGCTCATCTACCGGGAGATCAGCGCCGATTGCGGCTGCAACAGGTTCTTCTATTAAATGCACGTGCTTTGCTCCGCAGTTTTTCACAGCATCGCTGATGGCACGACGTTCAACAGCTGTTGAACCAGAAGGTGTACATACCACGACCGTTGGTTTTCTGAAGGTAAACCCGATATTTTTCCCTGCTTTTTTCATGATTTGTTTGAGTAAATCTGTTGTCATATCATAATCAGCGATGACACCGTCTTTCATCGGACGGATCGCCACAATTTTACCAGGTGTTTTCCCAATCATTTCTTTTGCTTCTGTTCCGACGGCAAGTACAGTTTTTGTTTCTGTATCGACTGCCACGACGGACGGTTCATTTAAAATAATTCCCTTATTTTTACTATAAACCAATATGTTAGCTGTTCCTAAATCAATTCCAATTTCGGCATTTTGAAACATGTTTTCACCCAATCTCTATTTTTGCTGTTTTAAACAATTTTACATTTAAAAGTTCAGAGGGTTGATGTCATTTGTGGGGGTTTGTGATGACCTTGAAATGAACTTGTAAAATTCAAGTATCATTTTGACAATCACAATAAATTTTCCCTTTGTTTTTTCTTTTATGAAAAAATTTTTTATAGAGGAGAAACCTTTTGAGAATCTCTTACGTCTACGATATATCAATTGGTGCAAAACAGATTGATCTTGAGCTAATGAAAGAAAGAGGGAACGAAATTGAAATCTATCGGAGTCGTAAGAAAAGTAGACGAACTAGGGCGTATTGTGATGCCAATCGAATTAAGAAGAGCACTTGATATTGCTATTAAAGACAGTATGGAATTTTTTATAGATGGGGAGAAAATCGTCTTGAAAAAATACCAGCCAGAGGGCGTTTGCCTCATGACTGGTGAGATTACATCGGAGAACCATGATTATGGAAATGGTCAAATTACATTAAGCGCTGAAGGCGCAGAACTACTGTTAAAAGAGCTGCAAGAAGCTCTTCAGCAGTAATTAAAATAGCCTGCTCTCTTCCTTTGTGCTGAGAACAGGCTATTTTTTTCTGAAAAAGTTCCTTAAAAATGCCCCATCACCCTCAAAAAATAAGTGGAAAATGGTACAATTGACAAAGAATCTCAGGGCGGCAGGTGGAATCATTTGAACAAAACATATCAAGTGCGGATCGTGTTATCTGTTCTTGCATTTATTTTAATCTTAAGCTGGGATTTCTTTTATTATCTAGGCGGCTATCAAATTAATTGGCCGCTCGATCTAGCCTTTACAGTCTTGGTTTTAACAGGGATCTGGGTTGTCTCAGGCTATGTAGACCGCTTAAATCTACTTGTGTCAGACTTAAATAAGAGAGAAAAAGAAGCACACGAACTGACAGAGCGGCTGAATCGAATCACAGATAACTTGCAAGAAATCGTCTTTGAAACAAACGAGAAAGGTGAAATTATTTTCTTAAATCAAGCATGGACACAAATGACAGGCTATGACATAGATGAATGTCTAGGCACCATGTACAATCAGTACTTTGATCAAGAGGAGCGCGTGGTCCAGCATTTGTTATCTGTGATCAAGGAACATAAGGATGCGGGGCGGGTAGAACTGCAGCTTCTCCATAAAGAGGGAAAGAAGGTATGGGGAGACGTTCATTACAAGCTCTATTTTGATGAGCATCACCAGTTTACCGGAGGGATTGGGACGGTTGCTGATATTACGAAACAAAAGCAGGCAAAGCTTGAGCTTGAAAGATCCAATCAGCAATTGCAAATGCAGGCGCAAAAGCTGGCTGTTGCTGGACAAATAGCTGCTGGGATCGCCCATGAAGTCAGAAATCCACTGACATCAGTAAATGGCTTTTTGCAGCTGATGAAGACACAATATCCTGAAAGAACCGATTATTTTGACATTATCTTTTCCGAAATTAAACGGATTGATTTTGTTTTAAGTGAGCTGCTTGTATTGGCTAAGCCTCAAGCGGTCCATTTTCAAGAAGTCCAGCTTCATGAGCTCCTAGAACAGGTGATTACCTTATTAAAAACAAATGCAGTTCTTTCAAATATTGATCTCAAACAGCCATTTAAAAAGCAGGATGCCGGTGCTATCCTAGCAGACGCTAATCAAATGAAGCAGCTGTTCATTAATTTAATTAAAAATGCGATTGAGGCAATGCCTGAAGGTGGCAGCATATACATATCTACAGAAAAAGTATTGAATGAATGGAAGATTACCATTCAAGATGAAGGAAAAGGGATGTCTGAAGAGGATATTCAAAAAATATATGATCCTTTCTTTTCCACGAAAAAAGAAGGGACAGGGCTTGGTTTGACCATCTGTGCGACGATTTTAAAAGATCATCACGGAAGAATGGACGTATCCAGTGAGCTTGGAAAAGGCGCAGCTTTTCAAATCTATTTGCCTGTGTGTCAAAAAAGCAGGCAGCAGCAAGTTGAGAGGACGTGAAGTCATGACGATGAAAGCTTTATTTGTATATGGGACGTTATTGCAGCATGAAGAGCACCACGAAGCGTACATGAAGGAAAGCAGGCTATTAGCTAAATCAGCTTGGATGAGTGGAAGGATCTACGATACAGGTCAAGGATATCCAGCGTGCGTCCACTCAGAAAAAGGCACTGTATACGGGGAATTGTACGAGGTGACCGCTGACACGTTGAATAAGATAGACGTACTAGAGGAAGGGTATGACAAGCAGGAAATCAATGTCATGACGGATCAAGGTCAGGTAGCAGCCATGACATACACTTTGCCAGAGCAGAAGGCATCAGCGCTGAAAGCAATAAAGAGAGGGAGCTGGAAAGCTTATAGACTGTGGCAGCAGAAGCCGTCATCCTTCTATTATTTTGCCTATGGCTCCTGTATGGATGATGCAAGATTTAAGCTGGCAGAAGTCGATCATCACTTCAAACAAATCATCGGCGGAGGAGTACTAAGCGGTTTTACCACGAGATTTACATTGGTGAGGCCAGATGGATCAAGAGCTGATATGGTAGAAGACGGCGGCGAAACAGAGGGTGTTTTATATGAAGTTCCTTTTGATGCCATTCGTTATTTGTATAAACGAGAAGGAGTATATGAAGGTACATATCGTCCAGCTTTTGTCGATGTCAAAATAGGTGATCAAATTTATGAGAACTGTTTAACCTTTCTTGTGCTTCAAAAGAGCGAAGAAATCGCTCCGCCAGCTCATTATCGCAGTGAAATTGAAAAAGGAGCAGACCTTTACTTAAGTGAAGCGTTCCGTAAAAAAATTCGTTCGCATATGGATTCATTAATCAAACCGTAGTAAAATGCATGTTAAGTGAGATAAAAGGAGTCTGAACATGAAAAAGGAATATGCAGTCATTGGTCTTGGACGCTTTGGCGGAAGTATTTGCAAGGCGCTGAGCGAAGAAGGACTTGAAGTCATGGCCATGGATATGAATGAAGATCGAGTGAACGAATACGCGAAAATTGCCTCACACGCGGTCATTGGCGATTCGACCGACGAATCCGTTTTAAAAAATCTTGGTATTCGTAATTTTGATCATGTCATCGTTGCAATTGGCGAAAACATTCAGGCAAGTATTTTAACAACGATTATGCTGAAAGAGCTTGGCGTCAAAATGGTCACCGTGAAAGCGCAAAATGACTACCATGAAAAGGTGCTCAACAAAATTGGAGCGGATCGCATCGTTCATCCAGAGCGAGATATGGGCAGACGGATTGCACATAAAATTATTTCAAATAACGTGCTCGATTACCTCGAGCTGTCAGATGAGTACAGCCTGATTGAGATTGTTGCAAACAACAGGCTTGCGGGGCATTCTCTTTTAGATCTTGATATTCGGGCAAGATACGGCATCAACATTGTGGCGATTAAGCGCGGAAAAGAAGTCATCGTTTCCCCTCTGGCAGATGAAATGATTCAAAAAGAAGATATTCTTATTGTCATAGGGGCAGTAGCCGATATAGGACGCTTTGAAAAACGAGAAATGCAGAACGATTATTAAACACTCCGATGACGGGGTGTTTTTTTATATGAATGTGTACATGACAGGTGGACATTGAGACGGAAATCGACACTGAAAAGGGTTGCTTTGTTCATGTATAACCTCAAAAATGAGTCATCATATTTTTCGTGCAATTATCACTATTCAGAAATAAAAAACAGTGTTTTGATATGGTTGATTTTCTCTAAATGTCATTGACTGGGCAAACAGATTCGTTTACGATAAGAAACATTATATTGTTTACTTGGAGGAGGCAGTGTCGTTGGATAAGGAGCTTTTCAGACATCAAATTGAGGTAGCAGCAAAGAGAAAAAAAGCAGCCCTCGTGATTAAACATGCGAAAGTCATGGATGTGTTTAACCAGGAATGGATAGACGCTGATGTCGCTGTTGAAAATGGACAAATAGTCGGGATAGGGGAGTACGAGGGAGAACAGGAGCTGGATGCAGCAGGTCAAATGCTTGTACCTGGTTTTATTGATGGCCACGTTCATATCGAGTCTTCTATGGTTACCCCTGCTGAATTCTCCAAAGCTGTCGTTCCGCGCGGTGTGACAACTGTCGTAACAGACCCGCATGAAATTGCCAATGTGTCAGGTATAACAGGCATACGTTTTATGCTGGAAGAAGCGAGAAAAGCTGCCTTACATATTTATTTCATGCTGCCATCCTGTGTACCGGCAGTCAGTTTTGAACGATCAGGTGCTATATTAAAAGCGAAAGATTTAAAGCCCCTTTATCAAGAGAAGGAAGTGCTTGGTCTTGCTGAGGTGATGGACTATGTCGGTGTGGAGCAGGCAGAAGAAGATATGCTTCAAAAGCTGCTTGATGCTCAAAACGAGAATAAATTAATTGATGGCCATCTAGCAGGCTTAACAGACCGATTAATAAACGTCTACCGGACGGCCAATGTCCAAACAGACCATGAGGTGACAACAGCAGAGGAAGCCCTTGAACGTGTGAAAAGGGGCATGTATGTCATGCTGAGAGAGGGATCTGTTGCCAAAAACGTGAAAAATGTTTTACCTGCTGTGAATGAGAAGAATGCGAGACGTTTTTTCTTTTGTACAGATGATAAACATTTAGATGATTTAATGGCGCAGGGAAGTATTGATGAGCAAGTACGGATGTCCATAAAAGCAGGCTTAGATCCATTTTTAGCCTATCAAATGGGAAGCTTAAATGCCGCAGAGTGTTTTGGTCTTAATACAAAGGGAGCCATTGCACCAGGCTATGATGCTGATTTTATGCTCGTTTCAGACCTTCATCATGTAGACATCTCAAGCGTATTTATTGCGGGAGAATTGGTTGCGCAGCATGGAGAGTACAAACCGAGTGTCGAAAAGATCGCACCGAGCCCAGCATTATTACAATCTGTTCATGCAGTAGACGTTCAAGAGCAAGATATTGCACTGCCTATCACAGACGATCAAAAAATGAATGTCATCCGTATTATTCCGAATCAGCTTGAAACAAAATTAGAACAAGTCTCTCCTTCAGAAACGAACGGACAATTTACAAGTGATACAGACAGAGATGTATTAAAAATGGTGCTTGTCGAACGTCATCAAGGTTTATCTGAAATGGGGGTAGGGATTGTCAGCGGCTTCGGCATCAAACAGGGTGCGATTGCAACAACGGTTGCACATGATTCACATAACTTAATTGCAGTTGGCACAAATGATGCCGATATTATTAAAGCGATTGAGGCGTTAAAAGAAGCAGGCGGCGGTTTGACCGTTGTCAAAGAAGGCCAGTCTCTTCATACGCTGCCATTACCGATCTCCGGTTTATTGTCAGATCAGCCGGCACATCTCGTCAATGAAAGCCTCCATGAACTCCATGAAGCACTAAAAGAAACTGGTTTTTCCTTAGACTTTAATCCGTTTTTGACGCTGTCCTTCTTGGCACTTCCAGTCATTCCTGATGTGAAAATGACGACAAAGGGCTTGTTTGATGTCAGAAGCTTTCAGCACCTCCCAATTCAATCATAAAAGAATGAGAAACTGCATGTATACCTTGTATATGTGCGGTTTTTTTCAATGCTTGATGAAAAAAAGAGACACAGCCAGTCGGCTCGTGTCTCTTTTTGTTATTACACTTCCATAATAATCGGTAAGATCATTGGGCGGCGCCTTGTTTTTTCATAAAGGAAAGGTGCAAGTGTGTCCGTAATTTCGTTCTTAATTTCCGACCACTGAGTTGTCTTACGTTCCATTACTTTTTCAAGATGCTTTGAAATCAAATCTTGTGCGTCGTTGATGAGGTCTCCAGATTCTCTCATGTAGACAAAGCCTCTTGAGATGAGATCAGGACCAGCAGAGATTTTGAATTCTTTCATGTCCATGCTGACGACCACAATGACAAGACCTTCTTCTGAAAGAATGCGGCGGTCTCTTAAGACGATATTCCCGATATCGCCAATTCCGCTTCCGTCGATATACACGTTACCTGATGGAATTTTGCCAGCGACACTTGCTTCGTCACCTTTTAGTGCAAGAACTTCACCGTTATCCATGATAAAGCAGTTTTCCTCAGGAATTCCGCAATCATTCGCAAGTTTAATATGCGTTTTTTGCATGCGGTATTCACCGTGAATCGGCATAAAGAATTTTGGTTTAATTAAACGGAGCATCAGCTTTTGTTCTTCTTGTCCGCCGTGACCAGATGTATGAATATTATTGAGTGAGCCATGAATGACCTCAGCGCCAGCACGATAAAGCTGGTTAATGGTGCGGCTTACGCTAATATTGTTACCCGGAATCGGTGAAGATGAGAAGACAACAGTGTCTCCAGGATTAATCGAAATCTGGCGGTGAGTGCCGTTTGCAATACGTGAAAGAGCAGCCATCGGTTCACCTTGGCTCCCAGTACAAAGAATGGTCACTTTGTTTGCTGGTAGACGGTTGATTTCATTATGTTCAATAAACGTGTTTTTCGGACATTTAATGTAGCCAAGATCTTGTCCAATATCAATGGCAGACTCCATACTGCGTCCAAACACAGCAACTTTTCGGCCGTTGGCAACAGCGGACTCAATGACTTGCTGAAGTCTGTGAATGTTTGAAGCAAACGTAGCAAAGATGATACGTCCGTCGACTTTTCTAAAGATGTCATCAATGCTTTCGCCTACGCGTCTTTCAGACATCGTAAATTCTGGAATTTCACTGTTTGTACTATCGGATAAAAGACATAGAACGCCTTCTTTCCCGATTTCAGCCATTTTTGTTAAGTTGGCAGGCTCGCCAACAGGCGTAAAGTCAAACTTGAAATCACCTGTATGTACGATGTTACCAGGAGGTGTCTTCACGACAATTCCATAAGAATCTGGAATACTGTGTGTTGTTCTAAAGAAAGACACAGCTGTTTTTCTAAATTTAATGGTATCTTCTTCTTCAAAAATGTGAAGTTTTGTTTGTCTCAAGAGACCGTGCTCTTCCAATTTATTACGAAGTAGGCCGATTGCGAGTTTGCCGCCGTAAACTGGAATATTCACTTGCTTGAGAAGGTAAGGGATACCGCCGATGTGGTCTTCATGTCCGTGAGTGATGAAAAGACCTTTGATTTTATCTTCGTTTTTAACTAAGTACGTATAGTCAGGGATGACGTAGTCAATTCCAAGAAGCTCATCTTCAGGGAACTTAATACCAGCATCAATTAAAATGATTTCATCTTGAAATTGAACGCCATACGTGTTTTTACCGATCTCGCCTAAACCGCCGAGCGCAAAAACTGCCGCCTGATCGTTTTTAACAAATTTCATTCCTCTCATAGCTCCAATACTTTAAAATTTTCACTTTCTCGTTCATAGTCTAAAAAAGCACCGTCTACAGGCTGAATGAATTCAATGTTGTAGCTATGTTTTTTCAACTTATCGCGTACGTCTCTTTCAGAAACCGCTTCAACGTATAGTGAATCTGTGTGTTCTCTTACAGGTACCTCAGTAGTACTTGCCTGAAAAAATACCTTATATATCATCCAAATCTCTCCTTAAATACCGTATGTTACACTCGCTAATTCTATTATATTAAAAAAACGCGCATAAGAAAAGTCTCTGAGAAAAAAGGACCTTCGGCAAATGTGCGGAAGATCCTTTTAAGCGATCGATTTTTTACGAAGCATGTCCTTCCATTGTCTTCTAATTTTCTTGCGCAGACGACGAAGCATCACAGGTCGCCTCCTTTCGGTTTGAAGTCAGATTAGACCATGTATTCCGTGCTCTCTTTATACTTGTATTATATGACGATTCCATTGAATGTTACATGGTTATATGTGGGAAATAGGCGTTTTCATAGGAAGTGGTTTCGAAAGAGGAAATCTTTCTGTATGATGAAAGGGAGTGGGTATACATAACAAGAGACAGGAGACGGGATATGAATAAAAAAGTCATCTTCTTTGATATCGACGGTACTTTATATGATCATGATAAAAAAATACCTGAATCAACGAAGCGAGCGGTTCGCTTATTAAAAGAAAAAGGTCATCATCTCTTTATTGCATCTGGGCGTTCGCCTTTTTTGATTCAGCCTATTTTAGAGGAATTAGGGCTTGACTCCTTTATTGCTTATAACGGTCAGTATGTCATGTATGAGGGAGAGGTCATTTACGGCAATCCGCTGAAACTGGAGCTGATGGAGCAAATTTATGAAACGGCGGATCGTCATGATCATCCGCTTGTTTTTATGGGGGAAAAAACGATGAAGGCTTCTGTGCCAAATCATCCGTTTATCCATGAGGGGATTGGGACTTTAAAAACAGAGCATCCTGAGCATGATTTGTCTTACTTTAAAGAAAACGAGATTTTTCAAATGCTGTTATTCTGTAAGGCTGAAGAGGAAGTCCAATACGAGGCGTTCCGCGAAGAAATTGATCTTGTCAGATGGCACGAGCTGTCAACAGATGTCCTGCCAAAAGGCGGGTCGAAGGCTGAAGGCATTAAACGAGTCATCGAAAGGCTGCCTTACGATCAAAAGGATACCATTGCCTTTGGAGACGGTCTGAACGATCGAGAGATGATTTCATTTGCTGGAACTGGCGTTGCTATGGGTAATGCTGTGAATGAATTAAAAGATTTGGCTGATTTTGTGACAAAGCCAGTAGATGAAGACGGCATATTCCATGCAGTGACTCATCTAGGCCTCATTGAAGAGTAAAAAAAGAAGACCCTTAGGCTAATGGGTCTTCTTTTTATTTTATGATCTGCCGATCGCAACAGAGTTGTCTGGCTCAGCGAAGGGCTGATCCTTTTGAATATGATCATAAAACATAATGCCGTTTAAATGGTCGATTTCATGCTGAAAAACAATGGCCGGGAACCCTTTTAGGCGAATATCAATGTCTTCTCCTTCAAGCGTTGTGGCCTTCACCCTGATTTTTTGATATCGAGGGACAAATCCAGGAATGGCTTCATCAACAGATAAGCAGCCTTCACCAGTAGCTAAATAAGCTCTTTTGACCGAGTGACTGACAATGCGCGGGTTGAAAAGGGCATAGCTGTATTCCTCTCCATCTTCGTCCTCACAGTGAACAGCGATCATCCGTTTACTGATATTAATTTGCGGAGCTGCTAGTCCAACGCCGGGTCTGAGTCCATACTTTTCAGCCATGTCAGCATCCTGACTATTTTTGACGAATTCAATCATGTCAGCTAATTGCTGTTTTTCCTCTTCTGTCGGCGGGAGCTCGACCGCTTCAGCTGTTTGTCTTAATACGGGATGTCCGTCCCGTACGATATCTTCCATGGTAATCACAAATCTTCACTCCTATTTCCTTTGTATGTAAAGTATATAAAATGATACACAACATATGCAATGAAATAAAGAAGACCGGTCCTATGAGACCGGTCAGAGGCTTAAACAGCCATTAGCAGCAGCCGCCACCGCCGCCGCCTAAGAATGCTGCGCCAACGATAATTAATAGGATGAAAAGGACAACGATTAAAGCGAATGTCCGTCCTCCACCGTATCCGTAGCCACCGCCATAACTTGGGTAACAACAGCCACCGCCATATCCACCACCGTATCCATACCCGTGACCGCCGTATCCACCATACATACTTCCATGACTATAATTAGACATACTTTTGACCTCCTTTGGAAATACACTCGGCCTCTCATAAGTGAAGGCGAAGCGTGTAATATAAACTATGTATGAATGCACTATTTGTATAGTCATGCGCCTATCACTTGAAAAAAATCTTCTCCGGCTCATCAGGATGACCTCTTTCCTTGTCACAAGCGTCTATAAAAATTATAGTGGTATGTGGAGATGTAAAGGGGGAACCTTGTGATGAGACAGATGAGAAGAAGCATGAAAGCATGTGCTGCTTTAGCGGGGATATGTACCCTTTTGCTGGCGGGATGCGGAGGTCAAAGTCCATTTCATGACATGCAAGATGCGATGACGAAAATGAGCGAAAAAGAGGCATCCTTTGAAAAAGAGCAAGGTACACTGCAAAGCTATGAGAAAAAAGAGCAGCAGCTCTATACAAAAATGATTCAAACCACAAAAGATCATACAAAAACAGTGTCAAGCCTTTCTGATCAGGCGTTAGCATCTGCAGCGAAACGAAAAGAACATTTAAAAACAGAAAAAGACAGCATGGATGAATCGAAAAAAGAATTGAAAACGGTAAAGGAATCTGCCGGACGTATAAAAGATACGGATTTAAAAGAAAAAGCAGATGAAACGGTCAAATCGCTTGAGAAAAGATATGCGTCGTATGACCAGCTTTACAAGGAATATCAAAAGGCGCTGAAACAAGATCAGCATTTGTATCAATCTTTAAAGAAGAAGGACTTGGGATATGAAGAGTTGAAATCCAAGCTGAAGACGGTGAACCGTTCTTATAGCAAAGTCAGAAAAGAAGGTAAGAAGTTCAATCAATATACAAAGCAATTGAATGAGCATAAACAGGCTTTGTCTAAAGCGGCAGATCAAGAATCCCAAAAGAGCTGAAAAAAACAGCTCTTTTTTTATTTTTCGACAAAAACAAACATTTTCTATTGTAGTACAGTAGTACAATCTATACTAGTACAGTTCGAGGTGTTTGTTAAACAGATTGATACAGCTCACTATAAAAAGTAAAGCGAATACATTTATTTAAATAAAGCCGTTAAATCAATTGACGGACTATTTTTCTTGTTGTAAACTAGTCCTTGTTAACAGAAGTTGTATTAGTTTTTTGTGAACTATCGTTAATACAGTTAGAAGAACTCAAAAACGAGCGATCATCTAATGTTTCGACAACGATCCTAGTGGCTATTAAATACAGGAGTCATATGAGTATTTTGGGTTATCCTATATCTGTATGTATAAATGGATTCACGACAAATTGACTGTTAAAAGAAAGGAAGAGGTGACTTTAGAATGGCTGCAAAAACAAAAAAAGCAATTGTTGATAGCAAAAAGCAATTTGATGCCATCAAAAAGCAGTTTGAAACGTTTCAAATTTTAAACGAAAAAGGCGAAGTCGTAAACGAAGCGGCAATGCCGGATCTCTCAGATGACCAATTAAAAGAATTAATGCGCCGTATGGTGTTTACACGTGTATTAGATCAACGTTCAATTTCATTGAACCGTCAAGGACGTCTTGGCTTCTATGCGCCTACAGCTGGACAAGAGGCTTCTCAGCTTGCAACTCACTTTGCACTTGAGAAAGAAGATTTCATTCTTCCAGGATATCGTGATGTACCACAATTAATCTGGCATGGCCTTCCATTAACAAAAGCGTTCTTGTTCTCTCGTGGACACTTTGTTGGTAACCAAATGCCTGAAGATGTGAATGCACTTTCTCCACAAATCATTATCGGTGCACAAATCATTCAAGCTGCTGGTGTAGCTCTTGGTTTGAAAAAGCGCGGTAAAAATGCTGTTGCAATCACTTACACTGGTGATGGCGGAGCTTCACAAGGTGATTTCTACGAAGGTATCAACTTTGCAGGGGCTTACAAAGCGCCAGCGATTTTTGTTGTCCAAAACAACAGATATGCAATCTCTACACCTGTTGAAAAGCAATCTGCTGCACAAACAATTGCACAAAAAGCAGCTGCAGCTGGTATCGTAGGCGTACAAGTTGACGGTATGGATGCATTAGCTGTATATGCAGCAACTGCTGAAGCTCGTGAGCGTGCTGTAAATGGCGAAGGTCCAACATTAATCGAAACTCTTACATTCCGTTACGGTCCACATACAATGGCTGGTGACGATCCAACAAGATATCGTACAAAAGAAGATGAAAATGAGTGGGAGCAAAAAGATCCATTGGTACGCTACCGCAGATTCTTGGAAAACAAAGGCCTATGGTCTGAAGAAGAAGAGAATAAAGTCATCGAAGATGCAAAAGAACAAATCAAACAAGCGATCAAAGAAGCTGACGAACAGCCTAAGCAAAAAGTCACTGACTTGATTGAAAACATGTACGATGTGAAACCATTCAACTTAGTTGAACAGCTTGAAATTTACAAACAGAAGGAGTCGAAGTAAGCCATGGCGCAAATGACAATGATTCAAGCGATCACTGATGCGTTACGCACAGAACTGAAAAATGACGAAAACGTTCTCGTTTTCGGAGAAGACGTTGGTAAAAACGGCGGCGTATTCCGTGCGACTGAAGGATTGCAAAAAGAGTTTGGTGAGGATCGTGTATTCGATACTCCACTTGCTGAATCTGGTATTGGCGGTCTTGCAATTGGCCTTGGACTACAAGAATTCCGCCCAGTAATGGAAATTCAATTCTTCGGATTCGTTTACGAAGTATTAGATTCTGTTTCTGGACAAATGGCTCGTATGCGTTACCGTTCTGGCGGACGCTGGCATTCTCCAGTGACAATCCGTTCTCCATTCGGTGGAGGGGTTCATACTCCTGAGCTTCATGCTGACAGCTTAGAAGGTCTTATCGCACAACAGCCTGGTATCAAGGTTGTCATTCCTTCAACACCTTACGATGCAAAAGGACTATTAATTTCTGCAATCCGCGACAACGATCCGGTTGTGTTCCTTGAGCATATGAAACTTTATCGCTCTTTCCGTCAGGAAGTTCCTGAAGAAGAGTACACAATTGAAATCGGTAAAGCTGACGTGAAACGTGAAGGTTCTGACCTTTCAATCATCACTTATGGTGCAATGGTTCACGAATCACTTAAAGCTGCTGAAGAACTTGAAAAAGAAGGCGTTTCTGCTGAAGTGATCGACCTTCGTACAGTAAGCCCGCTTGATATTGAAACAATCATCGCTTCTGTTGAAAAAACAGGTCGTGCGATCGTTGTTCAAGAAGCACAAAAACAAGCTGGTATTGCTGCAAACGTAGTAGCTGAAATCAATGACAGAGCAATCCTTAGCCTAGAAGCACCAGTACTTCGTGTAGCTGCACCTGATACTGTATTTGCTTTCTCTCAAGCTGAGAGCGTATGGCTTCCAAACCATAAAGACGTGCTTGAAACAGCTAAGAAAGTTCTTGAATTTTAATTAAATGACAGAGGGGAAAAGAATTTATTTCTCTTCCCCTTTATCAATTACAAGACCGTGTAAACATACACAACAAGGATTCAACAAAATCTAGGAGGCGAAAAACAGTGGCATTTGAATTTAAACTTCCGGACATCGGAGAAGGTATCCACGAAGGTGAGATCGTTAAGTGGTTTGTTAAACCAAACGACGAAATTAATGAAGATGACGTTTTAGCAGAGGTACAAAACGATAAAGCAGTTGTAGAAATTCCTTCACCTGTTAAAGGAAAAGTATTAGAATTAAAAGTTGAAGAGGGAACAGTTGCAACTGTAGGACAAACAATCATTACGTTTGATGCACCTGGTTACGAAAATCTTCAATTTAAAGGCAGCGAAGAAGAAGGCGAAGCAAAAACTGAAGCTCAAGTACAAGGTACTGCTGAAGCTGGTAACGAGCCAGAGAAGAAAGAAGTGGCACAAGAAGAAGCGGCAGCAGCAACTGGTGCAGGCGCACAAGAGCAAGTAGATGCTGATCCAAACAAACGCGTCATCGCTATGCCATCTGTACGTAAATATGCTCGCGAAAAAGGCGTTGAAATTTACAAAGTTGCAGGTTCTGGTAAAAACGGCCGTGTGTTAAAAGAAGATATCGACAGCTTCGTTAATGGTGGTTCTGCAGCTCAAGAAGCAGCACCTCAAGCAGCTGAAAGTGCGAAAGAAGAAGCAGCTCCAAAAGCGGCAGCAGCTCCAGTTCTTGAAGGAGAATTCCCAGAAACTCGCGAGAAAATGAGCGGCATCCGCAAAGCGATCGCGAAAGCAATGGTGAACTCTAAGCATACAGCTCCTCACGTAACATTAATGGATGAAGTTGATGTAACGAACCTTGTTGCACATCGTAAACAATTCAAACAAGTTGCAGCTGATCAAGGAATCAAGTTAACTTACTTGCCTTACGTTGTAAAAGCTCTAACTTCTGCTTTGAAAAAGTACCCAGTACTTAACACTTCTATCGATGATAAAACAGATGAAGTTGTTCAAAAGCATTACTACAACATCGGAATTGCAGCTGACACTGAAAAAGGCCTGCTCGTTCCAGTTGTGAAAAATGCAGATCGCAAAGCAATTTTCGAAGTGTCTAACGAAATCAATGAGCTTGCAACAAAAGCACGTGATGGTAAATTGGCTCCAGCTGAAATGAAAGGTGCATCTTGCACAATCACAAACATCGGTTCTGCTGGTGGACAATGGTTTACTCCAGTCATCAACCACCCAGAAGTAGCGATCCTTGGTATTGGCCGTATCGCTGAAAAAGCGGTTGTTCGTGATGGCGAAATCGTTGCAGCTCCAGTCTTAGCTCTTTCCCTTAGCTTTGACCACCGTATGATCGACGGAGCTACTGCGCAAAATGCCCTTAACCACATCAAGCGTTTATTGAATGATCCACAATTAATTTTAATGGAGGCGTAATGTCATGGTAGTAGGAGATTTCCCAATCGAAACAGATACTCTTGTCATCGGTGCAGGTCCTGGTGGATATGTAGCTGCTATTCGTGCTGCACAGCTTGGACAAAAAGTAACAATCGTTGAAAAAGGAACACTTGGCGGCGTATGTCTAAACGTTGGCTGTATTCCTTCAAAAGCATTAATCAATGCTGGCCATCGTTTCGAAAATGCTAAGCATTCTGAAGACATGGGTATCAAAGCTGAAAACGTAACAGTTGATTTCACAAAAGTTCAAGAGTGGAAAGCTTCTGTTGTTAACAAATTAACAGGTGGAGTTCAAGGTCTTCTTAAAGGAAATAAAGTAGACATCGTTAAAGGTGAAGCTTATTTCGTAGACAGCAACTCTGTACGTGTAATGGATGAAAATTCAGCACAGACTTACACTTTCAAAAATGCAATTCTTGCAACTGGATCTCGTCCAATTGAATTGCCGACTTTTAAATACACAGACCGCGTGATCAACTCAACTGGTGCTTTGGCGCTTAAAGAAGTACCTAAAAAGTTAGTTGTTATCGGTGGTGGATATATCGGTACTGAGCTTGGAACTGCTTATGCAAACTTTGGAACAGAAGTTGTCATCCTTGAAGGTGGAGACGAAATCCTTCCAGGTTTCGAAAAGCAAATGAGCTCATTGGTTAAACGTAACTTGAAGAAAAAAGGAAACGTTGAAATTCATACAAACGCTCTTGCAAAAGGCGTTGAAGAAAAATCTGATGGTGTCACTGTTACTTTCGAAGTAAAAGGTGAAGAAAAAACAGTTGATGCTGATTACGTACTTGTTACAGTTGGTCGTCGTCCAAACACGGATGAGCTTGGTCTTGAGCAAGTTGGTGTTGAATTGACTGATCGCGGAGTTGTCAAAACAGACAAACAATGCCGTACAAGCGTATCTAACATCTATGCAATTGGTGACATCGTTGATGGACCACCACTTGCACACAAAGCTTCTTACGAAGGTAAAATTGCAGCTGAAGCAATCGCTGGAGAGCCAGCTGAAATTGATTACCTTGGTATTCCTGCTGTTGTATTCTCTGAGCCAGAACTTGCAACTGTTGGGTACACTGAAGCAGAAGCAAAAGAAGAAGGAATCGAAATCGTTGCAGCGAAATTCCCATTCGCAGCGAACGGACGTGCACTTTCTCTTGATGCAACTGATGGCTTCATGAAAATGATCACTCGTAAAGAGGATGGTCTTGTTATCGGTGCACAAATCGCAGGTGTTGGCGCTTCTGATATGATTTCAGAGCTTAGCCTTGCAATCGAAGCTGGAGTGACTGCTGAAGATATCGCAATGACAATTCACGCTCATCCAACTTTAGGTGAAATTACAATGGAAACGGCTGAAGTAGCAATTGGAAGCCCAATTCATATCGTAAAATAATGAACCTATTAAAACCCTCTCTTGATGGAGAGGGTTTTTTTGAGCGCTCCCATATGAAAAACCCCTCATGAGATGAGGGGCTTTTTCATATGGATATATAAGTGCAAGGGTAGGCCATTAATTTGTATTCACGCGGTCTAAAGCGTGGCATAAGGGCGATAAAATATCCTCTTTGCTGCTGACATTTCCTTCAATCTTCACAATGACTTTTTCATTATTTACAAGTAAAATAGCCGGCAATTCGTCTACTTCATTTTTCCAGCCTTTACGATCTTCTTTCACAATCATCTTTGACATTTCCTTCGGATATTCATTCTTTAAATCGAGGACTGCATCATAATAAGGACTTTCTTTATCAAGATTTTCTGCATCTGTAAAAAAGAGAATTCTTGGTTTCTGAATATGACTGACTTGGTCGGTCTGATTCGGTATGATATACGCAAATGAGCATGAACTAAGTACAAAGAGCATGGGGAATATAATGAGAAGTGACCTCATAAAATTCAATCTATTCACCTCAAAATCCTTTGGGGTTGTCCCAACATTTTTAGGAGCTGGTTACCTGTTAGTCACTCTAGTGTATCATGTCCTTTTTGACAATTTTCGATTGTTACTCAATTGTTACAGAATTGATATGAAGCAAAATACAATTGAAACGTTCCCTCAATATGATGAGAAAAAAGCACATATTCATAAAAAATATTTAAATGTGTCATACAATTAACCGTTGACAACTTAAATGTGACATCATATTATAGAGATATGAAATAGATTAAACGCTTTCAAATTATGAATGAAGAAAAGGGGAATGTACGTGGGTACAATTATTTGTCAAGATTGCAATGAAACCATTGATCAATTTGAAAATGAAAAAGTGACAACGCTATACGGAACGTGTGGTCACTGTCATTGCTGTGATGAAGCCTCTGAATAAATAAAAAAGCATGCAGCTCCATTTGGGGCTGCATGTTTCTTTTTTATAAAATTGGTTTTTGTTCTTTAATCACGCGGATCATTTCAAGCGTTGAATCTTCTGGTCCTTGGACAGGGAGACCAATTTCAATGTTTTTAAAGATATATGAGATATTTTCTTCTGTGATAATTTCTCCTGGTATAAAAATAGGAATGCCTGGCGGGTACACCATAACAAACTCTGCGATGATGCGGCCCGCTGCTTCTTTAAACGGAACCACTTCTGTTGTGGCGTAAAAGGCGTCACGGGGCGTCATGGCAAGCGATGGAATCTCAGGCAGCAGGACTTCTGTGACCGCTTGTGTGCCGCTCTCACTTGTAGAGGTTGCGGCAATTTCCTTCATAGCCGTTATAAGCGTATCGATTGTTTCATCAGAATCACCAGGGGTCACAATACATAAAATGTTGTAAAGGTCAGAGAGCTCCACTTCAATCCGGTAGCTTTCTCTCAGCCATTTTTCGACATCATGGCCATTTAGCCCAAGGTCTTTAATTGAGATAATTAATTTCGTTGGGTCATAATCGTACGTAGAAGCTGAACCGAGTATTTCCTTGCCAATACACGTAATGCCATCAATTTGGTTCAAACGGTTTCTCGCTGATTCAGCCAAACGGATGGCTTCATCTGCAAGTGCCTTTCCTTCAGTGGCTAATCGCTTTCGAGCGACATCAAGTGACGCCAAGAGCAAATAAGAAGTAGACGTTGTCGTCAGCATGCTCAAAATCGATTGTACGCGATCTTTTGAGACAAGCCCTTCCTTCATATTTAAAATAGAGCTCTGGGTAAGGGAACCGCCGAGTTTATGGACACTCGTTGCTGCCATGTCGGCACCTGCCTGCATCGCAGATAGTGGAAGCTCATCGTGAAAATGAATATGCACGCCGTGTGCTTCATCGACAAGGACAGGCACATGAAATGAATGGGCAATGTCTACAATCGATTTTAAGTCTGCTGAAACCCCAAAATACGTCGGATTAATCACAAGCAGACCTTTTGCATCTGGGTGCTCCGTGAGCGCCTTTTTCGCTGATTCTGGTGTAATGCCGTGAGAGATGCCAAGTTCTTTGTCTATTTCTGGGTGAATAAAAACAGGAACTGCGCCAGAAAATACAATGGCGGACATAATCGATTTATGGACGTTGCGCGGAATGATGATTTTATCTCCAGGTCCGCATACGGTCATCACCATTGTCATGATGGCGCCGCTTGTTCCTTGAATAGAGAAAAATGTATGGTCAGCACCGAATGCTTCAGCAGCGAGCTCCTGTGCTTCTTTTATCATCCCTCGAGGTGAATGTAAATCATCGAGAGGTTCTATATTAATGAGATCAATGCTTAATGCATTGTCGCCAATGAATGCTCTGAATTCAGGGTCCATCCCGGCTCCTTTTTTATGGCCTGGAATGTGAAATTGGACTGGATTGGTTGCAGCATGCTTTTTTAGTCCAGTGTATAAGGGTGTATCATGTTGTGACAATTGCTTTCCCACCTTCATCGAAATACCTGCTATTATTGTGCCAATAATGGCAGATTTCATTGCATAAAACAAAAGAATTATATTATGAACTGATCGGAATGTAAAGCATAAAATCAATCGGTTTCTGATCGAACAGATGCTATAATAAAAGTTCAAATAAGAAATGAGTGTTAAAGTGAGGGACAAGTAAATGGAATATCAATATCCAATGGATGTCGACTGGACGACAGAGGAAAAGATTGCCGTTATTTCGTTTTTTCAAGCTGTTGAAAAAGCCTATGAAAAAGGAATTGCGAAGCAGGAGTTATTAGATACTTATAAACGATTTAAAGAGGTTGTGCCATCAAAAGCAGAGGAAAAGACGCATTGTGCAGCGTTTGAAAAGGAAAGCGGGTATTCTCCTTATCGTACAGTGAAATCTGCAAGAGAGGCAGAAGAGACAGCCGTTATACGTATGTAAGAAAAAACGAGCCTGCATGGGCTCGTTTCAGCGTGTAGACAAACCCTCGCATTCGGTGTCAGTCCTGCGTGCCGGTGCTCCCGAATGTCAAATTCGCTCCGCTCCGGTACTCGTCCTTCCTAGACTGCAAAGGTTTTCTATCACGCTGAAAAGAAGACAAAAGGCTAAAATGAAGATCATTTTAGCCTTTTGTCAACAATCAGAAACGAGCCGCATGGGCTCGTTTTTTTTATACAGATTCTTTTTGTGTAAAGCGGTATAGATAAGTCAACGTGCGGAAGGCATCTTCGATTTTTGATAAGTATTCTTCATTATTCATTTGAACGACTTCTTCTCTAGGCAGCTGAATGCCGCAAAGGAGCTCAGCTTTTTTCACCGTTTGGACACGTTCAAACAGCGTTTTCAGCTGTTCTGCATCAAGCTCGCTGTGACGCATGACATCTGGTTTCATATGATCTTTAGACCAAACAAAATCTTGTGGTATTTTCTTCTGAATGGTATCTAGTTCTTTTTCGAACAGCTGACCATACTCGCCTTTCACAGGAGATTCATAAATGAGCGCAAACCATACAAAGACATGTGTTTTCCAAAGCCCAATTTGAAAATGAGGGAGTTTTTTATACCCACGCTTGCTGTTTGCAAAAGCAACCCACGTATCATTTGGCGGATTGACTGATCTTCTAGCGTGCTTTGCGACATGTACAAACATTTCGTCTCCTGTAATAGAAGAAAGAAGTGGTGCAAAGTGTTCACCAAGTGCCTCAAGCTTTGGACGGACTCTTTCTTTTAATACGGTCATTCGTTCATCTAAACCGTCAACTGTAAATGTCTCAAAATCTTCATCTCTAAAACGCATTTCACTCATATTATGCCTCCTGTATTCTTTAGCTGATCATATTTTATCATAGCTTGGGTTAAGCTCAAAAAAAGATGCACCAACAGATCAAAGATTGTAGAGGAAATAGGGCAGCGTTTAAAAACAACGATTTTGTGGTACATAACAAATAGGTAAAGACACAATTTTTAGAATGTCGTTGCGGTTATGCGATCGCTTCATACGATATAAGCAAGAACCAATTCTCTTATCGATTGAATTTTTTATCAATGAAAACTGACAAGGAATGAATCATTCTCTGGAAGGGGCGTTGACCAAATGAAGCAAATCGTGAAGCAGGGGTATAGACAGGAGAAGAAGAATCGCATCGCTGTGTGGAGATTAGAGGTGGATTATGAGCTTTCTACGCTTCATGAAGCCATCGAGCAAAAAGATGACATCCAAATCGAACGCAGCAAACGAAAGCTTGAGCGCCTAAGAAAAGAATGGGAGCAGCTTAAAGGGTAAAACAAGGTGAGGTAAAAACGAACCAATACATCGGTTCGTTTTTGTATGAAGCTGCTTTTTTCTTGCTTTTACGTACATAATATCAGTATGCTAAAACAAATAGGTATTACATAGAAAAGAGGTTTACAGTCTGATGACAAACTGGGTGGAAATTGACCGTCTTGCAAAGCTTTGGGTAAAAGAAGCAGGAAGCCGTATTAAAGCGTCCATGCAGGAAGGTCTATCAATTGAAACAAAATCAAATCCAAATGATCTTGTCACTAATATCGATAAAGAAACAGAACGTTTTTTCATTGAAAAGATACAATCGACATTTTCAGATCATCACATTTTAGGAGAAGAGGGACAAGGGGAAGAGGTGACCTCGCTGGATGGGATTGTGTGGATCATTGATCCAATCGATGGCACAATGAACTTTGTCCATCAAAAACGCAACTTTGCCATTTCCATCGGGATATTTGAAAATGGCATAGGGAAAATCGGTCTCATTTATGACGTCATTCATGACGAGCTTTACCATGCGGTCAAAGGGGAAGGGGCCTATATGAATGATACCCTGCTTCCGCCATTAAAAGATGTAGCGATTGAAAAAGCCATTGTCGGCATTAACCCGACCTGGGCGATCGAAAGCCCTTATTTTGATGCTAAACCGTTTGCCCGTCTCGTGCGTGATGTGAGAGGGACGAGAACGATTGGATCAGCTGCCCTTGAGCTCGCTTATATCGCAAGCGGCAGAAGTGACGCATACGTCACGTTAAGGCTTGCGCCGTGGGATTATGCAGCAGGCTGTGTGATTCTAGATGAAGTAGGGGCTGTCTACTCAAATATACATGGAGAACGCCTAACTTTTCTAGAGAAAAACAGTATAGTCGCCGGAAATCGATCCGTTTGTGAAAAGATTTTACACGATTACATAAAAGGCAGAGGAAATAAAAAATAAACCAAATCACTTCATGAGAATGAAGTGATTTTTTGTGTTTGATGAAACTTTTTGGTAGGAGAAATGTCTATACGAACGAGGCCTTAATTTGATGTAAAGGATTGTGTTTTAATGTTAGATTTGTTTAGTGATTTATCCCTCCATTTTGAAAGATATTTTATTTTAAATGAGTACAGTATCCACATCATTCAATGGTGTGTACTTGGACTATTTGTCCTTTTTATTACACTGCCTATATGGAAAGAAAAGAAAAGTGATTATGTATTTTATGCTGGGCTTGTATTAAGAGTAGTCCTGCTAGGCGGAATGACACTTGAAATGAGCCACCAAGTCCTAGCCAGACAGTATACGATTGAAACATTTGAAGTGCTGACGGATTTCATGCAATTTCTCATCTATGGGTATGTCTTGCTTGCATCACTTTATTATGTGATCTCTCTTCCTTATTTAAAGAATAAAGGCATGTTTTTTGCATTTGATTTATCTGTCTTGCTTCTGCCTTTATGTCAGACAGTGTTTATCCTTTTTGCTGAAAGTAAAAAGTTCTTTCTCAGCGGTGATACAGGGCTAGTATGGAGAGACCTTATCACTGTAGTGATCATGGTTGGCTTTGCCGTTTTGGTACTGTACCTTTTTTTCCGTTTGTTTTGGCAGCAGAAGTGGAAGGAATCGCTGTTGTTTTATGGCCTGATTTTCGCTGCCCTGCTTTATATTTTTTATCCTTCTATCACGAAGTATGAGCTTCAATCTTCATTTAAATCGATTGTGATTTTAGCTGCAGCAGCAGGAAGCTTTATGATGATTTATTTGTTATGTGCTTTACTACGAGACAAGGTGAGGCTAAGGCAGTGGGGTGCTGGGTGTATAGCTGTCTTTTTTCTACTATTACTCAACCCGATCGTTAATATCCCTCATACCATGTTCCAATTCACCAAAACGGAATTGGTCGATACTTTCTCAGAAGAATATCGCCCTTTATCTGCCATAAGTGCAAAAGAACTTGCTTCAAAATTTGTACCAGCTGATCAGAAATTATATTTAAATGCTAGTTCTGAGCCTATTCCTTATCAATATGTGTTTGCAGCTGATCAGTATGAAGTTAACATTTCTGCATTTACGGGCGAATTGAGCGGTTATTCTTATCGAGGCCGTGTAGAGGGGAAGGAACTGACCGATAAAGAATATAGAAAAAAAACAATTGAATTTTTTGAAAGAAGCGGACGGTCAATAGATCTCAATCGCATTCAAGTAGTTGTCAAAAAAGAGGGCGGGGAGACGAGTGTTCTTCTTCTGCCAAAAGTAAAAATGTCTCATAACGAGAGTGAAAGCTTTGCGTTTGCTACTTGGAAAAAGGGGACACTTCGACAAGCGCAATATGGAAATGCCATCTTTAAATTAAAGGATATTGACGGAATCAATATAACGGAAACTGAGATAAAAAACACAATAAACAGTCTGTATCAAAACTTACATCTAAAGCCGCCAGTTTATCAAATCACAGGTATTGATGATTTTTATTTGGATTGGCAGCATGAAGTGAATGTGACAACAAATGATCAATCGGAGTTTCGGTTTAATGGCTCCACAAAAGATGTTATCAATTTAAAGCTGTCTAAATCGCTTCTTCAACAGAAAAAAGGGGAAATCAGCGATGAGAATTTGTTAAAGCTCATAGAGAAAAAGCCAGAAGACGTGAAGAAAAAGACAGGCACTAATGAAACCAAACAGTATACATTTAACCGATCCTCTCATCTACTGCGTGTGTTTAGAGATCATGATGGAATTGAACTGAGGCTGGAACCAGTGTCCTTTATACCGGATGCCGTATCGAATAAAGATCGTGATGAAGTCTATCAACAAGTATTGAAAAGTGAAAAACCATCTATGATTTATAAAAAACAAATAAAACCAGTCAGAATGATCAACGAAGAAGGGGACATGGACATTTCATGGCTTGTCATCATTCAAACCTTCGGATCAAATGAGCGTAAAATCTATGAAGTAAATGGACGAACAAAAGAGGTGCACCGTTTTGACAGATAAAGAAAAACAAGCCATCTTTCAAGACTTATATGAACTGTATCAAGAAGGGGAGCTGGGTGACGAGGCAGCCAGCTGGATGAAGACACATGAACAGCAATTTCAGCATGTTGTCATAGGGAATGAACAGGGTTCAGCGCTGATTGAAGATCAGAATGACTATAATGAGTTAAAGCGCATGAAGGGGTTTATTTACTCGTTATACTTCTTTTTCATTGTCTTATCGATTTGGATGACTGTGTGGTTTTATTTCTAATGTCCAGACCAGCTGATCAAATTGAAAAAATCTATGAAGAATATTTTCAGGAAATCACCAAATATTTATATCGGCGGACAGGAAATATGGAAACGGCCAAGGATCTTGCGCAGGATGTTTTTATGAAGGCTTTACATGGATTATCCTCTTTTAAAGGACACTCTAGTATGAAAACATGGCTTTATACCATTGCTTATCATACATTTGTGAATGACTATCGCCGGAAAATCAAATGGACATTTACGAATGTAGAAGATGTTGATTACTTAGAGCAGCAGTCCTTTATGACACCAGAGGACCACATCGAAACACAAGCTGACATTCAAAGGCTGTGGCATCATATCAATCAGCTGAAGGATTCATACCGAGAGGTCCTCATTTTAAGAGATATTCAGGAATTGTCATATGAAGAAGTAGCTGAAATTTTGAATTGGACTTTATCTAAAGTCAAAACAACCCTTCATCGAGCCAGATTAGAGCTGAAGCGAATGCTACATTGTGAGGAGTTCAATAAATGAGCTGTTATTTGATCGAAGAATTGTTACCACTTTATATAGAGGGAGACACAAGTGCAGAAACCAATAAAATAATAGCCGAGCATCTACAATCTTGCGAGAGCTGCCGGCAACTTTATCAAGAAATGAAAGAACCAATCACTCTTATACAGACACCTGATCGGACGCCATATATAAATGAAAAGGAAGAAAAAAGAAGGTTCGAGAAGCGCTACTATGGCAAGTTAATATTCCGAGCAAGCATCGTGTTTGGTTTAGGGTACGTCATGATGATCATTCTTTATTGGCTGAAATAAAAAACCCCCATCTGGGCGAACCAGGTGGGGGGTTTTCGAGCTTAGCTTAATTTTTCTTTCGCAATTTGAACTGCATCATAGAACGTTTTTAATTGCTCTTGAGGAATTTTCTTCAGCATTTGGTTGAAAACAAGTAATTCAGTAGAGCTGAATCCAAGACCTTTTGCAATTTTTGAATCAATTACAACGTTTCCTTTTTTGTCTAGAACAAGTGCATCACCAGCAAGATCAGCAAGTCTGATCACTGATTTGAAAAGTTTTTCGAATTTAGCAGCTTCTTCTTTCGTAAGACCAAGTTCAACAGCTTTTGCTGCATCAAAGATCAATTTCCCTTTTTCGTTTTTAGTGATGCTTTCACTGAAAACGATTGTAAGAACAGCTGCGCGATCTAAGAATTTCTCAGCAGTCGCCGCTTCTTCTTCAGTTAGTCCGAGCTCAACAGCTTTTTTCACATCAAATGTGTAGCTGTTGTCTTCTTCAACAAATGAATTGATGAGAATGTTGATGACGCGCTCGTTTTTCTCCAATAATTCTTTAATGATTTGCTGCTGTTCAAAAGGAATCCCTTTGAAAGTTGCAGCACTTGCTTGCCCAGGAGCTACTGTTGTGAAAGTAAGGATAATAGCTAAAGCGAAAAATACAACAGAGCTGAGCGATTTGCTCAAAAACTTCTTCATGCTTCTTTTCTCTCCCTTTTCTGTTAAATTTTGTTGCAAGAACAGCATACCATGAGAAACTTTGTGGAAGAATAGGAAAATTGTAACTTTATGTTTGGTTTTGGAGAACTATAAACATTATTGTCGAAAAATGAAGAGGTTCAGATTGCTTACTTTTGCCAATTCTATATGATATGTTTTGTCTCTACACTCGAGCTTTCATAGGTGGTTGGTCTTATTTTTACTCAAAATAAAAAGCCTTCTACATGTAGAATGTAAAAGGCTTTTGAGGAATTTTATGATTGCACGTTTAATTTTCTTTTTAATGTAAATCCTGTACCCATGAAAATCATGGCCAACATAATACTTAGACAAATACCCAGCACGTTTTTTTCTGCAAGAGATACCCCAATAAACGCCATACTGACAACTGCAAGTAATGCACATAATAATAGAAGCCATTTGATTTGTTTCATTTGTCTCCATCCCTTTTTTTAGAGTTAATATAAGTTTACAGAAAAACGATCGGCATTTAAAGGGGATTGTGATATAATATGAAAGTTATCTAATTATTTTAGGAGATGAAAATGTGAAACTTCGAAAAGATCTTCGCAACATCGCAATTATTGCCCACGTTGACCATGGTAAAACGACGCTTGTTGACCAATTGCTCCATCAAGCTGGTACTTTCCGTGCGAATGAAAATATCGCTGAGAGAGCCATGGATTCAAATGATTTAGAGCGAGAGCGCGGTATTACGATTTTAGCTAAAAATACTGCGATCCATTATAAAGATACACGCATTAATATTTTAGATACACCAGGACACGCCGATTTCGGTGGTGAAGTTGAGCGTATCATGAAAATGGTAGATGGTGTACTTCTCGTTGTGGATGCTTATGAAGGCTGTATGCCTCAAACACGCTTTGTGCTGAAAAAAGCACTTGAGCAAAACTTAACACCAATCGTTGTTGTCAACAAAATTGACCGCGACTTTGCTCGTCCGGCTGAAGTAGTCGATGAAGTAATTGACTTGTTCATTGAATTGGATGCAACAGAAGAACAGCTTGAATTCCCAGTTGTCTATGCATCAGCAATCAATGGTACAGCAAGTAACGATGCGAGCAAGCAAGATGAAAACATGGAATCTTTGTTTGAAGCCATTGTTAACCATATCCCTTGCCCAGTTGATAACCATGAAGAGCCGCTTCAATTCCAAGTGGCACTACTTGATTACAATGATTATGTTGGAAGAATCGGGATCGGCCGTGTATTCAGAGGAACAATGCAAGTAGGACAGCAAGTGGCCTTAATGAAAGTTGACGGCAGTGTGAAGCAATTCCGTGTGACAAAGATTTTTGGTTTCCAAGGGTTAAAACGAGTGGAAATCAACGAAGCAAAAGCAGGAGATCTTGTTGCTGTATCGGGAATGGAAGACATCAACGTAGGTGAAACGGTTTGTCCGGTAGAACACCAAGAGGCCCTGCCAATCCTTCGTATTGATGAGCCGACACTTCAAATGACGTTTGTTGTAAACAACAGCCCATTTGCAGGCCGTGAAGGAAAATACGTGACATCACGTAAAATTGAAGAGCGCTTAGAGCAGCAGCTTCAAACAGACGTCAGTCTTCGTGTGGATCCAACTGATTCACCTGATGCTTGGGTTGTATCTGGACGCGGAGAGCTTCACTTATCCATTCTTATTGAGAATATGAGACGTGAAGGATTTGAATTACAAGTATCGAAGCCAGAAGTTATTGTAAAAGAAGTTGATGGTGTTCGATGTGAGCCTGTTGAACGCGTTCAAATTGATGTGCCAGAAGAGCACACTGGCTCTATCATGGAATCAATGGGCGCAAGAAAAGGTGAAATGATTGACATGATCAATAATGGTAACGGTCAAGTTCGCCTGATCTTTACAGTGCCATCACGTGGTTTAATCGGATATACAACTGAATTTCTTTCATTAACTCGTGGTTTTGGTATTTTAAACCATACGTTTGACAGCTACCAGCCAATGCAGTCTGGCCAAGTTGGCGGACGCCGTCAAGGTGTACTTGTTTCAATGGAAACAGGTAAAGCGACTGCTTACGGAATCCAAGGCGTTGAAGAGCGCGGTGTGATCTTCGTTGAGCCGGGTACTGAAGTATACCAAGGAATGATTGTTGGTGAGCATAACCGTGAGAACGATCTTGTTGTCAACGTGAGCCGTATGAAACAACAAACAAACGTACGTTCAGCGACGAAAGATCAAACGGTGAGCATGAAGAAACCACGTATTATGTCACTTGAGGAATCTCTTGAGTACTTGAATGAAGACGAATACTGTGAGGTTACACCTGAATCGATTCGTTTAAGAAAGAAAATTTTAGATAAAAACGAACGTGAGAAAGCAGCGAAGAAGAAAAAGCTAGCAGGATTATCGTAATTCCATGAAGAATTAAAAAGATAGAACCCTGAAAGATAAGGGGAGGGAATCTTTTTGAATGATCAGGAAGTAAGTGAAAATCTATCCTTTTTCGCGATGCTGTTTCGTGTCGATGAAAATCCGCAAACAGGGATGTGGCTCCTATATGGTACCATCCTTGTTTTAGCGATTATTGTTTTTAAGCTCGGCTTTGCTAGACGTTTACCGATTTTAAAAGCACTCGTGATTTACTTGTTTTTGATTTTTGGCTGCACGTTTCTCACATTTCTAGGAATCTTTCTGCCAGTAGCGGAAGGCCTAGTCGTGGCAGCTGCCATTTTGATTATTTATAAAATACGGCTGCATCGTGCAAAAAAAGAAGGAACAGTGAATACGTAAAAAAAAGACCTGAACATGTGTCAGGTCTTTTTTATGTCTTTTGTTCTTTTTTTCCTTTTTTCTTCTTTTTCTCTTTCGTCGCAGGATCTTGATAAAGAGAGAATCTGCCAGTTTTGATGCGTGCTTCTGTCTTTACTTTAATGCGTTCCTGACAGTCATCGCACATATATGTATGAATCGGTCGATTTCTTAACCGCTTAGCAACGAGTGTATCATCATCAATTGTTTCAAGCTTCTCACATAATGAGCACTTCACTCTCATCATTTTCACCTCACTTATTGCATTTATTATAGCATGTTTTCCAAGCACTTGAAATCAGCGTAGAAAAAGGCTTATATCACAGGAGATATAAGCCGTTCTCTTTATTTCTTCTGATTCATATGATGGTTTGATTGATCATTTTGATGTTTGTCTAACTGCTTTTGATCGTTTTGTTTGAGCTGATCATTTGGCTCATTCGTCGGGTCTTTTTCGTGACGATCGATTTCATTTCTCGGCATCTCTGGCATCACGCGGCCGACAATGGCAGCTAGTTCATCCATAATCCCACTTACAGGACGGCCTGCTTGTATTTCTTTGCCCATTTCTTTTAACCGGCTGACTGTATCCGGATCAGCGACTACAACAGCATTCGCACCTTCTGGGTCATTTTTCAGCGCTTTTGCAACTGAATATTTAATGGTTTCTACTTTGCTTCTATCTAAATCATCTTTTACATCAATACCAACAACAGCATAGCGGCCGATGACGATCGCCGTTGCATCATTGACATCTGCTACGTTCTCTGTCACTTTGACAAGATGCTGCGCAACATCTGTGGATGACCGGGCTTGATTGGTCTTTTTCTTTGTTGAGTCTGACACCCGTACTACGTGCTGGCGTCCATCTTGCTTGTCCAGTGCTTCTGGCTTTTCCTGCTGCTGGCAAGCGCCCAACAGAATGATGGCTTGAATCATGAATAATGTCATAAATAGTCGCATCTATATTCCCTCCTTCACAAACTGCATGATTTATTTTATTGTTGAATTAACCTTCTAACTTTATTCATGAAAACATATATTTTAACAATCGTTTTGGGAAAGACAAGGATGAATGAAACCCCGATCAGGAGGCGAAGGACCTGAGTAAAATTTATGTATTAGACACAAATGTGTTATTACAGGATCCGAATTCAATCTTTTCATTTGAAGACAACGAGGTCGTCATACCAGCCGTTGTGTTAGAAGAAGTAGACTCGAAAAAGAGATATATGGACGAGGTTGGGCAAAATGCCCGGCGTGTCTCACGCTTAATCGACGGTTTAAGATCGAAAGGGAAACTGCATGAAAAAATTACACTAGAATCAAAAGGGACGCTGCGCATTGAACTGAATCACCGCTCCTTCCATGAGCTTCAAGAAATTTTTATTGAAAAAACGAACGATAATCGGATTTTGGCAGTCGCGAAAAATTTGAGCTTAGAGGAAGAAACAAAGCCTCATGGCCGGCCTGTCATTTTGGTCAGCAAGGATGTGTTAGTGCGGGTAAAGGCAGATGCTATAGGGCTTCAAGCAGAAGACTTCTTAAGTGACCGTGTCCTGCAAAATGAAGACATCGATAATGGCTATCATGAGCTCTACATTCCGACTGAGCAATTGAATACATTTTATAAGCACAATCAATTACCAATAAAAGAGGTCACAAGTGCACCATTTAACCCTCATCAATTTGTCATCATGAAGGGAAATGAAGGCGGTTCTGCTTTAGGAATGCTTGATCAAAAGGCAGAGCATATGAAACGTCTCGTTTATGATCAAGAGTATATTTGGGGAATCCGTCCAAAAAATGTCCAGCAGACGATGGCACTCGAGCTGCTTTTGCGCCGTGACATTCCGCTCGTGACGCTGATCGGAAAAGCAGGGACTGGTAAAACATTGCTTGCACTTGCTGCCGGATTAATGCAGACAGAGGATCTCGGTATGTTTAAAAAGTTGATCGTGGCGCGCTCAATCGTGCCTGTTGGGAAAGACTTAGGCTACTTGCCAGGAGAAAAGGAAGAAAAGCTCAGACCATGGATGCAGCCGATCTATGACAACCTAGAGTTTTTATTTAATACAAAAAAACCAGGTGAGCTTGATGCGATTTTGGCGGGAATTGGATCTATTCAAGTCGAAGCATTAACGTATATCCGGGGAAGAAGTATACCTGATCAATTTATCATCATTGATGAGGCACAGAATTTAACAAAGCACGAGGTGAAAACATTATTAACGCGAGTCGGAGAAGGAAGTAAAATTGTGCTGATGGGAGATCCAGAGCAGATTGATCATCCTTATTTAGACAGCTTAAATAATGGGCTTACGTATGTGATCGAGCGGTTCAAAGGACAGCAAATCTCTGGACATGTCAAGCTTGTCAAAGGAGAAAGGTCTGGACTTGCACAGCTTGCCGCTGATTTGCTATAGTCCAGACCCTCTGACTTTATGTAATCATCAGCTCTTTGACACCTTTTATCGGCTGAGTGAGGTTGGACTGATCCGCGAAATAGACGTGGATTGGTCCTTCTTCTGTGATTGGCTTACCATTTTGACTGAAATGAGCAATGCTCTCCATTGCCTGAGAAAGCGGCACAGCAATTTTACCTGTTTCTGTGACAAATTCGCATGTATCCGCATGTTCAAGCGGCTCAGCATTTTTTAGCATATCGCCAAGTTTCATCCCGAAGCTGCCTGTGACGAGTCTTTCCTTTTCGTACTTCTTCTCTGTTTTTAACGTGGGTGGAAGTGTTTGACCTTCTCTTATGACCCGCTCTTGGTCAAGCTCCTGATCTAGCTGATTCTCTTCACTTTCTGCACTTTTTTCAAAGAATGAATCCATTAAAAATTTACGGTCATCAAAAATCCATACACTTGGATCAATGGTGATCTTGTACTGTACGTTCCCCTTGATTTGAATGATGCTCATGTTCAAGACAACCCCTTTCCAACATAAATTATAGAAGTTTTCCCCCGCTTTGTCACTTTCATAAACATGCGTCTCCTTGTACACACTAATCTTACATGAAGGATAGGGAGGATATTAGGCATGGCATGTCGCGACAATGAAGAGCTTCATCGATTTGTAGAAGAAGCAAAAAAAGTGGCCAAAGATGGTCAAGTAGCATCCTATATTCCCGCACTCGGCAAAGCGGATCAGACGGATTTATCTGTGGCTGTGTATCATGTGAGTAATACGTGCCACTCGGCAGGAGATGTAGATAAACGGTTTACTCTTCAAAGCATTTCAAAAGTATTAGCACTTGCGCTCGTGCTCTCAGAAGAAGGACCAAAAAAAGTATTTCAATTTGTTGGACAAGAACCAACAGGTGACCCGTTTAATTCGATGATCAAACTGGAAACAGCGAGCCCGAATAAACCGCTGAATCCAATGATTAATGCAGGGGCGCTCGCAGTCACGAGTTTAATCAGAGGAGCGACTCCGCAAGATCAGCTGAGCCGTTTGCTTGGCTTCATTAGAGAGCTGGCAAATGACAAAAGCATTACATACTGCAAAGAAACAGCTGCCTCCGAATTTGAGACATCCATGATTAACCGGGCGATGTGCTATTATATGAAGCAATATCATATTATTAGAGGGAACGTAGAAGAAGTCATGGACGTCTATACGAAACAATGTGCCATCATGATGAACAGCTTGGATTTGGCGAAAATTGCTTGTGTTTTTTCATTAGACGGCAGACATCCAGAGACGGGTAAGCAGATTCTTTCGAAAGATGTCGCTAGAATTTGTAAAACCTTTATGGTGACGTGCGGCATGTACAATGCGAGCGGAGAATTTGCCATTAACATCGGAATTCCTGCTAAAAGCGGTGTCTCAGGTGGGATTATGGGGGCGGCACCATATGATTTCGGGATCGGTATCTTCGGTCCAGCTCTGGATGAAAAAGGGAATAGTATTGCTGGGATTAAGCTGCTTGAGCTGATGAGTGAAAAATATGAGATGAGTATCTTTTAATGAAGGAAGGCTTCTTTTTATTTTTACAAAGCGAACTGTACAAATCTGCTTGCAATTTTGGGCGTTTCGCTTTATGATAAATAGAAGAATTAGGTACTCGCCTGGGGAACGGAGGGATACTTTTGGCGTCAGAAATTTTAGTCGATCATCGGCAAAAAGCACTGGCTTTATTAAAATTGGATGCAGATAAAATTTTAAAATTGATCCAAGTGCAAATGGACAACTTAACGATGCCGCAATGTCCTCTTTATGAAGAGGTTTTAGATACTCAAATGTTCGGATTATCGAGAGAAATTGATTTTGCTGTCCGGCTTGGATTAGTTGATCAACATGAAGGTAAGAAACTACTCGATAAACTTGAGAGAGAGCTTTCCGCACTTCATGATGCGTTCACAAAAAAATAATGATTGAAAACTCAAACTTCCTCAACATAAGTTTGAGTTTTTTTGTCCTCTATTTTCTTTTCATTGATTGATGTCAAACGGACTTGATTCTTTCATGAATGACGAACAATATAAAAGAGGTAAAACGAGATCAAACGGAGAAAATGTAGTAGAATAAAAACAGCTAAGAGGATATCAAGCAGTAGAAACAGACGTTAGGAAGAGGATTATATGTTAAAGAGAATGCTAAAATCGTATGACTACTCATTATTGTTCGCCATTATTTTAATTAGCGCATTCGGTTTGGTCATGGTGTATAGCTCAAGTATGATTACATCTGTGATCAGATACGATGCCGCACCAGATAATTTTTTTAAGAAACAGCTTTTATTTATGATCGTTGGAGCGGTCATCTTGTTCTTTACAGCACTAGTTCCATATCAGCTGTTTTCAAATAAGAAATTCCAGATCGGTATGCTGCTGCTATCAGTGTTTTCACTCATCTATGTGTACTTTGGCGGTCATATTGCAGGGAACGCAAGAAGCTGGATCAAAATAGGCCCATTTAGTCTTCAGCCAGCGGAATTTGTGAAGATTGTCGTCATTATCTATCTTGCTGCTGTGTATGCAAAAAAGCAGCATTATATTGATCATATTTTAAGAGGAGTCACACCTCCCATCGTGATTGTCTCGATCTTATGCGGATTTATCATTTTGCAGCCAGACTATGGGACAGCCTTTATCATTGGAATGATTGCCCTTGCGATGATTTTATGCTCAGGCTTTAGCGGGAAAACACTTGCGAAGCTGCTGGCGCTATTTAGTGCCGTGATGGTCGTCGTGACCCCATTTATTATTCTTTTTTGGGATAAAATTTTCACGCAAAATCGTCTCGGGCGTTTTGAGAGTTTCCAAGATCCATTTAAAGATGCAGGGGCGACTGGACATCAATTGATTAATTCCTATTACGCTATTGGATCAGGCGGCTTTTTTGGACTGGGTCTAGGAGAAAGCGTTCAAAAGTACGGGTATCTTCCAGAGCCGCACACAGATTTTATCATGGCAATCATTTCAGAAGAGCTTGGCTTTTTCGGAGTATTTTTTGTGCTCGCTCTCCTTGGCTTCATCGTCGTGAAAGGTTTTTATATTGCAAGAAAGTGTGAAGATCCATTTGGAAGTTTGCTTGCAATAGGAATTTCCTCCATGATTGCGATCCAAACATGCATTAATTTAGGCGGTGTTTCAGGTCTGATTCCGATTACTGGGGTCACACTTCCGTTTATCAGCTACGGGGGATCGTCTATCATTTTACTGAGCGGCTGTATGGGAATATTGCTGAATATCAGCATGTTTACTGAATATAAAGAGCGTTACAAAAAGAAAAAATCAATGAGCAAGCCATCAGTTCAAAAAAATGGATTGCAGAAAACTTTGAATCTTTAGAAAACAAAAGTGTACAGTTTTCATTTCTTCCTTTATTATAGAGTACATATAAAATTTTAAGGGATATGGAGGAGTGAGAAATGTCACAGAGAACAATTCAAAAGGTTCTAGTTGCAAACAGAGGGGAAATTGCTATCAGAGTCTTCAGGGCCTGTACGGAGCTCAATTTACGTACAGTGGCCATTTATTCCAAAGAAGACTCGGGCTCTTATCATCGCTATAAAGCAGATGAAGCATATCTAGTTGGAGAAGGGAAAAAACCGATTGATGCCTACCTTGATATCGAGGGGATCATCGAAATTGCAAAACGAAATGACGTGGATGCGATCCATCCAGGTTACGGATTTTTATCTGAAAATATTCATTTTGCAAGACGATGCGAAGAGGAAGGCATTCAATTTATCGGTCCAACTTCTCAGCATTTAGATATGTTTGGAGATAAAGTAAAGGCAAGAGATGAAGCGAAAAAAGCTGGAATTCCAGTCATTCCAGGAAGTGACGGACCAGTTGATTCGGTCAAAGAAGTCGAAAAATTCGGTGAAGAATACGGTTACCCGTTTATTATTAAAGCTTCACTAGGCGGCGGCGGCCGAGGTATGCGGATTGTCAGAACGAAAGAGGAGCTGAAGGAAGCCTATGACCGTGCGAAGTCAGAGGCAAAAGCTGCTTTTGGAAATGACGAAGTATACGTTGAAAAACTGATTGAAAATCCGAAACATATTGAGGTGCAGGTGATTGGTGACAATCACGGCAATATCATTCATTTATATGAGCGTGACTGCTCTGTTCAAAGGCGGCATCAAAAGGTCATTGAAGTGGCGCCAAGTGTGTCTCTTACAGATCAACTGCGTGAAGATATTTGTGAAGCGGCTGTTCAGTTGGCCCAGAATGTATCGTATATTAATGCAGGGACTGTAGAATTCCTTGTCGCAAATGGAGAGTTTTACTTTATTGAAGTCAATCCAAGGGTACAGGTAGAACACACGATCACTGAAATGATCACAGGTGTCGATATCGTCCAAACCCAAATTCTTGTCGCAAAGGGTCATGACCTTCACAGCAAGGAAGTCGGTATACCAAAGCAAGAAGATATTTTTACACATGGCTTTGCCATTCAATCAAGGGTCACAACAGAAGATCCTTTAAATGATTTTATGCCAGACACAGGAAAAATTATGGCCTACCGTTCAGGCGGGGGATTTGGTGTACGACTTGATACAGGGAACAGCTTTCAAGGTGCAGTCATTACACCTTATTACGATTCACTATTGGTCAAGCTGTCCACATGGGCGCTCACATTTGACCAAGCGGCTGCTAAAATGGTCCGAAATTTACAGGAATTCAGGATTCGCGGGATTAAAACAAACATTCCGTTTCTTGAAAACGTGGCAAAGCATGAGAAGTTTCTAAAAGGGGAATACGATACGTCGTTTATCGATTCAACGCCAGAGCTATTTAATTTCCCTAAGCAAAAAGACCGTGGAACGAAGATGCTGACTTATATTGGTAACGTGACCATTAATGGATTCCCTGGTATAGCGGAGAAAAAGAAGCCTCATTTTGACAAGCCAATTGTACCGAAGCTTCCTCTTCATCAAGAGATTCCGTCTGGGACAAAACAATTGTTAGACACACATGGACCTGAGGGCCTTGCCAATTGGGTGAAAGAACAAAATAGCGTCCTTTTAACAGATACAACCTTTAGGGATGCGCATCAGTCTCTGCTTGCGACACGCTTCAGAACACATGATTTAAAGAAAGTTGCCCAGCCAACAGCAGGTTTATGGCCAGAGCTGTTTAGTATGGAAATGTGGGGCGGTGCTACATTTGATGTTGCGTACCGTTTCTTAAAAGAAGATCCTTGGGAACGATTAAAAGAGCTTCGCCAAGAAGTGCCAAACACGTTGTTCCAAATGCTTTTAAGATCATCAAACGCTGTCGGATATACAAACTATGCGGATAATGTGATTAAAGCATTTGTAAAGGAGTCGGCCGAAGCAGGCATTGACGTCTTCCGTATTTTCGATAGCTTAAACTGGGTCAAAGGCATGACGCTTGCCATTGATTCTGTTCGTGAATCAGGCAAAGTGGCAGAGGCAGCCATTTGTTATACGGGGGACATTCTTGATCCATCTCGTCCGAAATATGATCTTGAGTATTATGTATCTCTTGCGAAAGAGCTTGAATCTGCCGGTGCACATATTTTAGGTATTAAAGATATGGCGGGATTATTAAAGCCGCAGGCAGCTTATGAGTTAGTCTCTGCTTTAAAAGATGAGCTCACGATCCCTATCCATCTTCATACGCATGATACGAGTGGAAATGGACTGTTCACCTATGCAAGAGCGATTGATGCAGGCGTTGATATTGTGGATGTGGCCGTCAGCTCTATGGCCGGACTCACATCGCAGCCAAGTGCAAGCTCACTGTACTATGCTTTAGATGGGCATGAAAGAAAGCCAGACATGAACGTCCAATCTGTCGAACACCTTTCTCAATACTGGGATTCTGTCAGAAAATACTATCGTGAATTCGAAAGCGGCATGAACTCACCTCATACAGAAATTTATGAGCATGAAATGCCTGGCGGTCAGTATAGTAACTTGCAGCAGCAGGCGAAAGGTGTTGGCCTTGGCGACCGCTGGAACGAAGTAAAAGAAATGTACAGACGTGTGAATGACATGTTTGGTGATATTGTGAAGGTCACACCTTCCTCTAAAGTAGTTGGAGACATGGCACTTTATATGGTGCAAAATGATTTAACAGAGGAAGATGTCTATGAAAAAGGAGCAACATTAGACTTCCCGGATTCTGTTGTGGAATTATTTAAAGGCTATTTAGGCCAGCCGCATGGCGGATTCCCTGAAAAATTACAAAAGCTGATTTTAAAAGGAGAAGAACCGCTCACTGTCAGACCTGGTGAGAAGCTGAAGCCAGTGGACTTTGAAGCTATTCAGCAGCAGTTCAAAGAATCTCATGACCTGACGCTGACAGAGCAAGACGCGATTGCGTATGCCTTATATCCAAAAGTCTTTTCTGAATTTGTCCAAACAGCAGAAAGCTATGGGGACATCTCTGTTCTTGACACTCCAACGTTCTTCTATGGGATGAGGCTTGGTGAAGAGATTGAGGTAGAAATCGAAAAAGGAAAAACCCTGATTGTCAAACTCGTGTCGATTGGAGAACCGAATCCAGATGCCACAAGAGTTCTTTACTTTGAGCTAAATGGACAGCCGCGTGAAGTCGTGATTAAGGATGAAAGCATCAAATCCTCCGTTCAAGAAAAAATGAAGGCGGACCGTTCAAATCCAAATCACATTGCCGCATCAATGCCAGGCACTGTCATCAAAGTGCTCGTGGAAAAAGGACAGAAAATCTCGCAAGGCGAGCATTTGATGATCAATGAAGCCATGAAAATGGAAACGACTGTACAAGCGCCATTCACTGCGGTCGTAGATGAAATACATGTGACAAATGGAGAACCGATTCAAACCGGTGATCTGCTGATTGTGTTAAAGCCTGAATAATAAGTGAGACACATCCATCGTGATGTGTCTTTTTTTGAGCGCATTAAAATGTGCAGCAGCCTGCGAGAGTAATTACACTATAGAGTGAGGTGAAGAAAGTTGGAAATTGTTGTGATTTGGTTTCGCCGAGATATGCGTTTGGATGATCATATCGCCCTATCAAAAGCGATCACATATGCAAAAAAACACGAGTACAAATTATTGGCTCTTTATCATCTAGATCCATTTTTTACTGAAATGGAACTGGATATAAACAACGAACATTTCTTTCAAAACTTGGCGCATTTCGTCAAGGAAGCAAGAGAATCTCAAGTGTATGTTCACCTTCTCCATGATGATGTCCTGCGCGTCTTTCAACAGGTCATGGATGTGTATGACATCAAAGCCGTCTTTTTTAATGAAGATGAAGTGGGTATCGGCCAAAGGCGTGACCAGCAAGTAACCGATTTTTTAGAAAAGAAGGGCATTCATGTGTCAACGTGGCAAGATACACACCTTCACGGGGCGCGAGATATTTTAAAAGCAGATGGGTCACATTATCAAGTGTTTACCCCATACTATCAATCATGGCGTAAGCAAGAAAAGCAGCCTGTGATAAAAGTTGACAAATCATTTTTCAGCAGTGAGCATACGATTTGTGATGAGTCGCTTTCGCAAAAAGGAAATGACAAACTGCGAGACTTGTTAAAGGGCTGCTCAAGGAAGTTTGATCAAATCGGCTCAGACAAAGCGATGAACACGCTGCATCACTTTATCCAAAAAAGATTAACGCGTTATCATGAGAAACGAGATATTCCGTCTCTTTTTGGAACGAGCAAGCTGTCGCGTTTCTTAAAAACAGGCACTATTTCGATCCGAACGATTTTTCATGCGATGTATGAAGAAGCACTATTTGAAGACGAGGGCAGAGAGACCTTTATCAAAGAGCTGGCATGGCGTGATTTTTATCATATGATTTATGCGCATTATCCTGAGATGAAAGAAAAAGAAATCAATTCGGCGTTTCAAGGGATGAAATGGAATGAAGATGAGACGCTGTTTGAAGCTTGGTGTAAAGGGGAAACAGGCTTTCCGCTCGTTGATGCAGGGATGAGACAGTTAAATGAGGAGGGCTGGATGCATAACCGCTTGCGAATGGTCACAGCCTCATTTTTAACAAAGGATTATTTGATTGATTGGAGAAAGGGCGAAGCGTATTTTGCAAAAAAACTTGTGGATTATGATGAGGCGTCAAATATCGGAGGATTTCAGTGGGCTGCATCTGTCGGGACAGATGCCGTGCCGTACTTCCGTATTTTTAACCCAACGACCCAGTCGAAGCGATTTGATCCGAGCGGGGAATATATTAGAAGATATGTACCAGAGCTAGAGCATGTCGATGAAAAATGGATTCATGAACCAAGTAAAATGCCGATTGATGAGCAATTGAAATCGGGATGTGTGCTAGGTGATACATATCCGCTGCCGACAGTTGATCATCAGGAAAGACGCAAAAAAGCCATTTCGCTATTTGAAGAAGCAAAACAACAATAAAACAAATCCCCCATTCCGCATGAAAGGGGGATACAAATTCTTATTTGAATGGTTCTTTGCTTTCATATTTAAACCGGGCAATGAGTAAGCAGAAGTAACAAAGTATCCCAAACAAACCGGAAATAAAGAATGAATGAGCCAGCGCGTAACCAAGTGCAAGCTGAGAATAAACAGACATCACACCTGAAATGGCTTGAAGTGTAATCAGAATGGCTGAAATAATCCATCCATAATACAGCTGCTTCTGTTCTTTATAATGTTTCATGGCATGGAACATCGCAACAAATATCCAGACGAATAAAAGAAGTGCTGCTGCTCGGTGAGACATTTGTACCCACTGATTAAAGTACGCTGGAAGTGCACCGTCTTTTGAACAAAACGGGAAGACAGAACAAGCAAGGCTTGACTTTGTATGCCTCACATAAGCACCCGTATACACCACGATATACGTATAGGTGATCAAACCATAAATATGGAACTGCATTTTTTTGCCGATATGAAGCGGCTTCACAAGCTTTGTTTCAGATCTGGTTGCTTCAAATACAAGAAGCGCAAGCAGTAACACTGAAGCAAAAGAAATGAGTGAAATACCGAAGTGCAGTGCCATCACAAGGGCGTTAGAACCAAACACGACGGCTAGAGCTCCTAAAAGCGCTTGAAGCAGTAAGAATATAATCGACATGATGACCAAAAATTTGGTTTCACGGAATACTGGACTAATCTTTTTCCAGCATAAGACCGCCAGTGCCAGAACAAGAATGGTGGAAACCCCTGTTGACATGCGGTGACTCCATTCGATGATGGAAGCAGGGTTCATTTCAGGGAAGAAACGTCCGTGGCAAAGGGGCCACTGCCGGCCGCAGCCAAGACCCGAGCCGGTTTTCGTCACAAGCGCACCGCCAATCAAAACGATCAGCATCACAAACGTTGTGATCACGCTCAATAACCTTAAAGCAAATTTCATCAAATTATTTCACCTTCTCTAAAAAACTTCTGATCTAAATGAAAAACCTCATATGCTCTCAAGTTTAAGCCAAATGCGTGTTCTGTTGCAATTCATAATGACCAAAGTTCACAAAAAAATGATATGTTAGTTCACAAAGTTTACAGATTTAGAGTGCTTGATCTTTCTTTGACAGTCTGATAGAAATAGAGGAGAGAATATTTCATTTTGCACCGCCTTCTGAAACACACATAAATCCTTATAAATTCACGAAAAGTTCACAAATAACTTCAAGATTGTCGTTTATTATTTAATAGGATGTTTTTTTACAGCTGTTTATCTTGTATGATAGAGTTGTAACGAATTTACGTTTCATTTGTTCGTTTGAAGGTTTGGGCAAGGGAGGTTATACACATTGGCAAATTCCAAAACAGCCGCGGAAGCAGCTATTCATGGACAAATAGAAGAAACAACAGCTTGGAAAGATTTTCTTGCTCTGATTAAAATGGGCATCGTCAATTCCAACTTCATTACAACATTTACTGGAATGTGGCTTGCTTTTTATTTTACAGGTATGAGTTTCCTTGGGAATCTTGATATTGTGCTGTTAACAATGATTGGTTCTTCTCTTATTATTGCCGGTTCATGCGCCATTAATAATGCGTTTGACCGTGATATTGATATATTAATGGAAAGAACAAAAACAAGACCGACGGTTACAGGTAAGATTCAGCCGGGGCAAGCGTATGCATTTGGTATTTTGCTTGTTGTACTTGGACTCATCATGCTTCTGATGACAACCATAACATCAGCAGTGATTGGTTTTATCGGAGTCTTTACTTATGCAGTTCTGTACACCATGTGGTCTAAACGTCATTACACCATCAATACCGTTATTGGAAGTGTATCTGGTGCGGTGCCGCCATTAATCGGCTGGACAGCTGTCACAGGTACAATTGACACAACGGCTTGGGTTTTGTTTATGATTATGTTCATTTGGCAAATCCCTCACTTCCTGTCACTTGCGATTAAGAAAACGGAAGATTACCGTAAGGCAGGTATTCCAATGCTGCCAGTCGTTTATGGCTTTGAAGTCACGAAACGCCAAATTATCATTTGGACAGCATGTCTTCTTCCACTTCCATTTTTCTTAGGTGGATTAGGATGGCCGATTGTCGCACTTGGCACATTGCTGAATATTGGATGGCTCGTCATTGGCCTTATGGGCTTTAAAATGAAAGACGTCATGAAGTGGTCAACGCTCATGTTCGTTTATTCATTAAACTACTTAACCATCTTTTTCGTCGCGATGATTATCATTACACTATTCTAGAGTAAAATACACTTTGATCACATCAAAACAATGGCTATATCTTATAACACAACATTTTCTAACAACTATGAAAGCCGCCTGATATTCAGTTCTATTTAGGCGGCTTTCTGTTTATACATAGATGGTATTTTGAGTAAAAACATCATTTTTTTATGAAAAGAGGAAATGTAAGTGCTTTTATAAGAGGCGGGGGTTATGAATGGGTGAAAAGTGATTTTATAAATAAGAGGTAAAAAGCGAAAGGCAAAGGAGATCAAGCAAAAGGGGTTGGGACAAATTATGATAAGAAAATGGCGTGTTTATTCACTGTTTCTCTTACTGACGCTCGTTTTGGCGGGCTGTGGTGAACCATACTTATCAACACTCAAACCAGTTGGGGAAGTAGCAGATAAACAGTTTTTCCTAACGGTACTGAGTACACTCATTATGGTTCTTGTCGTCATTGTTGTATCGATCATTTTCTTTTACGTCATCATTAAATTCAAACGTTCTAAAGTGGGAGAAGATACGATTCCAAAGCAGGTGGAAGGGAACCGTAACCTAGAAATTACGTGGACAGCGATTCCGATTCTTCTCCTCATTATTCTCGTTGTGCCTGTTGTGGCATACACGCTTGAGCTTGGGGATACAAGCGCTATGGATAAGAAAAAACGAGATCCTGAAAAGACACTTGTTGTCAATGTAAGAGCCAGTTTATATTGGTGGGAATTCGAATACCCTGATTATGGGATTGTCACAAGTCAGGAATTGATTGTACCGACAGATCAAAAGGTGTACTTTAAGCTGAAAGCATCCGATGTGAAACACTCTTTCTGGGTTCCATCGGCTGGCGGTAAAATTGATACAAACACAGAAAATGAAAACAAGTTTTATTTAACCTTTGATTCAAAACGAACGAAAGATGCAGGAGAATATTTCTACGGGAAATGTGCAGAGCTTTGCGGTCCCTCGCATGCTTTAATGGACTTTAAAGTTAAAACGCTTTCTCAAGATGAGTTTTTGGGATGGACGAAAAAAATGGCTGATTACAAGAAGCCTACATCCACAAAAGATCTCGCACTTGAAGGTGAAAAATTATTTAAAGAGAAAAACTGCTTGAGCTGTCATGCAGTAGAGCCTGGTGACGAACGGCCGGAAGCGGCAAGGACGGCACCAAACCTTGCGACCTTCGGAGACCGAACGAAAGTAGCAGGAATCAAAGATATGAACAAAGAAAATGTGAAAGCATGGCTGAAAGATCCAGAGAGCTTTAAACCAGGGAATAAAATGACAGGGACGTACCCTAAATTAAATGACTCAGAAGCAGATGCACTTTATGAGTATTTAAAAGGACTTAAAATCGAGTAATTTCTAATGCGAATGTGCAAGAGGGTATGTGATCGATGTGAAGTTTTTGTTAAGAGCTCCCGAATATGTCTCTACAACCGAGAAGTAGCCATCTGTCAGACACAGTCTGTGTAAAGTTAAGATAGACATCTATATGAAAAGGGGCAAATGGGAGATAAGAGGGGGATTTCATGGTGAGTACAATAGCTAAAAAGCGGGGGTTTGGCGCTGTCTTATGGGATTACTTGACGACGGTTGACCACAAAAAAATTGCCGTACTATATTTAGTGGCAGGGGGATTTTTCTTTTTAATTGGCGGCCTGGAAGCGATGATTATCCGTATTCAGCTAGCCATCCCTGAAAATGATTTTGTAAGTGCAGGGTTTTACAATGAAGTCATGACGATGCATGGAACAACGATGATTTTCCTTGCAGCAATGCCGCTTTTATTTGCATTAATGAATGCGGTTGTACCCATTCAAATTGGTGCACGTGACGTAGCGTTTCCGTTTGTGAATTCACTTGGTTTTTGGCTGTTCTTTTTCGGAGGAATTTTCTTAAACCTTGGATGGTTTATGGGTGGATCACCTGATGCAGGCTGGACTGCATACGCCTCGCTCACGCTGAATTCAGAAGGGCACGGCATGGATTTCTATATTTTAGGTTTGCAGATAGCGGGTATTGGTACGCTGATTGCCGGGATCAACTTTCTTGCAACGATTATTAATATGAGAACGCCTGGTATGACGTATATGAGAATGCCGCTCTTTACATGGACGACATTTGTCGCCTCAGCACTGATTTTATTCGCATTCCCGCCACTTACAGCAGGGCTTGCGATGCTGATGCTTGATAGAATGTTTGATACGAGCTTTTTCAATCCAGAGCTCGGCGGAAATACAATCATCTGGGAGCATTTGTTCTGGATTTTCGGACACCCAGAAGTATATATCTTAATCCTGCCAGCATTCGGAATATTCTCTGAAATCATTCCAGTGTTTGCAAGAAAAAGGTTGTTTGGCTATTCGTCCATGGTGTTCGCTACTGTATTGATTGGTTTCCTTGGATTCATGGTATGGGCGCATCACATGTTCACAACAGGACTTGGTCCGATTGCCAATGCGATCTTTGCTGTAGCCACAATGGCGATTGCGGTGCCTACAGGAATTAAAGTATTCAACTGGCTGCTCACCATATGGGGCGGTAATGTGAAGTTTACAACGCCGATGCTGTATTCCGTTGCCTTTATACCGTCGTTTTTGCTTGGCGGGGTAACGGGAGTCATGCTTGCAGCAGCTGCAGCAGATTATCAGTTCCATGATACGTACTTTGTCGTGGCGCATTTCCACTACGTCATTATTGGCGGGGTCGTATTCGGTATTTTAGCTGGTGTGCATTACTGGTGGCCGAAGATGTTTGGAAAAATACTGAATGAGAAGCTTGGGAAAATTGGCTTTGTGCTGTTTTTCATCGGTTTCCATTTAACCTTCTTTATCCAGCATTTTCTCGGGCTTTGGGGCATGCCGCGCCGAGTCTTTACATTCCTGCCAGGTCAGGGGCTAGACCTTGGGAACTTGATCAGTACGATTGGGGCACTGTTTATGTTTGTAGCTGTTGTCATCATGCTGATTAACATCATCTGGACTACAGCAAAAGGAGAGCGTGTATCAAGCGATCCTTGGGGAGACGGAAGAACGCTTGAATGGGCAGTGTCTTCACCTCCGCCAGAATACAACTTTAAACAGCTTCCGCTTGTCAGAGGACTAGATCCATTATGGATTGAAAAAATGGATGGTAAAACAGGAATGACAGCATCTGAACCGCTCGATGATATTCACATGCCGAATAATTCCATCTTACCTGTCATTATCTCATTCGGTCTATTTGTTTCAGCGTTTGGCTTCATGTATCGTCAAGAGCACAGCTGGGGACTTCCAGTGATTTTCATTGGTCTTGGCATTACATTTGCGACCATGCTGGTTCGCTCTCTTAAAGATGATCATGGGTACCATATTCACAAAGAAGATTTGACCGATGACGATGATAAAGGGGTGAAAGCATAATGGAACCACAAAAAATGACAGCAGAAACCTTTCCGGCTTCTCCTGAGAAAGCCACGTTAGAAGGAAAGAATAAGTTCGTCGGGTTCTGGTTGTTTCTTGGGGGAGAAACCGTTCTGTTTGCATCGCTCTTTGCCACGTATTTGGCGCTGAAAAACTCTAATGCAGGCGGAGCAAAAACAACTGATATGTTTGATCTCACACTTGTCTTTATTGCCACGATGCTTCTGCTGACGAGCAGTTTAACGAGTGTGTATGCAATGTATCATATGAAAAACTTTGCCTTTAAAAAGATGCAGCTTTGGCTTGGCGTGACTGTGCTATTAGGTGCTTCATTTCTAGGGGTTGAGATTTATGAGTTCTATCATTATGTGCATGCGTATGAATTTACAATTACCAGCTCAGCTCTTGGTTCTTCCTTCTATACACTTGTCGGAACTCACGGGGCTCACGTCGCCTTCGGACTTTGCTGGATTACCGCTCTTATGATTCGAAATATGAGACGCGGACTCGATTTATACAATGCGCCGAAATATTATGTGGCAAGTCTGTATTGGCACTTCATTGATGTTGTGTGGGTCTTCATCTTTACCGTTGTATATTTAATGGGAATGGTGGGATAAGAATGGGAAATAAAAACACAAATCAGTCTAAAGTCGATCTTGTATACCGTAAAAAGAAAAATGCCGAAGAAATGAAGCATCAGCTCATTTCTTTCGGCTTGATGATTGGATTAACCTTTGTTGCCTTTTTAACAATCGCTTCTGAAGACGTTGGGAACTGGTTCGCAGTACCATTTATTTTATTGCTTGCAGTTATTCAGGTGGCTTTTCAGCTTTATTATTTTATGCACATGAACCAAAAAGGGCATGAAACACCCGCATTGTTTCTTTACTCAGGTGTGTTTGTCGCGTTTATTACCGTATTAGCCTTTTTGACCATTATTTGGTGGTAAGCCCGCTTTGCCCTTGAAGGAGGCGCAGCAATGGAGAACTTAGAAATATTCGGATTTCGGGCATTATGGAGCCCTTACTATTTGACTAGTATTGTCATAGCAGCTGCTCTTTATTTGCTTCTTGTGACAAAGGGAAAGCACCGTGCGACGGTGAAAGAGAAAACGTTGTTTCTGACGGGGCTTGTCCTGTTATACGCCGTGAAAGGAAGCCCAATTGATTTAATGGGGCATATTATGTTTAGTGCACATATGGCGCAAATGGCGGTGCTCTATTTAGTCATTCCGCCTCTCCTTATTACAGGATTACCTGCGGCCATTTGGGAGTGGATCATACAAACACCAGGCATTCAGCAAATTTTTCGTTTGTTTTCCAAGCCTTTAATTGCATTGCTTGGATTTAACGGATTGTTTTCGATGTATCACATTCCGCTTGTGTTTGATTTTGTGAAAACAGATCCGTTTTATCATGCGTTGATGACGGTGGTCATTTTTATCGCTGCCTTTTTCATGTGGTGGCCGCTCGTTCATAAAGTCCAAAGTCAGCCGCAGATTACAGGCATTTTAAAGCTTGGTTATATCATGGCAGACGGAATATTGATGACTCCTGCGTGTGCTCTCATCATGTTTAGTGAGGCACCGATCTATGCAACCTATTCTGATGCTGGCGCTTGGATACAGGCACTGCACTTATGCGTGCCAAGTGATATGCTGGCAGGCCTTGCGCTCACAGGTCCTGAAATGTTCCATACCTTGCCTCTGCTAGAGGACCAGCAGCTAGGCGCGATTTTGATGAAAATTATTCAGGAGATTGTGTACGGCTCGATCCTTGCTGTTGTGTTCTTTGACTGGGCAAGAAAAGAAAGAGCGAAAGATGCCGTACCAGATGCGCTGATTCCGAAATATGAATGAAAAAAGCACAGCCGTATGGCTGTGCTCAGATTGTTGACAAAGGGCTAAAATGATCTTGATTTTAGCCCTTTGTCTTCTTTTATGCTTCAGCAGTCATTGCTTCTAGTTTATCTTTCAGCTGTTCAAGCGTTTTCTTGCTTGATTGGATGAGAGATTTAGGGAAATCTTCGCCTTCGCCGTATTCAACACCGTGCGGATAATAATGTTTTCCAAGTAAAGGTGTTAGAAGCTGTATGTGTGCTCTTTTGGAACCAACATCTCCTTCGGTGGCGTAGCCGGAAATCCGTAAATAAAAGGTTCCCTCTACCATGTTATACTTTCTGTCGTACGTCACACGCTCATAATCCCATTGATCGGCTCGTACAAATCCTTCACTTTCCATGATGAAATCTAATTTATTTAAGTCAGCTGCTACCTTTTCAATCCCCGTACCTTCAAACTTCACCCAAAACCCCTCCTTATAAAAATTCCCTTTACTGACAATCATAGTATGAAAGCGTTAAACTTTCAACTGTGAAAGGTATGTTCTTTTATAACCTGGTTACAGTAATAAAGAAAATAATAGATGGAGGAATCGATGTGAAAACGAAAAAAATCAAAGATATTATGACAAAAAAAGTAGTGACATGTCAGCAAGACGACAATACGTATGAAGCGGCAGTCAAAATGAGAGACGCGGACATTGGGGCCATTCCGGTGGTTGACGGAGATCAGCTCGTTGGCATAGTGACAGACCGTGACCTTGTACTCAGAGGCATTGCAGAAAAAAAGCCAAACTCACAGGAAGTGGGCTCGCTGATGACGAAGGAAGTACTGACAGCTGAAGAAGATGCAACGCTTGAAGAAATTGTCCGGCTGATGTCAGAGCACCAGCTCCGCCGCATTCCTGTTGTGAAAAATGGCGCATTAACAGGGATTGTCGCTCTTGGAGATTTATCAGTCGAAGATTTATCAAATGATCGCGCGGGAGATGCACTGACAGAAATCTCTCAACAGGATCAAGATCACGGGCAAGGATTTCTTCATTAAGAGGGGCATATTTTAAATTCGTGTTAAATAGGCTGTATTGTCGTTGATAAATGAAGCGAGTTTTGTTTAAATGACAGTAGAAGGTACTTTTTGTACCTTGCCAATTTAACGGAGGTGTTTATTTGAAAACTGTGCTCAAAACACTCCTCATCCTCCTGATTATATCTGGAACGTACGTTCTGTTTATTCAATATGGATCTTCACCAGAAAAAGAAAACAGCAATGAACCGAAGGTGTCTAATGAAGAAACATCTAGCGATAAGCCGATCAACATCCCGAAAAAGGGGCTCATGTCCTTTATGGGGAAATCTTCAAACGAAGTGCTTAAACAGCTGGGAGAACCAGATCGCATTGATCCTTCCGCATATGATTATGACTGGTGGATATACAACCAATCGAAGAAGCACTATATTCAAGTAGGGGTAAAGGATAGTAAAGTGGTGACCCTGTTTGCAACAGGAGACGGGCTCAATGTCGAACCGTTTAAAATCGGTCAAGCCACAAGTGAAGTATTTAAAAAAACACAAATTGCACCTTACATTCATGTAGAGGATGAACAAAATTCATACCGCTTTGAATTCTCAGAAGATGATATGAATACAAGACCCACTGTGAAAGTGGGAGATGATGTGTATGTTCAGCTTTACATGGATAAGTTTGAAAGCACTCTTTCAAGTATCAGGGCGTTTAACGCAGATACATTTGTGAAACAAAAGCCATATGAGGTCGTCTATCGTGGTCAATTGATAGAACCTGAGGCAATATCAGGTGAAAAATGGAAAGAGATCGAAGCTTCCAGTCAAAAACAAATTTTTGATATGACCAATATTATCCGTCATAAGTACAAACTGCCGACCTTAAGGTGGGATGATGAAACCTCTGAAGTGGCATTCATGCATAGTGAGGACATGAAAGAGAATCATTATTTCTCCCATGAATCAAAAAAATACGGTACGCTGAAAGATCGGTTAGAAAGAGGCGAGGTGGCATTTCAGCTCGCAGGTGAAAACATTGCCTATAATTATGTAGATGGACCTGCAGCGGTAGAAGGCTGGCTCAATAGTGAAGGTCATAGGAAGGCGTTATTAAATAAAGATTACACACACCTTGGCGTAGGTGTGAAAGAAAAATACTACACTCAAAACTTCATCAAGAAAACATCTTAAACGAAAGCAGCTGCACAATCGCAGCTGTTTTTTTGATTGAAAAAGAGGCTCACCAAAATAGCTGCTGGTGTATATAGTATAGTAGGCATTTGTATGGGGGGTGAGGATATGACAAACAAACAAAAACAAACATCCATTGATGAATTTAAACAATTCGTCAGACGCCATCCGAAGTTAATTCAAGAAGTGCAAACGCAAGAAAAAAGCTGGCAAAGTGTATACGAAAATTGGATCATGTTTGGTGAAGAAGACGAGATGTGGTCTCCTTACCGGCAAACGCAATCTGAAGGCGGTAAAGAAGAAAAAGCCTCTAAGCCAAGTGAATTGGGAAAAGCAGATTTTATGTCTAAAATGGTTTCTGCCGTGAAAAAAATGGACGCTGATCAAATGAATGAACAAATCAACAAAATGAGCCAGTCTATTTCCTCTTTACAAAGCTTAATCGGACAATTTTCATCAAATGGCTCAAAGAAAGGTTCATCTGGAGGCAGTCAGCACCCATTCTCCTTCAGGAAAGATTAATTGAAAGGGGATGCTTTTGGTGCGGAAAGAAGTACAGGAGTTTGTCATGGCCGAAGAGGATCGAATCAAATTCATCAGACAGCGTCCTCTCTGGTACAGACAGCTGACTCGACATCCTGAAAAGCTATCGTCCTTTGAATTAGATAAAATGAATTTTTACGAAAAAACCATTCCTCATCGTGTGAGTCAGTTGAGCAACAGTGTTCAAATGGCTGAAATGATGATTCAAATGTTCCAAGCAATGCGCAATCAAAATGGAGCCGGGTGAGGCTTTTTTGAGTTGATTAAGATGTCTATTTCCTGAGCATCCTATAAAAGTAGATGAAAGGAGAATCAGAAGATGAAATGGATGCTGTCAATATGCGCATTGCTTTTTCTTGTCACCGGGTGTCAAAGTCAACATGGAGAGAAGCAAGTCATGAAGCAAGATCCAGCTGTACCAGTGATGCAGCAAGCCGAAAGCGAAATGAAGCAGCAAGGCTTTTTAAAATACAAAGTGCAGGGGTCTTCTGTCTATATAGAAAGTACACTACAAGATTTTCATCTTGAACCTTCGCGTCTAAAAAAGAATGAGAAGACGGGATATTTTACAGTGTATGTAGACGGAAAACGTGCAGGCAATGAGTATACTGCTGCATTTGTGGTCAAGCATCTTTCAAAAGGAAAGCATAAAATGACCGTTGTGCTCAATTCCCGTCATCCAGAATATAAGCAGAAAAGAGAAACATGGGATGTATTTATCACGTAAAAGCATTTTCTAATCCATAGGTTTCGTGGTAAACTATGAATTGGAGGTGCAACATTTATGTATGCGACAATCGAATCTGTGGAGCTCCAAGAGGAAGCGAATCAATTGGCTGCCATGATTCTTCAGTCGGAGGAGGCTGAACATTACCGCAACTGCTTTAAGCGTCTCCAGCAAGACGAAGAAGCCCAACAAATTATTGCCCATTTTACAAAAGTAAAAGAGCAATATGAGGATGTGCAGCGGTTCGGCAAATACCATCCGGACTATAGAACGATCTCAAAGGAAATGCGTGAGGTCAAAAGAAAGTTAGATCTTCACGATACAGTGGTTGATTTCAAAAAAGCAGAAACAGCGATTCAATCCATCTTAGATGAGATTAGTATTGAAATCGGTCAAGCTGTATCAGCATATATCAAAGTTCCAACAGGGAACCCATATTTTGATGGTCTATCATCATGCGGCGGTGGCTGTGGATCAGGTGGCAGCTGTGGCTGTAAAGTATCTTGACGAGACTTGAATGTCTCGTCTTTTACATAATGACTGAAAAGAATTGAAAAAGCGGCAGGTGAAAAGATGGAAACCAAACGTCAAGGGATGGTCGTTTGGCTGCATTCGTTAAAGCAGTCAAAGGCGCTAAGAAAATTTGGAAATGTTCACTATATTTCAAGGAAAATGAAGTATGCAGTGATCTATTGTGATATGAATGATCTCGAGCGTCATATGGCTAAGCTCAGCTCATTGCCATTTGTGAAGCGTGTTGAGCCTTCATATAAACCTTTTATTAAATTAGAGTACGAATCCAAATTGGACAAAGCAAAAGAGTATGATTATAAAGTGGGCTTTTAAAGACACAAAAAAATCCCCGCGGCATCACCCGCGGGGTCCTTCTATTCTTAATGATTCATTAAGGAGAAGGCAAAGGGAGAGGAGAAACCGGAGGAAGAACTTATGGGGAAACGTAAGTCTTCTCCGCGGTTGGCAACAGCACCACATCAGATGCTGTTATAAATAGTATGACCCCGCATTCCTTGATCTATACATAGAAAATGAATGAAAATCCTTGCATTGTCCCCTGCGGAGTGTTGTGGTAAGATAATGTTGAATTTTTTGTCATAAACAATAACCAATAGAAGCAAGCAGAAAAAGTGGTGGGAAAATGAGAGTCATCTCTGGAACGAGAAAAGGCCGCACACTTAAAGCGGTACCAGGTCAATCAACAAGACCGACGACAGATAAAGTAAAAGAATCGATATTTAATATGATCGGCCCGTATTTTGATGGCGGATGGGCCCTTGATTTATTTGCGGGAAGCGGTGGTTTAGGAATTGAAGCGCTTTCCAGAGGATTCGATCATTGCATTTTCGTTGATCGAGATATGAAGGCAATTCAGACGATTAAAGGAAACCTCAATCAATTGTCGCTGCTCGATCAAAGTGAAGTGTTTCGAAACGAGGCAAAGCGTGCACTCTCAGCCGTTGTGAAACGAGAGGAATCCTTTCAAGCGATCTTTCTTGATCCGCCTTATAAAGATCAACAGCTGAAAGCACTTCTTGAAATGATTGACGAGCATGCCTTATTAACAGATGACGGCGTGATCGTGTGTGAGCATGATAAGGACGTCACACTGCCAGAGGAAGCTGGACAGCTTTACATATCAAGACAGGAACTGTACGGGTTGACTGGTATTACGATCTATAGAAAGCGGGGAAATTAAAGCATGGGAAACATAGCCGTTTGTCCGGGTAGCTTTGATCCAGTCACATTGGGCCATTTGGATATCATCAAAAGAGGTGCAAATATCTTTGATGAAGTGTATGTATGTGTACTAAATAACTCATCCAAACAACCGTTATTTACCGTTGAAGAACGGTGTGAGCTCATTCGCCAGGCGACGAAGGATCTGCCAAATATCAAAGTTGAATCCTTTCACGGTCTGCTTATTGATTATGCGAAACAAAAAGAAGCCAAAGTTATTTTACGCGGATTAAGAGCTGTGACGGACTTTGAATATGAAATGCAAGGCACATCAATGAATAAAGTGTTAAACGATGAAATTGAAACGTTTTTCATGATGACCAACAATCAATATTCCTTCTTAAGTTCCAGCATTGTCAAAGAAGTAGCGAAATATCATGGATCAGTCAAAGATCTTGTCCCAAAAGAGGTAGAAGCAGCGCTGAAAGGAAAATTTAAAGGATGAGTGCACCGCACCGTGCACTCATCCTTTTTTTAATTTCTGATAGTATAGCGCGATATACAAGATCAAGCTGCATAGCGTGATCAATGGGCCAGCTGTCACAAGCTGATTCCAAAGCACACTGCTGTACACGACGACCTGCTGGCTTGCTTCAAAGGCACCTGCTGGGAGAGCCATGTCAGATCGAGAGACATAAAGAGGCTTGAACAATAAAAAGGCAAAAACAGCTGCATAAATTCCGTGAAGCAAACGAGCGAAGAAAAACGGTTTAAAGCGTATATCTGTTGCCGCCAGAATGCCGGCGACCTGAGCTTGAACAGAAAACCCGCTGAATCCTAATATAAAGCTGACGACAATCGTTTTAGCAAGAAGGGTGACTTCCTGTGACCCTGTCAGCTGACTTCCTAATGTGATTTCAAATAAACCGGCAATCATCGCAAGATCTAATTCTGGCGGAAGATGCATCGTTTGCAGCATATATCCGATCCCTATGGATAAGAGGTCCGTCACATGAACAACTGACAGCATTTTACTAAATACAGAAAATAAGATAATAAAGCCGCCAATCATAAAGAGAGTTTGGACTGATGACATCACCGCATCACTTAAAATTTGGCCGAGCGGTCTTTTCTCTGCGAGTCTTGCTGTATGAAGAGCGCTGAATGCCTCTTGAAACGGTGGGAATAAAAATCGCTTACGGCTTCTCAGATGTGCATCATGCCGCGCTTTATATCCCCGCATCGTCACACCAACAGCGAGATTCCCTAAATAATGTGCGCATGCCAAAACAATCCCTAAAGCTGGATGATGAAAAAAACCAACAGCCACCGCACCGAAAATAAACAATGGATTCGATGAATTTGTAAAAGAAACGAGGCGCTCTGCTTCGATTTGTGTCAGTTGTCCTTCCTGCCTGAGTCTTGTGGTTAATTTCGCACCAGAAGGGAAGCCTGATGCCATTCCCATTGCTAGGACAAATCCCCCTACACCAGGCACTCGAAAGATGGGGCGCATAAATGGCTCTAATAATACCCCGACAAATCTGACAATCCCGAAACTAATTAATAGCTCGGACAAAATAAAAAAAGGAAGCAATGATGGAAATACAACCTCCCACCACATTGCAAGTCCATTTTTAGACGCTTGCAAAGAGGCTTGTGGATGTGTAATCACAGTGGCTGTTAAAAAGATAAAAAAAGCAGCGATGAACAGAGTGTTCCATTTTTTCATGGAGATTTCGCCCCTTGCCGTTATGATCTATTGGCGAGCTCGTGATCAAAAAAGAAAGACACTAGCCGAGCCTGTCTTCTATTACTATACGAGCAGAAGGGGCATGTTTAGACCAATAGATTCGTATATATGCATAGAAAAGAGGAGGGTGGATTTTCATGAGGCGACCAGTCATTGGACTTGCGTTAGGCTCCGGGGGTGCGAGGGGAATGGCGCATATCGGAGTTTTATCTAGTCTTGAGAAACAAGGAATTCAGGTAGATATGATCGCTGGCAGCAGTATTGGCGCACTTGTTGGGAGCTTTTATGCGGCAGGACAAGACGTAGAAAAAATGAAAAAACTTGCACTTGTCTTCAGAAGAAAGTATTATGCTGACTATACACTGCCAAAAATCGGTCTTTTAAAAGGGAATCGAATGTTGCAGCTGATTCACACGTTTACATATGGGAAGAAATTTGAAGAATTAAGAATGCCCCTTGCGGTGGTTGCCTGTGACCTCGAGACAGGGGAGAAGGTCGTGTTTAAAAAAGGGTCTGTTTCACAAGCAGTCAGAGCAAGCATCAGCATTCCGGGCGTGTTTGTTCCTCATGAAATGGGAGGCAGACAGCTAGTCGATGGAGCGGTTGTTGACCGCATTCCTGTGTCTGTTTTAAAAGAAATGGGCGCGGACCTCATTATCGCCTCTGATGTATCAAGGGTGAAAAAAACAGAAAAGGCGACGAGATTATCGGATGTGATTATGCAGAGTTTGGACATCCTTCAAAATGAATTGGTCCGTCATCAAACCATTCACGCTGATGTCATGATCCGGCCGAGGCTTGAAACATTTAGCTCGAGTGCATTTACACAGGTACAGGAGATGATTGAAGCAGGTGAGCTCGCCGCAGATCAACTAACAGGTAAACTGAAAGATGTCATTGATAAATGGGAGTGTTAATCGAATGAAAAAATTGAATATTCGCTGGCTCAGCTTTTTTGTCGTTATCCTTGTATTATTTGGCTTAACCTTTGTCAAACTGCCATATTACGTGACAAAGCCGGGTGATGCAACCGAGATTGCTCCCCACATTCAAGTAGACGGCGGATATGACGAGAAGGGCAGCTTCTCACTTATGACGATAAAAGTAGGTCCAGCCAATCCGTATACGTATTTGCTTGCGAAAATGAATAAATATGACGAGATCGTCCCGGAAGAAAATATTAAAGCGGACGGGGAGTCGGATGAAGATTATATGAAAAGGCAGCTTCAGCTGATGAAAAGCTCTCAAGAAAATGCCATGATTGCAGCGTATACAAAAGCAGGCAAAAAAGTAGATTATACGTTTAACGGGGTATATGCAAGCTACGTGATGAAAGGAATGCCTGCTTACGGCAAAATTGAAGTGGGCGACCGAATCAAAAGCGTTGATGGCAAGACCTATGATTCTGCTGATAAAATGGTTTCGTATATCAGCAGCAAAAAAGCAGGTACATCTGTCCGTTTTGTCCTTGAACGAAATGGCAAAGACATCACGGAGAAAGTGACGTTAAAACCATTTAAAGAAGAGCCGAATCGAGTTGGAATCGGTGTATCATTATTTACAGATCGAAATGTGAAAGTCTCGCCTTCCATTAAGGTGGATATTGAAAATATCGGCGGCCCATCAGCAGGTCTCATGATGTCACTTGAAATTTATAACCAGCTCACAAAAGAAGACGAAACACATGGCTATGCGATTGCGGGAACGGGGACGATTGACGCCGATGGAACGGTCGGTCCAATTGGCGGAATCGATCAAAAGGTCGTGGCGGCAGATAAAGCCGGAAAAGATATATTCTTTGCACCAAACGATAAAGGTGATTCAAATTCAGACTACCGAAATGCTGTCAAAACAGCGAAAGATATTAAAAGTGATATGAAAATTGTGCCTGTAGATACGATGCAAGATGCCCTGAACTATTTAAACAAATTAAAAGAGAAAGCATCTTAAACAAAGAAGAGCAGCCTTCATCAAGGCTGCTCTTTTTGTTAAGACTGGAAGAGACCAGTCTCTTCATCATATCGGATCGGTGAGGTTTTAAACTCCGCTTCCGTTAAGTCCGTTTGCATTGGCTCACTAACGGGCAGGCTGAAGACGCGGGACGCGCGAATATCAAGATCAAGTGCGGGATGTGAAAAGGCAGACAGCTTGCTTATGAGCGGCACGTCCAATTCTTTTTTCACAAGAGATAAGTATTGCTGCCCTTTCTTTGACATACCAAGTAAACGAATGTAAGGCGCTTCTCTCTCTTTCAGCAGCTCATGCATGGCACTCTTTTTCACCCTCATTAAGAGATGTGTATTCATCCGCTGCAGCCTTGTCCACGTATATCGTTTTGTTTTCACAAGAGATAGATATTCCTCGTAGGAGGACGCATGTGAAATCGCCTTTTGCATGCGGTGTTCGATGCCTTCTTCGATTTCATAGATGCCTTCTAGTTCTGCTGTATCCATTGTGTGAAAGACTTGTTTTAAGAAGCTAAAGTAGGCTTCTTGCGTATGTAAAAGACCATAAGAAGAATGAAAGTCATGTAATTGCTTGAGCGTAGCTTCTGGGAGATATGGGGCGACTGTTTCAAATGTGCCGTGATCTTTTAAGGCTTTTCGTATACTTGTTGCGCTTGCGATTTTCTGATTTTTAGGAAGTTCTTCATCATGATAACCAGATGAAATCCTTTGAGAGGTAAAGGGCTGCATGTGAGGGGATCTCTCCAAGATGGCTTTGACATAATGGAAACCTAAAATGTTATTTGGCTTGGACAGATCCAGTAAGTGCTTAGGATCAATCACCTCTTGAAACGCAGCTGCTGCAGCTGCTGGATAACTAAGGCCTTCTTTCACCTTTTCTTTTGTGAAAAGGTCAATTTCTCCTTTTTTCTCAAGCCAAGCATGAGCCGTTCGCTCAAATGCTTTAATGTCACCATCCTCGCTGCCGAAAAAAAGGGAGCGGCATTTTAAAGCATCTAGAATCGCCACAGCACCGTTTGCAAAGGTTTCTGCCTTTTGCACTGCGTATATGTATGGAAGCTCACACACAATGTCTACACCGTTTTGCAGCGCCATTTTTGTCCGCGCCCATTTTGAGACGATGGCAGGCTCACCACGCTGGAGGAAGGAACCGCTCATGACGGCAATGGCAACATCTGAGGAGGTATGTGTTTTCGCCTGACGAACATGATAGGCATGTCCATAATGAAATGGATTATACTCGACAACGACTCCTGTTGCTTTCAATAGATGTTCCGCCTTTCTTGCTATGGTTAAATGGTCTATGCTAAAGTAGCATAAGGGAAAAATGAAGCCCATTTTTTTCAGTGTAGGCATTCCGCGAACTGATGTCAAACAACCCTCTGACATCACAAAGGACTGTAAAGAAAAAATATTGACAAATAACATGATGAAAGCTATAATCATGTTTGTTGCTCTTAGAGGTGATACAATTGAAATGGACAGTTTATCAGTTACATCAAAAAGCTAAAAACAGCTTCGATTTTCATGAGACGGTTGACTTAAATGAACTTACTAGCCTTCATTCAGATATACGTCGAATTTCACCGGTAGAGGTGAAAGGGACTGGAGTGATCGAATCAAAGCAAGTCGCATTTGATTTAACCATCACAGGTGAAATGACATTGCCTTGTTCAAGAACGCTTGTTGATGTAAATTATCCATTTGCGATTTCAACGAAAGAACTATTTGTACTTCATAAGACAGACGATATAGAAGATGAAGACGTTTCTATTGTAGAAGACGACATCATCGACTTAACGCCTATAGTCAAGGAAGAAATTCTTCTTGAAGTGCCGATGCAAATCTTTTGCGACCAAACGGATGTAAAAGGTGCTGCACCACAAGAAGGGAATGACTGGGCGGTCATTTCGGAAGATGCACATCAAAACCGAATTGATCCGCGTCTGGAAGGCTTGAAGAAGCTCTTAGAAGAAAATAATGAATCTTAACTCTTTAAGGAGGTGGGAATAATGGCTGTACCTTTTAGAAGAACTTCTAAAATGAAAAAAAGATTGCGTCGTACGCATTTCAAACTACAAGTACCTGGTATGGTAGCTTGCCCAGAATGCGGTGAAATGAAAATTTCTCATCGTGTCTGCAAATCTTGCGGAACATACAAAGGCAAAGACGTAAAAAGCAACTAATGCTTGATAAAAAAACGTGAGGGAATCTTCCCTTGCGTTTTTTTATTTGTCTATTTTTTAGGTTTCTCTCCTGCAAATAGTCTATCTACTCTAGTAGGCGCATATGATGTGGTATTCAGATTCAGGGGGGATGATCAATTGACGATTACAAGGCAGGACGCATGGACACAAGATGAAGATTTACTTTTAGCAGAAGTCGTCTTAAGGCACATTCGAGATGGAGGAACGCAGCTTTCCGCATTTGAGGAAGTCGGGAAAGCATTGTCAAGAACAGCTGCAGCATGTGGTTTCAGGTGGAACTCATACGTTAGAAAACAATATCAGGCAGGCATAGAGCTGGCGAAAAAACAGCGGAAAGAACTGCGTAAAAAAATCGGTATTCATTCCTCTGGTTTACCACAGCATGCGTTAACCATAGAAGAGAAGACATCTTCAATTCAGGCTGAATTGACCCTTCGAGAAGTGATTCAGTTTTTAGAGCAGCTTGAAAAAGAACCTGATGGACCTGCTCATTTACGCGAGGAACTGGCAGATGCACAGCATCAATTGAAGTCACTTACAGAAGAAAATGAACACTTAAAGCGGCAATTAAAAATGACAGAAGAAGATTACCGGGCACTCATTGGTATTGTTGAAAGAGTCAAACAGAATATCAGCTTAAAAGAATATGCTAAATAAAGAGACGCCCCTCACAGAGAAAGGAGGGGCGTTTTGTGATCAGTCTTTAAGCGGATTCACCTGTATTTTTTTGAATATGAGCGGGCTCCCAGATGAGTGGATTTTCACCCTTATCGCGCTCCATATCATATTTTACTGCTTCAAAGCCCATTTTATCCCAAAAACCGGCTGATTTGACGCGCGGATTGGTCCGAATTGGCAATCCGAACGATTTGGCGAATTCAACAAGTGCTTCGCCGTACCCTTTGCGCTGATACCCAGGAAGCACTTCCAGCTTCCACAGCTCTAAATAATCATGATTGTGGTTAAAATACGTTGTCGTTGAGCCGTCCACTTGATAAAGGCTCATACGTGCCACTAGCTTATCTCCAAAATAAATCCCGTAAAATGGAGAGTTGCTGTCATTTTCAATCATATTGCTTTCAAGGTCTTCAAGCATGGATAGCTCTTGTATGCCGTATTCCTTAAATTGTTTAAATTCCTCTAAAGTTTTGTAATTAATTAGAAGTCGTTTTACTTGTGCCATATGATCTTCCCCCTTACACACATAATGTCGACAGTGATGTCATTGAAGGCGTTTTCATCCCATCCGCCTCGAAAAGTTTTTACACTTATTATTATAGTTTTTAAATTAAAAAAATTCAATCATAGCGCGCCATCTGCTTTTTGCATCACGACATGAACCTGTTACAATAATTGATATAATGAAGTAAACAGAAAAAGGGAAGTGCGGCAGTTGAACATTGGAATCATTGGCGGCGGTGCGATTGGTCTGCTTTGTGCTAGTTATTTATCACAGCATCATGACATCACGGTCTTTACAAGAAGAAAAGAGCAGGCAGAAGAGATTCGAGCATCAGGCATTCAGCGAACAGTAAAAGGAGAAACATGTCAGGCGGCTGTTCATGCACAGACAGGAATAACAGGAGTATTTGATTTGCTCATCGTGACGGTGAAATATCATCATTTGCAAGATGTGCTCGATGAATTATCGACATTACCTCGTCAGCGTATCTTATTTTTACAGAACGGAATGGCTCACTTATTAGATTTGGAGAATTGGAAAACGGCACATTCATTATATATAGGTGTGGTAGAACACGGGGCTATGAAGATGTCAGATCATGCAGTGAACCATACAGGTATTGGTGTCATCAAGTGGGGGGCATTTCAGCATGAGGAAGCAGCTGGTATAAAAAATGCATTGAATGAGACATCATCTCATTTTCAAATGATCTATACGGATGAATGGAAAAAGGTGCTGGAGGAAAAACTGCTTGTCAATGTCTGTATTAACCCGCTGACAGCTTTGCTCCATGTGAGAAACGGGGAATTGATCGCAAACCCCTCATATGAATACATGATGAAATGTGCATTTGAAGAAGCGGTATCCATCTTGGGCTTGTCTGAAAAAGAGCGGCTCTGGCCTTATGTCATCTCTATTTGTGAGAAAACGGCTGCTAATCAGTCGTCTATGCTTCAAGATATAGTGAAAGGCCGCCAAACCGAAAGAAAAGCCATCGTTGGCTATCTTTTAAAAAAGGCTCAAGCTCAAGAGATTCTGGCGCCACATCTCACTTTCTTTTATCGAAGCTTGGAAGTATTGGAAAAAAAGCAAACAAAATCTTTTGAGTGAGATCATTTACATGCTATACTTTTTTCGGGAAACTAACTATTTATTGAAGAAAGGAAGTTCTAAACATGCAATTGACTGAACTTTCCATCCGAAGTCAGAATTTATTCATACGTGATTATATAGAAGAAAAAAAAGAGATGACGACTTTTTTTGATTATGATTTACATTCTGAGCACACATGGAAAAAGAGATACGACGATCTCATGGAAATGAGCTTCCCGCGCGAGGCTTTAGCGGATTATATGAGCGCATACCATGCAAAGTTTGAATCGGAAGCGATGCGTCAGAACATTGAAAAGATCCGTGATGAACGGAGTGTCATGGTGGTTGGAGGACAGCAGGCTGGTCTATTAACAGGACCGCTTTATACCATACATAAAATCATATCCATCATTCAGTTTGCAAAAGAAAAAGAAACAGAGCTTGGGGTCCCTGTGATTCCGGTCTTTTGGGTAGCCGGTGAGGATCATGACGTAGATGAAATTAATTTTGTATACACGTCTGGCGAAAAAGGACCAGTGAAACAAAAGCTGCCATTACATAACGTCAAAAAAGCGGCTGCGAAAAGAATCCCGCTTGATCAAGAAAAAACCGAGAAATGGCTCCGTGATGTGTTTTCAACATATGAAGAATCTGCGTATACCAATGACTTGCTTGATCAGCTTCTTCGATGTTTACGCAAATCACAAACCTTTACTGATTTCTTTGAATGGATTGTAAGTGACCTCTTTGAAGAAGATGGGCTGCTTTTATTTAATTCAGGCGACTTAGGTGTCAAACCGCTTGAGCGTGCGTTATTCAAGCACATTGTCGAGACAAATGATGCAGTCACTGCTCGCTTAAAAGACACGCAGGCCGCCATGAAACGAGCAGGATATCAGCCGATCATTGAAGCTGGTGACAGTCAGGCAAACCTATTTTACGAATATGATGAGGAACGTTTCCTAATTGAGAAAGAGAACGGCCGGTTTTCTATATCAGAAGTGGGGCTTACATGGACAAAGGAAGAGCTTCTGCAGGAAGTCGAGGAGCACCCAGAACGATTTAGCAACAATGTGGTGACGCGTCCCTTGATGCAGGAAACCCTTCTCCCAACACTTGCTTTTATGGCAGGACACGGTGAGGTTAACTATTGGGGAGAACTGAAAGGAATCTTTGAGCATTTTAAATTGAAGATGGCGCCTGTTCTTCCAAGACTGCATGTGACCATTCTTGAAAGACACATCAACAAGAAACTGCCGGTTAGAGAACTGTCGGTAGAAGAAGTGCTGACAAGCGGAGTGAATGAAAAGAAAGAATCGCACTTTGAACAAAGTCTTCCAGACAGCTTTGTTCAAGCAGTTCAACAGGCCAAACGTGAATTAGCGAATGCTCATGGTGTGATGAGACAAGAAGCACTGGAGATTGAACCAAACTTCGAGCAGCTGCTAGATAAAAATGCCAAATTTATCGAAGACCAGCTTCAATTTGTTTATCAAAAGGTGGCGCAGCGTGTGGAAGAGAAGGAAGGATATATCCTTCGGGACTTTGAACGGATTGAAAATAGTTTAAAACCACTGGACGCCCCGCAAGAAAGAATTTGGAATATCATGTATTTTTTAAACAAATATGGACCAGAATTCTTCAAAACGTTCAAAAATCTGCCATTTTCATTTCAAAACAAGCAACAAATTGTCAAACTTTGAAATAAAGTTTTAATGAACCCTGACTAGTTCAGGGTTTTTTTTTATGTAGAAACAGTGTAGAATAAGTTTTGTGGAGAGAAGTGGTGGATAGTGGAGAGTAAGGGTGAGAAAGTGGGGCTCTGATTATCATGTTCATGGGTGAATACCAGCATACGATTGATACAAAAGGGCGCATGATCATCCCTGCTAAATTTAGAGACGGTCTCGGAGAACAGTTTGTGCTGACGAGAGGGCTTGATCAATGTTTATTTGGCTACCCTATGAGTGAGTGGAAACTAATCGAAGAGAAACTCAAAGCACTACCGCTAACGAAAAAAGATGCACGTGCGTTTACCCGGTTCTTCTTCTCTGGCGCAGTCGAATGCGATCTGGACAAGCAGGGGCGTATAAACATCGCATCAAACCTACTCCAATATGCAAAACTCGAAAAAGAATGTGTGGTCATCGGCGTTTCAAATCGAATTGAGTTGTGGAGTAAGTCGATCTGGGAACAATATACAGAAGAGCAAGAAGATTCTTTTGCTGAAATTGCTGAAAACATGATTGGATTTGATATATAATAATCCCTTGTGCAGCAAGCTTTCTACACATTCATTTCTATTTGAAAAAGGTGGGACCATAACATCATGTTTCAACATGAGACAGTATTATTAAAAGAAACAGTTGACGGTTTAAACGTAAAAGAAGACGGTACATATGTGGACTGCACGCTAGGCGGAGCAGGTCATAGCTCATATTTACTATCTCAATTATCAGAAAAAGGAACATTGATTGGATTTGACCAAGACGATGCTGCACTGGATCATGCACGAGAGAAGCTCGCGGATGCTAAAGCGAACATTCTTTTCATAAAAAGCAACTTCCGATATTTAAAAGAACGTCTGAATGAACAAGGTATTACAAGCGTAGACGGTGTGATTTTTGATCTTGGGGTTTCATCTCCTCAGCTCGACACACCAGAGAGAGGCTTTAGTTATCACCATGATGCACCTCTTGACATGCGAATGGATCAATCAGCCGCATTGTCGGCAAAAAAAGTGGTGAATGAATGGCCATTTGAAGATCTAGTTCGGATTTTCTACAAATATGGGGAAGAAAAATTCAGCAAGCAAATCGCACGCAAAATTGAAGAAGCAAGAAAAAAAGCGCCAATTGAAACAACGGGTGAGCTTGTCGACATTATCAAAGAAGGAATTCCGGCACCTGCAAGACGAACTGGCGGACATCCAGCGAAAAGAGTATTTCAAGCGATCCGAATTGCCGTAAATGATGAATTGAAAGTATTTGAAGAAGCACTAGAACAAGCAATAGAGTTACTCAATCCGAAGGGGAGAATTTCTGTCATTACATTCCATTCACTTGAAGACCGGATTTGTAAAAGTACATTTAGAGAAATGTCTTCTCTTCCAGAACTTCCGCACGGACTACCAGTGATTCCAGAAGGACTTGAACCAAAGCTGAAGCTGATCACGAGAAAACCGATCGTTGCATCAGAACAAGAGCTGGAACATAACAACCGTGCCCGTTCAGCGAAGCTCCGAATTGCAGAAAAAAAGTAAAACGACACCATAGATGATGATAAAAAGGAGGTTTCTTATGAGTAATTTGGCTTATCAAAGAGAAGTGAAGCAACATCAAACAGAGCAGCAAGGCCAATCGGTTGTCATTAAAAGAAGAGGTTCTATCACACTTGGTGAAAAAATCTTACTTGTCATGTTTGTCATGGCTCTTATGTGCAGCTCCATTCTCATCATTTCTAAAGCCTTTGCTGTCTATCACGCCAATATTGAAGTGCAGAAATTAGAACAGCAAGTATCTTTAGAATCGAAGAAGATCACTGAGCTTCAAAAGGAAAAAGACTTGCTGAGTGAACCAGGAAGAATCATCGAAGCCGCGAAAAAAGCAGGCTTAAGCATATCGAAAGATGTTAAGAAGGTCGATTAACATGGCGATGCCTAAAAAGAATAAAATGATGAACAGAGGCGCGGCAATTGCAAGTATTTGCTTCGCCCTGTTTTTCTTTATCATCCTAGCACGTTTTATCTATATTCAGATTACAGGAACGGTTGATGGACAAGTATTAGCCGCCAAGGCTAATGAACAATATCAATCGAAGAAAACACTTGAAGCCAAAAGAGGGTCTATTTTAGACCGGAATGGAAATGTGATTGCTGAGGATACATCTGTGTATAAGCTCATTGCGGTCATGAGCAAGAAAATGACAGTGGACCCTAAGCATCCAATGCATGTCGTCGATAAAGAAAAGACGGCAAAAGAGCTCTCAAAAGTCATCGACATGAGTGAAAATGAAATTTTAAAGCGTCTCAATACAAAAGATGCATTCCAAGTTGAGTTTGGTAAAGCGGGGAAAGATATTAGTTTTTCAACGAAGGAAAAAATTGAAAAGCTAAAGCTTCCAGGGGTCGCATTTGAAAAAGACACGAAGCGATATTATCCAAACGGCATGTTTGCTTCTAACCTGATCGGTTATGCCAGATTAGATGAGGCGACAAAGGACATGTCAGGTGCAATGGGACTTGAGAAGGCACTGAACAAATATTTAAAAGAGAAAGACGGCTATGTGACATATAACAGTGACAGAAGCGGATGGGCCTTGCCGAATAGTAAAGAAGACATTGTTGCCCCGAAAGACGGGAAAAATGTCACGCTGACCATCGATCAGAAAATTCAAGCGTTTCTTGAAGAAAGTATGACGCAGGTTGCCAAAAAGTATAAGCCGAAGAAAATCATTGCCACAGTCGTTGATCCGAAAACTGGAAAGGTACTCGCGATGGGTCAGCGGCCAAGCTTTAATTTAAATGAACTAGACATTACGAATTATAACAATGATGTCATTTCATATGCGTTTGAACCAGGTTCAACGATGAAGATTTTTACCCTAGCAGCGGCGATCCAAGAAGGGGTCTACCAAGGCAGTGACAAATATCAATCTGGTACTTATAAAGTAGGCGGCGGCCTTGTGAGGGACCACAACAACGGAAATGGCTGGGGGAAAATTGACTTTCATCAAGGGGTTCTTCGCTCATCAAACGTGGCCTTTGCAAAGCTGGCGAAAGAAAAACTAGGCTTCACACGATACGAACAATATTTGCAGAAGTTCCATTTCTATGACAAAACGGGGATTGACTTGCCGAACGAAGCGTCTAGCAAAATCAATTATAGATACGAATATGACAAAGCATCGACGGCTTATGGTCAAGCGTCAGCCATCACACCGATTCAACAAATCGAAGCAGCCACAGCGATAGCAAACGGCGGAACAATGATGAAGCCATATGTCATTGACCATATTACAGACCCGAATACAAACAAAACGATTTTGCAGCACGAACCAACAGCAGCAGGAAAACCGATTTCATCTGATACAGCGAAGCAAGTTCGCGACATATTAGGTGAGGTTGTTTCCTCAAAAATTGGAACAGGTCAGCCTTACCAAATCAAAGGCTTCGACGTTGCTGGAAAAACAGGAACGGGGCAAATTGGCGGTGCCGGCGGTTACCTCCAAGGAAGAAACGATTACGTCTTTTCATTTATGGGAATGGCGCCAAAAGATGATCCGAAGCTGCTTGTTTATGTAGCTGTACAGCAGCCGCAGCTGTCTGAAACAGAAACAGGGTCTGCCCCGGTTTCTCAAATCTTTAACCCTGTGATGAAAAATAGTCTGCTATATTTAAATATTGCACCAACAAAAACAGACGATAAAAAATCAGGCGCAGAAAAAGTGAAACAAGAAACGATGCCTTCATTCCTGGATTTAGAAGTGAAGCAGGCGGAAACAGAAGCCAAAAATAAACACTTAGCGCCTGTTGTCATTGGAGACGGCCTCTCCATTAAACGCCAGTGGCCGAGTGCGGGCTCTGAATTCTCTGAAAGCCAGAAAGTCTTCTTGAAAACAGCAGGGAAAACCATTAAGATGCCTGATATGACAGGCTGGTCCAGAAGGGAAGTCCTTCAATATGCTTCGATTTCCGGTGTGCATATAGAAACAAATGGACAAGGATATGCTGTAAAACAAAGTGTCAAAAGTGGAGCGGAGATTTCAGACAAAGTCGTCACTGTGACATTTAAAAGCCCAAATTAACTTTAAACCTAGCAAACCGCTTGCTAGGTTTTTTCTTTTGCTCCAGCTGAATATCACGTAGCGTTCTACAAAAGGACGGGCCTGCATATGATGAAAACAAGCCATATGTAAGGAGTGAACCGGGCGTGCGAGTGTCAAGTGTAACAGTGAGAAAACGATTGCTTTTCGTGCTGCTGTTTGGGGTGATCATTTTTTTCATCATAGATACTAGATTAGGATATGTACAGTTTATAATGGGCGAGAAGCTGACAAGCTTAGCAAAAGATTCATGGAGCCGAAACCTTCCATTCGAACCGGAACGGGGAGATATTTTGGACCGGAATGGGGTAGAGCTTGCGACGAACAAAAGTGCCCCATCTATATTGGTCGTCCCTCGGCAAATTAAAGATCCCGCAGAAACAAGCAAGAAATTGGCAGCAGTACTGAATATGTCTGAAGAGAAAGCGTACAAGCATGTCACGAAGAAAACATCAATTGAACGAATTTCTCCTGAGGGCAGAAAGGTATCTCATGAAAAAGCAAAAGAAGTAAGAGAGCTTGATTTAGAAGGTGTGTATGTAGCAGAAGACAGCATCAGACATTATCCGTTTGGCAGCTTTCTTTCACATGTACTGGGCTTTGCTGGAATCGATAATCAAGGCTTACTTGGACTTGAAGCCTACTATGACGATGACCTAAAAGGCGAAAAAGGCTCTGTAAAGTTTTATTCCGATGCAAAAGGGCAGAAAATGCCAGATGAAGCAGACGATTATACACCGCCTAAAGATGGTCTTGATATGAAATTAACAGTCGATTCAAAAGTACAAACCATCATAGAACGAGAATTAGACAACGCGCAGGCAAAGTATAATCCAGATGGTATGATTGCGATTGCGATGAATCCGAAAAATGGTGAAGTGCTGGGAATGTCAAGCAGACCAGATTTTGATCCAGCTGACTATCAATCAGTTGACCCAAAAGTGTTTAACCGAAATCTTCCGGTGTGGAGCACATATGAGCCGGGTTCGACGTTTAAAATTATTACACTTGCAGCAGCATTAGAAGAAAAGAAAGTAAATTTAAAGCGCGATTCATTTTTTGACAGCGGATCTGTGACAGTTGATGGTGCAAGACTCAGGTGCTGGAAAAAAGGCGGGCACGGATCACAGTCATTCTTGGAAGTGGTTCAAAATTCCTGTAACCCCGGCTTTGTAGAGCTAGGAGACCGTCTTGGGAAAGATAAATTATTTTCCTATATTAAAAATTTCGGATTTGGCCAAAAAACAGGAATCGACCTTCAAGGGGAAGGGCGGGGGATTTTGTTCCCGCTTGATCGTGTAGGTCCTGTAGAGCAGGCGACCACGGCCTTTGGGCAAGGTGTATCTGTTACGCCGATTCAGCAAGTAGCTGCAGTAGCAGCTGCGGTAAATGGCGGGACACTTTACACGCCTTATATTGCAAAAGAATGGATAGATCCAATCACAAAAGAGGTCGTGAAAAAGCAATCACCGATTGCCAAAAAGAAAGTGATTTCAGCAGAGACATCTAAAGAAATCAGGTTTGCACTTGAAAGTGTAGTCGCCCAAGGAACTGGCCGAAATGCATTTGTTGAAGGGTATCGGGTCGGCGGAAAAACAGGAACAGCACAGAAGGTAAAGGACGGAAAGTATATGGAGAATAACCACATTGTGTCGTTTATCGGATTTGCGCCTGCAGATGACCCAAGTATTGTAGTCTATGTGGCTGTGGATAACCCAAAAGGCACCATTCAATTTGGTGGTACCGTGGCCGCACCAATTGTTGGTCATATTATGCGGGACAGCCTGCCAGAGATGGGTGTGAAAAAAAGAAAAGGGCAAATTGAAAAGAAGTACCAGTGGCTGGACACAAAAACCATTGAAGTACCGAATCTTGTAGGAGGATCTGTTTCAGATCTTGAATCCCTCTTGATCAACCTAAAGATCGATGCCTCAGGAACTGGCAGTAAAGTAGTGAAGCAATCACCTGCTGCTGGGACAAAGATCAAAGAAGGCTCCACGATCAGATTATACTTAAACGATGAATAATAAAGAATGAACAGAGGGTAGCCGCACTCATTCGGCTGCCTCTTTTTGTTGAAAGAGAAGGACAGTTTGAAAAAAAGAGTCCAAAGTGTGTTTTTTCCAACAGAAACTTAAGGAATACGCTGGATGTATCCTTTTTTTTACGATAAAATATAGACTGTGTGTTTTTTTCACAAGACATGCACGTGAACGAATTTGAGAGGTTTGATATGAAAATGAAATTACAAGAACTACTTACATACTTTAAAAGTGAAAACAACGAATTGATAAACGAAAATCCTGATATCACTTCCATTGAAATGGATTCAAGAGAGGTGAAAAAGGGAAGCCTTTTTGTCTGTATAAAAGGCTATACAGTAGATGGACACGATTATGCTGAAAAAGCGGTGAAAAGCGGGGCTGCAGCAATTGTAGCGGAACACCCTCTTAACATAACAGATGTACCAGTCATTATTGTGAAACACTCTCAAAGAGCACTTGCAAGAATAGCTGATGCGTTTTACGAACAGCCCACTCATAAGCTGAATCTCATCGGGATCACAGGCACAAACGGAAAAACCTCAACAACACACATGATCGAACAAATGATGAGAAAAGCCGAAAAGAAAACAGGCTTAATCGGTACGATGTATATGAAGGTGAATGATGACATTCTCAACGTGAAAAACACCACACCTGAAAGTGTCACACTTCAGAAAACGTTTAAACAGATGCTTGATCAAGATGTAGATACAGCCATTATGGAAGTATCATCACATGCACTCCATCTTGGCAGGGTGCATGGATGTGATTATGATATTGCTGTTTTCACAAACCTTACGCAGGATCATCTTGACTACCACAACACAATGGAAGAATATAAACATGCGAAAAGCTTGCTATTTTCTCAGCTCGGAAGCGCCTTTCATCATAATAAACCCAAGCATGCGATTTTAAATGCAGATGATGAGGCTTCGAGTTATTTTGAAAAAGTCACAGTTGCTGAAGTCATGACGTATGCCTTAGAGCAAAAAGCAGATGTCATGGCAAAGAATATTCAAATTATGCCAAAGGGAACTCAATTTGATTTGGTCACTCCAATCGGCACCAAGAATGTGACGGTTGCCCTCGTCGGAAAGTTCAATGTGTATAATATCCTGGCAGCTGTATCAGTCGGGATCGTATCTGGCTTAACGTTTGAGTCGATCGTTAGTGCGATTGAAGAGCTGGAGGGAGTCAAAGGCAGATTTGAACTTGTAAACTGCGATCAAGATTTCCCTGTCATCGTCGATTACGCGCATACACCTGACAGTTTAGAAAATGTCCTCACAACGTGTAGAGAATTAACAGAGGGCAAAATTTTCTGTGTGATTGGCTGCGGTGGCGACCGTGATAAAACAAAGCGCCCTCAAATGGCCCAAATCGCTGTGAAATATGCAGATGAACCTGTATTTACATCAGACAACCCAAGAAGCGAAGATCCTTCAGCCATTTTAAAAGATATGGAAAATGGGGTGCCAGACGCATATTATCATAGCTTTGTGAATCGGAAACAAGCCATCTTCTTTGCCATTGCCAATGCGAAAAAAGGCGATACAGTCTTAATAGCGGGTAAAGGCCATGAGACATATCAAATCATTGGCGATCAAGTCTATGACTTTGATGATGCAAAGGTTGCTGTTGACGCTATTTTAGATCTAAACAAATCTTAAAATGATGAAAAGAGTGTAATGAAATGAAGCATTTTGTACAAAAACAACATACGAAGAACGCGAATGAATACCATAATAATGAATGCAATTTTCTGATGGAAAACGGCTTTGGAAATTCGGAAGGAGTAAAGAACGATGCTTGAACAGGTGATATTGTTTACAATCATAATGGGATTTTTAATCAGTGTTCTTTTATCCCCGATTTTTATACCGTTTTTAAGAAGACTTAAATTTGGTCAAAGTATTAGAGAAGAAGGCCCGCAGTCTCACCAAAAGAAATCTGGTACTCCGACAATGGGCGGAATTATGATTATCTTTTCTATCACCATTACTACGATTGTGATGATCAACAAATTCTCTGAGATTAGTCCAGAAATGTTTTTACTGTTATTTGTCACACTTGGTTACGGCCTATTAGGATTTTTAGATGATTATATTAAAGTAGCGATGAAACGAAATCTTGGATTAACATCGAAACAGAAATTAATCGGTCAAATTGTGATCGCAGTGATCTTTTATGCAGTTTTCCATTATTATCAGTTTGCAACGACGATTCGCATTCCAGGAACAGACGTCAGCTTTGATTTAGGATGGGCTTACTTTATCCTTGTCGTTTTCATGCTTGTCGGAGGTTCTAATGCCGTGAACTTAACGGATGGACTGGATGGTCTCTTATCTGGAACCGCTGCTATTGCTTTCGGAGCTTTTGCCATACTGGCTTGGAATCAATCCCAGTATGATGTAGCGATCTTTTCAGTAGCTGTTGCAGGAGCCGTCCTTGGTTTCCTTGTGTTTAACGCACATCCTGCAAAAGTATTTATGGGTGATACAGGTTCTCTAGCATTAGGCGGAGCCATTGTAGCAATTGCGATTTTAACGAAGCTTGAAATTTTACTTGTCATTATTGGTGGAGTATTTGTTGTTGAGACGCTATCCGTTATTCTTCAAGTGATCTCCTTTAAAACAACCGGCAAAAGAATCTTTAAGATGAGTCCGCTTCACCACCACTATGAGTTAGTTGGCTGGTCAGAGTGGAGAGTAGTTGTCACCTTCTGGACAGCTGGTTTATTACTTGCTGTTTTAGGAATTTACATCGAGGTGTGGTTATAATTGAATAAGATGCAAATGTTAAAAAACGAACATGTACTAGTATTAGGTCTTGCAAAAAGCGGATATGCGGCAGCTTCAATTCTTCATGAACATGGAGTAAATGTGACGGTAAATGATCAAAAACCGTTTGAAGAAAACGAACCTGCTCAGCTACTTTCTGGAAAGGGGATTGATGTCGTTTGTGGCAGTCATCCTCTTCGTATATTCGAAGATAAAGAAATTACGATTTTAATTAAAAATCCAGGAATTCCATATGAAAATGTGATGGTTCAAGAAGCGCTTCGCCGCCAAATTCCAGTTTGGACGGAAATAGAATTAGCGTATCATTTAACCTCATCCCCTTTTATTGGGATTACTGGATCGAATGGAAAAACCACTACCACGACTTTGATTTATGAAATGCTGAAAAAAGACAGCCAAAAAACATTAGTGGCGGGTAATATTGGAACAGTTGCCAGCGAAGTCGCTGCAAATGCAGCTGGCGATGAGTGGATCGTAACGGAACTCTCTTCTTTTCAATTAATGGGAACAGTTGAGTTTAGACCTAAAATCAGTTTAATATTAAATATTTTTGATGCACATTTAGACTATCACCACACTCGTGATGAGTATGAAAAAGCAAAGCAGAAAGTATTCGCACATCAACATGAAGATGATATCGCTGTAATTAACCTAGATGATCCATCGGTCGTAAAACTGGCAGAAGGTTCAAAAGCAAAAAAAGTGTTTTTCTCAGTGAAAGAGCCAGTAGAACATGGTGCGTTTATTCAACATGGTGCAATTTACTACATGAATGAACATATCATTGATGTAAAGGATGTTGTCCTTCCTGGTGAGCATAACCAAGAAAACATTCTGGCAGCTATTTGTGTTGTGAAAAATGCAGGCTGCTCAAATGAAGCAATCGTACACGTTCTCACGACATTTAGTGGAGTGAAGCATCGTCTGCAGTTTGTAGATACAATTCAAAGTCGGAAATTTTATAACGATAGTAAAGCAACCAATATTTTGGCAACAAGTAAAGCATTGTCAGCCTTCGAACAACCGACCATTTTATTAGCAGGTGGACTTGATCGCGGCAATGAATTTGATGAATTGAAACCTTTCATGAAAAATGTAAAAGGAATTATCACATTTGGTGAGACTGCACCTAAGTTTGTGAAGCTTGGTGAAGAGCTTGGAATACATCACGTAAAACATGTCGATAATGTTGAACAAGCAGTACCTGCGGCGTTTAACATATCTGAAGAAGAAGACGTGATTTTATTATCTCCGGCTTGTGCAAGCTGGGATCAACATAAAACATTTGAAGAACGTGGAGACATGTTTGTAAACGCCGTGCATATGCTTAAATAAGGGCTTGTCTCTCATATGACTGACAGCCCAAATGAAATTATGCTTGGGGTGTCGGTCTCTTGACGAATAAGAAAACTTCTCCGGATTTTTTGCTTGTTGTCATTACGTTACTTTTATTGACGATTGGTTTAATTATGGTGTACAGCGCTAGTGCTGTGTGGGCATCGTATAAATTTGATGATTCGTTTTATTTTGCAAAAAGACAGCTTTTGTTTGCCGGAATCGGAGTTATCGCAATGTTTTTCATTATGCGAGTCGATTATTGGACGTGGCGGACTTGGTCAAAGATATTGATTGCTGTTTGTTTTCTCCTTTTGCTGCTTGTACTCATTCCTGGTATCGGTATGGAGAGAAATGGATCAAGAAGCTGGATCGGTGTCGGTGCGTTTAGTATTCAGCCCTCTGAATTTATGAAGCTTGCGATGATTGCGTTTCTTGCAAAATTCTTATCTGAAAAACAAAAAAATATCACATCCTTTCGCAAAGGTTTTGCCCCAGCTTTAGGCATTGTATTTTCTGCATTTGCCATCATTATGCTTCAGCCGGATCTGGGAACAGGAACGGTGATGGTTGGAACCTGTATTATTATGATATTTGTTTCAGGTGCGAGAATTGCTCACTTTATATTTCTCGGTCTTATAGGACTCAGCGGGTTTGCTGCACTTGTCTTATCAGCACCCTACCGAATAAAACGAATTACATCGTACTTAAATCCTTGGGAAGATCCGCTAGGCAGTGGGTTTCAAATTATTCAATCCTTATACGCTGTTGGTCCAGGTGGTCTGTTCGGAATGGGACTTGGTCAAAGTAGACAAAAATTCTTCTATTTACCTGAGCCCCAAACGGACTTCATCTTTGCGATATTGTCTGAAGAGCTTGGCTTTATAGGGGGATCACTCATTTTACTCCTCTTTAGTGTTCTATTATGGAGAGGCATACGAATAGCACTTGGAGCCCCAGATTTATATGGAAGTTTCCTGGCAGTTGGTATTATTTCAATGGTTGCCATTCAAGTAATGATTAACATCGCAGTTGTCACTGGACTTATTCCTGTGACAGGTATCACGCTCCCATTCCTTAGTTATGGCGGCTCATCACTGACATTAATGCTGATGGCGATTGGCGTACTTTTGAATGTAAGCAGGTACGCAAGATATTAACGTGCTGAAGCTCATGAAACCATGTTGACGTTTATTTTGCAAAAGTACAAAAAAATGATTTGAAGAGTGAAAATGACAGTTTTTGTTTCGAAAACGTGTTTTTTGACTCTTCTTTACAGGTTTTAACGGAGCCCTGTTGTTTAAAACAGGGTTTATACTTTGTTCAGAGCAGAAAAAAATTGAGGGGAAATGGTATAATGCGTATAGTAATCAGTGGAGGCGGAACAGGCGGACATATTTATCCGGCCTTAGCCTTTATTAAAGAAGTGAAAAGACTGCATCCTGATGTGGAATTTTTATATATCGGTACTGAAAATGGACTTGAAAAGAAAATTGTAGAAAGAGAAAATATCCCTTTCAAGGCGATAGAAATTTCAGGTTTTAAACGAAAGCTTTCCTTTGATAACGTCAAAACGGTGATGAGATTTTTGAAAGGCGTTCAAAAAAGCAAATCTTACTTAAAAGAATTCAAACCTGATGCGGTCATTGGAACAGGCGGTTATGTGTGTGGGCCTGTGGTTTATGCGGCTTCTAAGCTGAAGATCCCGACTATTATACACGAACAAAACAGCCTGCCTGGTATTACAAATAAGTTCCTAGCGAGATATGTTAATAAAGTAGCCATCTGCTTTGACGAAGCAAAGGCACATTTTCCTTCTGAAAAGGTTGTATTTACGGGAAACCCTAGAGCCTCTGAAGTCGTCTCTATAAAAGAGGGGAAATCTCTTAAAGAATTTGGGCTCGATGAACAGAAAAAAACGGTTCTTATTTTCGGCGGGAGCCGAGGTGCTGCTCCTATCAATAGAGCAGTGATCGAAATGCAAGATGATTTAAAGGCTAAAAACTACCAGCTTTTATATATCACAGGTGAGGTTCATTATGAAAAAGTGTTGAATGAACTAAAGGAAAAAGGTGCAGCACCTAATATGATCACAAAACCTTTCTTGCATCAAATGCCGGAGTACCTGAAATCGATCGATGTGATTGTTGCAAGAGCGGGAGCTACAACAATTGCTGAAGTAACGGCTCTTGGAATCCCAACCATTTTTATTCCGAGCCCATACGTGACGGCAAATCATCAGGAAATCAATGCAAGATCACTTGAAAAACATGATGCTGCGATTGTTTTAAGAGAATCAGAGCTTTCAGGGGATCGTCTGCTGCATGCAATTGATGAAATTGCCGGTAATGAAGAAAAACTCAACCAAATGAGCCGTTTAACGAAAGAACTCGGAGTACCAGATGCGGCTGCACGTTTATATAATGTGTTAAAAGAAATTACGACTACATGATGGAATGATATTAGGTAAGGCGGAGGGTAATATGGAGAACTTGAAGAATGAATTATTAGAAGCGCAAGTTGGTAAAGTACTTGAAAATGAGCCGCTTGCTAATCATACAACAATGAAAATAGGCGGACCAGCAGATCTTTTGATCATCCCTAAAGATATCGATGCAGTTAAAACGATCATGGATCAGGTGAAAAAACACCATACGAATTGGACGGTCATTGGAAGAGGATCGAATTTACTTGTACTTGATAAGGGAATTCGTGGAGTTGTTCTCAAGCTAGGTGCTGGACTGGATCACCTAACTGTAAATGATGAAGAAATTACAGTTGGCGGCGGCTATTCTGTCGTAAGGCTCGCGACATCTCTTAGTAAGCAGGGTCTTTCAGGGTTGGAATTCGCAGCTGGTATTCCAGGGTCTATTGGAGGCGCTGTTTATATGAACGCAGGTGCACATGGATCTGACATCAGTAAGATTCTTGTGAAAGCTAGAATCTTATTTGAGGATGGAAGCATCGAGTGGCTCACAAATGAACAGATGAATTTCAGCTATCGAACATCAGTCCTTCAAAAGGAACGACCTGGCATTGTTCTCGAAGCCGTGTTTAAGCTCAAACAGGATGATCGCGAAAAAATCACTAAGAAAATGCAGCAAAATAAAGATTATCGTAAAGAAACCCAGCCTTATAACCGGCCATGTGCTGGCAGTATTTTTCGAAATCCGCTGCCTGAATATGCAGGACAGCTTGTAGAAAAAGCGAATTTAAAAGGATACCAAATCGGCGGAGCTAGAATTTCTGATATGCACGGCAACTTTATTGTCAACGCTGGTGGAGCTACTGCTCAAGACGTGCTGGACTTAATTCAGTACATCCAAAAGAAAATTAAAGAAGACTACAACGTAGATATGCATACAGAGGTAGAAATTATCGGTGAAGAAAATTAACAGCTAGTTTTTATGAATGATGGCATCACAGGAAAACAAACGGCATGAAAGAATGCCGTTTGTTTTCTCATCAAAATGATGACCCAAAGGTGTGGACAAGCAGCTTTGAATGAGGTGAAGAGTATATATGCGGCCTGATCATGAAAATGAAAAGATCGTCAATATAGAAGAGCGAATTCCTAAAATTAAAGAACAAAGGAAGCAAAAAGCGAATCGTAGACTGATCTCTTTTATACTACTGTTTTTTATCATGGTTTTAATTATTATTTATTTGCAAACACCAATCAGCAAAATTTCTTCTTTAACCATCACAGGTAACGAGCATGTCTCTACAAAACAGCTTGTTAAACTTTCACAAATTAAAGAAGGCGAAACAGAGTTTTGGAATTTAAATAAAGATATAACAGCAGATCATATTAAACAAAATAAACTGATTAAAAGCGTTAGGATCAAAAAGCATTTCCCAAATAAGGTCAGTATTGCTGTCAAAGAATATGCAAATATTGCGTATCTTCAAAAGGGAAATCTATATTATGAGCTTCTTGAAAATGGGACCGCTTTACCAGAAGAAGTTACACCGAGTCATGCAGGACCTATTTTTGTCGATTGGGACAACAAGGAGAAGCTGAAGCAAACCGTTAGATCTTTAAATCAGCTGCCAGCCTCTATTCAGGAACTCATCTCAGAAGTATATTATGTGCCGACAAATTCAAACCAGTGGCTAGTTAAATTTTATATGAATGACGGAAACACTGTGATTGCATCAATTAAAACATTCGGTGATAAAATGAAAACCTATCCAGCCATTGTAAAAGAACTTTCGTCTTCTGAAAAAGGCACAATCCATATGGAAGTCGCTACGTATTTTGAAGCGTTTAAATCTAAGAAAAAGGAAGATGAGCGTTGAGAGGCAAAACAGTTATATTCTCAATTGTCATGCTTGTTCTTGGTTTTCTGATTTCTTTTTCATACCAATATACAAAGCAGCATCAGGCAGATGTCATTCGAACAGAGCAATGGAAAAAAGAATACTCTCTGAAAAGTCAGCTCACAAAGCAAGAAAAGGCGAATCAGAAACTCGAAAAAGAATTATATAGTCTTCAATCAAAGGTTCAAGCGACAGAGTCCAATTTGAAAAATGAAAAAGAGCAGTATTTTAATGTACTGGAAGATGTTGAGAAATACAGAATGTTTACAGGAGAGATTGGTGTAAAAGGAAAAGGGGTCAAAGTATCTCTTGAAGATGCATCTTATATCCCGAGTGGACAAAATGTCAATAATTACATTGTGCATGAGAGCCACATTTTTCATGTGATAAACGAACTATTTATATCAGGGGCTTCTGCTGTATCTATTAATGGGCAAAGAATCACACACCAATCATACATACATTGTAATGGTCCAGTTGTCACTGTTGATGGTGTTCAGCATCCAGCACCATTTGTCATTTCTGGTATTGGAGATCCGGCTGTGTTAATACCTGCTTTAAATATTGCAGGAGGAGTGGTCGATCAGCTGACAAGTGATCACATTTCAATGACGATTGAGAAAACGGATATTCGTATGAACCCTCTTTTAAGAAACAAAGATTAAAAGTGAAAAGGTGAGTGGTGTTGAGGAAAAAGAAGCCTTTACTTAGTTTAACAGCTTTAATGATCATATTTGGCATCATGGTCTCCATCCAGTTTAATTCTTTACAAAAGCCCAAAGTTCGTGATACTCGTGATGTTTGGGAACTGAGAGAGGATTTATCTGCATCTAAAAGTAAGGAATTGGATTTGCTCAGAGAAATTGATAAATACGACGAGATGCTAAAAAAATATGGTCATCAAGGAGATCAATCAAAAGAAGCACAATTAACAAAAACGTTAAAAGATTTAAAAGAAAAGGCTGGTTTTACAGAAGTGGAAGGGGAGGGGATTGAAATTGAAATTTCTCAGCTTTTTTCAAAGGACCTTACCGGAGAAGAAGTGAAAAATATCCCGCCTGATCTTCTGAAAAAGTTAATTAATGAAGCCAATATGTTTGGGGCAAAACATATTTCCATCAATGATCGCCGTGTAATTAATACAAGTGTGATTCGAGATATTAATGGCACGACAAAAATAGATGGTTACAGCTTAGATAGTGATGAAGTCAACATTAAAATGATTAGTGAGCAGGCCGACAAATTATACAGCCGTTTAAATGTATCAGATATTGGTGATTTGTTTGCTCAGGAAAACTTCAGCTTGAGTATGAGCCAGCCGAAGAAAAAAATCCATTTAAAAGCATATGACGGTGCAATTCAAGTAAACGAATTGAAGCCTCTTGAAGATGTAAAGGAGGGAAAATCTTAATGTGGCTTCCTGTACTTGGCTTAATCATAGGAGTTGCGATCGGTTTCTTAACAAATTTTACGATACCGAATGAGTATTCTAACTATCTTTCCCTCGCTGTACTTGCTGCGCTTGATACATTGATTGGTGGAATCCGAGCACATCTGCAAGGGGCATACGATGAACTAGTGTTTGTATCAGGCTTCTTCTTTAATATTATACTCGCAATAAGTTTAGCTTTTCTGGGCGTCCATCTTGGTGTAGACTTGTACTTAGTCGGAATGTTTGCATTCGGCGTTAGATTGTTTCAAAATATAGCAGTTATCAGAAGAATTCTACTAACAAAATGGACAATTTCAAGAGAAAAAAAGAAAAAAAGTGAGTCATAAAAAAGGATATACATATGATGTAACGAATATTTTCAGTAATCCTAATAAAAAATGTTGATTTTTTAAGTTTTGTTACACACTTGTAAAAACACATTCATTGTATTGTTGTTCAGCAAATAATAGAATAGAAAGTATTGATATGTGAGGAGGTGCCATAGAATGAACAACAATGAAATTTACGTCAGCCTTGACATCGGTACATCCAATATAAAAGTCATCGTCGGAGAAATGGCGGATGATTCGCTTAACATTATAGGTGTTGGAAATGTCCCTTCAGAGGGGTTAAAAAAAGGATCGATTGTTGATATAGATGAGACAGTTCATTCTATTAGACAAGCATTTGAACAGGCTGAGAGAATGGTAGGATTTCCTTTACAAAAGGCGATTGTCGGAATTAACGGAAACCACATTCATATTCAGAATACGAGCGGCGTGGTCGCAGTATCTAGTGAAAACAAAGAAATACATGCTGAAGATGTGAGACGTGTCTTAGATGCAGCACAAGTAGTATCTATTCCTCAAGAACATCTCGTCGTAGACGTGATTCCGAGACAATTTATCGTCGACGGAAGAGATGAGATCACAGATCCGAAAAAAATGCTTGGTGTTCGGCTAGAGGTGGAAGGATCGTTAATTACAGGTTCTAAAACGATTCTACATAACTGGCTCCGCTGTGTAGAAAGAGCTGGAATTGAAATTATGGATATTTGCTTGCAGCCAATCGCATCGGGCTCAGCAGCATTATCGAAAGATGAAAAAAATCTCGGGGTAGCTCTTGTCGATATTGGCGGCGGATCTACAACGATTTCCGTATTTGAAAACGGGCATCTCTATTCTACTCACAGTATCCCTTTGGGCGGAGAGAACATTACAAAAGATTTGTCTATAGGACTTAGAACTTCCACTGAAGAAGCTGAACGAATCAAAAAACAATTTGGGCATGCGTTTTATGATGAGGCATCGACTGAGGAGACATTTGAAGTTTCTGTGATCGGTACCGATCAAAAACAAACGTATACACAACTTGATGCGGCTAACATTATTGAAGCGCGGCTGGAGGAAATCCTGCTCTTTGTGGCAGAGGAATTAAGAAATATGGGTGTCCATGATTTGCCTGGTGGATTCGTTCTAACAGGTGGACAGGCAGCCATACCAGGTATCCTTTCTCTTGCACAAACGGTCTTGCAAAACAATGTCAGGATTGCAAGTCCTAATTATATCGGGGTGAGAGAGCCTCAATATATGACAGGAGTGGGTCTGATCCACTTTGCTTATCGCAATGCAAAGATTCAGGGCAGACAGGTTGGATTCCAAATGCCAGATGAGGCGTTTCATGAAGTAGGCGCATCCATGGAGCCGGTTTCTTCTGCACCACAAGTGAAAGAAGCGCAGCCAAGACCGAAAGTAAAACAAAAAGCACAACAAGAGACAAATAAAAAACCGGGCAAAATGAAAAAACTATTTAATATGTTCTGGGAATAGAATTAGATTTTCGACGGATTAGGAGGATTCAGCATGTTGGAGTTTGAAACAAATATAGACGGCCTAGCATCAATTAAAGTAATCGGAGTAGGTGGCGGCGGGAATAACGCTGTCAACCGAATGATCGAAAATGACGTACAAGGTGTCGATTTTATTGCAGTCAATACAGATGCACAGGCGTTAAATCTATCAAAAGCAGAAACTAAAATGCAAATCGGTGCTAAGCTGACAAGAGGGCTTGGAGCAGGTGCGAATCCTGAGGTCGGTAAGAAGGCTGCTGAGGAAAGCAAAGAGCAGATTGAAGAAGTACTAAAAGGCGCAGACATGGTCTTCGTTACAGCTGGTATGGGCGGTGGAACTGGTACGGGTGCTGCACCTGTCATTGCAAAAATCGCAAAAGATTCTGGTGCATTGACAGTTGGAGTCGTGACTCGTCCTTTCACATTTGAAGGAAGAAAGCGTCAGCTTCAAGCAGTTGAAGGAATTGCTTCTATGAAAGAAGCAGTTGACACATTAATCGTGATTCCAAACGATCGCTTGCTTGAAATTGTTGATAAAAACACGCCAATGCTGGAAGCATTCCGCGCGGCAGATAACGTGCTTAGACAAGGTGTTCAAGGGATTTCCGATTTAATTGCAACACCAGGTCTGATTAACCTTGACTTTGCTGACGTGAAAACAATCATGTCCAATAAAGGTTCGGCTCTTATGGGTATTGGTGTCGCAACAGGTGAAAACCGTGCTGCTGAAGCAGCGAAGAAAGCCATTTCTTCACCACTTCTAGAAACAGCGATCGATGGTGCTCAAGGCGTCATCATGAACATTACGGGTGGCACAAACCTAAGTCTTTATGAAGTGCAAGAAGCAGCGGATATTGTGGCTTCTGCATCTGACGAAGATGTAAACATGATTTTCGGGTCTGTCATCAATGATAACTTGAAGGATGAAATTGTGGTGACTGTGATCGCAACTGGATTTATTGAGCAAGAGCCAGAAGTGACAAAACCACAAAGAAATCCACTAGGACAAGGATTAAAGCAAAATCAATCCATTCCTCAAAAACGTGAAGTAAAACGTGAGGAACATCAGCAGCCATCATCTCAGCCGAGACAAAATACACAATCAAGTGATGATACGCTGGACATTCCAACGTTCTTACGCAACCGCAATAAACGCTAATCGAGTATAGCTTAATCCCTTCCATTGGAAGGGGTTTTTTCATGTCTCAACGTATAAGGGGACTCTAATCAAAAAGTCTTAAATGTGTGAGAGCCACTTCATCTTTCATATGTAATTTGACTTAAGGTGCTTAAGAAAAAAGAATCATTTTTAACCCCTCTTACAAAAAACGACAAGATGATGACCTTTATTTGACTACATTAAAAAGAACACCATGAATCTTGTCATGAACAAAAGAAGGAAAGGAGTGAGACATATACTCTGTTTGGCCATTTGAGGAGGAGGGATTTGATTGAAATTGAAGTTTCGCAAAACCGCCGGCTATCGTTTGATGAGTCTTTTGGTGATAGGTACTTTAACGATGACAAGCTTTGGGATGGTTCAAGCAAAATCGACTTCTATCTCATATCAGGAGGAAGCTGTTTCCTCTAAGACAACAAAAGCAAAGATCTCATCTAGATTAATGAAACAGTTTCAACAGGATGACAAGGTGACCTTTTTAATCAAAATGAAGGAGCAAACAAATACGCAAAAAGTGGCGAAGGAAGCTGTGTCCAGAGCCAAAAAACAGAAATTAACAGCGGCTAAAACGCAGTACACAAAAAGATCAGCTGTCGTATCAGAATTAAGAGCAACGTCTGAGGAAACGCAGCAAGCGCTGCTTACGTATTTACAAAAGGAACAAAAGAAAAAGCAAGTGAAGGAGATTCATTCGTACTATATTGTGAATGGTCTAGCGGTGACGGGAACGAAAGAAGTCATGGAAAAGGTGGCTTCCTTCCCAGAAGTAGATCAAGTGCTGCCGAATGAAACCCGTCAAATTCATCGGCCCGTTGATTTGAAGACGTCTAAGCAGGAAAAACAAATGAAAGCAGTAGATGGAGTCGAGTGGAACATTTCTCAGATTCATGCTCCAGAAGCGTGGGCTTTAGGCTATGACGGTACTGGTACTGTTGTGGCAAGTATTGATACAGGAGTGGAATGGGATCATCCTGCTTTAAAGGAAAAATACCGCGGATTTGATCCAGCACACCCGAATGATCCATCTCATGAATTCAATTGGTACGATGCTACAACAGGATCTGAAGCGCCATACGACGATTTAGAGCATGGTACACATGTGACGGGAACGATGGTTGGCTCTGAGCCAGATGGAAAGAATCAAATCGGAGTCGCACCAGGCGCAAAATGGATTGCGGTGAAAGCTTTCTCAGAAGATGGTGGTTCAGATGCTGATCTGCTTGACGCAGGAGAGTGGATTTTAGCACCAAAAGATGAGGACGGAAACCCACATCCAGAAAAGGCACCAGATGTCGTCAATAATTCTTGGGGCGGTGGGCCTGGTCTTGATGATTGGTATAAAGATGTCGTCAATGCTTGGAGAGCGGCGGACATCTTCCCAGAGTTTTCAGCTGGCAATACCGATTTATTTAACCCTGGTGGTGAGGGATCAATTGCAAATCCTGCGAACTATCAGGAGGCCTTTGCAACGGGTGCAACGGATCAAGACAACAAATTGGGGTCTTTCTCGCTGCAAGGTCCGTCTCCATATGGCGTCATGAAACCAGATATTGCGGCCCCAGGGGTAAACATTCGTTCATCCATTCCAGGGAAAGGGTATGAAGATGGCTGGAATGGGACGTCGATGGCTGGTCCGCATGTTTCAGCTGTTGTGGCTCTTCTTCGCCAAGTACAGTCAGATCTTTCTGTTGAAGAGATTGAACAAATTCTCATTGATACAGCGAAGCCGTTGACTGATCAGCAATTCCCGGAATCCCCTAACAATGGCTATGGGGCAGGTTTAGTTGATGCAAAAGAGGCGATTACGGCATTAACAGATGGAATTGGCACGATTGAAGGACAGGTGACAAACGAAGATGTTAATTTAGGTGATATGAAAATAACAGATCAAGCCCTGCCTCAAAAAGAAAAGGCTGTACATCCACATAAGAAGCCTGCAAAAACAAAAGAATTGAAAAAGGGAAAAAATCTTGATGCTCCGTCCATCAAAGCTCTTCCTATGAAAGCGGAAATTAGTGTTCTTGAAAGCGGAAAATCAACGTACACAGATGAAGCGACAGGGAGATATCAGCTTACTCACAGTGCAGGGGAATTCACAGTGAAAGCGGAAGCTTACGGGTTTGAATCACGCAAACAAACAGTCAATATTTCTTCAAATGAAACGGCTGAGGCAAATTTCGCCTTACAGCCACTTAAGAAACGAACGATATCCGGTACAATTGTCAATGAAGCAACGGGTGAAAAAGTAAAGGATGCCACGGTTTATCTTGTAGAGGATGCGAAAATTAAGCCGGTGAAAACAGATGAAGCTGGCGAATTTTCTCTAGAGGCATTGAGCGGTGTCTATACCGTCAAAGTATTTGCGAAAGGGTTTAAAGGTTATTCTTTTACAGCAGATGTGACAGAAAAGCCGGTTAAAAAAGCCATTCAGCTGGAGCCATTCATCGGCTTTGCTGGTGAAATTGGCTACGATGACGGAACAGCTGAAAATGCGCGAGCCTTCTATGATCCTGGCAATGGCTGGGCTGTGAAGTTTTCATTAGAAAAGGGGAAGAAACAAGCGCAACTCACAGGGGGGCTTTTCCGTTTCTGGTCATCAGAGTGGCCAGCTCCTGGCGGGAATGAATTTGCGGTTGAGGTGTATGATGCTTCTGGGAAGAATGGAGCTCCAGGGGAGAAAATTGCAGGACCTCTAAAAGCGAATGCGCTGCGTAATGGTGAATGGACAAAAGTAGATTTAGAAGATCAAGCCATTACGGTGGATGGAGATTTCTATCTTGTCTATATTCAAACGAAAAAGAATACGGAGTCTCCAGGACTTGCAACGGACGAAGATGGTCCAAATGCTGAAAGAAGCTGGCAGCTGACAAGCGGTGCTTTTTCTCCTTCTCCAAAAGAAGAAGGGAATTATATGATTCGGGCGCTTGTTGACTATGAAGCAGATGTGCCAGAGATTATATCTCCGAAGGCCGGAACCATTTCGAACAAAGGTGAACTGGAGATTGAAGGCAAAGCCTCCCCTGGGCTTGATGTAGCGATTTATCAAAACGATGAAGAGATTGCCAAAGTGAAAGCAGATCAGTCAGGCGCTTTCAAAGAAAAGGTCACAGTTTCAAGTGGAGAGCATGTATTCACAGCTGCGACTGTTACGGATAAAGGCGCAACGAAACGATCAAAACCAGTAAAGGTCATCATTGATCAAACAGCTCCAGCACTCACCATAGATACACCTAAAAAAGGGGGAAAGTCTAATAAAGAATCACTCACTGTAGAAGGAAAGGTCACAGATGATCATCTTGATCAAGTCACTGTAAATGGAAAAAAGGCAACCGTAAAAGATGGAAAATATTCCGCAAGAATACTGCTTGAGAACGGGAAAAATACAATAAAAGTAACAGCGAAAGATGCAGCAGGAAACAAAACGACTAAAAAAGTCAATATCGATGTCCAATACGAGGCACCTGAAATTTCTAAGCTGACTCCAGCAGAGAATGTCCATCTATCATCAGGAGAGTCTGTTAAAATTTCATTTAACAGCAGGGAAAAGCTAGACGCAACGTTTGTTATTCACATGCCGCTGACAAACGCGAGATCAAAGCTTCAAAATACAACAGAGCTGCCGCTTCGCGAAGTATCTAGCGGAACATATGAAGGCTACTGGACAGCTACTTCTACCGCCAAAGCAAAAGGTGCGGTCATTGAAGTAATTGTGCGAGATGATTATGGAAATGTCACAAGACAAAAGGCTTCAGGCACATTAAACATCAATGAAAAGTAACTTAAACAAAAGACACGATTTCCAGGAGCGTGTCTTTTTTTTTCGAGCAATTGTTTGAAAGCTTGTCCAGAAGAACACTCTCTTGCTTCGCGCTCTCATTCCTCGACAAAAACAATAACAATCCACCAAAAGTTCTCTATCATCCCCAACAAGAATTGACAGACTTCCATCTCTTGACTGTTTTATACTGGTACAAACAAGTGCAAGTACTGCTTTTGATTCTTTGTTTCAGATGAAAGGAGCAGAAGGTGGTCATTTATTTAGATGTGATCTGGCTGTTAAACTTTTGTTTTGATCTATTGCTTCTCTTACTCACTGCATTTATTCTCAAACGACAAGTAAAAAAAAGGCGATATATGTTAGGAGCTCTCATTGGATCGAGCATTGTTCTCTTGCTCTTTACACCATTTGCAATGGTTGTGTCACACCCTTTAGGCAAACTATTTTTTTCTGTCTTCATCGTTCTTGCAACCTTTGGTTTTCAAAGATTTCGTTCCTTTTTTCAAAATCTGTTTGCTTTTTACTTTGTAACATTTTTGATGGGAGGAGGCATGATCGGGGTTCATTCGTTTTTGCAAACCAACACAGTGATCCAAGATGGCCTGCTCATTTCACAAAATGATGGCTTTGGTGATCCCATTAGCTGGCTTTTTGTTTTAACCGGCTTTCCTGCGATATGGCTGTTTTCAAAGAAAAGATTAGGAGAGGTTGGTGCGAAAAAAAGACAATATGATGAACAAGTGCTTGTAGAGATACACATTCACGGGGAGACCATCCGCTTAAATGGACTCGTCGATTCTGGCAATCAGCTGTATGATCCTATGACAAAAACACCTGTCATGATCGTCCAGGCCGATCAGCTAACGGCCATTTGCGGAGAGCCATTTATAGAGCTCATGAAACAGTCTCATCCTGTTGAAGTGATGCAAAAGATCGATGATCAATTCCCCCTTCTTGATCGATTAAGACTTGTTCCATATCGAGCAGTCGGTCATGATCACGGTTTTCTACTATGCCTAAAACCAGATACAGTCTTCATTTATTCAAAGACGCTTATGATTCAGCCAGCCAAGTGTTTTGTAGGGTTGAGTCTGAGCGGTTTATCAGCAGATCAGGAATTTCAATCCATCATTCATCCAGATATGTTAGACGGGAAAATCATCCAGGGGGTGTCGTAGTTTTTTGTGATGTCTTTTATCTTACGAGGTCAACTTGACATTTAGAAGGGAGAAGAAGATGAAAAAATTAAAATTTAAACTCACTTACTACTGGTATAAACTCCTCTTGAAGCTAGGTCTAAAGAGTGATGAAATTTATTATATTGGTGGAAGTGAAGCGCTGCCGCCTCCATTATCAAAGGATGAAGAGCAGGAACTGCTTGTCAAATTACCAAAAGGTGATCAAACCGCAAGGGCGATTCTGATCGAAAGAAATTTGCGTTTAGTCGTTTATATCGCAAGGAAATTTGAAAACACAGGTATTAATATTGAGGATTTAATTAGTATCGGAACCATTGGCCTGATCAAAGCAGTCAATACATTTAACCCTGAAAAAAAGATCAAGCTGGCAACATATGCTTCGAGATGTATTGAAAATGAGATTCTGATGTACTTGAGGCGAAATAATAAAATCCGTTCAGAAGTCTCGTTTGATGAACCGCTCAACATTGATTGGGACGGAAATGAACTGCTTTTATCAGACGTACTTGGAACAGATGATGATATTATCACGCGGGATATTGAAGCAAATGTAGATAAAAAACTGCTGAAAAAAGCGCTGGAGCAATTAAATGACCGCGAAAAGCAGATCATGGAACTAAGATTTGGCTTGGTCGGCGGTGAGGAAAAAACCCAAAAAGATGTCGCTGACATGCTTGGGATTTCCCAGTCGTATATTTCGAGGCTTGAAAAAAGAATCATTAAACGATTACAAAAAGAATTTAATAAAATGGTCTAAAAAAATTTTTTGAAAGCTCGATCCCTTTACTATCAAAGGGATAACCATTTTTTCACATGATTCTCGTCATCGCTCGTGCATATTTTTCCATCCCAAGGAGATACTGAACTTTGTACAACAGCTCCTGTAGGGAGGGAAAAAAGTGTCCAGAAATAAAGTGGAAATCTGCGGAGTCGACACCTCCAAACTGCCTGTTCTGAAAAACGACGAGATGAGAAAATTGTTCAGACAGCTGCAAGATGAGGGTGACGATACAGCAAGAGAAAAGCTAGTCAATGGCAATTTACGGTTGGTTTTAAGTGTGATTCAGCGTTTTAACAACAGAGGCGAATATGTCGATGATCTCTTCCAAGTAGGCTGTATCGGATTAATGAAATCAATTGATAATTTTGATTTAAGCCACAATGTCAGATTTTCAACTTATGCGGTTCCTATGATCATAGGAGAAATCCGTCGATACTTGCGTGATAACAACCCGATTCGGGTGTCTCGTTCACTAAGAGATATTGCCTATAAGGCACTTCAGGTCCGTGAGAGGCTGATTAGTGAGACAAGCAAGGAGCCAACAGCAGAAGACATTGCCAAAGTGCTGGAAGTGCCTCATGAGGAAATTGTCTTTGCCCTAGATGCGATTCAAGATCCTGTATCTTTGTTTGAACCGATCTATAATGACGGAGGAGATCCGATTTATGTGATGGATCAAATTAGTGATGAACGGAACAAAGACACACAATGGGTGGAAGAATTGGCCTTAAAAGAGGGCATGCGCAGATTGAACGACAGGGAAAAAATGATTCTTCGTAAACGCTTCTTCCAGGGCAAAACGCAAATGGAAGTCGCTGAAGAGATCGGGATTTCTCAAGCACAGGTCTCAAGGCTTGAAAAAGCAGCCATCAAACAAATGAATAAAAACATCTTTTAAAAGCCGCCGCTTCATGTGCGGCTTTTTTCATTCTTGTTAGAGAACATGCCCCTAGTATTGACTCGGTTATTTTTTTCATTTAATCTGTTTTTAACAAATGTTATTTTAGATATCATTTGTTAGGGAACACTTAAGCGGAAAGAAGGGTTATTATGACATTCCATGATGAAAGAAGGCTGCTCATTAAGGTTGCGCATATGTATTACGAAGAAGGCGCCACTCAATCTAACATTGCAGAAGCTGTTGGGGTTAGCCGTTCGCTCATATCGAAATATTTGGCAAAAGCACGTGAAGCAGGAATCGTGGAAATCATTATTCATGATGAAGTCAATCAACAGTATGGATCGTTAGAAAGAAAAATAGAACGCAAATATGGGCTGCGAGAAGTCGTCTGTGTGGAAACGCTTAGCAAAGACACAACCAAAAGCCGAATCGGTGCGGCGGCGGCGGGCTTTTTATTAAAAGTGATGAAGGATGGACAAGTTATCGGCTTTTCCTCAGGGACAACGCTGCATGAAATGGCGAAAGCGCTTACGTCTGTTCAGTACTATCCATCCGTGACATTTGTTCCGCTTGTCGGAGGTGTGGGAAATGAAGACGTCGATATCCACGCCAACTATATTATTGCGAGATGCACAGAGGCACTCAAATCTAAATGTGAGTTTTTACATGTTCCCGTCATGCTTGATACGAAAGAAGCGAAGGAAGTACTGATTAGACAGCCGTCGATCAAAAAAGTGATTGAACTAGGAGAATCATCAAATATTGCGGTTGTCGGAATTGGCGGTGTTCCGCAGCATTCAACGATGGTGAAATCTTATATGACAAGCGGCGAAGAGGACATCCTTCAAGCGAAGGGTGTAGCAGGTGACATTTGCTATAACTTTATTGATCATCAAGGGGAAGTATATCCCCACCCATGGAACGACCGGGTGATGGGCATAAGCCCGCAAAAGCTGAAAGAAATTCCGCTGGTCATAGGTGTCGCCGGAGGCGAAGAAAAAATTGAAGCGATCCGGGCGGCATTAGCAGGTGGATTAATTCATGTATTAATTACCGATGAACGAACAGGAGATGCCTTATTAAAGTAACTACCTAATATCATTAGGTAGTCAGCGTGTAGACAAACCCTCGCATTCGGTGTCAGTCCTGCGTGCCGGTGCTCACGAATGTCAAATTCGCTCCGCTCCGATACTCGTCCTTCCTAGACTGCAAAGGTTTTCTATCACGCTGAAAAGAAGACAAAAGGCTAAAATGAAGATCATTTTAGCCCTTTGTCAACAATCTGTAACTACCTAAATATCATTAGGTAGTTTTTTTTTGAGTCTAAAGACTCAAAAAGATTGAAAATTTTATCGATTTTAGCTTGACACAAAGTTGACACATCATATAAACTAAGTTCATAACAAATGATAAATAAAATAACAAATGTTACAATAAGCAGATCTTTGTTAATTTTTATAACATTTGTTAAAAGTTTCAGATTATATTTCTAGCAATCTATTGAGAAGCAAGAAAACCTGAAAGGATGATTTAGATGTCAATCTATCAACAGTTGTTAGCTCGAGAACGCAGTGGAGATCCAATCAAAGTAGGGATTATTGGAGCAGGCCAAATGGGCTTTGGACTCATTTCACAAATTTCTAAAATTCCAGGCATGATTGTCGCTGGTGTTTGTGATATTCACCTTAGTGCAGCAGAGAAGGCAGCAAATTTCTACAAGCAGCATGCGAAGCCGCATCAAATGGTTGTCACAAATGATTACAGAGAAGTGATTCAATCAGATTTCGTGGAAGTTGTAGTAGATGCAACAGGTGTCCCAGAGGTCGGAGCAAACATTTCGTTGGAAGCGCTTAATTCGAAAAAACATCTCGTTCTTTTAAATGTAGAAGTTGATATTACTATCGGTTTGGTCATGCATAAGTTATTCACAAATGCAGGGCTTGTTTACTCAGGATCAGCTGGAGACGAACCAGCAGCAACACTAGAATTATATGAATTTGCGAAAACAATGGGTCTTGAGGTGCTCGTTGCCGGGAAAGGAAAGAACAACCCATTCTTCCCAGAAGCAAATCCAGATACGTGTAAAGCAGAAGCAGATAGTAAACATATGAGTGCACATATGCTGGCTGCATTCCAGGACGGCACAAAAACAATGGCCGAAATGAACTTATTAAGTAATGCGACAGGGCTTCTGCCTGATAAAGTCGGTATGCACGGAGTCGAAGCGAATTTAGAGAATGTAGCAGATAAATTGAATCAAAAACAGCAAGGCGGCGTGCTGGATAACTTCGGAGTCGTTGAATATGTAAATGGACTTGCACCAGGCGTATTTGTCATCGTCAAGAGTGATCTTGAGCCAGTGGATGAAGAACTGCGCTACTTAAAAGTTGGAAAAGGTCCGCACTATACACTTTACCGTCCTTTCCACTTAGCGAGTCTTGAAACACCTGTCACCATCGCAAAAGCGATCTTACAGCATGATTCATCCATCCACCCAATTGGTGTACCAGTGTCAGAAACAGTAGCTGTTGCGAAAAGAGAGATTAAAGCAGGGGAATCACTTGACGGAATTGGCGGGTACTCCGTAAGAGGTGTACTTGAAACACATCAAGACATGAAAACGAACGGCCACATTCCAATTGGCTTAATCAGCGGAAAAGTCGTAGCGAAAAAAGACATCAAATTAGGACAATTCCTGACTCATGATGATGTAGAACTTGATTCAAACACAACGGTCTGGAAGCTGCGTTCATTACAAGATCATTTATTTCAATCATAAGGACGTGAAGCTATGGAAAAATTAGCAATCGTACTTTGTATCATTCTCATTGTGCAGTATGGGTTATCTTTTATTCAAATCAAGTACTACCGCAAGAGCATGGATTCACTTATTGATGACTACAAAGGGAAGCAAGGCTATCACTTGTTTTCGGGAATGGAACGGCGCAAAGTTGGCCCTGGAGCCATAGCGCTCATCATTGTGGATGAATCTTATATCATTCAAAAATGCCATGTGCTTGGCGGTGTGTCGATCTTATCTAAATTTAAAGAAGTTCCTTCATATGAAGGAAAGCATGTTGGTGCAGTGCTAGACGAGCACCATATGATGAAGCAGACATTGAAAAAACGCAAAAAGGGGCCAGCTGTCATGCACGCACTTTCCATGGCGGCTGAACAAGCACTTGTCTCGATTTCGAAAAAAAATATAACAAATGTGAACTAAAGAAAGGGGAGATGAAACATGGAATGGATTCAATGGTTTGGAGAGCACTTTATCGGAATGTTTGAAGCCGGTGGAAAGCAATTCATGGGTCTTGTTACAGGCATCGTTCCAACGCTTGTTGTGTTACTTACTTTCACTTATGCTGTCATGAAGTTTATTGGAGAAGAGCGAGTGAATAGAGCGATCCAGTTTGCAGCGAAATATACGATTTTGCGCTACACGTTAATGCCGATCTTATCTGTTCTTATTTTGACAAACCCAATGGCTTATACGTTTGGCCGCTTCTTACCTGAAAAACAAAAACCAGCATTCTATGATTCAGCTGTTTCATTTGTTCATCCGGTGACATCACTGTTCCCGTATGCCAACGCAGGAGAACTGTTTGTCTACTTAGGGATTGCAAACGGGATTAAAGAAGCAGGATATTCAATGTCAGAACTTGCTGTTCGTTACTTCTTAGTCGGGATCGTCGTCATTTTACTTCGCGGTATTATTACTGAATGGATTACAAAATACTTAGCAGGAAAAATGAAAGCGAATTCACAATAGGGGAGGGTTAGACATGACAAACCACAAAGTATTTGTTGCAAAAGGTGCTGGCGGATGGGGAAAAGGCTTGGAGCTTGAACCGACTGGTAAAAGAAGAAAGGTTGTTTCCATTACAGGGGGAGGCATTCACCCAGTTGCACGTAAAATTGCAGAAATGACAGGGACAGAAGCATGTGACGGCTTTAAAAACTCGATACCAGAAGATGAAATGATGTGTGTTGTCATTGACTGCGGTGGAACTGCGCGAATCGGACTGTATCCAATGAAGCGCATTCCAACTGTAGACGTTTTGGCATCCTCTCCTTCTGGACCGCTTGCAAAACATATTACAGAGGATATCTTCGTATCAGGCGTAACAGAAAAGGATATTTCCTTTGCGGAAGCATCTGATGGTGAGTCGAAAGTAGAAGGTCAGGAAAACAGTGAGCCAATTGACAAGGAGAATTTCAAAGAAACCTATTCAAAACTGAAAGAGGAAAATATCGAGCGTCAGGAAAAAGGTAATTTCCTCATGAGATTCTCAAGAGGAATCGGGAAAGTCACCGGTACGTTCTATCAGGCTGGCCGTGATTCCGTTGATATGCTTTTGAAAAACATTATTCCATTCATGGCATTTGTCAGTATGTTAATTGGAATTATCAATTATACAAAAATCGGTGACTTGATTGCTCATTTTCTATCGCCACTGGCAGGATCTATATGGGGGCTCTTACTGCTCGTCGTGGTCTGTACATTGCCGTTCCTATCGCCTGTCTTAGGACCTGGAGCAGTCATTGCACAAGTCATCGGTGTTCTCATTGGTAGTCAAATTGCACTAGGGAATATCCCGCCTCAATTTGCACTCCCTGCACTATTTGCCATCAACGGTCAAGTAGGGTGTGATTTCATTCCAGTTGGTCTGTCACTTGGTGAAGCGAAGCCGGAAACGGTACAATATGGGGTACCAGCTGTTTTGTATAGCCGTCTCATTACAGGGGTTCTATCTGTTGTGATCGCATACGTTGCCAGCTTCGGTATGTATTAAACGTATTAAAGGAGGAATCGAGATACATGGTAACACAATCTGTCGTAAAAGAAATTGGGATCTTAGTCCCGCAATTTAAAGAAGATAAGCTGATTGTTTTATTTGGACCCGCAGCGCCGCAGGAATTAAGAGATATGTCCGTCATTCATGAGTTCGAACATTTAGAAGAAGAGCCGCTGAAGCTGGGCGGTACCATTCAAGTGGGCGATCAAACGTACACGATCACAGCCCTCGGCAATAAAGCAAATGACAACTTTAAAGAGCTCGGCCATATTTCGATCTACTTCCAAGAGCCGTTTGATGATGTATTACCGGGAGCTGTCTTTGCATTCCCGCACACGTTTCCTGATATAAAAGAAGGCGTACGAATTGAAATTTCGTAACGATAAAGAAAAGCTGTTCCGTAAAAGGAGCAGCTTTTTTTATGTGAGGTTTACCAGAAAGAGCAATTGCGATATGCTGTAAACATTCATTATTTGTTTATTCAGAATTTTTACTCAGGGGGAAATGATGGTGTCACTTGAATTGAAGGATGTTTCTTTAAAACGAAATGGGAAATGGCTGCTGCAATCTGTTGACTGGCAGGTGAACAAAGAGGAGCACTGGGTGCTTTACGGTTTAAATGGTGCGGGAAAAACCGCTTTATTAAATATGCTCTGCTCATATTACTTCCCCACGTCAGGTGAGATGACCGTGCTGGGACATGTCTTTGGCAAGGAGGCGCTTGGCGAAAAGCTCAGGAAGAAAATTGGCCTCATTTCTGCGGGACTTGAAAAGAAACTGCACAGAGACGACAATGCATTTGAAATAGTTCTCAGCGGAGCATTTGCTTCGATCGGGCTTTATGAAACCCCGACAGATGAGATAAGAGAGAAAGCCATTGATCTATTAAAAGCATTTGGTTCATTCAAATATGCGAACCGGACATATGAAACACTCTCACAAGGAGAAAAGCAAAAAGTCCTGATTGCGAGGGCTTTAATGAATGATCCCAAGCTTCTGATTTTAGATGAGCCTGTGACGGGTCTTGATTTTTTAGCAAGAGAACAGGTGCTGGAGACCATCTCATTCATTGCTTCAAAGCCTGATGCGCCTACTTTACTTTATACGACCCATCATGCAGAAGAGATTTTGCCTGTTTTTCAGCACACCTTATTATTAAAAGATGGGACTGTTTTTGATCAAGGAGAAACAAAAGAGATGATGACAAGCGATTTGCTTTCTTCCTTCTTTGAATGTCCGGTAGATGTGATGTGGAGAAATGGCCGTCCTCACTTAAGTAAATTGTAGATGAAAGAAACTATTGGTCTGTATCCCTGCTTTTCCATCATACATATTATAGTAGAAAACGAAAGGCGGGGAAGGACAGATGATCAGTATTTCTGAATTCCAAATCAAGGATGTCGTCGATGTGTCGAGCGGAAAAAAACTAGGCACCATTGGGGACATTGATATTAATGTCACGAGCGGTAAAATACAAGCGATCATTATCGGCGGCACAGGTAAAATGATGGGATTTTTCGGAAAAGAAGAGGAAATGATTGTGCCGTGGCGAAATATAGTAAAAATTGGCGAAGATGTGATACTTGTCCGATTGTCTTCTTAAAATTCGTATAACTCCTCAATGAATTATTCAATGATCCTTAAAATAAGCTCTCCATTCTTAGCAAACAATGTCTTTTTCGGGTAAAAAGATTACGTTTTCATATCAATTTGAAAAAAAACCTGTAGAAAGGGCACATTTGAGTGTAATATTTAATGAATCCCACTAACTGTCTACGCATGTCTTGTGGTAAAATAGGAGCGAAATAAAGAGAGATGAATGAAAGGTGGGAGGGCAGCTTTGACACACAAATATGACCCCTTTCAGCAGAAATCACCTTATGCAATGACCATTCATGATTGGACGAACATGACATGTTCTGGTAAAGAGGTATTGGCCGGATTTACGACAAAAAATGGCGGCTTCAGCCTTTCTCCATATCAATCATTGAACACTGGACTCCATGTAGGAGATGATGCTTCTAGTGTCCAAATGAATCGTCAAGTCATAGCAGATGCTACTGCTGTGCCGCTCTCTGATTGGGTGTTTGCAGACCAAACACACGATGACCGCATCAAGAAAGTCACCAAGGAGCAAAGAGGAAGAGGAAGTCTTCATTATCATGAGGCACTGCCTGGAACAGACGGCTTATATACGTCTGAACCGAACATGATGCTCGCTCTTTGTTTCGCCGATTGTGTTCCGCTTTATTTTCTAGCTCCGCAACATGGACTTATCGGAACAGGCCATGCCGGATGGAAAGGAACCGTCAAGCAAATTGGTGCAAAGATGGTAGATCTATGGGTCAACCAAGAAGGTGCCAAGACCGATCAAATACAAGTCGTCATTGGACCATCCATTGGCAGCTGCTGCTACATAGTCGATGACGTGGTCATGGATCAAGTGAAACAGCTTCCCTTTTCAACAGAGGATGTGTATTCCGAGATTTCACAAGGACAATATAAATTAGACTTAAAAACATTAAACAAAAACGTATTGCTTCATGCAGGGATGAAAGAAGAAAACATACATGTCAGTTCGATGTGCACAAGCTGCAGTGATCAGCTTTTCTTCTCACACCGCCGTGATCAAGGGAAAACAGGACGTATGATGTCTTTTGTCGGGTTTAAGGAGGCATAAGTGCAATTGAATGTACGAGAGAATCTCAGACAAATAAATGAACAAATAAACGAAGCATGTAAAAGAGCCGGCCGGAACCCAGCGGATGTATCGGTCGTCGCTGTCACAAAGTATGTCTCGATTGAGCGAGCACAAGAAGCCAAGGAAGCAGGAATTTTGCACTTTGGAGAAAATCGTGACCAAGGGTTACTTGAAAAACAAGCGGCCATAACCGATGAAAGCATTAGCTGGCACTTCATCGGCAGTTTACAAACACGAAAAGTAAAATCTGTCATTCAAACAATTGACTACTTACATTCGCTCGACAGGATGTCTCTTGCGAATGAAATTGAAAAAAGAGCGGATCACACGGTTCGCTGTTTTGTACAGGTAAACACATCGCTGGAGGAGTCAAAACACGGCTTACAAAGTGAAGACGTGATTCCATTTGTGAAGCAGCTCGCTGATTTCAAAAAGATTGAAATTGCTGGACTGATGACGATGGCTCCATTTACAGATGATCACACTGTGATACGAAACTGCTTTCAAACATTAAAAAATCTTCAAGAAGAAGTAAAACATCTTAACCAAGTAAATGCACCTTGTCAGCATTTATCGATGGGCATGTCAAATGATTTTGAAATCGCAATTGAAGAAGGTGCGACATTCGTTCGGATTGGCTCTTCACTTGTTGGAAATGAAACAGGAGGTGCGTGACATGAGCATAAAAAATAAGTTTAAAAGCTTTTTCACTCTCGACGATGAAGAGTATGAGTACGAATATATTGATGAAGAAAGAGAACCAGTCCAAGAAGAAAAAGGAACAAAGGACAAAGCGGCATTTCAAGAGCGTCCGCAGACTGGAAAACAAAATGTCGTCAGCTTGCAAAGCTTGCAGAAATCCTCTAAAGTGGTGTTAAGTGAGCCGCGTGTTTATGCAGAAGCGCAAGAGATTGCAGACCATATTAAAAACAGACGTGCAGTCGTCGTGAATTTGCAGCGCATTCAGCACGATCAAGCAAAGCGAATCATTGACTTCTTAAGCGGAACTGTTTATGCAATCGGTGGAGACATCCAGCGCATTGGCTCGAATATATTCCTCTGCACACCTGATAATGTGGATGTATCTGGCACAATATCAGAACTTTTGACAGAGGAAGAACCTCAGAGGTGGTAAATCATAGTGATTTTATATTACATTTTCCAGCTTTTACAGACTGTATTAACGATTTACTCATTCGCGATTATTATTTACATCTTTATGTCATGGGTGCCATCTGCAAGAGAAACATCGATTGGGCGTTTTCTGACAAATATTTGCGAACCGTATTTAGAACCATTTCGTAAAATTATTCCGCCAATTGGCATGATTGACATCTCGCCAATTGTGGCATTGCTTGTGATTCGTTTTGCATCATCATATGGACTAACTGGTCTTTACAATATGATTGTACGCTTCATGTAGACAGGCTGCCGGGCTTGGCGCTGCCAGGCTCTTTTACATAAGAGGGGAACAAAATGAGCGATATTTATCAACATTTTAGAAAAGACGAACAGCCATTTGTCGACCAAGTGTTAGGCTGGAAAAAAATCGCACTCGACCAGTATCGAATGAAATTAACAGACTTTCTTGATCCGCGTGAGCAGTTTATTACCGAGTCCGTCATCCAGCATGCTGATGAGCTTGGGATCATGTTTTTTGGCGGGTATGAAGGAGCGGAGCGCAAAAGAGCTCTCATTTATCCTGAATATTTAGAACCGGCTACTCAGGATGTTGAGCTGTCTTATTTTCAGGTGAATTATGCGAAAAAGTTTATTTCCTTAGAACACCCGAAGCTTCTCGGCTCACTGATTGGGACAGGCTTGAAGCGTCAAAAATTCGGAGATCTGTTATTTTCAGAGGAAGATGTGCAGTTTATTTGTACAAGTGATGTCGCTGATTTTGTGCGGGCGCAGCTGACGCATGTTGGCAGAGCTTCCGTTTCATTAGAGGAAATCACGCAGGCAGATTTAAAACCGGTTATGAGCAAGACTGACATCAAAGAAGATACTATTTCTTCACTGCGGCTTGATGCGGTATGTGCTGCAATCAGCCGTCAGTCTCGGCAAAAGGCACAGCTTTTGGTCAAAAATGGGCTTGTCAAAGTTAATTGGAAAGTCACTGAGGACCCTTCCTTTACAATCGGCGAAGGCGATCAGCTCTCTGTACGGGGATTTGGCCGATTTAGCTTGAAAACGATTGATGGGAAGACCAAAAAAGATAAATTTAAAGTAACATTTGAGCTTCTGACATAACGAACTTGAATCTGGAGGTGGCGAGGTTGCCATTAACACCTAATGATATTCATAATAAAACGTTCACAAAAAGCTTTCGCGGCTATGATGAAGATGAAGTAAACGAGTTTTTAAGCCAAGTACGTAAAGATTACGAAATCGTGCTTCGCAAAAAGAATGAACTTGAAGAAAAAGTAAACGAGCTTGACGAAAGACTAGGTCATTTTGCGACAATTGAAGAGACATTAAACAAATCAATTCTTGTGGCGCAGGAAGCAGCAGAAGACGTCAAACGTCATTCTGATAAAGAAGCGAAATTGATTATTCGTGAAGCAGAGAAAAATGCAGATCGTATTATCAACGAAGCGCTATCAAAATCAAGAAAGATTGCGATGGAAATCGAAGAACTGAAGAAGCAGTCGAAGGTCTTTAGAACTCGCTTCCAAATGCTCATCGAAGCTCAGCTTGATCTTCTAAAAAATGACGATTGGGATCATTTACTGGAATATGAAGTTGACGCTGTCTTTGACGAAAAAGAATAAGCGCATCATCTTGACATGACGTGCAGATGTTGCATATAATACCATCATAAATTAACAAGAGATAAACGTTTGAAAGGGACACTCGCAGTTGTCATATGCGTAATAAAGCGAATCAGGGATGGTGGAAGCCTGACATTACGAGACGCTGCAATGAGATCACCCCTTTAGTTCCTTTTCTGAAATGAATGAGTAAGAAAAGGCGTCTGATCACGTTACGATTTTAGAGTGGATAAGCGGCTGTTTCATAGCGCTTGTCTAAAAGGGTGGTACCGCGAGACAAGCCTTCTCGTCCCTTATGGGATGAGAGGGCTTTTTTTATTGTTTTTTAATAAGTATTTGCATATGGAGGAATGGGTATGAACTACAAAGACACCTTATTAATGCCGAAAACAGAATTCCCAATGAGAGGGAACTTGCCGAACAAAGAGCCTGAAATCCAAGAGGAGTGGGCAGAAAAAGACATCTATCAAATGGTTTTAGAGCGGACAAAAGGACGCCCGACCTTTATTTTGCATGATGGACCTCCATATGCGAATGGTGACATTCATATGGGGCACGCACTCAATAAAATCCTAAAAGATTTTATTGTCCGTTTTAAATCAATGAATGGGTTCCACGCACCGTACGTACCGGGCTGGGATACACACGGCTTACCAATTGAAACGGCTCTTACTAAAAATAAAAAAGTCAAACGTAAAGAAATGTCGACAGCTGAATTCCGCAAACTATGTGAAGAGTATGCTTGGAAGCAAATCGAAGGTCAGCGCAATCAGTTTAAGCGATTAGGCGTAAGAGCAGACTGGGACAATCCATATGTAACCTTAAAGCCTGAGTACGAAGCGCAGCAAATTCTTGTCTTTGGTGAAATGGCGAAGAGAGGCTATATTTACAAAGGACTAAAGCCTGTTAACTGGTCTCCTTCAAGTGAGTCAGCACTTGCTGAAGCGGAAATTGAATATAAAGACAAACGTTCACCATCCATTTACGTTTCATTTAAAGTGAAAGATGGCAAAGGCGTACTTGAAAACGGCGAACAATTCATCATCTGGACAACAACCCCTTGGACACTTCCTGCAAACCTTGGGATTTGTGTTCATCCAAACCTAGAGTACAGCGTTCTTCAAGTGGGTGCTGAGCGATATGTTGTCGCATCTGAGCTAGTTGAACAAGTGGCAAAAACACTTGGCTTTGAAGAGTATGAAGTCGTGAAAACATTAAAAGGAAAAGAATTAGATACCATCGTTGCAGAGCATCCGATCTACGGCAGAGATTCTCTTGTCATGCTTGGCGACCACGTGACAACGGATGCAGGAACAGGCTGTGTTCACACAGCTCCAGGTCACGGGGAAGATGACTTTATTGTCAGTATGAAATACGGTCTTGATGTGCTATGTCCAGTAGACGAAAAAGGTGTGATGACAGAAGAAGCGCCTGGTTTTGAAGGATTATTCTACGAGGATGCCAATAAAGCGATCACAGAACAGCTTGAAGCAAAAGGCGCACTGAAAAAGCTCGACTTTATCACGCACTCTTACCCGCATGACTGGAGAACGAAAAAACCAACCATTTATCGTGCGACAGCTCAGTGGTTTGCATCGATTAAGGATTTCAGAGAAGCGCTATTAGACAATATTAAAGAAACGAAATGGGTTCCAGCATGGGGCGAAACACGCCTATTCAACATGGTGCGAGACAGAGGCGACTGGTGCATTTCAAGACAGCGTGTATGGGGCGTTCCAATTCCGGTCTTTTATGCGGAAAATGGCGAGCCGATCATCACAGATGAAACGATTCAGCATGTCTCTCAATTATTTAGAGAACATGGCTCTAATATTTGGTTTGAAAAAGAAGCGAAAGAACTATTGCCAGAAGGCTTTACACATCCAGGAAGCCCGAACGGTGAATTCACAAAAGAGCAGGACATCATGGATGTATGGTTTGATTCCGGTTCTTCTCACCAGGCCGTTTTAGAAGAAAGAGATGACCTTGTCCGTCCGGCAGACCTTTACCTTGAAGGCTCTGACCAATATCGCGGCTGGTTTAACTCTTCCTTATCAACAGCAGTTGCTGTCACTGGAAAAGCACCGTATAAAGGTGTTCTAAGCCACGGCTTTACGCTTGATAAAGAAGGACGCAAGATGAGTAAATCATTAGGCAATACGATTGACCCAACAAAGGTAGCGAAGCAGCTTGGGGCGGAGATTCTTAGACTTTGGGTATCTTCTGTCAACTATCAAGCCGATCACCCAGTGTCTGATGATATCTTGAAACAAGTAGCAGAGGTCTATCGTAAAATCCGTAACACGTTCCGATTCCTGCATGGAAACCTATTTGACTTTAACCCAGCAGTCAATGCGGTGCCGGTAGAAGAGCTTCGCGAAGTGGATCAATATATCTTGATCAAATTAAACAAATTGATTGATAAAGTGAAAAAGGCCTATGATGATTACGAATTTGCGGTCGTATATCATGCGATTCACAATTTCTGTACGATTGAGCTAAGCTCTTTCTATCTCGATTTTGCAAAGGATGTCGTGTACATTGAGCATGCAGATCATCCAGACCGCCGCAGCATGCAAACGGTCTTCTACGAAACATTAATGGCATTAGTGAAGCTGACTGCACCAATTCTTCCGCATACAGCAGATGAATTATGGAGCCACTTAAGCTTTGTTGAAGAGCCAAGTGTTCAGTTAACAGATATGCCAGAAGGTGTGACTGTTCCTCAAGCGGAAGCGACAGAAGTGAAGTTTGACCGCTTTATGGAAGTGCGTGACGATGTTCTAAAAGCGCTCGAAATTGCGCGTAATGAGAAAGTCATCGGACGTTCACTTGAAGCAAGTGTGACCCTTTATGCGACAGATGAAGTGAAAAATCTTCTTGAATCTATCAAAGAAGATGTGAAGCAGCTCTTTATCATCTCAGAATTAACGGTAGAAGATGAGCAAAATGCTGACGCTTCAGCGCCTGAATACACATCAGGACGGATTCTGGTTCAAAAAGCAGAAGGAGAACTGTGCGAACGTTCCCGCATTATTTCAAAAGATGTTGGTGCAAATCCGAAATACCCAACATTGTCACTGAAAAATGCTGAAATCGTGGAAAAATATTACCAGAATTAACAGTGTGATATGATCAACTAGCGCCCCGCCATATGCGGGGCGTTTTCTTTTTTGCGAAAATGACAGCGTTTAGAACGAAAGGAAAAATCTTATGGCTTTAAAGTGAGCAGCCGGGGCAACAATATGATTATCACGACAGGGCAGGAGTTGAAATAGCGACATGAATGGCGATCTAGAGACGATTTACACGGAACTCCTTCAAATGAAAGAAGAGCTGCAATCTAAACTGTTTGAATACGCATCATTTCGTTCACCCGCTGAGCATGTCTCAATGAACGAGGTCCAAACGACCACGCTTCTTTATCACATCAAAGAAGAGCTGCAAGATGTGTCTCTCGCTATTGCAAAAATTGAGCAGGGAACCTATGGTATATGTGAGGCGACAGGTGATGCCATTCCGCTTGAACAAATGAGTATTCTTCCTACCGCCCGCACGGCTGACGACTTTCTATATCATAAGCAATACGAGAAAAAAGCATTCACTCCTTATCCTCATGAATCAGATGATTCTCATTTTGAAGCCTTCCACATGTAGGGAGGTTTTTGTCTGTCAACTAAAGTTTCTTTACTCCTTCCTGTTTTCTTGATAAAATGCTTAAAGACCAAAGTATGAAGATGGAGGAACGTGTGTGTTCTATTACATAATCGCATTCGTGATGATTTGTTTAGATCAATTAACAAAATGGCTCATTGTCAAAAATATGATGCTCGGAGATTCTTATCCAGTGATTGATGGCTTCTTTTATATCACGTCTCACCGAAATTCAGGAGCCGCATGGGGAATTCTCCAAGGACAAATGTGGTTTTTCTATGTGATCACACTCGTTGTTATTGCGGGAATTGTTTATTATTTGCAAAAGCATGGGCAAAAGGACAAGCTGCTTGGAGTAGCACTGGCCTTAATGCTTGGCGGAGCAATTGGAAACTTTATCGACCGTGTTTTCCGTCAGGAAGTGGTAGATTTTGCTCATTTCGTCTTTGGGAATTATCACTACCCAATCTTTAATATTGCAGATTCTTCTCTATGTGTAGGGGTTATTCTGCTCTTCATTCAAATGCTGTTAGATGGAAAGAAAACTAAGGAGTCAACTACATGAATCAAGTAAATATTGCCGTTTCAGAAGAACAAACGAGTGAACGGCTTGATAAATTTCTAAGCACGACAGAACCAGAATGGTCAAGAACCCAAGTCCAGCAGTGGGTAAAGGATGGGCTGATCGAAGTAAACGGGAAACAAGTGAAAGCCAATTACAAAGTACAAGCTGGAGATCAGATTAAAGTCGAGATTCCAGACCCAGAAGTACTAGATGTAGAAGCAGAACCAATGGATCTTGATATTTATTATGAGGATGCAGATGTGCTAGTGGTGAATAAACCACGAGGAATGGTTGTTCATCCAGCGCCAGGTCACGTCTCTGGAACACTTGTAAATGGCCTGATGGCACATTGCACGGACTTATCAGGCATTAATGGTGTGATGCGTCCTGGAATTGTCCACCGAATTGATAAAGACACGTCTGGACTGTTAATGGTCGCGAAAAACGATATGGCGCATGAATCACTCGTCAATCAGCTCGTGGCTAAGACCGTCACAAGAAAATATACGGCCGTTGTCCATGGCATTATCCAGCATGATACAGGCACAATTGATGCCCCAATTGGCAGAGACAAAAAAGACCGCCAAAGCATGACGGTTACAAAAGAAAGTGCAAAACAAGCAGTCACTCACTTTGATGTGATTGAACGCTTTCAGGACTTCACGGTTGTGGAGTGCCGTCTTGAAACAGGAAGAACACACCAAATTCGTGTTCATATGAAATATATCGGCTATCCGCTTGCAGGAGATCCGAAATATGGACCGAGAAAGACAGTCGATTTTAATGGACAGCTGCTTCATGCAGGTGTTCTAGGATTTGATCATCCTAGAACAGGAGAATATATCGAGTTCACAGCACCGATTCCTGCTGATATGCAAGCTTTTATCGATTCATTAAGAAATAACGATTGACAGGCAGTTCTTTTTTTGAAATAATAAACGAAGAAATGAAGATTCTTTAAAACAGTCCAGAGAGGCTGAGAAGGATAACGGATCAATTTGTGCACGTGTATGCACAAATGAACGCCCCTCTCTGCCCTTTGCAGAAGGGGCTTTTTATTTGTCAAAAAGAGGTGTAAAAGATGGAACAAAAAGCAGTCATTCTTGATGAACAAGCGATCAGACGAGCGCTTACCCGAATTGCACATGAAATGATTGAGCGCAATAAAGGGATGAAAGATGTCATCCTTGCGGGGATCAAGACAAGAGGCATTCATCTTGCAAAGCGCCTTGCAGAGCGCATCGAGCAAATTGAAGGAAATCCAGTCACAGTGGGTGAACTTGATATTACGCTATACCGTGATGACCTGACAAAAAAGACAGACAACCAAGACCCGCTTGTAAAGGGTGCAGACATCCCAGCTGACATTAATGACAAAACACTGATCGTCGTTGACGATGTCCTGTTTACAGGCAGAACCGTCAGAGCGGCCATGGATGCCCTTGTGGATGTAGGAAGACCATCTTCCATTCAGCTTGCTGTTCTCGTTGACCGGGGACACCGGGAGCTTCCGATTCGAGCGGATTATATCGGGAAGAACATTCCGACATCAAAAGCAGAGACCGTCATGGTTCAGCTGAATGAAGTAGATCAAAACGACCTTGTCGCTATATATGAAAAATAACCTTTTTAAATGCATTCCAGAGAGTTTGCAAAGAGGGCAATAACAGAGACACCGAGCACACGGCTTAAGTGACGTGTACGGTTTTTCTAGGCCTCTTTGCGCATACTCGCAAAGAGGCTTTTTTAATGAAAAAGGACACATCTAGGAGGAAAATCATGAGTCAGCAAAAAGCTAATTTAGGCATTCGAGATATCCCAAAACCGTTCACATGGCTTTCACTTAGCCTTCAGCATTTGTTTGCCATGTTTGGCGCGACCATTCTTGTACCAAAAATCATTGATATGAGTCCGGCCGTCGCGCTCATCTCAAGTGGTGTTGGAACCATTGTTTACTTAATCATCACAAGAGGACAAATTCCGGCGTATCTTGGATCGTCCTTTGCCTTTATCGCCCCCATACTGAATGTCAAAGCAACAGGCGGCCCTGGAGCCGCAATGGTTGGTGCCTTCATGGCGGGTGTCGCTTATGCACTCATTGCACTATTTATTAAATGGCTCGGCACAGGCTGGCTGATGAAACTTCTGCCGCCGGTCGTCGTAGGGCCAGTCATTATGGTCATCGGACTCGGACTCGCTGGAACAGCTGTCAACATGGCGATGTATGTTGATCCGAATGCAACCGAGCTTGTTTACAGCCTTAAGCACCTAATGGTCGCCGGCTTCACACTGGCTGTCACGATTATCAGCATGATCTTCCTAAGAGGATTCCTAAGCTTGATCCCAGTATTAATCGGAATTATCAGCGGCTATCTCTTTGCTTTAACACAAGGCATTGTGAACTTCCAGCCGGTCATTGACGCGAAATGGTTTGCTGTACCAGACTTCGTCTTACCATTTGCCGACTACACACCTGCTGTGACTTTAAGCATTCTCACAGTGATGGTGCCGGTTGCCTTTGTGACAATGTCTGAGCACATCGGCCACCAAGTGGTGTTAAGTAAAGTTGTAGGGCAAGATTTTATTAAAAAACCTGGTCTTCACCGCTCCATTTTAGGAGACAGTGCAGCGACGATCTTCGCTTCACTCATTGGCGGACCGCCAACAACAACGTATGGAGAGAACATCGGGGTCCTTGCCATCACAAGAGTGTTCAGTATCTTCGTCATCGGCGGAGCAGCAGTCTTTGCGATCTGCTTCGGCTTTGTCGGAAAAATTTCAGCATTAATCAGTACAGTGCCGTCCGCGGTCATGGGAGGCGTTTCGTTCCTGCTCTTTGGGATCATTGCCTCAAGCGGTCTGAGAATCCTGATTGATCATAAAGTGAATTTTGAAGAAAAGCGTAATCTCATTATCGCATCAGTCATCTTAGTCATCGGAATTGGCGGGGCATTCATTGAGGTGAAACAAATCAACCTCACTCTATCTGGAATGGCACTTGCTGCCATCACGGGTGTCCTGTTAAACCTGATCCTGCCACAGCAAAAAGCGGAGGATGACGAGTCAAATGAATCGAATACAGAAAACCTTTTAAAAGAAGTCCAGTGAGGCTGACAAGGGTTCTAAAATGAGCAGAATGCACGAAAGTGCCGCTGCTTCTTTTGGAGAACCCTAAGCTGCCGAGGCTTAGGGTTTTTTTGAACCTGAAAGTGATGAAAAACTAGAGGGGGAAGAAAAAATGAATGATCTATCGACAATGAGCAGCTTGTCTAAAGAAGAGATTTTACAGCTGATTGAAGAAGCAGCGGCTCTCAAAAAGGGGAAGCAAGAACTTGGCTTAGCGGGAGAATTTGTAGCAAACCTCTTCTTTGAACCAAGCACAAGAACACGATTTAGCTTCGAAGTTGCCGAAAAGAAACTGGGGATGAATGTACTGAGCTTAGATGCAGCAAGCACCTCCGTTCAAAAGGGCGAAACACTTTACGATACGGTAAAAACGCTCGAATCCATCGGCGTGAAAGCATGTGTGATTAGAGACAGCACCGATGAATATTACAATGAGCTGATCGGGAAGGTTGGGATTCCCATCATCAATGCTGGAGATGGCTGCGGGCAGCACCCGACCCAATCACTGCTTGACCTAATGACCATCTATGAAGAGTTTGGCGGCTTTGAGGGCTTAACGATTTCGATTCATGGAGACATCAAACACAGCAGGGTGGCAAGGTCAAATGCTGAGGTTCTCTCAAGGCTGGGAGCAACAGTCCTTTTTTCAGGGCCTGCTTCCTTCCAAGATGAGCAAAACCCTCACGGAACGTATGTCCAGGTAGATGAAGCCATCACACAATCTGATGTGGTGATGCTGCTCAGAATTCAGCATGAACGACATGCTGAAAAAATGGGCAGTGAAGATTACTTATCGACTTATGGATTAACAGTAGACAGGGCAAACAACATGAAAGAACGAGCCATTATTATGCATCCAGCACCAGTAAACAGAGGTGTGGAGATAGATGATTCTTTAGTGGAATCAAAGCAGTCACGAATTTTCAAGCAAATGGAAAATGGCGTTTATGTCCGAATGGCCGTATTAAAAAGAGCTTTTCAAAATAGCAGACTACATCAAAAAGGGAGAGATTCTGTCTATGTCGTATCTCATTAAAAACGGTTTTATCTTAACAAGCACAGGTGAAAAAGTGCAGCAGGATATTAGGGTAGAAGGAGAAGTGATTCAAGCGATTGGTCACTTAGAAAGAGAAGATGGAGAAGAGGTCATTGATGCTAAAGGGCTATTTGTTTCACCAGGCTTAATTGATCTGCATGTACATTTAAGAGAGCCAGGTGGAGAGAAAAAGGAAACGATTGAAACAGGCTCTAAAGCAGCAGCAAGAGGCGGCTATACAACGATTGCAGCGATGCCGAATACACGCCCAGTTCCGGATACAAAAGAGCAAATGGAATGGCTCATGAATCGGATCGAAGAGACCTCTTCTGTCAGAGTACTGCCATACGCCTCCATCACAACTAGGCAAATTGGGGAAGAGATGACAGACTTTGCAGCACTAAAAGAAGCAGGCGCCTTCGCTTTCACAGATGACGGGGTTGGCATCCAAACAGCAGGCATGATGTACGAAGCGATGAAAAAGGCAGCAAGTCTTGATCAAGCGATTGTGGCACACTGTGAAGATAACTCGCTCATTTACGGAGGATGCGTTCATGAAGGAGAATATTCAAAAGCAAATGAATTAAACGGTATACCGTCCATTTGTGAATCGGTGCATATTGCAAGAGATGTTCTTTTAGCAGAAGCAGCGAACTGCCATTATCATGTATGTCATATCAGTACGAAAGAATCTGTGCGAGTCGTTCGCGATGCAAAAAAAGCAGGCATCCGTGTGACAGCTGAGGTGTCACCGCATCACCTGCTGTTATGTGATGCGGACATCCCTGGTCTTGATACAAACTATAAAATGAACCCGCCGCTCAGAGGAAAAGAGGATCGCGAGGCACTGATCGAGGGACTTTTAGATGGAACGATTGATTTCATCGCAACAGACCATGCGCCGCATACTGAAGAAGAAAAGAACGAAACGATGCAGCGTGCACCTTTTGGAATTGTCGGGCTTGAAACAGCGTTCCCGCTTCTGTATACACGATTTGTCAAAACAGGCGAATGGACATTAAAAGAACTCGTTGATTATATGACAATCAAGCCAGCAGAAGCCTTCTCTCTTCCATATGGAAAGCTGGAAGAAGGACAAACAGCTGATATCACACTCATTGATTTAAACAAAGAAATGGCAATCGATAAAAAAAGCTTCTTATCAAAAGGGCAAAATACACCGTTTGACAAATTGACTGTATCAGGATGGCCGGTCATGACACTTGCATCTGGGAAAGTCGTGTATGAAGAGGGGAGACTAGTAAAATGAAGAGACGCTTAGTGCTAGAAAACGGAACAGTATTCGAAGGAACAGGCTTTGGCAGCTTAGAATCGTCAGTCGGAGAAGTCGTCTTTAATACAGGGATGACGGGCTATCAAGAAATTTTGTCTGATCCATCATACTGCGGACAAATTGTCACACTCACTTATCCGCTCATCGGCAACTATGGCATTAACCGTGATGATTTTGAATCGATCACACCGTTTGTAAAAGGGCTGATTGTGAAGGAGCTTTGTGAAAAGCCCTCAAACTGGCGCTCTTCATATTCACTAGATGAATACTTAAAAATGAAAAACATTCCAGGTCTTAGCGGAATCGATACACGGAAGCTGACGAGAATGATTCGAAGTGCAGGGACTTTAAGAGGGGCGTTTGCAGGACCGGAAGAACAAGTGGAAGACGTAGTCCGCCGCCTTCAAACAATGCAGCTGCCGACTGATCAAGTGAGTCAAGTATCTGTGAAAAATGCGTATCCAAGCCCGGGAAGAGGAAAAAGAATTGTCCTTGTCGATTTCGGCATGAAGCATGGCATTTTGCGCGAGCTCAATAAACGTGACTGTGATGTCATCGTGGTGCCGTACAATATCACGGCAGATGAAGTGCTGCAGTTAAAGCCTGATGGAATCATGCTTTCAAACGGCCCTGGGGATCCTGTTGATGTACCGGAAGCAGTCGAGATGATTCAGCAATTGATTGGAAAGGTTCCGCTCTTTGGCATTTGTCTTGGACATCAATTATTCGCTCTTGCGTGCGGCGCAAGTACTGAAAAAATGAAATTCGGTCACAGAGGCTCGAATCACCCAGTCAAAGAACTAGCCACCGGCAAGGTGACACTGACATCTCAAAATCACGGCTACACAGTTAGTGCAATTAACGAGGACGTGCTCGAAGTCACACATATCGCCCTAAACGACAATACGATTGAAGGGTTAAAACATAAAGAAGCACAAGCATTCACTGTCCAGTATCACCCAGAAGCGTCACCAGGTCCAGAAGATGCGAACTACTTATTCGACCAGTTCATGGACATGATTCATACAACTGAGAAAGAAGGGGAAGAAGTATGCCAAAACGCGTAGACATCAAAAAGATTTTAGTCATCGGTTCAGGTCCAATCATCATCGGACAGGCAGCGGAGTTTGACTATGCAGGCACACAGGCTTGCTTAGCACTGAAAGAAGAGGGCTATGAAGTCGTTCTTGTGAATTCCAATCCAGCGACCATCATGACAGATACAGAAATGGCCGATAAGGTATACATCGAACCACTGACACCAGAATTCTTAACACGAATCATTCGAAAAGAACGTCCTGATGCGATCTTGCCAACACTTGGCGGACAAACTGGACTTAACCTTGCTGTTGAATTATCAGACCTTGGCGTATTAGCTGAATGCGGTGTTGAAGTATTAGGAACAAAGCTGTCAGCTATTCAAAAAGCAGAGGACAGAGATTTATTCCGTAATCTGATGAATGAACTAAATGAGCCTGTACCAGAAAGTGAAATCATCCATAACCTTGAAGAAGCGATAGCGTTTACGAATCAAATCGGTTTCCCTGTCATTGTGAGACCAGCTTATACATTAGGCGGAACAGGCGGCGGAATTTGTACAAACGAGCAAGAGCTGAAGGAAATCGTCGAAAACGGCCTGAAGTTAAGCCCAGTCACACAATGCTTACTTGAAAAAAGCATTGCAGGTTTTAAAGAAATTGAATATGAAGTCATGCGTGATAGCGGTGATCATGCGATCGTTGTTTGTAACATGGAAAACTTTGATCCTGTCGGTATCCACACAGGTGACAGTATCGTTGTGGCGCCAAGCCAAACATTAAGTGACCGTGAATATCAGCTGCTTCGCAATGTGTCGCTCAAGCTGATCCGGGCACTTGGCATTGAAGGCGGCTGTAACGTACAGCTGGCGATTGACCCAGACAGCTTTCAATACTATATCATCGAAGTAAACCCGCGCGTCAGTCGTTCTTCTGCACTTGCGTCGAAAGCAACTGGTTATCCAATTGCCAAACTTGCAGCGAAAATTGCTGTCGGCTTAACGCTTGATGAAATGATGAATCCAGTCACAGGGAAAACCTATGCTGCCTTCGAACCGGCACTTGACTATATTGTGTCTAAAATCCCGCGCTGGCCGTTTGATAAATTCGAATCTGCTAACAGACGTCTTGGGACGCAAATGAAAGCAACTGGTGAAGTGATGGCGATCGGACGTACATTAGAAGAGTCCCTTCTAAAGGCTGTCCGTTCACTTGAAGCTGATGTGCATCACATTGAATTAAAAGATGAAGCAGATATCACAAACGAAGTGCTTGAAAAGCGGATTATCAAGGCGGGAGACGAACGATTATTCTATATCGCCGAGGCGCTTAGAAGAGGCTATACGGTTGAACAAATACATGAATTCTCAAAAATTGATTACTTCTTCCTTCATAAGCTGGAAGGCATCATCGCATTTGAAAAGACATTAAAAGAAAACAAAGGCAATACAGACGTATTAAAAGATGCGAAAGATAAAGGTTTCTCAGACATCTATATTAGCCGCGAGTGGAATATGAATGAAGCGGATGTCTACAAGCTAAGACAAGAAGCAGGCATCGTACCTGTCTACAAAATGGTAGATACTTGTGCGGCTGAATTTGAATCCGAGACGCCATATTTCTATAGCACGTATGAAGATGAAAATGAATCAGAACGCACAGACAAGAAAAGCGTCATCGTATTAGGCTCAGGTCCTATCAGAATCGGTCAAGGAGTTGAATTTGATTATGCGACGGTTCATTCTGTGTGGGCAATTAAACAAGCAGGCTATGAAGCAATCATTATTAACAACAACCCTGAAACGGTCTCAACAGACTTTAGTATTTCAGATAAGCTCTACTTTGAACCACTCACTGTAGAAGATGTGATGCACATCATTGATCTTGAGCAGCCTGAAGGAGTCGTCGTCCAGTTCGGCGGACAAACGGCGATCAACCTAGCAGATGAATTATCAAATAGAGGGGTGAAGATTCTCGGCACTTCTCTTGAAGACCTAGACCGCGCCGAAAACCGAGACAAGTTTGAACAAACATTAGAAGCACTCGGCGTGCCGCAGCCTAAAGGGAAAACAGCTACGTCTGTGCCTGAAGCTGTAGCGATTGCCAATCAGATCGGCTACCCAGTCCTTGTCCGTCCTTCCTATGTATTAGGCGGTCGTGCGATGGAAATCGTTTATCAAGAAGAAGAGCTTCTTCACTACATGGAGAATGCGGTGAGAGTCAATCCGCAGCACCCAGTGTTAATTGACAAATATTTGACGGGAAAAGAAATTGAAGTAGATGCCGTATCTGATGGGGAAACTGTCGTGATCCCAGGCATTATGGAACATATTGAAAGAGCCGGGGTCCACTCCGGTGACTCGATTGCGGTTTACCCGCCGCAAACATTGTCTGATGAGATCAAAGCGAAGATCGCAGAATACACGATCAAGCTTGCAAAAGGCCTCAATATTATTGGGCTGCTAAACATTCAATTTGTTCTCTCGAAAGGTGAAGTGTACGTACTTGAAGTGAATCCTCGTTCAAGCCGGACAGTTCCTTTCTTAAGTAAAATTACAGGCATCCCGATGGCAAACCTTGCGACAAAAGTCATCTTAGGAGAAAAACTGAAAAACTATGGCTACGAAGAAGGACTTCATACAGAGCAAGAAGGGGTGTATGTCAAAGTTCCAGTCTTCTCTTTTGCAAAACTAAGAAGAGTCGATATTACACTCGGACCTGAAATGAAATCAACAGGTGAAGTCATGGGGAAAGATGTCACAATCGAAAAAGCTCTTTACAAAGGGTTAATTGCATCAGGCATTCAAATTCCTAAAGACGGGACAGTTCTTCTGACAGTTGCTGATAAGGATAAAGAAGAAGGACTTGAGATTGCGAGAAGATTCCATTCAATCGGCTACCATATTTTAGCGACAGAAGGAACGGCGAAGTACTTAAAACAAGCCTCCATCCCATCAAGTGTTGTTGGCAAAATAGGAGAAGAAGGCAAAAACCTTCTCGATGTCATTCGAAACGGGGAAGCCCAATTTGTCATCAACACTCTGACGAAAGGAAAACAGCCGGCAAGAGACGGCTTTAGAATCAGGCGTGAAGCTGTTGAAAATGGCGTAGCTTGCTTAACGTCGCTAGATACAGCAGAAGCGATTTTAAGAGTACTAGAAAGCATGACATTTAGAGCGGACGAAATGCCAGAAGTGAAAACGAATGCTGAGGTGACAGTAACGATATGAAAAAAGCATACTTGACGGTCGTCTCAAATCGAGAGATCGCTGATCATATTTACGAAATGACATTAAAAGGTGACCTTGTGGACTCCTTTCAAACGGCTGGACAATTTCTTCATATCAAGGTCAGCGAGTCCATGACACCGCTGCTGAGAAGACCGATCAGTATTGCCAATATTCATGCCGAGAAACAAGAAGCAACCATCATCTACCGTGCAGAGGGAGAGGGCACAAAGCTCCTTTCCCAAAGGCGCGATGGGGAATCCATCGATGTATTAGGGCCGCTTGGCAACGGGTATGATCCATCAGTTGTTCAGCCAGGTCAGACAGCGTTACTAGTCGGTGGTGGAATTGGAGTACCGCCTTTATATGAGCTGTCCAAGCGTTTAACGAAAAAAGGCGTCATCGTCAAGCATGTCCTTGGCTTTCAATCGAAAAAGGATGTATTTTACGAGGAGAAATTCCAAGCACTCGGAGATACATTTATCGCGACAGTTGATGGAACATATGGCGCAAAGGGCTTCGTGACAGGTGTGATTGAAGAGAATGATTTGAGCTTTGATGTCATGCTTTCCTGCGGGCCGACCCCTATGTTAAAAGCACTAAAAGACTCTTACCCTGATAAGCCTGTCTACATTTCAATGGAAGAACGAATGGGCTGCGGGATTGGTGCTTGCTTTGCATGTGTCTGTCATACCGACCAGCACGAAAAATCTTACGTCAAAGTCTGTCTGGATGGACCTGTATTTAAAGCAGAGGAGGTGGCATTGTCATGCTAAACGTTGAGTTACCCGGCTTATCTTTAAAGAATCCGATTATCCCTGCATCAGGCTGCTTTGGATTCGGGAGAGAATTTGCTTCATTATATGACCTATCCTTGCTTGGCGGTATCATGATCAAGGCCACAACCCTTGAACCGAGATTTGGCAATCCGACACCAAGGGTAGCGGAGACAGGTGCCGGTATGCTCAATGCCATCGGTCTTCAAAATCCAGGCCTAAAAGGCGTGCTGGAAAATGAATTGCCTTGGCTTGAGCAGTTTGATACGCCGATCATTGCAAACGTCGCTGGCTCACAGGTTGATGATTATGTCGAAGTAGCCAAGCAAATCAGCCAAGCAAAAAATGTCCATGCCATTGAACTGAATATTTCATGTCCGAATGTCAAAACAGGCGGAATTGCCTTTGGTACAGATCCTCATATGGCAGCAGCATTGACAAAAGCGGTGAAGGAAGTCTCTTCGGTACCTGTCTATGTCAAACTGTCTCCTAACGTAGCCAATATTGTGGAGATTGCTCAAGCGATTGAATCTGCTGGAGCGGATGGACTCACGATGATTAACACGTTAATCGGTATGCGTTTAGATTTAAAAACGGGGAAACCGATTCTTGCCAATAAAACAGGCGGATTATCAGGCCCGGCAGTAAAACCTGTCGCTGTGCGCATGGTACATGAGGTCAGTCAAGCGGTTTCTATTCCGATTATTGGAATGGGTGGGGTACAAAATGCTGAAGATGTACTTGAATTTTTACTAGCAGGTGCGAGTGCAGTAGCTGTTGGCACAGCCAATTTTGTGAACCCATTTATTTGCCCAGAAATCATTGAAGAACTGCCAAGAGTGTTAGCAGCATATGGCTATTCATCTGTAGAGGAATGTATCGGAAGGAGCTGGAAACATGAAGCACTTGCCCATCATCGCGCTTGATTTTCCGGTAGCGCAGGAAGCGCTCGCCTTTTTAGAACCCTTTGAAGGGACACGATTATTTGTGAAGGTCGGCATGGAGCTGTTTTACCAAGAAGGACCTGCTATCCTTGACGAGCTCAAAGAAAAAAACTGCCGCATTTTCCTCGATCTCAAATTACATGACATTCCAACAACGGTGCAAAAAGCAATGAACCGGCTTGCCGCACTTGGTGTTGATTTGGTCAATGTGCATGCTGCTGGCGGGAAACATATGATGCAAGCTGCGTTAGAAGGGCTTGAAAGCGGGACGCCTGCTGGACAAAAACGTCCAGGCATTATTGCAGTGACACAGCTGACGAGTACGTCAGAAGACATGATGAGGAGCGAATTACTCATAGACCGTCCGCTGCAAGAGACTGTCATCCGGTACGGTCAATTGGCATATGAAAGTGGACTAGACGGTGTTGTTTGCTCTGTTCATGAATCCAAAGCCCTTCATGAGCACATCTCACCTGCCTTTCTCACTGTAACGCCGGGGATTCGCTTACAAAATGATCAAACCGATGACCAAAAGCGTGTGGCGACTCCTGCTTATGCAAAAGAGCAAGGTGTTTCACAAATTGTTGTCGGAAGGTCAATCACGAAAGCTGAAAAACCATTGGAAGCCTATCATCAAATTTTAAAAGAGTGGGAGTGACTGCCAGATGAAAACAAAAATCGCTAAACACCTATTACAAATCAAAGCGGTCTCATTAAAACCAGACGAACCGTTTACATGGGCAAGCGGTATCAAATCACCGATCTATTGTGACAACCGTCTCACCTTGTCCTATCCAGAAGTCAGACATGACATTGCTGAAGGTCTTAAAGAGCTGATTCTCACTCATTTTGAGGGAGCAGAGGTGATTGCTGGTACTGCAACAGCAGGCATCCCGCATGCGGCATTAGCGGCAGACCGTCTGAACGTCCCAATGTGTTATGTCAGAAGTAAGCCAAAAGCACATGGAAAAGGAAATCAAATTGAAGGCGCCGTATCTAAAGGCCAAAAGGTGGTCGTCGTAGAAGACCTGATTTCAACAGGAGGCAGTGTGCTTGAAGTGGTCGCTGCTCTTCAAGAAGCGGGCTGTGACGTACTAGGCGTTGCCGCGATCTTCACATACGGTCTGCCAAAAGCTGCGGCAGCATTCCAAGAGAAAAACATTCTATATGTCACCCTAACAGACTATGATACCCTCACAGACGTGGCACTTGATCTGAAAGCGATCGAGCCTTCTGCTATGAATAAATTGAAACGCTGGAGACAAGATCCTTCCTCTGAATCTTGGATGGAAGAAACCGTCTAAAAAGCTGCGCGTACCCGCACAGCTTTCAGCGCGCGGACAAACCCTCGCATTCTTTGTCAGGACTGCGTGCCGGTGCTCACGAATGTTCAATTCGCTCCGCTCCGGTACTCGTCTTTCCTAGACTGCAAAGGTTTTCTATCACGCTGAATACAATCTGAAGCTGCGCCTCCCCGCACAGCTTTTTTATTTGGTTAAAAATAGTAAAATAGACTCAAATTTAAATAAAAACTAATCCTATCAATAAAGTCGGGTTGACTTTTGTTTGAATTGTGTTAATATTTAAGACAAATTAAAACACTTATCCAGAGAGGTGGAGGGACTGGCCCGATGAAGCCCGGCAACCTGCGATTTGCAAGGTGCTACTTCCTGCAAAATGATTCTATTTTGAAAGATAAGGAAATCGTGAGCTTCCTCATCTTTCTTTCGGACTGAAAGGAAGTTTTTTTATTTTAACGGTGAGGGGGAAGTGAAGCAAAAGCAGGATGAAGACTTAATTGAAGCCTATGCAGAAACTGATTGGGGATATGAATTCAGTTTAGTTACACTGATTGTTCAGGACGGTCAAGTGATTCAAGTGGCAGAAGACAGAAAAAAATTCAGTTGACGTAGTGCGGAGAGTAGTGATACTCCGGAAGGGGAGAAACAATGTTAACTTATGAAAATTGGCAAGAGCCGTCCATTACATTTCAAGAAGATGATTTGTATAAAGGGGCCTTATCTGTGCTGAAATGGGCATACGGTCATTATGGTGATCAGCTCGTTTATGCATGCAGTTTTGGTATTGAAGGCATCGTCCTCATTGATCTGATTGCGAAAGTAAAAAAGGATGCAAGAATTGTCTTTTTAGATACAGGTCTGCATTTTAAGGAAACGTACGACACAATTGATGCGGTAAAGGAAAGATACCCGGGTTTAGATATTGTGCTGAAAACCCCTGTGCTGACGGTTGAGGAGCAAAACGAGCAGCATGGTGATCAGCTATGGAAAACAGATCCTCAAAGCTGCTGCCATATGCGTAAGGTCATTCCTTTGCAAGAAGCGCTATCTGGCTATCCGGCATGGCTATCTGGCTTAAGGAGAGAGCAGTCACCTAAGCGAGCAGGGACGAACTTTTTAAATAAGGATGAAAAATTCAAATCAGTGAAAGTATGTCCGCTTATCCACTGGACGTGGAAGGACATATGGAGATATGCATCTAGAGAGGAACTTACTTATAATCCGCTGCATGATCAGGGATATCCAAGTATCGGGTGTGCCCCGTGTACACAGCCAGCATTTACTGCCGAAGATCTGCGGTCTGGCAGATGGTCAGGCACAGCTAAGACTGAGTGCGGATTACATGAGTAAGGGAGCATAGTGTATGGAAATTGCCGCAATTTTATTTAGTTTATTTTTCGCTCTAAACATTGGCGCGAGTGGTGCAGCAGCTTCGATGGGAATCGCGTACGGATCAGGTGCGATTCGAAAGCCGATCTATGCACTCAGTGTATGCGCAGTTGGGATTTTAGCAGGTTCAGTTATTGGCGGTGGTGAGGTTGTCAAAACGATTAGCTCTGGGATTATGCCTGAATCCGTCATTACACTTGAAATTGTTTGTATTATTATTGGTTCTGCTGCATTATCTCTCTTTATAGCGAATCTGATGGCCATTCCTTTGTCAACGAGTGAGGTGACAGTAGGAGCTGTAGTTGGTGTCGCGGTCGCATATAAAGTATTGTATGTGAAATCCATTTTAGTCATTGTGGCATTTTGGGTCATCATTCCGCTTGTCGCCTTTCTTTTTACCTTTGTTGTAGTCAAAATCATCAGAATGTTCCCTAAACGTAAGTTGTCTAAAAAAGGAACAATTATTTTATCCATTGTTTTAATCCTTAGTGGATTTTTAGAAGCATTTTCAGCAGGCATGAACAATGTGGCAAATGCAGTCGGTCCACTTGTTGCCGCGGGCGTTTTGTCAGTTGGGCAAGGAACGCTTTACGGCGGAATCTTTGTCGCCATTGGAGCCCTCTTGCTTGGTAGAAGAGTACTAGAAACAAATGGAAAGAAAATTACCCGCTATCAAACGGGCGAAGGGATATTGCTTTCGAGTACCGGTGCTGGACTTGTCATCGTCAGCTCTATTTTTGGGCTGCCAGTTCCACTTACCCAAATCACCTCCTCGTCTATCATTGGGCTTGGAATGGCAAAAGGCGGACCAAATATTTTTCATAAACATGTGGTGAAAAAAATGCTGAAAGTGTGGGTAGTGTCACCCTTTTTATCACTCAGCCTATCGTATTTGCTGGTGAGCCTTTTCTTAAAAGGAGACTATTATTCTATCTTTATTATGATGAGTGTACTGCTTGCCTCACTTGGTGCGCTGAGTCTGATGAAGGCAGTCAAAAATGAAAGCAGCTCGATTCATGAACAGGGCGGCGGGATTTAACGACAAATCCGACTATTTACATCTAATAAATATGAACATTGAGAGGAAGATGAACAAATGAGTTTAACACCACATGGTGGCGTATTAATTAATCGAGTAAATGAAGAGTATGATCTCAGCACGGCTGCAAAGGAAATTGAACTAGATGCTATCTCATTTGCAGACCTTGAACTCATAGCAATTGGCGGGTATAGTCCAATTGAAGGGTTTTTAACAAAAGCTGATTATGAAGCCGTTGTGAGCAGTATGCGGTTAGCAAGTGGTGTCGTTTGGTCTCTTCCTATTACACTGCCAGTGACAAAGGAAAAGGCAGCGGAAATCCATCAAGGCGATATTGTGCGTCTATCGTATAATGGAACTGTATATGGGGTGATTGAAGTAGAGGATCAATACACACCAGATAAGGAAAAAGAAGCGGTGAATGTATATAAAACTGATGACCGCAATCATCCAGGCGTGAAAAAATTATTTGAACGCGGTGACATATACATTGGTGGTAAAATTACACTGACGAAACGCAGTGAAAAACCATTCCCTCAATTTACGTATGAGCCAGAAGAAACAAGACGGCATTTCAAAGAAAACGGCTGGAAAACCATTGTTGGTTTCCAAACGAGAAACCCTGTTCACCGTGCCCATGAATATATTCAAAAGACAGCACTTGAAACAGTAGATGGTTTGTTTTTAAATCCACTTGTCGGTGAAACAAAATCAGACGATATTCCGGCAGACGTGAGAATGAAAAGCTATCAAGTGTTATTGAACGGTTATTATCCAAAGGATCGCGTCTTTTTAGGTGTTTTTCCTGCGGCAATGCGTTATGCTGGACCAAAGGAAGCAATCTTTCACGCGCTTGTTCGTAAAAATTACGGCTGCACTCATTTTATTGTGGGAAGAGATCATGCGGGTGTTGGTGATTATTACGGCACATACGAGGCGCAGGAGTTATTTGAACAATTTACAAGTGAAGAAATTGGCATTACCCCGTTAAAATTTGAACATAGCTTCTACTGTAATACATGTGAAGCAATGGCAACACCAAAAACATGTCCTCACGATAAAAGCGAGCATGTCATTCTTTCAGGTACAAAGGTTCGAACGATGCTGAGAAACGGAGAATTACCGCCAAGCACGTTCAGCCGAAAAGAAGTTATTGAAACATTAATCGAAGGATTAAAAACGACGGTATCTTAATGGGAGGGTATGACATGAGCAATGAACATATCGTGTGGCATGATTCATCTATTACAAAAAAAGAATATCAACAGAAAAACAATCATACGAGCGGCATTATTTGGCTCACGGGTCTAAGTGGGTCCGGTAAATCAACAATCGCAAATGCAGCGGCTAGAGAGCTGTTTGAACAAGGCTATCAAGTCACCGTTCTTGATGGCGATAATGTAAGGCATGGACTGAATAAAGATTTAGGGTTTTCAGATGATGACAGAAAAGAGAACATCCGCCGCATCGGAGAAGTGGCAAAGTTATTTGTTGAACAAGGAACGATTGTCATCACGGCTTTTATTTCTCCATTTCAAGAAGACCGCCGCATTGTCAGACAGTTAGTTGAAGCGGGAGAATTTCACGAAGTGTTTGTGAAATGTGATCTGAACGTATGCGAAGAGCGTGATCCAAAGGGCTTATATAAAAAAGCTAGAAATGGCGAAATTCCATTTTTCACCGGAATTGATTCGCCGTATGAAGAACCAGCAGCACCTGAGCTCGTTCTAGATACAGGTGAATTATCTCGTGAAGAGTCCAAACAGCGTCTTGTTGATTATGTAAAGGGAAGAGCGAAATAATCGCCTGATGGCAGGGGGAGAAAAGCACGATGGGGAAAGTATACATTGTGGGGGCTGGACCTGGAGATCCAGACTTAATTACATTAAAAGCCCATAAGGCAATACAGCAGGCAGATGTCATTTTATATGATCGCCTTGTCAATCAAGAAATACTCGCCCACGCCAAACCCGAGGCGGAATTAATCTATTGCGGCAAGCTGCCGAATCATCATACGATGAGACAGGAAGCCATCAATGAAGCCCTTGTGGCCCATGCAAAGGAAGGGAACGTTGTCGTTCGGCTGAAAGGCGGCGACCCCTTTGTATTCGGCCGAGGCGGTGAAGAAATCGAATGCTTAGCTGAGCACGGAATTCCGTATGAAGTCGTCCCTGGAATTACCTCTGGTATTGCAGCGGCCGCTTATGCAGGCATTCCCGTGACGCATCGTGAATTCAGCTCAAATGTCGCTTTTGTCACGGGTCACTATCAAAAGGATGAGCATTTTGAAGAAAAGTGGGAAGCGCTGGCTACAGGGATTGATACCCTTGTGATTTACATGGGCGTCAAAAACGTGAAAAGAGTGCAGCAGCTTCTTTTAAAAAATGGACGCGATCCTGAAACGCCAGCAGCGTTTATACACTGGGGAACTACGACGAGGCAAAAGACGACTTGCTGCACTGTGGCGACACTGTCTGAAACAGTTGAAAAAGAAGGCATCGAGCATCCAAGTTTAATTGTAGTTGGAGATGTCGTTCATTTTCACCAAAAACTGAGCTGGTTTGAACCCGCCTTAATCGAGAAATGAGAATGATAAAGAAAAGACACGTACATCGATCGTGTCTTTTCGTCTGATCAAAACAAGTAGAGGGAGGAGCCACATGAAACAAGCTGTACTTTATGTCGGGCATGGAAGCAGAGTAAAAGAAGCACAAGATAAAGCCATTTCTTTTATGAAAAGCTGTATGCCGTTAGTAGAAGCAGATATACAAGAAATTTGTTTTTTAGAACTGACAGCCCCTTCTATAGAAGAAGGATTTGAAGCCTGTGTGAAAAAAGGAGCTATACACATTGCGATCGTCCCGCTCCTCCTTTTAACTGCCATGCATGCCAAATCAGATATTCCAGTCGAGATTGAGAAAGTACAAAAGCGATATCCGCAAGTGAAGGTCACATACGGAAAACCAATCGGGGTCAATCAAGAAGTGACAAAAGCGGTTGCTGCAAGAATTGAAGAGGCAGGATATCAAGGCGGGAAAGCACAGATTCTTTTAATTGGCCGCGGAAGCTCTGACCCCGATGTGAAGCGGGATGTGTTTGGCATTGCGGACGATGTCCGGCGCCTGCTCCCTTTCGCAGAGGTCTTGCCATGTTTTATTACGGCATGTGAGCCAAATTACCGAGATGTTCTTGCGCAATTAACAGCAGATGATGATGCGCCTGTTTATCTCGTTCCTTACTTGTTGTTTACGGGTATTTTAATGAAAGAGATTGAAAATGAAGCGGCTCAGGCGAGAAAGAGGCTGAAAGATGTCCGGGTATGCCGGTATATTGGCTTTCATCCGCATGTAAAAGCGGCTTATATTGAACGCGTGCAAGAAACCATTTTAAACAAAGACGATGCGTTTCATTTCCAAGGAGAAAGCCATGCTTCCAGTCCATCTTGATTTAACCGATCAACAAGTGCTCATCGCCGGCGGTGGACGAATAGCCGCAAGAAGGGCAGAGGCGCTATGCATAGAGCCTTGCCATATAACCGTCGTGAGTCCTGATATTTCTAAAGAGATGGCACGTCTCATTGATACATACAACCTGAATTGGAAGGAAAAGAAAGTGGACGTGGAAGATTTAGAGGGTGCATTTTTCATTGTAGCTGCTACAAACGATCCAGCGGTAAATGAATGGATTGCACAAACAGCCCGGCCTCACCAGCTTGTGAATTGTGTGAGCCAATCAGAGCTTGGCAATGTGATCGTGCCAAAGGTGGTCAAAGCAGGGAAAGTGACGATTTCAGTCTCTACAAGCGGTGCGAGCCCAGCTCGGACAAAACAACTGGCTGCGGAAATTGAGGCGTTGCTTGAACAAGAGGATGTAGATGCACTTGACGATCTCTATATCGAAAGAAAAAAACAACAAAGAAAAAGCCGATAAAATCTCTTTAATGGATTTTATCGGCTTTTATTATTTTCGCAGCTTTAGGACCACATCTTCGTCAGGCGTGACAAATAATGTTTGCTGCTGATCATACGTCACAAATCCTGGCTTTGCTCCATTTGGTTTTTTCACATGCCGGATTTTCGTATAATCGACAGGAACGGAGCTCGACTCTTTTGCTTTCGAGAAGTAGGCAGCGATTTGAGCCGCTTCAAGCAGCGTCTCTTCATCAGGCGCTTGATGACGGATGACGACATGTGATCCAGGAATATCCTTCGTATGCAGCCAAATGTCGTCACGGGCAGCAGCCTTTGTGGTTAAATACTCGTTTTGTTTGTTGTTTTTTCCGACTAAAATCGGAATACCTTGAGACGATTCATACGTTTCAAGCTGAATGGCCGCCTGTTTTTTCTTTTTGGCGTTGCGCTTTTGTTTGGCGCGTAAATATTTTCCTTCAACAAGTTCTTCTCTCATTTCCTCTAAATCCTTCGGTGAGGCAGAGGATAGCTGCTGAATCAACTCTTCAAAATAAGCAATCTCTTCATGCGTCCGCTCAATTTGTTCATTGACCGCTTCTACTGCATTTTTTGCCTTTTGATATTTTGTGAAATATGCCTGTGCATTTTCAGAAGGGGTTTTGTTTGTTTTAAGCGGGATCGTAATCTCTCCGCCATCTTCATCGTAATAATTGATGACAGTCGCTTCTTTATCCCCTTTTTTGATGGCATATAAATTGGCTGTTAACAATTCGCCATAGAGCTGATATTTATGTGCATGTTGAGATTCTTCAAGAGTTCTTTTCAGTTTTTTGAGCTTGTTTTCATTTTTCTTTTTTTCATTTACGACAAACCGTTCAAGGTCAGACGCCTGCTGTTTAACTCTGTCTCTCTCAGCTTTTCCGAAATAAAAGCGGTCAAGCAGCTGGCTGAGAGAGTCGAATGTCTTCATCTCGCCATGGACATGCTGAAGTTCTAATAAATAGAAATATTCTTTCCCGTCTTTTCTTGTGAGCTGCGGGGTAAAGGAGTGCATGCGAATAAGCTGGAACATGTCGAGCAGTGTATTTGGAATCGTTTCCTTATTGGCAAGACCGGCCCTGTGTACAGCTTCCTTTGCAAACAGCGGAGAAACCCCAGAGAATGTATCGACAATTTGATTTGCGATCTTTCCTTCTTGAAAGCGTAAATGCTTTAAAATATCATCCTTCGTCACTTCAAACGGATTCAATTTTTGCTGTGCAGGCGGCAGAAGGTATTCGTGACCAGGAAGTACCGTTCGATAGCTGTTCACAGATGGAGAAAGATGCTTTAGGCCATCGATGATCTGCTGCGTGTCATCTTCGACAAGAATCAAATTACTATGCCTTCCCATGATTTCAATGTAGAGCTTTCGAGTCTGTTCGTCGCCAATTTCATTGCGGCTTCGTACATGAAGTACGATTACCCGGTCAAATCCAATCTGTTCAAAACGTTCAATGAATCCGCCCTCAAGATGCTTTCTGAGGAGCATACAAAACATTGGAGGTTCGCTTGGATTGTCATATTGATGCTCTGTGAGCTGAATTCTAGCGTAGCTCGGATGAGCGGATAAAAGGAGCTTATGATTTTTTCCGTTTGCCCGGATATGAAAAATCAGCTCGTGCTTATATGGCTGATGAATTTTTGAAATTCTTCCGCCAGTTAATGTCTCTTGCAATTCATTTGTCATACCATATGTAAAAATGCCGTCAAATGACATGTTGGATACACCCTCTTCTTTCACACAAATCTACTGAAAGAACCTTCCGTTTCTCGTTCTTTAGGCAGTCTTATTATTATAGCATGATTTAGGACGAGTCTGAATAAACTGGCTTATAGAACACTGCATATGAGAGAGAACAAAAGAGGAGTGGACGAGGTCAAATGAATTGGCATGAACTGAACCAAACCGATTTATTAAAAACAATGAATACATCGATAGGTGACGGACTGTCAGAAAAAGATGTGCAAAAACGGCTTGAAAAACACGGGCCAAATGAATTGCAGGAAGGGAAAAAGGCGTCGGCTCTGATCATTTTTTTAGCGCAATTTAAAGATTTTATGGTGTTAATTTTGCTTGCGGCAACGATCATTTCTGCTTTTTTAGGCGAATACATTGATGCTGTAGCAATTGTAGCGATTGTTCTGATTAATGGAGTGCTCGGCTTTTATCAAGAACGCCGCGCGGAAAAATCTCTTCAAGCGCTAAAGGAATTATCAACCCCGCATGTGTATGCAAGGAGAAATAATGAATGGGTCAAGATCCCGTCTAAACATCTCGTGCCAGGGGATATTGTGAAATTTTCGAGTGGAGACCGGATTGGGGCAGACATTAGATTACTAGAAACCAAAAGTTTAGAAATTGAAGAGTCCGCTCTCACTGGCGAGTCCATCCCTGCGGTCAAACACGCAAGTCCGCTTTCACGAGACCATGTCTCGCTTGGAGATTTGACGAACATGGCCTTTATGGGGACGCTTGTTACTAGAGGAAGCGGCGTGGGCGTTGTGATTGGTACAGGAATGAATACAGCGATGGGACAAATTGCCGGCATGCTGGATGCAGCAGGGAATATGGAAACACCGCTGCAAAGACGTCTCGAACAGCTGGGGAAAATCCTGATTGTTGCTGCTTTATTTTTAACGGTGCTCGTTGTGGTTCTTGGCGTTGTGCAAGGACATGATTTGTATCATATGTTCCTGGCGGGAGTATCTCTTGCAGTTGCTGCCATTCCTGAAGGACTGCCGGCGATTGTTACCGTCGCACTTTCCTTAGGAGTGCAGCGGATGATCAAACAAAAATCGATTGTCAGAAAGCTTCCGGCGGTGGAAACACTTGGCTGCGCGTCGATCATTTGCTCAGATAAAACAGGAACAATGACGCAAAATAAAATGACTGTGACACATGTATGGGCAGAGGGCAAAACGTGGAATATTTCTGGTACGGGCTATGAGCCATCTGGTGATTTCACCTTAAACGGAGAACTTGTCCATGTAGACAAACATCCAAGTCTGCAAAAGGTGTTATTATACGGGGCGCTTTGTAATACATCGACCATCATTGAAAAAGATGGGGAGATGAGGCTTGATGGAGATCCGACAGAGGGGGCACTTCTCACCGCAGCACGTAAAGCAGGGTTTACAGAGCAATTCATCGAAGCCGGATTTCACGTTGTAGAGGAGTTTCCTTTTGATTCAGAAAGAAAGATGATGTCAGTCGTCGTCGAAACGAATCAAAAAGAGCGGTATGTCATTGCAAAAGGTGCGCCGGATGTCCTGATGAACCGTTCAAGTCATATCATGCACGGCGGCCGCACAGCTTCTTTTTCAACCACTCACAGGCAAGAAACAGAGGCTGCGATTCAAGGCTTAGCAAGACAAGCGCTGAGAACGATTGCCATTGCGTATAAAAAAGTCGGTCTGACAGAAAAAATCAACTCTGTCCAGCAGGCTGAAACCGATTTGACATTTATCGGGTTAGAGGGCATGATCGATCCACCTCGTCCTGAAGTCAGACGAGCGATTAAAGAGTGCAGGGATGCTGGCATAAAAACAGTCATGATTACAGGGGATCACGTGGAAACAGCCAAAGCGATTGCCAAAGACTTGAGCCTTTTACCAAAGCAAGGAAAGGTGCTCGACGGAAAAGCGCTGGATCAGATGAGTGACAAAGAGCTTGAGCAAACGGCTGAAAATGTATACGTCTTTGCACGGGTATCACCTGAGCATAAGCTGAGAATTGTGAAGGCCTATCAAAAAAATGGACATATTGTGGCGATGACAGGTGACGGGGTCAATGATGCGCCTGCGATTAAGCAAGCAGATATCGGCATCTCCATGGGCATCACTGGAACAGACGTAGCCAAAGAAGCATCTTCTCTTATTTTACTTGATGACAACTTTGCGACCATTAAATCCGCCATTAAAGAAGGCCGGAATATTTATGAAAACATTCGGAAGTTTGTCCGGTATTTGCTGGCATCCAATGTTGGAGAAATTTTGGTTATGCTGTTCGCGATGCTCCTAGCGCTTCCGCTTCCTCTCGTTCCTATTCAAATTTTATGGGTCAACCTTGTCACAGATGGTCTTCCAGCGATGGCACTTGGCATGGATAAGCCAGAAGGCGATGTCATGAAGCGAAAGCCGAGGAACATGAAAGAGGGCATTTTTGCTAGAGGGCTCGGCTGGAAGGTTGTATCTAGAGGATTCCTCATCGGGCTTGCGACCCTTTTAGCATTTATGTTTGTGTATCACCGCGATCCAAACAACCTGCAATATGCACAGACTGTTGCATTTAGTACGCTTGTTTTGGCGCAGCTCATTCATGTATTTGACTGCCGCAGTGAACGGTCCATCTTTGAACGCAATCCATTCGGGAATCTTTACTTGATCGGTGCGGTTTTGTCATCACTTTTACTTATGTTTGTGGTCATTTATTATCCGCCGCTTCAGCCGATTTTCAAAACGGTGGCCATTGCACCAATTGATTGGCTGCTGATCATCGGTATGTCTGCACTGCCAACTTTTTTACTGGCAGGATCACTTTTGACAAGAAAAAAATAATTCGTTATGGTATAATTTTGAGGTAATAGTGTCTGCTATTACCTTTTTCATTTTATTAATATGAAAGAATTGGGTGTTTTGACATGATACGCAGTATGACGGGATTCGGCCAAGCGAGTAAAACGGATGGAGAACTGACAGTGTCAGTTGAGCTAAAATCGGTCAATCACCGTTTTAAAGAGGTTCATGCCCGTTTGCCGAGGCCGCTTTTATATTTCGAAGACACATTAAAAAAAATCATTCTTCGTTACGTGCAGCGCGGTAGAATTGAGCTGTTTGTCACGATTGAAGGCGGTAAACTAGCAAGCCGGTCCTTGCAGATCGACTGGCCGCTGCTTGATGAATACATGAAAGCCGCAAAAGACCTCGAGAAGCGCTATCACATTTCAGGCATTCAGCATGTACATGACTTACTGGGGCTGGAGCATGCCGTTCAAGTAGAAGAGTCGGCCAGCCGAAATGAGCAGTTAGAGCAATTGCTGATGGATGCTTGTGAAACGGCTGTCAAGGAGCTTTGCTTCATGAGAGAGCAGGAGGGGACATCACTTCAAAAAGACTGTGAGCTGAGGCTTTCTGAATTAGAGGCCTATACAGAAGAAATCAAAGTCTTTGCACCAGAAGTTGTGACTCAGTATAAAGACAGGCTCAATCAGCGATTGCAAGAATGGATCGGAGAGGCGCTTGACGAAAGCAGATTGACAACAGAGGCTGCCATCTTTGCTGACCGCTGTGACATTACAGAAGAGATTACGAGATTGAAAAGTCACTTTCAACAGTTCCAGCAAATCTTGATGCAAGGCGGTGCTGCCGGCAGAAAACTTGATTTTCTTGTACAGGAGCTCAACCGTGAAGTGAACACCATTGGCTCAAAAGCGAACCATCATCATTTAACAAAGCTGGTGGTTGAAATGAAAAGTGCTATTGAAAAAATAAAAGAACAAGTGCAAAATATAGAATAGTCATTGTGTATGCTGTTTACAGTACGTCTCTTTCGGCGAGACTAGAGACGTTTATATTACAGGGGGACGTTAGAAGATGACCATAAAGTTGATCAATATCGGATTTGGAAACATCATTTCAGCGAATCGGATGATTTCGATCGTCAGTCCAGAATCAGCACCGATTAAACGAATGATACAAGACGCAAGAGATCGAGGCATGCTCATAGATGCTACATACGGAAGAAGAACCCGTGCTGTTGTCATTATGGACAGTGACCATGTCATCTTATCTGCCGTTCAGCCTGAGACTGTCGCGCAAAGACTTTCTGTAAAAGAAGAAATCATAGATGAAGGGCAGGGGTAATACGCCATTATGAAAGAAAGAGGACTTTTAATCGTTCTCTCTGGACCTTCGGGAGTTGGAAAAGGAACGGTCAGACAAGCCATTTTCTCCCAGGAAGATACGAAATTTGAATACTCTATTTCTGTGACGACACGTAAACCGCGTGAAGGTGAAAGAAATGGTGTCGATTATTTCTTTAAATCCAGGGAAGAATTTGAACATATGATTGAAAACAAAAAGCTGTTAGAATGGGCAGAGTATGTCGGGAATTACTACGGCACGCCTGTTGACTATGTAGAACAGACATTAAGCGAAGGAAAAGATGTTTTCCTTGAAATCGAAGTGCAAGGTGCACTTCAAGTAAGAGAAGCATTCCCAGAAGGTCTTTTTATTTTCCTTGCACCGCCTAGTCTTTCAGAACTTCAAAACCGCATCATTACACGTGGTACAGAGTCTGAGGAACTCATTCGCAATCGAATGGCTGCTGCAAAAGAAGAGATTGAAATGATGGATGCTTACGACTATGTCGTGGAAAACGATGATGTCGAGCTTGCTTGTGAAAGAATCAAAGCGATCGTCCTTGCAGAACACCTGCGCAGAGACAGAGTCGCACCAAGATATAAAAAAATGCTGGGGGTAGAATAAACTATGTTAGATCCTTCAATTGACTCATTGATGAACAAACTTGATTCAAAATATACACTTGTGACAGTGTCTGCACGCCGTGCACGTGAAATGCAGATCCACCAAGATCAGCAAATCGAAAATACAAAGTCTTACAAATTCGTAGGCAAAGCACTGGAAGAAATCGATGCCGGTCTTTTGACATTTGAAAAAGAGGATCAAGAATAACACATCGCTTCTGCTATGCAGATACGATACGTTCAAAAAAGTCAAAACTATGATTGGTTTTGACTTTTTTGAATTGTAGACGAATTTGTGAAAAAGGCCTTTAAGGGGGACAAACAAATGTTACAGTCAAAAAATATTTTGCTCGGCGTCAGCGGAGGAATCGCCGTATATAAAGCAGCTGCTCTTACTAGTAAACTCGTACAGGCGGGCGCAAATGTAAGAGTGATTATGACGGAATCTGCCCGTGAATTTGTGTCTCCGCTTACCTTCCAAGCTCTGTCTCGACATGAGGTGTATGTGGATACATTTAAAGAAAACAATCCAAAAGTCATTGCGCATATTGACGTAGCTGACTGGGCCGATCTCATTCTTGTTGCCCCTGCAACAGCACATACGATTGGTAAAATGGCGGCAGGGCTTGCAGATGATATGCTCACGACGACCTTACTTGCTTCAACCGCTCCTGTATGGATCGCACCAGCAATGAATGTGCATATGTATGATCACCCGGCTGTAAAGCGGAACATTCGCACATTATATGAGGACGGCTACCGGTTTATTGAGCCGAGTGAAGGTTATTTAGCCTGCGGCTACATTGGAAAAGGGCGGTTAGAGGAGCCTGAAAAAATTGTTGAGCACATCCGTGCATTTTTTGAAAAGCCAAAAAGCTTACCGCTTTCAGGTAAAAAAGTCGTGGTGACAGCAGGTCCTACACGAGAAGTCATCGATCCTGTGCGTTTCTTTACAAATCGATCGTCAGGAAAAATGGGCTATGCGATTGCAGAGGCTGCGCAGCAAATGGGGGCTGATGTCACGCTCATTTCAGGACCTGTTTCTTTAACGGCACCTGACCATGTACATGTGGTGCACGTTGAATCGGCAGAGGACATGTATCAAGCCGTATTAGATGTGTACGAGGAAGCGGACCTTGTCATTAAATCAGCAGCTGTCGCCGACTATACCCCTGTGACATCATATCCTCATAAAATGAAAAAACAGGACGGCGCCTTAGAGATTGAATTCACCCGGACAAAAGATATTTTAAAAGAGCTGGGGAAAAGAAAAGAGCATCAAGTGCTTGTCGGTTTTGCAGCTGAAACGCAGGATGTAGAATATTACGCGAAAAAGAAAATCGAATCCAAGCATTTAGATATGATTGTGGCCAACAACGTCACAAAAGAAGGTGCAGGCTTTGGCACAGACACAAATGTAGCAGCCGTCATCAAAGCAGATGGTACAACAAAAGAGCTGCCGATGATGAGCAAAAAAGACCTCGCTTTTGAAATCTTAAAGGAGGCAAAACAGCTGTTGCCAAAAGAGCGTGATCGAGCATGATTGCTGAAGTCATCGTGGATGTCACAACGAAAGCCATTGACCGGCCATTCGATTACCGTGTACCAGATCGATTCAAAGATCTCGTCAAAGCGGGAATGAGGGTGGTCGTTCCCTTTGGCCCAAGGAAGATTCAAGGGTTTGTGACAAAAGTCAAAGACGAAACAGACATAAAGACAGGAAACATCAAGGACATTGTCGATTTATTTGATTTATCACCTGTTCTGACAGATGAGCTATTGGAGCTTTCCCACTGGCTGACGGAAAAAACATTGTCCTATCACATTACGGCACTTCAATCGATGCTGCCTGCAGCCATGAAGGCGAAGTATGAAAAAGAAATTCAGGTGCTGTCAGATGAAGAACTTCCGCAGTCATTGAAAGAGCTTTTCGGTCAGCGAGATAGCATTCTTTACGCTGACATCCCGGCCGAACAACTAAAACAGATTCAAAAGCATGTCCAAAAAGGTCATCTAGAGGTAAGGTATCATGTCTCGCAAAAATCTGGAAAGAAAAAGGTACGCATGCTCCATCTAGCTGTATCGAAAGATAAGCTTGAAGAAAAACAACAGCAGCTTAAGAAAAATGCGGTGAAACAAAAGGCACTGCTCTCCTTTTTGCTTCAAGCGAGTGAGACGGCCTTTTTAGCGAAAGACTTGCAGCAGCAAACAGGCGCGAGTTCTCAAACGCTTAAAACCTTTATTCAAGAAGGGCTGCTAACAGAAAGCTATGAAGAGGTCTACCGGGATCCTTATCGTGGCCGGGCGTTTACACCATCTGCTTCACTTGATCTCATGCCAGAACAAGCAGAAGCGGCAAAACATATTCATCAAGCAGTCAGTGATGACCGGCATGAAACCTTTCTGCTGCACGGGGTGACAGGAAGCGGTAAAACGGAAATATACTTGCAGACGATTGATCATGCCCTTCAAAAAGGAAAAGAAGCGATCGTCCTCGTTCCTGAAATCTCGTTAACCCCTCAAATGGTTCAGCGGTTTAAAGAACGATTCGGCTCAAATGTGGCTGTACTTCACAGCGGCTTATCGACAGGGGAAAAATATGATGAATGGCGGAAAATCCACCGCAAGGAAGTCAAGCTTGTCGTGGGCGCGAGATCTGCTGTTTTCGCTCCATTTGAAAATCTAGGCATGATTATCATAGATGAAGAGCATGAATCTTCTTATAAACAAGAAGAAATGCCTCGTTATCATGCCAAGGATGTCGCCATTGAACGAGCCAGAAGGCATCGATGCCCAGTCGTATTAGGCAGTGCAACCCCTTCACTTGAAACCTATGCGCGTGCGAAAAAAGGCGTGTTTACATTGCTGGCGCTCAAAAACCGGGTCAACCAGCAGCAGCTGCCGCACGTTTCGTTAATTGATATGAGAGAAGAATTGAGAAATGGCAACAGGTCCATGTTTTCAGAAGAATTAATGCTCAGATTAAAGGAAGTGCTTGAAAGAAAAGAACAAGCCGTCTTATTTCTGAATAAAAGGGGCTATTCATCCTTTGTGATGTGCCGTGATTGCGGATATGTGGAGCAATGTCCTCATTGCGAAATTTCTCTCACCTATCACCGCTATCAAAAACGGCTGAAATGCCATTATTGCGGGCACGAAGCACCGGTGCCTGCTGAATGTCCAGAATGCCATAGTGAGCATATTCGCTATTTTGGGACGGGTACGCAGCGTGTAGAAGAAGAGCTTACAAAAGTACTGCCTGAGGCAAGAGTGATCCGAATGGATGTGGATACAACGTCTCGTAAAGGTGCTCACGAAAAGCTCCTCACGTCTTTTGGCAATAAAGAAGCGGACATTTTGCTCGGGACGCAGATGATAGCAAAAGGGCTAGATTTCCCAGATGTCACACTTGTTGGTGTTCTCAGTGCGGATACGTCTCTTCATATTCCTGATTTTCGTTCAAGTGAAAAAACATTTCAGCTTCTCACGCAGGTCAGCGGCAGGGCAGGACGTCATGAAAAAGCGGGTTCTGTGATCATTCAATCGTATACGCCTTCTCACTATAGTATTGAATTAACGAAGCACCATGACTATGAAGCCTTTTATGAACAGGAGATGCTGCATCGCCGCCACCAGTCCTATCCGCCGTATTACTATTTGGCAATGGTGACGGTATCACACGAGGAAGTGACGAAGGCAGCGCATGTCACTGATCAAATTGTCCAGTTCCTAAAAATGAACTGTGCACCGAATACAAGAATCCTTGGTCCGGCTGCATCACCAATCGCTAAGATCAAAGATAGATATCGATATCAATGCGTGATAAAATACAAAAGGGAAAATGAACTGGCAAGTTTACTACGGAAAATACAAGATCATTATCAAAAGGAAATGGAACAAAAACAATTGATGATTTCAATAGATATGAATCCATATATGATGATGTAAAACGGAGGGCTTTAAGTGGCAGTAAAACCAATAGTCATACATCCGGCAGAAGTACTTGAACAAAAGGCAGAGCCTGTTGATACGTTCGATAAAAAGCTCAAAAAACTGCTTGATGATATGTATGATACAATGCTTGAGCTAGATGGAGTCGGACTAGCAGCACCACAAATCGGCATTTCACAAAGAATGGCTGTTGTCGATATCGGAGAGGAACCTGGCAGAATTGATTTAGTGAATCCCGAGGTTCTTGAAGTGAAAGGAAGTCAAACAGATATTGAAGGCTGCCTGAGCTTTCCATCTTTATACGGCACAGTAGAAAGACCGAGCTATGTGAAGGTAAAAGCCTTTGATAAGAAAGGCAAACCATTTACAATAGAAGCAGAAGGATTTTTAGCAAGAGCCTTATTGCACGAAATTGATCATTTAGACGGTATATTATTCACGTCGAAAATCATTCAAACCTATACAGAAAAAGAACTTGCGGAAATGGAAGGGTGAAGAAAATGGCACGTATTGTATTTATGGGAACCCCTGATTTCTCAGTACCTGTGCTGCAAACACTCATAACAGAAGGATACGAAGTTGTCGGGGTCGTCACGCAGCCAGATCGCCCAAAAGGCAGAAAACGAGTACTCACACCGCCTCCTGTGAAAGTGGAAGCCTTAAAGCACGGCATTCCTGTACTGCAGCCTGAAAAGGTGCGTCTTGATGAAGAAATTGATAAAGTGCTTTCATTAAAGCCCGATTTAATTGTAACGGCGGCATTTGGACAAATTCTACCAAAACGATTACTGGATGAACCTCAGTTTGGCTGTATCAATGTTCATGCCTCACTGCTGCCAGAACTAAGAGGCGGCGCGCCGATCCATTATGCGATCCTTCAAGGTAAAAAGAAAACAGGCGTCACCATCATGTACATGGTGGAACGACTCGATGCAGGGGACATGATCAGTAAAGTAGAAGTAGAAATCGACGAATTAGACAATGTCGGTACATTACATGACAAATTAAGTGTAGCAGGCGCCGCATTGCTGAAAGATACTGTGCCAAATGTTCTGAGCGGATCTATTTCTCCAATTCCGCAAAATGAAGAAGCGGCAACGTACGCACCTAATATAAAGCGAGAGCAAGAAAGGTTAGACTGGACAAAGACCGGAGAAGAGCTTTACAACCAAGTTCGCGGCTTAAATCCATGGCCAGTTGCCTATACTGAATGGAACGGGGCTCATCTAAAAGTATGGGAAGCGAAAAAAGTTCCACTTCAAGTGCAAGAAGAACCTGGGAAAGTGATTGTGCTTCAAAAAGAAGGTCCGGTCATTGGAACTGGGAATAAGCAAGGCCTTTTATTAACAGGTGTGCAGCCAGCTGGTAAGAAAAAAATGAGCGGCGAAGACTTCTTAAGAGGCGCAAATATCGAAATTGGACAGAAATTAGGGTTAATGAATGAAGAAAAGTAATGTGAGAGAAGTAGCGCTGGACGCTTTAATCAAACTCGAACAAAACCAAGCTTACAGTAATTTGCTTTTGCAGTCAGTCATGAAAGACAAAGACTTGGCAGATCAGGACAAACCGCTCTTAACAGAGCTTGTGTACGGTACACTGCAAAATAAGCTGGCATTAGATTATATGCTGGCACCATTTGTGAAAAAACCGCAAAAGGTGGCTCCATGGGTCATGCAGCTTTTGCGAATGTCTCTTTATCAAATGGTCTACCTTGAAAAGATTCCAGACCGTGCAGCCATCCATGAAGCAGTTGAGCTAACGAAAAAGAGAGGGCACAAGGGCATTTCTTCACTTGTGAACGGCGTTCTTCGTTCCGTGCAAAGAGAAGGTGTTCCGGCTTTTGATGACATCAAAGATCCGGTCAAGCGGCTTTCAATTGAGACAAGCCACCCATTATGGCTCGTGCAGGAATGGGTTCAGTCGTACGGATTTGAAGCGGCAGAAAGCATGTGCCGCATTCATTTAGTACCGCCAAAGCAAACCCTCCGTGTCAATCGAATGAAAACCGGCCGCGCGGTATTGCAGCAAGAACTGCTGGATGCCGGAATCGAAACGGAGCTCGGCGACTTATCTGAAGATGCACTCAAGCTGATGAAAGGGTCCATCGTTTCAACCCCTTCTTTTCAAGAAGGCTATGTGACCATTCAAGATGAAAGCTCAATGCTTGTCGCAAGAGCACTAGACCCTCAGCCGGGAGAAACAGTGCTTGACGCCTGTGCGGCTCCAGGCGGAAAATCAACACATATCGCAGAGCGTATGAACGACGAAGGACAAATTGTTTCACTTGATTTACATGAACACAAAGTGAAACTCATCAAACAAGCAGCAAAACGCCTGAACCTTACTCAGATTGAGGCAAAAGCGCTTGATGCGAGGAAAGCGAATGACTATTACAGCGAAGCTTCATTTGACCGTATTCTGATTGATGCGCCGTGTTCTGGTTTTGGTGTCATCAGACGAAAACCAGATATGAAATATACTAAGTCTCCAGAAGACTCAGCAAGGCTTGCTGCTATTCAGCAGGCAATCTTAAAAGAAGCAGCTCCGCTTTTAAAGCCTGGCGGATCCCTTGTATATAGTACATGTACAATGGACCCAACAGAAAATCAACAAGTGATTCATGCGTTTTTACAAGAACACCAAGACTTCGAACCCGATCTATCTCTTAATGAACGGCTGCCTGAGCAGGTTGCTCCGTTTGTTCAAAACGGAAGTGTACAAATTCTTCCTCATTATTTCGGAACAGATGGTTTCTTTATTTGCAGCATGAGAAAGAAGGGATAAAAAATGACAGAACAAAAAGTAAGAAAAGAACTGAAAACAGATATGCCGTCGATTTATTCATTTGAGCTTCACGAAATGAAAGAATGGTTAAAAGAACAAGACGAAAAGCCTTTCCGCGCAGCTCAAATTTTTGAGTGGCTTTATGAGAAACGTGTGACATCCTTTGATGAAATGTCTAACCTCTCCAAAGATTTAAGAGAAAAATTAAAAGATCAATTTACAATCACAACTTTAAAAACCGTGATCAAACAAACGTCTCAGGACGGAACGATCAAGTTTTTATTTGAACTGCATGATGGCTATACAATTGAAACAGTGCTTATGCGTCACGAATATGGAAACTCTGTCTGTGTCACGACTCAGGTTGGCTGTAGAATTGGCTGTACATTCTGTGCATCTACACTTGGCGGTTTAAAACGAAACCTTGAAGCGGGAGAAATCGTTGCACAAGTATTAAAAGTGCAGCAGGCACTTGACGAAACAGATGAGAGAGTCAGCTCTGTTGTCATCATGGGAATTGGCGAACCGTTTGATAACTTTGAAGAAATGCTTGCCTTCCTTAAAATCATCAACCATGACAACGGCTTAAATATTGGTGCACGTCATATTACAGTTTCGACAAGCGGAATCATTCCAAAGATTTATCAATTCGCTGATGAGCAAATGCAAATCAACTTTGCTGTATCTCTGCACGCACCGAACACAGAGATCAGAAGCCGCCTGATGCCGATCAATAAGGCATATAAGCTGCCAAAATTAATGGAAGCCATTGAATACTACATTCAAAAGACGGGTAGACGTGTCAGCTTTGAATACGGCCTGTTTGGCGGAGTAAATGATCAAGTTCACCATGCGGAAGAACTTGCAGACCTTTTAAAAGGAATCAAGTGCCACGTAAACCTCATTCCGGTGAACTATGTACCAGAGAGAGATTATGTGAGAACACCTAGAGAACAAATCTTCCTATTTGAAAAAACGCTGAAAGAACGCGGCGTAAACGTAACGATTAGACGAGAGCAAGGCCATGACATTGATGCTGCTTGCGGTCAGCTAAGAGCGAAGGAGCGTCAGGAAGAGACGAGGTGACGAATGTTGATAAGGGCAGCCTTTCTAACCGATACAGGAAAAGTCCGTCAGCATAATGAAGATGATGCAGGTATTTTTGAAGCAAAAGAAGACTCACTTCTCGCTGTTGTAGCAGACGGCATGGGAGGTCATCTTGCTGGTGATGTCGCCAGCAAGATGGCAGTCTCTTCTTTGAAAGAATACTGGGAAAAAACATCTTCAATTCCAGAAAAGCCAGCCGATCAAGAAAGCTGGTTAATCTCAAAAATCAGTGACATTAATGACCAAGTATATGAACATGCGAAAAACAATGAGGAGTGCCAAGGAATGGGGACGACCATTGTGTGTGCGCTCGTTCATTTGCAAACGGTCACAATTGCGCATATTGGAGACAGCCGCTGCTACCTGCTAAGAGAAGGAGCGCTGACCCAATTAACGGATGATCATTCACTTGTGAATGAACTTGTGAAAACAGGTGAAATTTCAAAAGCGGATGCAGAATATCATCCAAGAAAAAATGTGCTCACGAAAGCATTAGGAACAGATAAACGTGTTCAAATTGATGCACGCACCTTTGAAGTGGACCCAGGAGATCAAATCCTGCTTTGCTCAGATGGTCTATCGAATAAAGTAGAAGAAGAGAATTTGATTCATATTTTAACGCAAACGAACGCACCAGAGGAAAAAGTAACAGAGTTAATTCAAACAGCGAATGACAACGGCGGTGAAGATAACATTACAGCAGTACTGTTAGAAATCTCCTCCCAGCCAGAGGAGGGTGACAGCAAGTGTTGATCGGAAAAAGGATCAGCGGCCGTTATCAGATTCTTCGCGTCATAGGCGGAGGCGGAATGGCAAACGTCTATTTGGCGGAGGATATGATTTTAGATCGCGAAGTAGCGATTAAAATTTTGCGGTTTGACTTTGCGAGCGATGATGATTTTATTAGACGATTCCGACGGGAAGCGCAATCAGCTGCAAGCTTAGATCATTCGAATATTGTCAGCATCTACGATGTAGGGGAAGAAGATGATATTTATTATATTGTGATGGAATATGTCGAGGGGATGACGCTGAAAGAATACATACACGCCAATGGCCCGCTTCATCCGAAAGAAGCCGTTCGCATCATGGAGCAAGTCGTTGCGGCGATGGAAGAAGCCCATGCGAAACAGCTCGTCCACCGTGACATTAAGCCTCACAATATATTAATAGACAATATGGGGAATATCAAAGTCACTGATTTTGGGATTGCCATGGCACTCAGCTCAGCGACCATTACCCATACAAATTCTGTCCTAGGCTCCGTGCACTATTTGTCTCCAGAACAAGCACGCGGAGGTCTTGCAACGAAAAAGTCAGACATCTATTCGCTTGGGATTGTGCTTTATGAACTCATCTCAGGACGCATGCCATTTGAAGGGGAATCGGCTGTCAGTGTCGCACTGAAGCATTTGCAATCAGAGCCTCCATCTGTGAGGAGATGGAATCCTTCTGTTCCACAAAGCGTGGAAAACATCATTTTAAAGGCGATGGCCAAAGATCCATTTTATCGATATGAAGATGCATCTGAAATGCAAAAAGACTTAAAAACCGCTTTCGATCCAGCCAGATTAAAAGAAAAACGCTTTGTCATTGAAGAAGACCATGAAGCAACGAAAGCGATCCCAATCATTCAAGATCATCTAATCGATCAAGACAATGAAAAAACAGCTGTCCACCCGGCTCAAAAACCGAAGAAAAAAGAGAAACAAAAGCCGAAAAAGAAACGAAAAAAATGGCCATGGATTGTGGCATCCATCTTATTTATTTTGACCGCTGCGACGATTTTAGCCATCACTGTGTTTCCAGGGCTGCTTTTTCCAAAAGATGTTGAGGTCACGGATGTATCTGGCATGACGGTTGAAAAAGCAGAAGATACCTTGAAGAAAGCTGGGTTCACCGTCGCTTCGGAACCAATTGAGATCGCTGATGAGAAAATTGAAAAAGGGCTTGTCGTCAAAACAGATCCGAAAATCGGCACAAAGGTAAAAGAAGGGACAGAAATTCAGCTTTACGAAAGTACTGGCAAGGAAAAGACCGAATTACCTGATGTTACAGGCGAAAAGGTCGATAAAGCAAAAGAATTATTAGAGAAAAAAGGGTTTAAACAGGTCGTTGTGGAGGAAGTGAATGATAATGACACCGAATCTGGGATTGTCATGGAACAGAATCCTTCAGCGAATACAGAGCTTGTAGCAGCAGATGAAGAAGTCACGTTGACTGTCAGCATAGGTCCTGCCGATATTACATTACGTGATTTAACGACGTATAGTAAGCAGGCGGCATCGAATTATTTAGAGGATAACGGATTAAAGCTTTATGAAAAAGAAGCGCATTCTGACGAAGTACCAAAAGGCGAGGTCATGAAGCAGGAACCAGGAGCAGGAACTGCTGTTAAACCAGGTGATACGGTCAAGATTACATTCTCTCTTGGACCGAAGGAAAAACCAGCCAAAACGGTGACTGAAAAGATTGCGATCCCTTATGAACCAGAAACGGAAGGGCAGGAGATGAAGGTCCAAATTTCCATTGATGATGCGGAGCATAGCATCTCTGATTCATATGAAAGCTTTAAAATCACTGCGCCGACTGAGCGGACCATTAAGTTTAAGATTGAACCAGGTCAAAAAGGATATTATCAAGTGACGGTTGATGATAAAGTCGTAAGCTCTAAAACGATCGAATACCCTGATGATGAATAAAGGAGGGACTTTATGCCTGAGGGCAAAATTATTAAAGCATTAAGCGGATTCTACTATGTGCTGGATGAGTCAAAAGAAAGTGGAAAAGTGGTTCAGTGCAGAGCAAGAGGCATTTTTCGAAAAAACAAAATCACACCTCTTGTTGGAGATTATGTCGTGTATCAAGCAGACAACGATAAAGAAGGCTACTTATTAGAAGTAAAAGAACGGACAAACGAACTTGTTCGTCCCCCTATTAGTAACGTCGATCAAGCGGTACTTGTTTTCTCAGCAGCAGAACCAACCTTTAGCACATCACTCTTAGACAGATTTTTAGTGCTTGTTGAAGCCAATCATATTGAGCCGATTATCTGCATCACTAAAATGGACTTATTGAAAACAGATCAAGAGCGTGAAGCTATCGAGGCATATGCAGACGACTATCGGCAAATTGGCTATGATGTTCATTTAACCTCTACGATGGAGGGAGACGGAATTGAGAAGCTGACCCCGCATTTTCACAATAAGATCACTGTATTTGCCGGTCAGTCTGGTGTAGGCAAGTCCTCCCTTTTAAATGCGATGAGTCCTGAATTGGCGCTGAAAACAAATGATATCTCATCCCATCTCGGACGAGGAAAGCATACGACAAGGCATGTTGAACTTATTCGAACAGCAGACGGGCTCATTGCAGATACTCCTGGCTTTAGCTCGCTCGAATTTACTGGCATCGAAGCAGAAAATCTAGGTCTATACTTTTTAGACATCAGAGAGCGGAGTGCAGATTGTAAATTTAGAGGCTGCCTGCACGTGAAAGAGCCTGGCTGTGCGATAAAAGATGCGGTCGAGCATGATCAAATCAGAGAGTATCGCTATCAGCATTATTTAGAGTTTTTAACTGAAATCAAAGACAGAAAGCCGAGGTACTAAATCATGGTTTATATTGCCCCTTCCATTTTATCAGCAGATTTTGCCAATTTGGAGAAAGATATCCGTGATGTGGAACAAGGCGGTGCGGATTACATTCATATCGATGTCATGGACGGTCATTTTGTACCGAATATGACATTTGGGCCGAATGTTGTCGAAGCGATCAGACCGCATACGCGTCTTCCGCTTGATGTTCACTTAATGATTGAGCAGCCAGACCGGTATATTCCTGCATTCGCAAAAGCAGGCGCTGATATTATTTCTGTTCATGTGGAAGCTTGTCCGCACTTACACCGAACAATACAGCACATTAAAGAACAAGGTGTAAAAGCAGGGGTCGTCTTGAATCCTCACACACCTGTTTCTCACATTGAGCATGTATTAGAGGATGTGGACCTTGTGTTATTCATGACGGTAAATCCTGGTTTTGGGGGACAAGCATTTATTCCATCTGTTCTCACGAAGGTAAAAGAAGTAAAAGCACTGAGTGAACAAAAGGGCTTAACCGATTTACTGATAGAAATAGACGGTGGTGTCAATGTAGAAACTGCAAAGGATTGCAAAGAAGCAGGCGCTAATTTACTTGTAGCGGGCTCAGCGGTATACAGTAAAGACAACCGCGCAGCAGCGATCCAGGCAATTCGAGAAGCGTAAAGAAAGGAACCAAAGTCATTGTGATCTTTGGTTCTTTTTATATAGAGAGGAGCGTATATCATGCACATACATATCGTAGCCGGCGGTCCTTTTGGATACATTCCGCCACTTGAACATGAAGCATCACAGAAGGATATTCTCTGGATTGGCGTAGACCGTGGAACCCTCTTCTTACTAGAGCAAGGCATCATCCCTGCCAAAGCCTTTGGTGATTTTGACAGTGTGACAGAAGAAGAGCTTCGGGAGCTGAAAGAAAAATTGCCTGCCCTGAATGTATTTCAAGCTGAAAAGGATGAAACCGATTTAGAGCTTGCACTGAACTGGGCATTGAGTCAGCATCCAGCACATATTTACATCTACGGTATTACGGGAGGAAGGGCTGATCATTTTCTAGGAAATATCCATCTTCTTTACAAAGGGATTCAGCACAAGCAGAATATCACCCTTGTAGACAAACAAAATATCATTCAAATGTTTGAACCTGGTACATACGAAATAAAAGAAGATCAGGATAAAAAATATGTGTCGTTTCTACCCTTTGGAACACCGGTTGAAAAGCTGACATTAAAAGGTTTCAAATATCCTCTGAAAAATTGTCATATTGAGCCTGGTTCCACACTATGTATTAGTAACGAACTCATCCACTCAAATGGTACTTTTTCTTTTCATGAAGGCATATTAATAATGGTAAGAAGCAAAGATTGACCAACCTATCAATGTGGATGGCTGATTAAGCTCAATTGTGCTGCAAGCGGTACTTTTAGGAGGGGGACAAAATGAAATTTTATACAATCAAACTGCCTAGATTTCTTGGCGGCATTGTCCGTGCGATGCTTGGTTCATTTAAGAAAGATTAATGAGTAATCTCCTTTATTTCCACATAAAAACGCCTGCTACAATTAATTGTAGCAGGCGTTTACTCTTGCTTATACACGCTCAACTTTACCAGATTTCAAAGCTCGAGCTGATACATATACTCTTTTAGGCTTACCGTCCACTAGAATACGAACTTTTTGAAGGTTCGCGCCCCATGTACGTTTTGTAGAGTTCATTGCGTGAGAACGGTTGTTCCCAGCTTTTGTTTTTCTGCCTGTAATAACGCATTTACGTGCCATTTGTTTCCCTCCTAACTGCGAAAACATCATCATATTCTTCATATACGTACTTAGAGATGCCTCAAGATACTTTAATAATTTACCACAGCTTCAAGGGGTTTGCAAGGATTGTTTACTCCTCTTTCAAGAAAAATACCTTGACATCTTGATAAAAAATCTAGGCTATAGTATAAGTAGGATTGGGTCGGATTGAATGATTTCTTTTAAAAAGAAGGGTCTTATAGTAAAATAGTGATAACTCAGGGCAATTTCTCAAAAAGGGGGAACCAATGTGTCCATTGAACTTAGAACGAAATACGGACAAATTGATATATCAAATGAAGTCATTGCAATGGTGGCAGGAGGCGCTGCGATCGATTGTTATGGTATTGTTGGGATGGCGTCCAAAAATCAAATCAAGGACGGTTTGACGGATATTCTCCGCAAAGAGAACTTCAGCCGGGGTGTTCTTGTGCGTCAAAAAGAAGACCGCATTCATATTGATATGTACATCATCGTCAGCTACGGTACAAAAATATCAGAAGTCGCACATAATGTTCAAACGAAAGTCAAATATACGATTTCTCACACAGTTGGACTTTCTGTTGATTCGGTCAACATTTATGTACAAGGAGTAAGAGTTACGAACCCGTAGTAAGGAGGAAATATATTGTCTATTAGAAATCTTGATGGCCGCTCATTTGCAAAAATGATTCTTGCAGGTGCTCACCATCTTTCTCAAAACGCACAAATTGTTGATGCGTTAAATGTTTTTCCAGTGCCAGACGGAGACACGGGGACAAATATGAATTTGTCGATGACTTCAGGGGCAAAAGCAGTTGAAGAAACAAATACCGATCATATTGGGAAGGTCGGCGTGGCCCTGTCAAAAGGGCTGTTGATGGGCGCAAGAGGAAACTCAGGCGTGATCCTTTCACAGCTCTTTAGAGGTTTCAGTAAACATATTGAACAAAAAGAAACGATTGATGCAAAAGAATTTGCCCTTGCTTTACAGGCAGGTGTTGATACAGCATATAAAGCCGTGATGAAACCGATTGAAGGGACCATCTTAACGGTTGCAAAGGATGCAGCAAAGAAAGCGGTTGCTGTTTCAGTAGCAGAAAATGACATTGACCGCGTTCTTGAGTTAACGATTGAGGAAGCGAGAGCATCACTTGATCGAACGCCAGATCTGCTTCCTGTTTTAAAAGAAGTGGGCGTTGTCGATAGTGGGGGTAAAGGACTTCTGTGCGTATATGAAGGTTTCCTTGCTTCATTAAGAGGAGAGGACCTCCATCTGAAAGCGGCCTCTTTGCCAACGTTAAAAGAACTTGTCAGTGCAGAGCATCATAAAAGTGCACAAAGCCATATGAACACTGAAGATATCGAATTTGGTTATTGTACTGAATTTATGGTGAAATTTGAAGAAGACAAACAGTCCTTTGATGAGAATGCCTTCAGAGAAGACTTAAGCGAATTCGGAGATTCACTTCTTGTGGTGTCTGATGAAACGCTGGCGAAAGTTCATATTCATGCAGAGCAGCCTGGAGATGTCTTATCCTATGCACAGCGCTACGGCAGCCTGATCAATATGAAAATTGAAAATATGAGAGAGCAGCATAGCTCGATTGTGAACGAAGAAAGAGAACACGCGCCCGCTGCACCAAAGGCACCTGCTGCTGAAAAACAGCGCTTTGGAGTCGTCAGTGTCGCAATGGGAGAAGGAATTGCTGACTTGTTTAAAAGTATCGGAGCTTCCGTCGTCATTGAAGGCGGACAGACGATGAACCCGAGCACAGAAGACATTGTCACAGCAATTGAAAGCGTACATGCCGAAACCGTCTTTATCTTACCTAATAATTCTAATATTGTCATGGCAGCGAAACAGGCGGCAACTGTCTCAAGTCGTGAGGTCGTTGTCATTCCGACGAAGACCGTTCCCCAAGGAATGTCGGCACTTCTTTCTCTAAATGAAGCAGCTTCAAATGAAGACAACGAAGCAGCGATGCTAGAAGCGATTGACCACGTGAAAAGCGGCCAAATTACCTTTGCAGTGAGAGATACCCAAATTGATGGTATTGATATTGCCAAAGGCGATTATATGGGTCTCTTTAACGGGAAAATTACCTTAACCGCGAAAAATCAATTAGATGCAGCAAAAGAGCTTTTGACCAAAATGGTGACAGAAGATGATGAGATTGTCACGATCATTAAAGGGGAAGATGCATCATCTGAAGAGATGGATGCGTTAGAAGCCTTTATTGAAGAAACATTTGAAGAGGTAGAAGTTGAAGTCCACGATGGAAAACAGCCGCTTTATTCATATATTTTGGCTGTTGAATAACGAAAGAAGGGCAAATAAAGCCCTTCTTCTTCTTTTGCAATTTTTTACTAGTGATTCAACGGTGAAATGAGTTGCGGGAAACGAATGAATCCATTAGTCTAAAGAAAGAACCAAACCAATATGTGAGTGGTTATGAGAGGGGAAGACCTATGAAATTTAGAAGTGTGTTTGATATTATTGGACCCGTCATGATTGGTCCATCAAGTTCGCACACAGCGGGTGCGGCTCGTATAGGAAGAGTGGCTCGCAGCTTATTTGGAAGAGAACCGAAACAAATTGTCGTTTCATTTTATGGCTCTTTTAAAGATACGTATAAAGGACACGGTACAGATGTCGCCATTATCGGCGGTGTTCTTGACTTTGATACATTTGATGAACGCATCAAAACAGCGATTGATATTGCAAAAAGCAAAGAGATCGACATTGAATTTAAAGAAGAAGATGCGGTGCCAGCGCATCCGAATACAGCAAAAGTAGAGATATCAGATGCAAATGGAAAGCTTGAATTAATCGGGATTTCCATCGGCGGTGGTAAAATTGAAATCACTGAACTGAATGGCTTTGAGCTCAGGCTTTCAGGAAATCATCCTGCCATTCTTGTGGTTCATAACGATCGCTACGGCACGATTGCAGCAGTGGCCAATGTGTTAGCGAAATTCGCCATCAACATCGGTCATATGGAAGTGGCACGTAAAGATGTCGGGCAAGAGGCTCTGATGACCATCGAAGTGGATCAAAATATTGACCCAGCTGTCCTATCAGAGCTTGAAACGCTGCCAAACATTATTCAAGTCACACAAATTGCAGAGTAACAACAAGGAGGTTATGAATGATGTTTAAAAACGTCAAAGAACTCGTGCAGCTAACAGAAGAACGGAATACCTCCATTTCAGAAATAATGATCGCGCAAGAAATGGAAGTGACAGGGAAGTCACGTGAAGATATTTTCTCCCAGATGTACCGCAACCTAGAAGTGATGGAACAGGCCGTAGAAAACGGGCTGAAAGGTGTGAAATCATTATCAGGTTTAACAGGCGGAGATGCGGTCAAGCTTCAAGCATATATCGCATCAGGCAAAACGCTGTCTGGACATACTATATTAGATGCTGTCAGTAAGGCAGTGGCAACGAATGAAGTCAATGCCGCAATGGGGACGATTTGTGCAACGCCTACAGCAGGCTCAGCAGGTGTTGTGCCGGGTACGTTATTTGCAGTAAAAGAAACATTAAAGCCAACTAAGGAACAAATGGTCAGATTCCTATTCACCTCTGGCGCATTTGGCTTTGTTGTGGCCAATAATGCGAGCATCTCTGGTGCAGCAGGCGGCTGTCAGGCAGAGGTAGGTTCAGCATCAGGTATGGCGGCAGCAGCCATTGTCGAAATGGCAGGCGGTACACCTCAGCAATCTGCTGAAGCGATGGCGATTACACTGAAAAATATGCTTGGACTTGTTTGTGACCCAGTAGCTGGACTTGTCGAGGTACCGTGCGTAAAACGAAACGCAATGGGTGCATCAAATGCGATGATCGCAGCAGATATGGCACTTGCCGGCATCACAAGCCGTATTCCATGTGATGAAGTCATTGATGCGATGTATAAAATCGGTCAAACCATGCCAACGGCACTTCGTGAAACAGCACAAGGCGGACTTGCTGCAACACCGACAGCAAGAGAGCTTGAAAAGAAGATTTTCGGAGGTGTGACCTCATCTCGTGATACAGAAACTGCAAGATAATGTCTCTGTCCTCAAAGGGATTGGAGAAGAAACCGAAAAAACACTCAATGAACTTGGAATCTATACAGTAGCCGATTTGCTTGGCTACTTTCCTTATCGATATGACGACTATGAGCTTCGTAATTTAGAAGAAGTTAAGCATGATGAACGTGTCACAGTTGAAGGGAAAGTGCACAGTGAGCCCGTCCTCACCTATTATGGAAAAAAACGAAGCAGGCTGACATTCAGGCTGCTTGTCGGGCGTTTTCTCATCACAGCGATTTGCTTCAATCGCCCTTATTTAAAACGAAGCCTTGTTTTAGGTGATACAGTATCCGTCACTGGGAAATGGGATAAAAACCGTCAATCCATCATGGTGCAGGAATTTAAAAAAGGGACGCACGAGCAAGATGGCAGTATAGAGCCTGTTTATTCAGTAAAAGAAAATGTAACCGTGAAGATGATGAGACGCTTTGTGAAACAGGCCCTGTCACTTTATGTAGACAAAGCCGAAGATCCACTGCCAAAGCAGCTTGTCTCTACCTATAAACTCATGTCCTATCAGGAAGCGTTAAAAACCATTCATCTACCAGAAACAAGAGACTCGCTCAAGCAAGCAAGACGCCGCTTTGTGTACGAGGAATTTCTCATCTTTCAATTGAAGATGCAGGCAATCAGAAAGAAAGAGCGAGAAAAAACATCAGGCATCCAGCATCCGTTTTCCAAAGAGGCTGTTTTTGAGTTTGTTCACAGCCTGCCATTTCCGCTGACAAAGGCACAATCAAGAGTGCTTGATGAAATTATGTCTGATATGGCATCCCCGTACCGGATGAACCGTCTGCTTCAAGGGGATGTAGGCTCAGGGAAAACAGCTGTTGCAGCCATTGCGCTTTATGCCGCTCATTTATCCGGCTATCAAGGTGCATTAATGGTCCCAACAGAGATTTTGGCAGAACAGCATGCAGATTCACTTTACCAGCTGTTTGAAAAATGGGGACTGAATATCGCCCTTCTGACAAGCTCTGTGAAAGGAAAGCGCCGCAGAGAATTGCTGGAACGTCTAAAAGAGGGCGAGATTGATATATTAGTCGGTACGCATGCGCTCATTCAAGACGAAGTCGAATTTCAGCAGCTCGGTCTTGTTATCACAGATGAGCAGCACCGGTTTGGCGTAGAACAGCGAAAAAAACTAAGAAGTAAAGGGCAGGACCCAGATGTCTTGTTTATGACTGCCACACCTATTCCGCGAACACTTGCAATCACTGTCTTTGGAGAAATGGACGTATCCGTCATTGATGAATTACCAGCCGGCAGAAAACAGATCGAAACGTATTGGGTCAAGCATGACATGCTTGAGAGGATTCTTGCATTTGTGGATAAAGAGCTGAGAAAAGGAAGACAGGCGTATATTATTTGTCCGCTCATAGAAGAATCAGACAAGCTGGATGTGCAAAATGCGATCGATGTCCACAGTATGCTGACAGAGGCTTACCGTGGTAAGTGGTCGATCGGCTTAATGCACGGGAAACTGGCGAGTGACGAAAAAGATCAGGTGATGAGAGACTTTACAGCAAATGAAGTTCAAATTCTCGTTTCAACCACAGTCGTTGAAGTCGGGGTCAACGTACCGAATGCGACCATCATGGTCATTTATGATGCAGACCGCTTCGGACTGTCTCAGCTTCATCAGCTCAGAGGCCGGGTTGGACGCGGAGAGCATCAATCATTTTGTGTTTTAATGGCGGATCCAAAATCAGAAACGGGGAAAGAGCGGATGCGGATCATGTCCGAAACAACCGACGGTTTTGAGCTGTCTGAAAAGGACTTAGAACTAAGAGGACCCGGCGATTTCTTCGGTAAAAAACAAAGCGGAATGCCTGAATTTAAAGTAGCAGATATGGTTCATGACTACAGAGCGCTGGAAACCGCTAGAAAAGATGCGGCAGAACTTGTGCAATCAGACGCATTTTGGACAGACCCCGAATACAAAGAACTTCGGCAAACACTTGTAGACAGCGGGGTGCTGGGCGGAGATAAATTAAGCTGATCAAGCGCTGGAGGAATTTTCTTGTCTTTTTGAAACAAGGATTGATTTATCATCTATGAGATTATATACTACTATTAGTACCTAGTCATAAATGTACGGATGGTGTCTGCATATGAAACTAAATAAAAAAGAACGTCAAAAGCTTCTCCAGCAAACGATCAGCTCGACTCCGTTCATTACTGATGAAGAATTGGCAAGTAAATTCGGTGTAAGCATTCAAACGGTTCGTCTTGATCGTTTGGAACTGTCGATTCCTGAATTACGCGAAAGAATTAAGCATGTGGCCGAAAAGACATTAGAGGATGAAGTGAAGTCACTTCCGCTGGATGAAGTGATTGGAGAAATGATTGATGTAGAGCTTGATGACCAAGCCATTTCCATTTTAGAAGTGAGAAAAGAGCATGTATTTAGCCGAAATCAAATTGCCAGGGGACATCATCTCTTCGCCCAGGCTAATTCGCTCGCAGTAGCCGTCATCGACGATGAACTGGCGCTGACAGCAAAAGCGAATATCAGATTTACAAGGCAGGTTAAACAAGGCGAACGAGTCGTCTCAAAAGCTAAAGTAGCCTCACATGATAAAGAAAAAGGCAGAACTGTAGTTGAAGTAAACAGCTATGTCGGTGAGGAAGTTGTCTTCTCAGGTGACTTCGTCATGTATCGCTCAAAACAAAAGTAAAAGGTGGCACGTAATATGAGAATTGCAGTCGATGCAATGGGGGGAGACCATGCCCCTAAAGCCATTATTGACGGTGTGCAAAAAAGCTTAACGGCATTTTCAGATATCGAGATTACACTTGTCGGCGATGAAAACAAAATCAAACCATACATAACAAATAACGAGCGCATCACGATTTTAGATGCAAAAGAAGTCATTGAACCGACAGATGAACCAGTGCGTGCAGTTAGACGTAAAAAGGATTCATCTATGGTGAAAATGGCGCAGGAAGTATCCGAGGGACGTGCAGATGCCTGCATCTCAGCAGGAAATACTGGAGCTCTCATGACAGCAGGATTGTTTATCGTAGGCAGAATCGACGGCATAGACAGACCGGCACTTGCTCCAACACTGCCAACACTTGATGGCAGCGGGTTTTTATTACTGGATGTCGGCGCAAACGTTGATGCGAAACCAGAACACCTAATGCAATATGCCATGATGGGATCAATCTACGCAGAGCGTGTCTTTCCAAAGAGCAATCCGCGCGTTGGATTGTTAAATGTAGGAACAGAAGATAAAAAAGGTAACGATCTCACGAAAAAAACCTTTGAATTATTAAAAGCATCAGACTTGAATTTCGTAGGAAATGTGGAGTCTCGTGATTTACTAGAAGGTGTTGCTGATGTTGTTGTCACAGATGGTTTCACAGGAAATATCGCCTTGAAAACGATTGAAGGCACAGCCCTTTCTGTATTTAAAATGCTGAAAGAAACATTAACATCCAGCTTCACAGCAAAAATAGCAGCTGGCATGATGAAGCCGAAATTGATGCAGATGAAGTCTAAAATGGATTACTCCGAATATGGCGGTGCCGCTTTATTTGGTTTAAAAGCACCTGTCATTAAAGCACACGGCTCCTCTGATGAAAACGCCATTTTTCATGCAATTCGTCAGGCACGTGATATCGTAGAAAAAGACGTTTCAGCCATCATTCATCAAGAAGTCCAAAAAGAAACCACGAACGAGTCTTAATGGAGGTAAAGCAGCATGACTAAAATTGCATTTTTATTCCCTGGCCAAGGCTCTCAAAAAATTGGCATGGGAAAAGATTTATTTGACCAAGAAGCAGTATCTAAAGCTGTATTTGAAGAAGCAGACAAGACCCTCGGTTTTGACTTATCTTCGATGATTTTTGAAGGAGATGCAGAAGAACTGACGCTCACTTATAACGCGCAGCCAGCTCTTTTAACGACAAGTATCGCCATCTTAAAGAAATTTGAAGAGAGCGGAATCAAAGCAGATTACGCAGCAGGACATAGCCTTGGTGAATATACGGCTCTCGTTGCAGCAGGCGCACTTTCGTTTCAAGATGCTGTCTATGCAGTAAGAAAGCGCGGCGAATTAATGAACGAAGCTGTTCCAGCAGGAGAAGGCGCCATGGCAGCGATTCTTGGCTTAGATCAAGCGGCGCTTCTAGAAGTGACAAAAGAAGTGACAGAAAGCGGTCACCTTGTAGAACTCGCTAACCTAAACTGTCCTGGTCAAATCGTCATCTCTGGTACAGCAAAAGGTGTAGAACTAGCTTCAGAGAAAGCGAAAGAAAAAGGCGCAAAACGTGCGATTGCCCTTGAAGTGAGCGGACCTTTCCATTCTGCCTTAATGAAACCAGCCGCTGAAAAATTCACAGATGTTCTGTCAAAGCTAGACATTTCGGATGCCAAAACACCAGTGATCTCAAATGTAACAGCAGACATCGTCACATCTCGTGATGCTATTGAGACAAAGCTCATTGAACAATTGTATTCTCCTGTTCGATTTGAAGAAAGTGTGGAACGCCTCATTGATTTAGGCGTGACAACGTTTATTGAAATTGGTCCGGGCAAAGTACTTTCAGGCCTTGTGAAAAAGGTCAATCGCCGCCTGACAACCATTTCTGTTTCAGATCAGGAAACAATTGAAGCAGCTATTCAAACATTGAAGGAGGATTCTTGATGCTGACAAATAAAACAGCCGTTGTAACAGGTGCATCACGCGGGATTGGCCGTTCCATCGCGATCGATTTAGCGAAGAATGGTGCAAATGTTGTCGTCAACTATTCTGGAAACGAAGCAAAAGCAAATGAAGTCGTAGACGAAATCAAAGCACTTGGCCAGCAGGCATTTGCCGTTAAAGCTGATGTTTCAAATGCTGAAGAAGTACAAGCGCTCATGAAACAAGCAATTGACACATTTGGTTCAATTGACATCCTTGTCAATAATGCAGGGATCACAAAGGACAACCTGCTCATGAGAATGAAAGAAAATGAATGGGATGACGTCATTAACATAAACTTAAAAGGGGTCTTTAACTGTACAAAAGCCGTGACACGTCAAATGATGAAACAGCGCAGCGGAAGAATCATCAACTTGGCTTCAGTGGTTGGCGTATGTGGAAACCCTGGACAAGCAAACTATGTTGCAGCAAAAGCTGGCGTCATCGGGTTAACGAAAACAACAGCAAAAGAGCTGGCAACCCGTCATATTACAGTCAATGCAGTAGCACCAGGCTTTATTTCGACAGATATGACAGACAAGCTTGATGAGAATGTGCAGTCTGAAATGCTCAAACAAATCCCGCTTGCACGCATTGGTGCACCTGAAGATATTAGCAACGTCGTTGTCTTTTTAGCTTCAGAAGGAGCAGGTTATATTACAGGCCAAACCATCCAAGTAGATGGCGGAATGGTTATGTCCTAAGAAATATCAAAATTTCATTAGGTTTTCTCTAGTTTTTTAAAAACGAATCAACTATAATACTTTGAGGGGAGGTGAAAGGCAATGGCAGACGTATTAGAGCGTGTATCAAAAATTATTGTAGACCGCCTTGGCGTTGATGAGGCTGACGTGAAAATGGAAGCTTCATTTAAAGAAGATTTAGGCGCTGATTCCCTTGATGTAGTTGAGCTAGTTATGGAACTTGAAGATGAGTTCGATATGGAAATTTCTGACGAAGATGCTGAAAAAATTGCAACAGTCGGTGACGCTGTGAACTACATAAATAGCCAGCAATAAGCGTAACAAAGTCCCGTCTATTTTCATGACGGGACTTTGAAAATTTATGTTAGTTTCAACACATTCAGCTGATCAATTGTCAGCCTTTTTCAGATGCTAAGGAGCAATGTTTCCTTGCATGTAGAAAGAGAGACTCCATATAATCAGTATCCTTAAAGGCGATTAAGCCTACCTGGAGGTTGCTATGCCAAAACACTATAAAGACAAACAGAAACAGAGCAAAAAACTAGAGCAATTTAGAGAGTTCCAGCAGCGCATTTCTGTACACTTTCAAAATGAAAAACTTCTATATCAAGCCTTTACGCATTCCTCTTATGTGAATGAACACCGGAAAAAGCCATACGAGGATAATGAAAGACTTGAATTTCTAGGAGATGCTGTTTTAGAATTGACGATCTCTCAATTCTTATTTGCGAAATATCCAGCGATGAGCGAGGGAGATTTAACGAAACTGAGAGCGGCAATCGTATGTGAACCGTCACTTGTGTCACTGGCACATGAGCTGTCCTTCGGAGACCTTGTTCTTTTAGGAAAAGGCGAAGAAATGACAGGCGGGAGAAAACGCCCAGCACTCTTAGCGGACGTATTCGAGGCGTTTATCGGAGCACTTTATTTAGATCAGGGGCTGGAGCCAGTGGAACGATTCCTAGTTGCCTATGTCTATCCGAAAATTAACGATGGAGCGTTCTCGCACGTCATGGACTTTAAAAGCCAGCTGCAAGAATTCGTTCAGCGCGATGGAAAAGGTGTACTGGAATACCACATCCTGCATGAAAAAGGACCAGCACATAACCGGGAATTTGAAGCAAATGTATCCCTTCGCGGAGAAGTGCTCGGAATTGGAAATGGCCGCTCTAAAAAAGAAGCAGAACAGCATGCTGCACAGGAAGCACTTGCTAAATTGCAGAAACATCATATGAACCAATAAAATCCCCCTCGTCATTCAGGGGGATTTCACTCTGTTTTCCATCATCTTTTTTCACTTCATATGGTAAGATGATAGTACTTTAAATACATAAGGAGGATCACTCTCATGTTCCTCAAACGTTTAGACGTGATAGGATTCAAATCTTTTGCACAGCGAGTGACCGTGGATTTTGTCAAAGGGGTCACAGCTGTTGTTGGACCAAACGGAAGCGGCAAAAGTAATATTACCGATGCCATCCGCTGGGTACTTGGAGAACAATCAGCGAAAAGCCTCCGCGGAGGAAAAATGGAAGACATCATTTTTGCAGGAAGCGACTCAAGAAAAAGAGTCAATCTAGCAGAGGTGACTTTAACATTAGATAACGAAGATCACTTTTTACCGATCGATTTTCACGAAGTCAGTGTGACAAGAAGAGTCTATCGTTCAGGAGAAAGTGAATTTCTCATAAACAATCAATCTGTCCGCTTGAAGGATATTATTGATCTTTTCATGGATTCAGGTCTTGGAAAAGAAGCTTTTTCGATCATCAGCCAAGGAAAGGTAGAGGAAATTCTATCAAGTAAGGCAGAAGAGAGGAGAAGCATCTTTGAAGAAGCGGCTGGTGTTTTGAAATATAAAACAAGAAAGAAAAAAGCCGAGAATAAACTGTTTGAAACGCAGGACAACTTAAACCGAGTAGAAGATATTCTGCATGAACTAGAAGATCAAGTAGAACCATTAAGAATGCAGGCATCTATTGCAAAGGACTATTTGCAAAAAAAAGAAGAGCTTGAAAATGTCGAAATTGCCTTAACTGTCCATGACATCGAAGCACTTCATGAAAAATGGACAACACTTGGTGAAGCTGTCGAGCGCTTCAAACAAGATGAAATGAAGCAGTCCACAGATATTCAAGCAAAAGAAGCCAAAATTGAAGAGTCAAGAGACCGCATTCAAGCGCTTGACGAATCAATTAATGACCTGCAAGAAGTTCTTCTTTTCACAAGTGAGGAATTAGAAAAGCTTGAAGGAAAAAAAGAAGTATTAAAAGAACGGAAAAAAAATGCAGCTGCAAACCAAGGACAGCTAGAAGAAACGCTCATTCGCTTAACTGAAAAGCAGACGCAGTTAACCGAAAAGATTCAGCAGCAGAAAATCACGCGGGACAGCCTTCAAAAAGAAGTGCAGCAGCTAAAAGATGAAGTGAAAACAAAGCAGCATCAACTGTCGCTCCATAGTGAAGATGTGGAAGGTCAAATTGAACAGCTGAAAAGCGATTATTTTGATCTGCTTAATGAACAGGCTACCATCCGCAATGAACGTAAATTACTAGAAGAACAGCAGCGCCAAGCGGCCATGCAGCTGGAGCGGCTCACGCAAAACAACCAAAAACACATCGAAGAACGTGTGTCTGTCAAAGAAAAGAAAATAGAAGCTGAGCAGCAGCTTTCCGCACTAGAAGAAGACATACTGGGTCAGGTCAAGCGCTTTAGGGAAGCGGAACAAAAGCTTGAGCAAATGAAACGTCAATACGAGAAAAAAGAAACGGCTCTTTACCAAGCCTATCAATATGTGCAGCAGGCAAGATCAAAAAAAGAGATGCTAGAATCCATGCAGGAAGACTTTTCAGGCTTTTTCCAAGGAGTGAAAGAGGTCTTAAAGGCAAAAGAGCGTTTAGGCGGTATTCACGGTGCCATTGCAGAGCTGATTCAAACAGATCAGCAGCATGAGACAGCGATTGAAATCGCGCTAGGCGCAGCAACGCAGCACGTAGTCACAGAAAATGAAGCAGCTGCGAGACAAGCAATTGCATACTTAAAGCAGCACTCCTTTGGACGTGCGACCTTCCTGCCAATGAATGTGATCAAAGAACGAACCATTCAGCATAGGGACGTCCAAACAGCTGAGCAGCATGCTGCATTTATCGGTGTAGCAAGTCACCTTGTTTCCTTTGATGAAAAGTATCAAAAAGTCATTCAGAACTTGCTTGGAACGGTACTTATCGTTAGAGACTTAAAAGGCGCCAATGAACTGGCAAAAATGCTTGGTCATCGTTATCGCATCGTGACCCTTGATGGAGATGTCGTGAACCCCGGCGGTTCAATGACCGGTGGCGGTGTAAAGAAAAAGAACAACTCCCTTCTTTCAAGAAACCGGGAGATCGAAACATTAACAAAGCAGCTCGTTGAAATGGAAGAAAAAACAACGATCCTTGAAAAAGAAACAAAAGAAACGAAGCAATTGATTGCAGCAAACGAAAGCCAATTAAACGAACTGCGTCAACGCGGAGAAACCCTTCGAGAAAAGCAGCAAGAGCTCAAAGGGAAGCTATACGAACTGCAAGTAGCCGAAAAAAATATTAATGCTCACCTTGAACTCTATGATCAAGAAAAAGAAGAATTGCAGCAGCGTTCTACTGAACTTACAGATAAGGACAAAACGCAGGCAGCCCTTGAAGTTTCAATAGGGGAGAAACTGACCACGCTTGATCAAGAGATCAATACATTAACAAAGCGTAAGCAGACTCAAAGCTCAACGAAAGAAACCATTTCTGCCGAATTAACAGAGCTGAAAATCTCGCTGGCCAAAAAAGAGCAGTCCTTAGCGAATGAACAAGAAAAGCTTTCGAGCTTAATGGCCGAATTAGAAGAGGCTGAACAAACGCTGATGGAAACAAAAGAAGACCTGTCACTCTTAACAAGTGAAATGACGTCTAGCTCAAGCGGAGCAGAACAGCTGGAAGAAGCGGCGAAAGAGAAACTGGAAAATAAAAACAAAACAACCGCACTTATTTCAGAGCGTCGTAAACAGCGCCTGGCTCTTTCTGAAACGTTAGAATTTGCTGAACGTGAACTGAAAGAGCAAAAGCGCCTTTACAAGCAGCTCACCACAAGCTTAAAAGATGAAGAGATTAAGCTTGGCCGTATGGAAGTTGAGCTCGACAACCTCATCGCTTATTTGAACGAAGAGTATGCCCTTTCGTTTGAAGGGGCAAAAGAGATGTATCATCTGACGTTATCACCAGATGAAGCAAGAAAACGAGTGAAGCTGATCAAATTAGCCATTGAAGAGCTAGGAACAGTGAACTTAGGCAGCATTGATGAGTATGAACGAGTAAATGAACGCTATCTCTTCTTAACAGAACAGCGAAACGATCTGACAGAAGCGAAAAATACATTATTCCAAGTGATCGAAGAAATGGATCAAGAGATGACAAAGCGCTTCTCTGAAACATTCTCGCAAATTCGCGGGCATTTTGAATCAGTTTTCCAAGCGTTATTTGGCGGCGGAAGAGCAGATCTTAAGCTGACAGATCCAAACGATTTACTAAACTCTGGCGTTGATATTGTCGCGCAGCCGCCAGGGAAAAAACTGCAAAACTTAAGCCTGCTTTCAGGCGGAGAGAGAGCATTAACAGCGATTGCTTTACTATTCTCTATTTTAAAAGTCAGACCTGTTCCATTCTGCGTGTTAGATGAGGTCGAAGCGGCGCTTGATGAAGCAAATGTTTTCCGCTTTGCGCAATATTTAAAGAAATACAGCCAGGAAACACAGTTCATTGTCATTACGCACCGTAAAGGAACAATGGAAGAAGCAGATGTGCTCTACGGCGTTACTATGCAGGAGTCAGGTGTTTCTAAGCTTGTATCCGTCAAACTAGAAGAAACGAAAGAGCTTGTCCAGTAATTAAAGGAGGTTTTTGAACCAAATGAGCTTTTTTAAGAAATTAAAAGAAAAATTTACGCAGCAAACCGATTCAGTATCAGAAAAGTTTAAAGATGGACTTGAAAAAACGAGAAACTCCTTTCAAGGAAGAGTAAACGAACTAATTTCACGCTACCGTAAAGTCGATGAAGACTTTTTTGAAGAATTAGAAGAAGTTCTGATCGGAGCAGATGTCGGTTTCACAACGGTGATGGAACTGATTGATGAGCTGAAAAAAGAAGTGAAATTAAGAAACATTCAAGACCCAAGTGAAGTACAATCGGTCATCTCTGAAAAACTGGTTGAAATCTACAATAGCGGAGAGGAACAAATCTCTGCGCTGAACATCGAAGACGGCCGATTAAATATCATTTTATTTGTAGGTGTCAATGGCGTTGGGAAAACAACGACTATCGGCAAACTTGCGAATAAGCTGAAAAATGAAGGGAAATCCGTCATTTTAGCAGCAGGTGATACGTTCCGTGCCGGTGCGATTGAGCAGCTTGAAGTATGGGGAGAGCGTTCAGGTGTCCCTGTTGTCAAACAGACGGCTGGCTCTGACCCTGCAGCGGTGATCTATGATGCCGTTCAATCAGCAAAAGCGAAAAATGCGGATGTCCTTATCTGTGATACAGCAGGAAGACTGCAAAACAAAGTGAACTTGATGAAAGAGCTAGAGAAGGTCAAGAGAGTCATTGAACGCGAGGTTCCAGATGCACCGCATGAAGTGCTGCTCGCTCTTGATGCAACAACGGGTCAAAATGCGATGGCACAAGCGAAGGAATTTTCTAAAGCGACGAATGTGACAGGAATTGCTTTAACAAAGCTTGACGGGACTGCAAAAGGCGGGATTGTCCTTGCAATTCGAAATGAGCTGAACATCCCCGTGAAGCTTGTCGGTTTAGGTGAAAAGGTAGACGATCTGCAAGAATTCGATGCAGAATCGTATGTGTATGGATTATTCTCAGACGTGATTGATCAAGAGGACTAACAAAAATGCCGGCAAAACTGCTGGCATTTTTATTTATACGCCGCTTTATGGAGTGACAAGATAAAAACTTGACACACAGTAGAGAACCGTGTAAACTTAGTTGATGTAAAGGGAATGAACTTAACAAAGGGGAGAGAGCCCATGACGCTTGAAAAAACAACGAGAATGAACTACTTGTTTGACTTCTATCAATCGTTGTTAACCGCAAAGCAAAAGAGCTACATGTCGCTTTACTACCTAGACGATTTTTCCCTCGGTGAAATTGCGGATGAATATGAAGTATCAAGACAGGCTGTTTATGATAATATTAAACGGACTGAAGCGATGCTTGAACAATATGAAGAAAAGCTGCTCTTGTTTAAGAAATTTAAAGAGCGTAAAGAACTTCTCAAAAAAATGAGAGAGCTCGTAGCAGATTCCGCTCAGACGGAAGAAGCAGAAGCTTTAATTGAATCGCTTGAGAAATTAGATTAGGAGGCGGCACAGTATGGCATTTGAAGGATTAGCCGACCGACTGCAGCAGACGATTTCAAAAATCCGCGGCAAAGGAAAAGTGTCAGAGCAAGATGTAAAAGAAATGATGCGCGAGGTACGCCTTGCCCTTCTTGAAGCTGACGTCAATTTTAAAGTAGTCAAAGACTTTGTGAAAAAAGTAAGCGAGCGGGCAGTTGGACAAGAGGTGATGAAAAGCCTTACCCCTGGACAACAGGTCATTAAAGTTGTAAAAGAAGAACTCACTGAATTAATGGGTGGGGAAGAGAGTAAAATCGCTGTAGCGAAAAAATCTCCGACAGTCATTATGATGGTTGGTCTTCAAGGGGCAGGTAAAACAACCACAACTGGGAAGCTTGCCAATTTACTTCGCAAAAAACATAATCGCAAGCCGATGATGGTGGCTGCAGATATTTACAGACCAGCAGCGATCCAGCAGCTTCAAACGCTGGGGAAACAGCTTGATATGCCTGTGTTTTCATTAGGTGATCAAGTCAGCCCTGTCGACATTGCCAAACAGGCAATCGAAAAAGCGAAAGAAGAACACCACGATTATGTCATTTTAGATACAGCAGGACGCCTTCATATCGATGAAGAATTGATGGATGAACTTCAGAAAGTAAAAGAAGTAGCGAGTCCAGAAGAAATTTTCCTTGTTGTTGACTCTATGACAGGTCAAGATGCTGTCAATGTAGCAAAAAGCTTTAATGAACAGCTTGGTTTAACAGGTGTCGTTCTAACGAAACTAGACGGGGATACACGAGGCGGGGCAGCACTTTCCATTCGAGCTGTCACCAATACGCCGATTAAATTCGCCGCACTAGGAGAAAAGCTGGATGCGATTGAACCATTCCACCCGGAGCGGATGGCATCAAGAATTCTTGGCATGGGAGATGTGCTTACACTTATTGAAAAAGCACAGGCAAACGTTGACCAAGATAAAGCGAAAGAGCTTGAACAAAAAATGCGGACCATGAGCTTTACGCTCGATGATTTCCTCGAGCAGCTTGGGCAAGTTCGTAATATGGGTCCACTTGATGAATTGATCCAAATGATGCCGGGAGCCGGTAAAATGAAAGGGCTCAAAAACGTCCAAGTAGACGAAAAGCAGCTCAATCACATCGAAGCGATCATTAAATCAATGACGACCGAGGAAAAAGAACAGCCAGAGGTCATCAATGCAAGCCGAAGAAAACGGATTGCAAAAGGAAGCGGAACATCTGTACAGGAAGTCAATCGCCTTTTAAAGCAATTTGACGAAATGAAAAAGATGATGAAGCAAATGACCAACATGTCCAAAGGGAAGAAAAAAGGCTTTAAATTACCATTTATGTAATTGGTTATACATGATAAAACCGTTGTTAAGAAAAAACACTTTACAAACCCTTTTATCATTGTTAATATACTATCTTGTTGAAATATTTTCGGAGGTGCTAGTAAAATGGCAGTAAAAATTCGTTTAAAACGTATGGGATCAAAAAGATCTCCTTTCTATCGTATTGTTGTAGCAGATTCTCGTTCACCACGTGACGGTCGTTTCATCGAAACAGTTGGAACATACAATCCAGTGTTATCACCAGCTGAGGTGAAAATCAACGAAGAATTAGCGCTTAAATGGCTTCAAAATGGTGCGAAACCATCTGATACAGTTCGCAACCTTTTCTCAAGCCAAGGAATTCTTGAAAAATTTCATAATGCGAAAAACAGCAAATAATGAATGAGCTGTCCTTGGAAGAATTGATTGTGTCCATCGTCGAGCCACTTGTTGATTTCCCTGAAGATATTCACATATCTTCATTAGAAAAAGATGAGCAAGTGATTTACACACTGTCTGTCAATGCTGAAGATACCGGAAAAGTGATCGGAAAGCAGGGACGTACAGCAAAAGCGATACGAACAGTCATGTTTGCAGCAAGTGCAGAGTCTTCTAAGAAAGTTCAACTTGAGATTGCTGACTAAAAAGGGAGAGGGCTTAGGACCTCCCCTTTTTTTACACGTTTAAATCTATTTTTCGTTATACTGTAGAGGACAAATGCCTTCGGATAGGGGGACAAAAAGGAAGATGCAGATCATTCAACATGTCACCGTCATGCAAGTATTAACTGAAAGCAGTAAGGACAAACTGTTAACGACTTTTTTGGAGAAAAAAGAAAGACTAGAACGTGAGTGCAATCAACTATATTTTCAACTGAAAAAACATGAAAAAGAACCACATCAGCAAGAAGCCATCCCTCAATTTCAAAAAGCCATCGATAAACGGCAGGAGAAGATCCAGCAAATTGACTTTCAAGTAGAGCAGCTGCATATTTTGCCGCTTGGGAGTGAAATGAAAGAGACAGAAGTGGATGCGCTGGTTGAAGTGAAAATAGGTGATAAATGGGATGACAAGATGCAAGATAATGTCATCGTCGTGAAAGACGGCACCATTGTGGAAATACGTCAGGGGTGATTGAGAACATGGAACAAGAATGGTTAAATGTTGGAAAGATTGTTAATACACACGGAGTTCGCGGAGAAGTACGCGTCGTGTCAAAGACAGATTTCCCAGAAGAGCGATACAAAAAAGGAAGCGTCCTCTATATTTTTAAGCAAGGTCAAGGGGAGCCGCTGAAAGTCACTGTCGCATCACATAGGCAGCACAAACAGTTTGATTTGCTCACATTTGAAGAAATTAGCTCATTAAATGAAGCAGAGCTATTGAAAGAATCAATCTTAAAAGTAGAAAAAGAACATCTCGGCTCTTTAGATGAAGGAGAGTTTTATTTCCACCAAATCATTGGCTGTGAAGTATACGATGAAGATGATCAGCTTGTCGGTCAAATCAAAGAGATTTTAACACCAGGGGCAAATGATGTCTGGGTTGTCGGAAGAAAAGGTAAAAAAGATGCCTTGATTCCTTATATCCCATCTGTCGTCAAAAAGATCGATATCTCATCCAAAACCATACACATTGAAGTGATGGAAGGACTCATTGACGAATGAAAATCGACTTCTTAACACTTTTTCCTGAAATGTTCGAAGGTGTGCTCCACTCATCGATCTTAAAAAAGGCACAGGAGAAAGAAGCTGTCTCATTCAATGTTGTCAATTTTAGAGAGTATTCGGATCATAAGCATAAAACAGTAGATGACTATCCGTATGGCGGCGGTGCTGGTATGGTACTGAAAGCACAGCCCGTATTCGATGCGGTAGAAGATTTGACGAACAAAGCAAGCAAGAAGCCCCGAATTATTCTTGTCTGTCCTCAAGGAGAAAGATATACGCAAAAGAAGGCAGAGGAACTTGCAAAAGAAGAACACCTTATGTTCATTTGCGGCCATTATGAAGGCTACGATGAGCGCATCAGGGAGCATCTTGTCACAGATGAAATCTCAATCGGAGATTTCGTTCTCACAGGCGGAGAGCTGCCAGCGATGATGATTGCAGACAGTGTGGTCAGGCTTTTGCCTCATGTGCTTGGAAAAGAAGCGTCTCACATTGAAGATTCATTTAGTACAGGTCTGCTAGAGCATCCTCACTATACAAGACCAGCCGATTATAAAGGACTAAAAGTGCCGGATGTGCTCCTTTCTGGAAATCATGCCAAAATAGAAGAGTGGCGGCGCAAAGAATCTTTGAAGCGAACTTATACAAGACGGCCAGATTTGATCGATTCTTGCAAAACGTTAACAGAAGAAGAAAAAAGATGGCTTTGGCAGCTTCATAATGACTAGATTGTATTGCACACTGCATATAGGTATGGTATGATACTACTTGTGACTTGGACGGCTTGCCGATTCAAGTTTGAAAACGATGTTCCGCTGCAATGAAGAAAGAGGACATGAGCATCTGTTGGAAGGAGTTGAAAACGATGCAACATTTGATTGAAGAAATCACAAAAGAACAATTACGCACTGATCTTCCTGCGTTCCGTCCTGGTGACACTTTACGTGTACACGTTAAAGTTGTCGAGGGTACTCGTGAGCGTATCCAGATCTTTGAAGGTGTTGTAATTAAGCGTCGTGGTGGTGGAATCAGCGAAACTTTCACAGTTCGTAAGATTTCTTACGGTGTAGGCGTTGAGCGTACATTCCCTGTACACACACCAAAAATCGCTAACATCGAAGTTGTACGTCACGGTAAGGTACGTCGTGCGAAACTTTACTACCTACGTGAACTTCGCGGTAAAGCGGCTCGTATCAAAGAAATCAGACGATAATGATATCAAAAGAAAGAGCTTGTTACCTGTAACAGGCTCTTTTTTTGTACAATGTATAGAGATAATCGATAGAAGAGAAGGTGCACATATGACGATTCAATGGTTTCCAGGCCATATGGCAAAAGCAAGACGTGAAGTCACAGAAAAATTAAAGCTCATCGACATCGTATTTGAATTAACCGATGCTAGAATTCCGATGTCCTCTAGAAACCCAATGATCGAAGAAATCCTTCAGAACAAACCCAAAATCATGCTATTAAACAAAGCAGATAAAGCGGATCCTCGTGTGACAAAGGAGTGGCAGGCGCACTTTGAGCAGCAAGGTGTTCGGTCACTTGCTATTAACTCTGTCGATGGACAAGGGTTAAATCAGATCATCACAACTTCAAAAGAAATCTTAAAAGAAAAATTCGACCGCATGAAAGCAAAAGGTGTCAAACCGCGTGCAATCCGGGCGCTGATTATCGGAATTCCCAACGTCGGGAAATCGACCTTAATCAATCGTTTAGCGAAAAAGAACATTGCCAAAACAGGAGACCGGCCTGGTATTACCACCTCACAGCAATGGGTGAAGGTAGGTAAAGAACTTGAACTGCTTGATACACCTGGAATCCTCTGGCCTAAGTTTGAAGATGAGCAAGTAGGACTCAGGCTAGCGGTGACTGGAGCGATCAAAGATTCTATCATCAACTTACAGGATGTCGCTGTGTATGGACTTCGCTTTCTAGAAGAGAACTATCCAGAGCGATTAAAAAAACGCTATGACCTGGCGGAGATCCCTGAAGATACGGTTGAGCTGTTTGATGCAATAGGTACAAAGCGCGGCTGTCTCATGAGCGGTGGATTTATTAATTACGACAAAACCACCGAAATCATTATTCGGGATATTCGAACAGAAAAATTTGGTCCCCTCACTTTTGAGAAGCCTGAAAGCTAAAAGACACGCAGCTCATGCGGGTCTTTATTTTTTGCGGAAAACTGCCGATATAAAGAAGGAGGCTGACGAAAAGCTGATGTACACGGTGAAACAAATAAAAGAACTGATAGAAAAGCATTCGCAAGACGAGTCATACATTCGTGAGCTGGTAAAAGATGATACGAGAAAAAGTGTCCAAAAACTGATAGAGAAGTGGCACAAAGAGAGAGAAAAGCAGCAGCAACTACGTGCAGCATGGAATGAAATGCTGCAATTTGAAAACAAAGCTAAGGCGCAGGGATACACATGTATTGCTGGAATAGATGAAGCAGGAAGAGGACCGCTGGCAGGCCCCGTTGTCGCAGCCGCTGTCATATTAAAGGAAGACACAGTCCTGCTCGGTTTAAACGACTCAAAGCAATTATCTGAGAAAAAAAGATTGGCGTATTATGACCTGATCCAAAAAGAAGCACTTGATATCGGAATCGGCATTGTTGATGCGGCTACGATTGATGAAATCAATATTTACGAGGCATCAAGACTGGCGATGGTGAGAGCGGTGGAGCAGTTAACTCATATACCTGATTATCTACTCATAGATGCCATGACGCTCCCGCTTCCTATTCACCAAGAGAATATCATCAAAGGAGATGCAAAAAGTGCGTCCATCGCAGCTGGTGCATGTATTGCAAAAGTGACAAGGGATCAGATGATGGAAGAATACGGGCGTAAGTACCCTGAGTATCAATTTGAAAAACATAAAGGGTACGGAACAAAAGAGCATCTGGCTGCCATTCAAACACATGGAGCTGCCCCAATCCATCGATTATCGTTTGCGCCAGTGAAATCCGTTATATCATAAATTTTTGACCTAAGGAGGCTGCCTGTGATGACAAGAGTTGAGGACATACATACAGCACTGAATAGCCGGTTAAGTGCGGCAGAATCTGTTACATTAAACACCGAAGGAAAGGAAAATGTGCATCGGCTGATTCTCGGTAAAGTACTGAAAATGCTTGGAGATGATACAGCCCTTGTTCAAATAGGCTCAACAAAAATAAAAGCACAGCTAGCGGCTCAGCTCAAAGCAGACGCATTTTATTGGTTCCAATTTGAACAAGAGGGTGGAGGCAGCCTCAATAAACTAAGGCCAGTACAGCAATTTGATCAAGACCCTAAGACATTAAAGGATGCAGCTGCCAAACTATTAGAAGGTCTCTCACTTAAAAACGGACTTGAAAACATCCTAACAGCCACAGCTTTTTTAAAAGAAAAATCCGTTATCAACGAAGCAGAGTTAAAAACGGCAGTGAAGTGGATCGAACAGCTTCAAGGAGCTGATGTGAAAAAAGGTCTTCAGGCACTCCTATTTGCTTTAAAAAAAGACTTGCCGATCCAGGAAGGAGTGCTTCAATCAATTTTAGCCGTGAAATCATCCTCTGCTCTTCATCAGGATATGACAGCGTTGCTAGAACGATTAACACAGCTCCCGAAGCACTCAGACGCCACACAGGCCCTTACACAAGCCATTCGATCAGTCATAGATGCTGAGACGACCGTCCATGCAGAAAAGCTCTTATCGGTCCTTCTAGCAGCGAGAGAAGGGGCGGCGAAGCAAGGAGGCAGTCTACCTGTAACGCCTCAGCCCAATCTGTCTCAGCCAAAAGAAAATAGCCAAACTCCAATCGCTCAAGAGCGTCAGACGACCCAAGTTCTTCAAACTAACGTGCAGCAGTCAACAAGTCCAAAAGAGCTGCAAATCCCGCTTCAGCAAATTGAGCGGATAATGGCAAGTTTGACGAAGCAAGGTGCAGACGGGCAGCAAGAGCCTAGCTTAAAACAGCTCACGTCATTGCTGCAAGGGCTTCAGCAGGCAGGATCTCAGCCTGACGCAAAAGCATCCGTGCTTCAAAAAGAATTTCCGTTCCTGTCAAAAACAGAGGCGAAAGCATTGGCTCAGGTGGTGCAGCAGACGGAACCCGCATTAAGCAATAAAACCGATGTGCTCGATTTACTCATGACGATGAAAAAGGCAATAGGTGTACGAGATGAAATCGGTATGCTGAAACTACTCGAAAAAGGCAGCCAGGATGTAAAAAGTCAGGAGCTTCACCAATTAAAGCTCGTCTTAAATGATGTGAGGCAGGCTGATTTACCAGAACCCGTAAAAAAAGAAGTCGATCAATTGTTTCATAGATTGAACGGGCAGTTATTTGTGCAGCAGGAGAACCAAACCATCAGCCAAATGATGGTCTCTTATCCGCTCTTTTCAAAACATAGTGTTCAAGATTTAACCTTTATTCTAAAAGGACATAAGAAAAAAGATGGCTCTATTGATATTTCTCAGTGCCGTCTCATGTTTTACTTAAACATGGAAAACCTCGAAGAGACATTAATCGACTGTACGATTCAGCAAAAGGTCATGTCAATTACAGTTGAAACCGGTCATGAACTTCAAGGAACCATTAATCCGATGATTCCAGCTGTTCGGGAGAATTTAAATGCCTTAGGATACAGTCTAACGGGAATTACAGCAAAGAAGAGACAAGAGCCAGTAGATCCGTCTCACTTTCTAGATGAACACTTTCATAAAATCAGCGAGAAAGGGCTGGACTTACGAGTATGAAGGATTCAAAACCGCTTAGAAGGGCGGTCGCTCTACATTATGATGAAGAAAAACAAAAGGCGCCAAAAGTCGTCGCAACAGGGAGCGGCTATGTGGCAGACCATATTATTGAAGAAGCAAAAAAGTCGGGAGTTCCTATCCAAGAAGACCGTAATTTAGTCGAACTCATGCGCCATTTAACACTTGATGAGGAGATCCCTGAAGCGTTATACGATACTGTAGCAGAAATATTTTCGTTTATCTATAGGTTAGATCAAAAAATGAAAAAATAAGGAAAAATAAGTGATTTGGCTGAAAAATTTATATTTTTAATAAAATAAAAGTTTGAATGTTTAGAAGGATTTTACGATTTTACATAGAACCCTAGACATTCTCTTTTTTATTCTTTAAAATGAAAGCGCAGTCTATTTTATAATTTTTGTTTCTACATATGTTGGGAGGATGGGAAATGAATATCCATGAGTACCAAGGAAAAGAAATCCTAAGAAAATATGGGGTTTCAGTTCCAAATGGTAAAGTAGCATTTACACCTGATGAAGCAGTGAAAGCATCAGAAGAGCTAGAAAGCTCTGTATATGTCGTAAAAGCACAGATTCATGCAGGCGGCCGTGGTAAAGCAGGCGGGGTAAAAATTGCAAAAACAAAAGATGAAGTGAAAGGGTTTGCAGAGGAATTGCTCGGTAAAACACTTGTCACACATCAAACTGGGCCTGAAGGGCGCGAAATAAAACGCTTACTTATTGAAGAAGGCTGCGATATTCAAAAGGAGTACTACGTTGGACTTGTTTTGGACAGAGCGACATCAAGAATTGTATTGATGGCTTCTGAAGAAGGCGGTACTGAAATTGAAGAAGTAGCAGAAAAAACGCCAGAGAAAATCGTCAAAGTGGTCATCGACCCAGCGATTGGCTTGCAAGGCTATCAGGCAAGAGAAGTAGCGTTTAAAATTAATATTCCAACAAAATTAGTTGGCCAAGCTGTTAAGTTTATGACAAGTCTTTACAATGCGTTTATTGAAAAAGATTGTTCAATTGCTGAGATTAATCCACTTGTTGTAACAGGCGATGGAAAAGTCATGGCACTTGATGCGAAATTAAACTTTGATAGCAATGCTTTATATAGACAAAAAGATATATTAGAATACCGTGACCTTGATGAAGAGGATCCAAAAGAAATTGAAGCATCTAAATATGATCTAAGCTACATTTCTCTAGATGGAAATATTGGCTGTATGGTCAATGGTGCAGGTCTTGCGATGTCTACAATGGATATCATCAAGCATTACGGCGGGGACCCTGCAAACTTCCTGGATGTTGGGGGCGGTGCAACAGCTGAAAAAGTAACGGAAGCATTTAAAATCATCTTATCTGATCAAAATGTAAAAGGGATTTTCGTGAACATTTTTGGCGGTATCATGAAATGTGATGTCATTGCAGAAGGTGTCGTTGAAGCGACGAAACAAGTCGGCTTAACATTACCACTCGTTGTACGTCTTGAAGGAACAAACGTTGAATTAGGGAAGAAAATCCTGAGTGATTCAGGCTTAAATATCACTTCTGCTGAGTCTATGGCTGACGGGGCAGAAAAGATTGTATCTTTAGTCAAGTAGAGCAGAAAGGCAGGGAACCTAAATGAGTGTATTTATTAATAAAAATACGAGAGTAATTGTTCAGGGGATTACCGGTTCAACCGCATTGTTCCATACAAAACAAATGATTGAGTACGGAACAAATATTGTTGGCGGTGTCACACCTGGAAAAGGTGGAACTGAAGTAGAAGGAGTTCCTGTATTTAATACAGTATCTGAAGCTGTTCAAACAACTGGAGCAAATGCTTCTGTTATCTATGTACCAGCACCATTTGCAGCAGATGCCATTTTAGAGGCTGTTGATGCAGAAGTCGATCTAGTCATTTGTATCACAGAACATATTCCAGTGCTTGACATGGTCAAAGTGAAACGGTATATGGAAGGGAAAAAGACAAGACTTGTTGGCCCTAACTGCCCAGGTGTCATTACACCTGAAGAATGTAAGATTGGGATCATGCCTGGCTACATTCATAAAAAAGGTCATGTGGGTGTTGTTTCTCGTTCTGGAACGCTTACATATGAAGCGGTACATCAGCTTTCAGAAGCTGGCGTTGGTCAATCGACAGCTGTAGGAATCGGCGGAGACCCTGTCAATGGGACGAACTTTATTGATGTATTAAAAGCATTCAATGAAGACCCTGATACACATGCTGTGATTATGATCGGTGAAATCGGCGGTACGGCTGAAGAAGAAGCAGCTGAATGGGTAAAAGCAAATATGACAAAGCCAGTCGTTGGCTTTATTGGCGGTAAAACGGCGCCTCCAGGAAAACGCATGGGACATGCTGGTGCCATTATTTCTGGTGGTAAAGGAACAGCTGATGAAAAAGTAAAAACAATGCGTGAATGTGGAATTGAAGTGGCAGAGACACCATCTGTCATGGGAGAAACATTGATTAAAGTGTTAAAAGAGAAGAATCTCTTCGAAGCTTGTAAAACGCATTAATGACACAAGAAGACTTGTTCTTTGACAAGTCTTCTTCTTTCTATCTTAAACTGGAGGAATGGTATGTACAACGTGTCCGAAAGAATGATTTTTCACCGCTTAAAAGGCCTCATCTCACCCTCTTTGTTAACAAAATGGTGGAAAGTCGATCCTGAGCTATATATAAATGAAGAAACACAACATTTCAAACAGGATCGATCATTACAAACGATCGACTTTACCCGCTTAAAACAAGCCGAAGAAAATGAATTCCCCATTTTTCAACACATCGTTCAAGCCTATTTAAAGCAAAACATTCACATGATACCCATCACATCACCCTTATATCCCAGCACACTAAAACATATTTATGATCCTCCCCCTGTGTTATTCCTAAAAGGAAACATATCATATTTAAATGAAGAAAAAAGTTTAGGTGTAGTAGGCACACGAGTTCCATCGTCTTATGGAGAAGCATGTGTGAAGAAAATTGTTGGTGAGCTTGTAAAGGAAGATTGGACGATTGTCAGTGGCTTAGCAAAAGGAATTGATGGACTTGCACATAAAGAGTGCATTCGGAATAAAGGGAAAACCATCGGTATTATAGCAGGCGGATTTCAGCACTTATACCCAAAGGAACATGTGCAAATGGCTCAATACATGGGAGAGCATCATTTGCTTTTATCCGAGCATCCGCCTTATGTGAAACCAGAAAAGTGGCATTTCCCAATGAGGAATCGTTTAATTAGTGCGCTGACAAGTGGAACGATCGTGATTCAGTGCAAAGAAAAGAGCGGTTCGCTCATTACAGCGTATCAAGCACTTGAGCAAGGTAAAGAGGTATTTGCGGTTGCAGGATCTATCTTTGATCCTAATTCCACAGGACCAGCCAGACTTATACAGCAGGGAGCAAAGCTTGTTCATTCAACGAAGGATATTTTAGAGGAATTCTCCTTCCGCAGCGTTCAATATACTGAACTCTCATAAAAATATCGTTTGACAAAAGACATAGGAATATTTAATAATAGTGAGGATTTAAGTTTACACTTTGTTTTTCGTGTTTATAATGATGTTCATCATAAAGAATTTTTAATGATTGCCTGTTAGATAAGTGCAATTAACATAAATATGAATTGTGAAATGTATAAAGAGAGAACACCTCTTAAGGGGGATTTTGAGTATGGCTGATTATTTAGTCATCGTTGAGTCGCCAGCCAAGGCGAAAACGATTGAGCGTTATTTAGGTAAAAAGTATAAAGTAAAGGCTTCAATGGGGCACATAAGAGATTTACCGAAAAGTCAGCTTGGTGTTGACACTGAGCATGACTTCGAACCGAGATATATTACGATTCGCGGGAAAGGCCCCGTTTTAAAAGAATTAAAAACAGCTGCGAAAAAAGCAAAGAAAGTCTATCTCGCAGCTGACCCCGATAGAGAGGGAGAAGCGATTGCTTGGCATTTAGCGCATAGCCTTGACCTTGACCTCTCTTCTGACTGCCGCGTTGTCTTTAATGAGATTACAAAAGATGCCATTAAAGATTCCTTTAAGCATCCACGTATGATCAACATGGATTTAGTTGATGCACAGCAGGCAAGACGGATCTTAGATCGTCTCGTCGGGTATAAAATCAGTCCGATTTTATGGAAGAAAGTGAAAAAGGGCTTAAGTGCCGGTCGTGTTCAATCAGTTGCACTCCGCCTGATTATTGATCGCGAGAATGAAATTAATGAATTTAAACCAGAAGAATACTGGACAATTGACGGTACATTCCTAAAAGGAAAAGAAAGCTTCGAAGCGAGCTTCTTTGGCGTCAATGGCAAAAAGCATCCACTGAAAACAAAAGAAGATGTAAAAGAAATCCTTTCGAAACTAAAAGGGAGCAAATTCTCTGTAGAGAAAGTGACGAAAAAAGAGCGTAAACGCAACCCAGCTGTTCCGTTTACAACATCTACTTTACAGCAGGAGGCTGCAAGAAAATTAAACTTCCGTGCGAAAAAGACGATGATGATTGCACAGCAATTATATGAAGGAATAGATCTTGGTAAAGAAGGTACAGTCGGACTCATTACATATATGAGAACGGACTCAACACGTATTTCCAATACGGCGATTGAAGAAGTATCTGCTTTCATTGATCAGACGTACGGTAAGAATTTCTTAAATACAACAAAACGAACCGCTAAAAAGAACGAAAATGCACAAGATGCTCACGAGGCCATCAGGCCGACTTCTACGCTAAGAAAACCAGCAGATGTCAAACATGTCTTAAGCCGAGATCAGCTTCGTCTGTATAAATTGATTTGGGAACGATTCGTGGCAAGCCAAATGGCGCCGGCTGTTCTTGATACAATGAGTGTAGACCTTGACAATAACGGGCTTACATTCCGTGCTAACGGGAGCAAAGTGAAATTCCCTGGATTCATGAAGGTATATGTAGAAGGGAAGGACGATCAGCTAGAAGAAAAGGACAAAATGCTGCCTGATCTTAAAGAAGGTGATACGGTTCTTTCAAAAGATATCGAACCTGAACAGCACTTCACGCAGCCGCCTCCGCGCTACACTGAGGCAAGACTTGTCAAAACACTTGAAGAGCTGGGTATAGGCCGTCCGTCTACGTACGCACCAACATTAGATACGATTCAAAAGCGCGGCTATGTCGCACTTGATAATAAACGGTTTATCCCAACAGAGCTTGGGGAAATTGTTCTTAACTTAATCATTGAATTCTTCCCTGAAATCATTAACGTGGAATTCACAGCGAAAATGGAAAAAGAACTTGATAGCGTTGAAGAAGGTACGATCGAATGGGTTCGCATTATCGACAGCTTCTATCAAGACTTTGCAAAACGGGTAGAAAAAGCAGAAGCAGAGATGCAAGAAGTTGAGATTGAGCCTGAATACGCCGGAGTTGACTGTGAAGAGTGTGGACATCCGATGGTGTACAAAATGGGTCGATACGGTAAGTTCATGGCTTGCTCTAATTTTCCTGACTGCCGTAACACAAAACCAATTGTCAAAGATATTGGTGTGAAATGCCCGACTTGTCATGAAGGAAACATTGTTGAACGAAAATCTAAGAAGCGCCGCATTTTTTATGGCTGTGATCGTTTTCCAGAGTGTGAATTCGTCTCTTGGGACAAACCAATTGAAAGAAAGTGTCCAAAATGCGAAAATATGCTTGTAGAGAAAAAACTGAAAAAAGGCATTCAAGTTCAATGTGTGAACTGTGATTATAAAGAGGAACAACAAAAATAGCGGTGAACAGCCTTGTTCACCTGCTTTTTTATGTCATCAAACAGAACTTACGAAATAGGAGAGTTGTACAATGAGTCAATTTGTAAATGTGATCGGAGCAGGTTTAGCCGGAAGTGAAGCGGCATGGCAAATTGCCAAACGCGGAATTAAAGTCAACTTGTATGAAATGAGACCTGTCAAACAAACGCCAGCTCACCACACAGATAAATTTGCAGAGCTTGTATGCAGCAATTCACTGCGTGCCAACGCTTTGACGAATGCGGTCGGTGTATTAAAGGAAGAAATGCGTCATTTAGATTCAGCGATTATCGCAGCAGCAGACGAAAGCTCAGTCCCTGCTGGCGGAGCGCTTGCAGTAGATCGTCATGAATTTGCAGCAAACGTTACCGATCGCGTGAAAAATCATCCGAATGTGACGGTTTTTCAAGAAGAAGTGCAAAGCATTCCTGAAGGTCCGACAATTATTGCAACGGGCCCGCTTACATCTGAAGCACTTTCAAAAGAATTAAAATCTTTAACTGGTGAAGAGTATCTGTACTTCTACGATGCAGCGGCACCTATTCTAGAGAAAGATAGCATTGATATGGATAAGGTGTACTTGAAATCACGTTATGACAAAGGAGAAGCCGCTTATTTAAACTGTCCAATGACAGAAGAGGAATTTGATCGTTTTTATGAGGCGCTCATTTCTGCTGAAACTGTGCCATTAAAAGAGTTCGAAAAAGAAATCTTCTTTGAAGGCTGTATGCCAATTGAAGTCATGGCGAAAAGAGGAAAGAAAACGATGCTGTTTGGTCCGATGAAGCCAGTAGGACTTGAAGATCCGAAAACAGGAAAAAGACCTTACGCTGTTGTTCAATTAAGACAAGATGATGCAGCAGGTACTTTATATAACATCGTCGGCTTCCAGACACATCTGAAGTGGGGCGACCAAAAGGAAGTATTCCGCTTGATTCCAGGTCTTGAAGAAGCAGAAATCGTTCGATACGGCGTAATGCACCGCAATACATTTATTAACTCACCAAGTCTTTTAAAACCAACGTATCAGTTTAAAAATAGAGAGGATCTATTCTTTGCCGGACAAATGACAGGCGTTGAAGGCTATGTCGAGTCCGCAGCTTCCGGACTAGTGGCTGGAATTAACGCCGCTCGTTTTGTCAAAGGAGAAGAGCTTGTGACACTTCCGGAGGAAACGGCGATCGGCAGCATGGCTTATTACATCACATCGACAAACAAGAAAAGTTTCCAGCCGATGAATGCGAACTTTGGCTTGCTGAAAGATCTTGGTGTTCGGATTAAAAACAAACAAGAGCGTTATGCAGAGTACGCTAAGCGCGCAATCGAAACTATTCAAACTATTTCGAAATCTCTGTAGTAAAACATTGCACGGAAAGCAAGATATGTGATACCATTTAAAAGCCTTAAAGAGGTGTAAAAATGACGAATAAACAGCGTCTTGTCCACTTATTCATTGAATATCTGCAAATTGAAAAAAACTATTCTGCTTTAACAATCTCAGGATATACAGAAGCAATTGAAGAGTTTGTCAGATTTATGAACATTCAAGGAATAGACGGTTTTGAAGAGGTATCCTATCAAGATACGAGAATTTATTTAACAGAAGCTTATGAAAAAGGCCTGACAAGAAGAACGATTAGTAAGAAAGTCTCTGCGCTTCGCAGCTTTTATAAATTTCTATTAAGAGAACAGCTTGTGAAAGAAAATCCTTTTTTACTCGTTAGCTTACCAAAGCAGGATAAGCGAATTCCTTCATTTTTGTATGAAGAGGAACTTAAAGAGCTTTTTACAGTTTCTGATGTCAGCACACCGCTGGGGCAAAGAAACCAAGCGATTTTAGAACTTCTTTATGCAACAGGTATGAGGGTCAGTGAGTTATGTTCATTAAAAGAATCTGATCTTGATTTATCGTTGGATACAGTGCTTGTTCATGGGAAAGGAAGCAAGCAGCGGTATGTTCCTTTCGGTTCATATGCTCATGAAGCGCTCATCACTTATTTAGAGGATGGAAGGCAGAAGCTGAAAGCGAAGGGAAATGATCGTGCTGATGCATATGTGTTTTTGAATCAGCGCGGGGCGCCTCTTACAGACAGAGGCGTTCGATTCATTCTCACTGAATTAATGAAAAAGGCGTCAGGCACACTACATATCCATCCTCACATGTTAAGGCACACCTTTGCCACACACCTCTTAAATGAGGGGGCAGATTTGAGAAGTGTTCAAGAGCTTCTCGGTCATTCGAATTTATCATCAACTCAGGTGTACACGCATGTATCAAAAGATTCTTTAAGGAAAACATACATGTCTCATCACCCAAGGGCTTTTAAACGATCCTAAAAGGAGGTTTTTTCATGTCATCATTTCATGCAACAACCATCTTTGCCGTTCAACATAAAGGAAAAAGTGCGATGGCTGGAGACGGTCAAGTCACTTTCGGGCAGACTGTCGTGATGAAACACACGGCAAAAAAAGTGCGCCGTCTTTTCGGAGGCAAGGTGCTTGCAGGTTTTGCAGGTTCAGTAGCAGATGCATTTACACTCTTTGAAAAGTTTGAAACGAAGCTTGAAGAATATGGTGGTAACTTAAAGCGGGCAGCCGTAGAACTAGCGAAAGAATGGCGAAGTGACAAGATGCTCAGACAGCTTGAGGCCATGCTGATCGTTATGAACAAAGACAGCATCCTGCTTGTCTCTGGGACAGGAGAGGTCATCGAACCAGATGACGGTATTTTGGCCATCGGCTCAGGCGGCAATTATGCGCTTAGCGCCGGGAGAGCACTCAAAACACATGCAGGTGATCACCTCACAGCGAGAGATATTGCAAAGGCTGCTCTTGAAACCGCCGGAGAAATCTGTGTCTACACGAACGATCAAATCACTTTAGAAGAGCTTGAATAGAAAGGACATGAGACGTATGGAGAAAAAGCCGTTCACCCCAAGAGAGATAGTTGAAAAGCTTGATCAATATATTATTGGTCAGCTTGATGCGAAAAAAGCAGTGGCGGTGGCTTTAAGAAACCGTTACAGAAGAAGCCTTTTACATGATAAGCTAAAGGATGAAGTCGTTCCGAAAAATATTTTAATGATCGGCCCAACAGGTGTGGGGAAAACAGAGATTGCCCGCAGAATTGCAAAAATTTCTGGTGCGCCTTTTATTAAAGTGGAAGCGACGAAGTTTACTGAAGTTGGTTATGTCGGCCGTGATGTAGAATCGATGGTCAGAGATCTAGTTGAGACAGCGATCAGAATTGTCAAAGAAGAAAAGATGAAAGACGTTCAAGAAGAAGCAGAAAAACAAGCAAATAAACGTCTTGTTCATTTACTTGTTCCTGGCAAGAAAAAAAGCCAGTCTGTGAAAAATCCTTTTGAGATGCTGTTTGGCGGTTCTGATGAAGATGACCGTGATCGAGATCAATCAAGTGAAGAAGTTGAACTTGAATCGACAAGAAAGCGAATCGCACATCAGCTGGCTATGGGAGAACTTGAAGATCATTACGTCACGATCGAAGTTGAAGAGCAGCAGCCATCCATGTTTGATATGCTTCAGGGCTCGGGTATGGAGCAAATGGGCATGAACATGCAGGATGCGCTCGGCAATCTCATGCCTAAAAAGAAAAAACGCAGAAAGCTGACCGTCAGAGAAGCAAGAAAGGCGTTAACTGCTGAGGAAGCTTCAAAACTGATTGACATGGATGAAGTCAGTCAGGAAGCCGTTTATAAAGCAGAACAGCAAGGGATTATTTTTATCGACGAAATCGACAAAATCGCCAAAAGCGGTGGTGCATCATCTGCAGATGTTTCTCGTGAAGGTGTTCAACGTGATATTTTACCGATTGTAGAAGGTTCAACTGTGATGACGAAATATGGGGCAGTGAAAACAGACCATGTGCTTTTTGTAGCAGCAGGTGCATTTCATATGGCGAAACCATCAGATTTGATTCCAGAGCTTCAAGGGCGCTTCCCAATCCGTGTAGAATTAGATAAATTAAGTATCGAAGACTTTGTGAAGATCTTAACGGAACCAGATAACGCATTATTAAAGCAATATAAAGCTTTACTTGAAACAGAAGGTATATCTCTTGAATTTTCTGACGATGCTATTCATAAGATTGCCGAAGTGGCTTATCATGTCAATCAGGAGACAGATAACATCGGTGCAAGAAGGCTTCATACCATACTTGAAAAGCTGCTTGAAGAGCTTTCATTTGAGGCGCCTGATATTACACTGGAGACAGTGACCATTACCCCTCAGTATGTAGAAGAGAAGCTAGGAAAGATTGCAAATAACAAAGACTTAAGTCAATTTATACTTTAACAAATGAATAAAGTAATCTAGGAGGATCATTAATATGGCGTTACTACAAAAAACAAGGATTATTAACTCAATGCTGCAAGATGCAGCGGGGAAACCAGTTAATTTTAAGGAAATGGCAGAAACGTTGAGAGATGTCATTGATTCAAACATTTTCGTGTTAAGCAGAAGAGGGAAGCTTCTAGGCTACTCGATCAACCAGCAGATTGAAAATCCGCGTATGAAGAAAATGCTTGAAGACCGTCAGTTCCCTGAAGAATATACAAAGAGTCTATTCAACATCCCTGAAACATCTTCAAACCTTGACATTAATAGTGAGTATACAGCTTTCCCGATTGAGAACCGTGATTTATTCGAATCAGGTTTGACAACCATTGTTCCAATTATCGGAGGAGGAGATCGTTTAGGCACGTTAATCCTGTCTCGTTTGCAAGATACATTCAAAGATGATGATTTAATTCTTGCTGAATACGGTGCAACAGTTGTTGGAATGGAGATCCTTCGTGAGAAAGCAGAGGAAATCGAAGAAGAAGCAAGAAGTAAAGCGGTTGTTCAAATGGCGATTAGTTCTCTTTCATATAGTGAGCTTGAAGCCATTGAGCACATCTTTGAAGAACTTGATGGCAACGAAGGGCTTCTTGTGGCAAGTAAAATTGCTGACCGTGTAGGAATCACTCGTTCAGTGATCGTGAACGCCTTACGTAAGTTAGAAAGTGCAGGCGTCATCGAATCTCGTTCTCTTGGAATGAAGGGAACGTATATCAAAGTGTTAAACAACAAATTTTTAATCGAACTTGAAAATTTAAAATCTCATTAATCAAAACCCCTTTTCGGCCAAAATTACAAGCTGAAAAGGGGTATTTTTTTATAAAAAAGAGGATTTGTCCGAAAAATGACACTCTTTTTTCCAAGAAAACCCTTACAATTCTTAGTTCTTTGAATCTAGGTCTTTATACCTATTCGTAAAATAGATATATATTACGAGTTTTTTTTACATATACATCATAGACTTTAATCCTATTATTTCTTACAATGAACATATGGTTTTACAAATCTCGACATGATTAAATGGAATGAAATACATATGATTGGAGGTATATGGTTTTGGATATATTTTCTGGAACGATAAGCAACCTTGAGAATGCCTTGGGCAGAGCGAATGTTAAGCAAAAAGTCATAAGCAATAATATCGCGAATATAGACACACCGAACTACAAGTCGAAAAACGTCGCTTTTCATGATATGCTAAACGATGCGTCGATCAAGTTAGATGCTAAAAAAACATACCAAGGTCACATTGATTTTTCTAAAACAGGGTCTAATTATTCAGTTGTTTCGAGCAACCGTACTTCATATCAAGAAAACGGAAATAATGTCGATATTGATCAAGAGATGAGTGAACTCGCTAAAAACCAAATTCAGTATAATGCGTTGGTTGAAAGAATGAGTGGAAAATTCAATTCTCTTAAAACAGTTTTGACAGGAGGTAAGTGATGTCAATTTTTTCAGGCGTTAACGCTTCGGCCTCAGCATTAACAGCTCAGAGGCTCAGAATGGACGTTGTATCCTCTAACCTTGCAAATATGGATACAACAAGAGCGAAACAGGTTGATGGCAACTGGGAGCCTTATAGACGTAAGCTCGTCACATTACAGCCGTCAGGTGAATCGTTTTCATCTATATTGAACTCAAGCATGAATTCGAGCGGCAAATTAGGAAACGGCGTGAAAGCAACGAAGATTACAGAAGACGAAACTCCATTCAACCTTCAATATGATCCTACAAATCCCGATGCCAATGAAAATGGATATGTTCAAACACCTAATGTTGATCCATTAAAGGAAATGGTTGACCTCATCAGCAGCTCAAGGTCATATGAAGCAAACGTGACCGCACTAAATGCGAATAAAAGCATGTTGATGAAAGCTTTAGAAATAGGAAAGTAAGGTGAAAAGAATTGGTTAACGCAATATCTCCTTTCCAGCTTCAAACCGCTCAGCAAGCAAGTGAATTGACGAATGCATCGTCCGTTCAGGCGGCTGCACCTAAAAGTCAAACGAATTTCTCTGATGTGCTGAAGAATTCCATTGAGGCATTAAATCAATCACAGCTGAAATCAGACCAGTATACAAATGCTCTTGCACAAGGAAAAGATGTCAATCTCGATGAAGTCATGATTGCCTCGCAAAAAGCGAGTGTGACACTCACAGCTGCAACGGAGTTTCGAAATAAAGCAGTCGAAGCGTACCAAGAGATTATGAGAATGCAGATGTAGGAGGTGCTGACGGACAAAAAAAGACTGAATGGAATGACCGGGGGTTAAGATGAATCGTACTTTAATGCAATTAAGAACAAAAACAGTTGAGTTTTGGCGAAATCGATCAAAATTACAAAAAATACTCATGATTGGCGGCGTTGCTGCCCTAGCAATCATTATTACGGTTGTTAGCATCTTTGCTTCTTCTGAAAAAATGGTTCCATTGTTTAGAGATTTGTCTGAGGCAGAAGCTGGGCAAATCAAACAGGAACTGGATGGCAAAAACGTTAAATCGGAACTTGCGAATAATGGAACAACGATTCTCGTTCCAGAAAAGCAGGCCGACACTTTAAAAGTAACACTCGCATCTGAGGGTCTCCCTAAGACAGGGAATATTGATTATTCCTTCTTTGCGAACAATTCCGGCTTCGGTTTAACAGATAATGAATTTGATGTTCTGAAAGTAGACGCAACTCAGACAGAACTATCCAATCTGATCAACACGATTGATGGGATTAAAGATTCAAAAGTTATGATTAACCTGCCAAAAGATTCCGTTTTTGTTGGAGAAGAGCAAAGTAATGCATCAGCATCCATTGTGCTGCAAGTTGAGTCTGGCTACACGCTCGCGCCGCAGCAAGTAAAAGGCCTTTATCATCTTATTTCAAAAAGTGTGCCGAATTTAAAGACAGAAAACATTGTCATTATGGACCAAGATTCCAACTACTACGACTTAAACAGCAGTTCCGATTCTTATGCAAGTGGAATGGATGCACAGCAGCAGAAAAAAGAAGAGATTGAAAAGAACCTTCAAAGAAAAATTCAACAGCTGCTCGGAACAATGATGGGTCAAGAAAAAGTGGCTGTATCGGTCACAACAGACATTGATTTTACTGAAGAGAAAAGAAAAGAAGATCTTGTAGAACCAGTTGATAAAGAAAACATGCAAGGCATTGCTGTCAGTGCTGAAAAGATTGCTGAAACTTATTCAGGAAATGGTGCAGCAGCTGGAGGCACCGCTGGAACAGGCGACGATGATGTCACAAATTATCAAGGCGCCGATGGAGCGAACGGTAGCGGAGATTACGAAAAGAGCGAAGATCGTATCAACTATGAAGTCAACCGCATTCATAAAGATATCAAAGAGAGCCCTTATAAAATTAGAGATGTTGGCATTCAAGCATTGGTCGAACCACCAACTGCAAACGATGTGAACTCTTTAACACCTGAAAGGCAAGATGATATCAAAAAGATTCTTTCAACGATCATTAGCACTTCAATTGATAAAGAATACACAAATGGTCAAGCGCTCACTCAAGCGGACTTAGATAACAAAATTGTTTTATCTGTATCAAAATTAGACGGTAAACAGCAAACTGCAGCAGAAAACCCATCAAACAATATTCCAATCTGGGTTTATATTGTAGGCGGTGTGCTACTACTTGCAATTATCGCTCTCATTATTCTTCTTGTGCGTAAACGCAGAAAAGAAGAGGAAGAAGAGTTTGAGTTTGATGAACGTACACCAATCCATGTTCCTGATATCGACACTGAACCAGAAACAGAAGAAATGGTGAGAAAAAATCAGCTTGAAAAAATGGCAAAAGAAAAACCAGAAGACTTTGCTAAATTGCTACGCAGCTGGCTGTCCGAGGATTAGGAGGAATACACATGTCGAGAAAAGATCCAAATCGACTAACAGGCAGACAAAAAGCAGCAATCCTAATGATTTCCTTAGGGCTAGACGTGTCAGCATCTGTATACAAACATCTGTCTGAAGACGAAATAGAAAAATTAACATTAGAAATTTCCAATGTACGAAGTGTAGATACTGCTAAGAAAGATGAAATCATCGAAGAGTTTCACAGCATCGCCATCGCGCAGGACTACATATCACAAGGCGGTCTTATGTACGCAAGACAAGTGCTTGAAAAAGCGCTTGGTGAGGACAAAGCGGACAGCATCTTAAACCGATTAACATCCTCGCTTCAAGTGAAACCGTTTGATTTTGCTCGAAAGGCTGACCCAGAACAAATCTTAAACTTTATCCAGCATGAGCATCCACAAACCATCGCGCTCATCCTTTCCTACTTAGATCCAGTCCAAGCTGGGCAGATTTTATCTGAATTAGGAGAGGAAGTACAAACAGAGGTTGCGAGACGTATTGCTTTAATGGACCGCACATCTCCAGAGATCATCAATGAAGTGGAACGCATTCTTGAACAAAAGCTTTCTTCAACCTTTACGCAGGACTATACGCAAACGGGCGGGGTCGAAGCGGTTGTAGAAGTACTAAATGGTGTAGACCGTGCGACCGAGAAGACCATTTTAGACACACTTGAAATTCAAGATCCTGAGCTTGCTGATGAAATTAAGAAACGTATGTTTGTCTTTGAAGATATTGTCACTCTTGACAGTAGAGCGATTCAGCGTGTGATCAGAGATGTTGAAAATGATGACTTATTGCTCGCGCTCAAAGTGGCAAGCGAAGAGGTCAAAGAAATTGTCTTCCGCAACATGTCACAGCGAATGGTCGAAACGTTCAAAGAAGAAATGGAGTTTATGGGACCTGTCCGGCTTAGAGATGTCGAGGAAGCACAAACTCGTATTGTCAGCATCGTAAGACGACTCGAGGAAGCTGGAGAAATCGTCATAGCTCGAGGCGGAGGAGACGATATCATTGTCTAGGATTATCAAACATGAAACATCTGTTATTCCTGAGCAAGGCCGGCAAACGATTCCTTTGCAGCAAGTGGAGTTCAAAAAAGAACATCATGAAGAAGAGCTTGTCAATGAAACAGAAGCATCGCAGCTTGTACTAAGTGATGCTGAAGATCAAGCAAGCCGTATAGTAGAACAAGCAAATAGTGAGCTTGAAAAAACAATGGCTGAAATCAATCAGCGCCGCGCTGCTTTTGAAGAAGAAAGAATGCAGCTCATTGAAGAAGCGAAACAAGCAGGTTACCAAGATGGCTTCCAAAAGGGTGAAACAGATGCGAATATGCAGTACCAATCGATTCTTGATCAAGCGAATGACATTGTCAGTCTTGCCAAGCAGGATTACGAAGAAAAAATTGAAAGCTCCGCAGAAAAAATTGTGGAACTGGCTTTCGAACTCGCCAAACGCGTTTGGTACTCGGCTGAGGACACGAAAGATCAATTTTTGGCTCTCGTGAAGCAGGTCATTTCAGAAGTGAAAGAATATGACGATATTTCCATCTATGTTGACCCTGAACATTACGATCATGTGATGGAGTATAAAGACGAATTAATCAGAATCCTTCAAAAGGATACACACCTTGCCATTTACTCGGATGAAAAAGCGCCAAAAGGGACTTGTTACGTAGAAACAAGCTTTGGAAAAGTGGAAGCGAGTGTTGATACCCAAATGAATCAGTTGAAAGAAAAGTTACTAGAAGTCATTGATTCAGGTGATCACAAATGAACATTGATGTGTTAAAAGAAACAATTGAAACCGCCGATCCTTATAAACGATTTGGCAAAGTCAATCGAGTTGTTGGGCTGATGATTGAATCTAAGGGGCCGGAGAGTTCTATCGGAGACGTGTGTCTCATTCATAAAAAAGGGCGTAGGCACGATCCGATAAAAGCAGAGGTCGTAGGGTTTAGAGATGAAAACATTCTGCTCATGCCTTATGTAGAAGCATCCAATATTTCACCAGGAAGTCTAGTTGAAGCGACAGGTGAGTCGCTGAAGGTCAAAGTTGGGACTGGATTAATCGGCGAAGTCGTTGATGCCTTCGGTGATCCGCTGGACGGCAGTATGCTTCCAAAGGGACTTGCGCCTGTTTCGACAGAACAGTCTCCCCCAAATCCGATGGACAGGCCGCCGATTCGAGAAAAGATGGGCGTTGGTGTCAGAGTGATCGATAGTCTGCTCACAGTTGGCACTGGTCAAAGGATCGGGATTTTTGCTGGAAGTGGTGTTGGAAAAAGTACCTTAATGGGAATGATTGCAAAGCAGACAGAAGCAGATCTGAATGTCATTGCCCTTGTAGGAGAGCGTGGCCGTGAAGTTCGTGAGTTTATTGAAAAGGATTTAGGTGCCGAAGGACTGAAGCGTTCGATTGTTGTTGTCGCAACTTCTGACCAGCCTGCACTGACGAGAATGAAAGCTGCTTATACAGCAACAGCTATTGCGGAATATTTTAGAGACAGAGGGAAAAATGTCATGTTCATGATGGACTCTGTTACACGGGTCGCTATGGCACAAAGGGAAATCGGTCTTGCAACTGGCGAACCGCCAACGACAAAAGGATATACGCCTTCGGTGTTCGCTATACTGCCTAAATTACTTGAACGAACTGGAACGAATCAGCTTGGTTCCATCACAGCGTTTTACACAGTGCTTGTTGATGGTGACGATATGAATGAGCCAATCGCTGATACAGTCAGGGGGATCTTAGATGGCCACATTGTACTTGATCGTGCTTTAGCCAACAAAGGACAATTTCCCGCTGTCAATATTCTGAAAAGTATCAGCCGCGTTATGAGCAATATCGCAAGTCATGATCACAAGGAGGCGGCCAACCGGTTCCGCCAGCTTTTATCCACTTATCAAAACGCTGAAGACCTCATTAACATTGGGGCTTATAAAAAAGGCTCCTCGAAAGACATTGATGAGGCCATGCAGGCTTATCCTCATCTGATTTCATTTTTGAAGCAGGATGTAGAAGAAGCTGTATCTATTGAAGACAGTGTGAATTTATTGCTCCGTTTGATGAATAGAGAGGATTGACAAAAACAGTGAGATATCAATACAAATTTCAAAAGCTCTTAGAACTGAAAGAAAGTGAGAAAGACAAGTCACTCGCAGCGTACCAACAATCCGTTTCAGCATTTGAGCAAGTCGCTGAAAAACTCTATGAAAATATGAGTAAAAAAGAATTAATGGAAAAAAGCAAAGAAGAAAAGCTGAGAAGTGGTATGAGTGTTCAAGAAATGCGTCATTACCAGCAATTTGTGACCAATTTAGATAACACCATTCAGCACTATCAGCAGCTTGTGATCATGAAACGCCATCAAATGAATGAAAAACAATCTGATTTAACTGAAAAAAACATTGAGTTTAAAAAGTTTGAAAAAATGAAAGAAAAGCAGTATGAAAAGTTTTCCCTTGAACATAAGGCCATTGAAATGAAAGAAATGGATGATATCTCTATCAGCCAATTCATGTTTCAAGGACATTAGGAGTCGAGATAATGCCTAAGAAGGAAAAAACGAAGGAATCAAGCGGCGGTAAATTTCAATGGATCTTGTTTATTGTCATTATCCCATTGATTGTGCTTGTGATTGTGACTGGCACAATCCTTTATATTGCGGGTTTTGATCTAAAGAAACCGCTCCAAAACATTCCGGTGATCAGCAGTTTGGTTGGTTCAGATGACACCTCAAAAACGTCATCTTCACATAATGATCAAAGCGATGCAGAATTAAAAGAACTGAAAAAAACCATTAAAGAGCAAAAAAATGAACTTGAAATTGCACAAAAAGACTTAAAAACAAGTGATGAAGAGATTAAAAGACTGAATCAAAAAATCAGTTCGCTTGAAAAAACATCTAAAAATGATGCGAATAATACGTCAGCGAGTGATAGTTCAACAAACAACAGCTCATCAAGCGATACATCAGGTAATAATGCGTCAGGGACAACTTCTGATGGGGCAGGAGCCTCTAACCAGAAACCTAAAGGGAAGATTGTCAGTATCTATGAAAGCATGGACGCAGGGAAATCCGCCAAAATTTTATCAGAATTAAGTGATAAAGAGGCATTGAAGATCCTCGAAGAGCTGAGCAAAAATAAACTAACAGACATATTAGCAAAACTGACACCTCAGAAGGCAGCTACATTTACGAAAGAGCTTGCTAAAAAAGAAGAAAGTGAAAATGGGGGTGGACAATAAGTGAAGCTATTGGATATTGGAGCCTTACAGCAATCGTCTCAAGGTCTTTCGGGGCCAAAGGGAGGCGGCGTGGCATCTGCACGCGGGTTGTTTAAACAATTACTTAGCGGGGCAGGCGCACAAAGCGGTCTTGTTAATGCTGAAACAGCGGGTGCCTCTCTTTCCATCAATGATGCGATGCAAATCATTGAAAAATGGATGCAATCACCTGAAGAAGGGATCGACGGAGACCTTCTTGGAGCGCTTCAAACACTTCAAGGTCAAACGCTTGATTCGTCTGATCTCAAGTCACTAGAAGAGCTATTTCAAAAAATGGAATCATCCATTTACGGTGATCAAGCTGATAAGCCAGCTTCTGAACATAGTGAGCAGCTCATACAAGTCCACTTTTTCTTATATCAACTGCTCAATCAACAGCCGCTCAGCTTTGATGCAAAGCTAGTGCAGGATATTGATGCAAAGGGTCAAGACTTCATTCACTTTCTTTCAAAAAATGGGGTAGATGAGAAACTGATTCAGCAAGTAAAAGAGCAGTTTTTCTCGCAGGGTTCAGCACCAAAACTGAATTCGATGTCTCAAAGTGAGCTGAAACACTTTAATCAGTTAATCGACCATATGATGGCAAACGCAAAAGGATCAGACAAAGAGTTAAAAATTGCTTTAGGAGAGTTAAAAGAATTGGTCTCTCCAAGACAAGAATCTACTCTTGCTTCTCCGGCAAAAGGTGCTTCCTCCCTTGAATGGCTCATCAAAAAGGAAGTTGTCAAAGGACAAAGCACTGCTGCACCTGCTTCTGAAAAAAACATCACTCATACGCTTTTGCCAGGTCATAAGCAGTTTTTTCAACTGCAATCAGCAGCTCCTGTTCAGCAGACACAAACAATGGATGAAAAGCCGGGAACGGTTGATCAGCAAATACTAAATACGTGGAAGCAAATGAAATTCACGCCATTTGGAAACTCAAGCGGACGCTTCACAGTTCGATTAAATCCAGAAAATCTTGGATTTATCACGATTCAGCTGACGAAGCAAAACGGCATGTATGCGAGTAAAATTACAGCTTCAACGCAAGCAGCGAAAGAGCTGTTAGAGCACCATCTGCCGCAGCTCAAACAGGCGCTTCCGAATATGTCGGTTCAAGTGGACCGTTTCCATATACCGCTTCAATCAAATGAGCAGCCGTTATTTGGACAGTTTAATGAAGAAAACAAGCAGCAGCAGTCAAAAGGGCATAATTTCCAGAAGCCTGATGAACAGGAAGCAGAATTCCAAGATGTACTGGATGCTCTTGTTGGGTCAGATGAAGAAGAGGAGGAAATCTAATGGCAACAGTTGATGCTACAAATAGAACAGTCGCACAAACAGACACTTCTTCAAAGGCAGAAAAGAAAACAGATACGCTTGGCAAAGATCAATTCTTGAAAATATTGCTTACACAGCTTCAAAACCAAGATCCGACAAACCCACTAGATGACCGTGAGTTTGTCACACAGCTTGCAACATTTTCATCTTTAGAACAGCAAACCAATATGAACGATTCTATCACCAAGCTGAATCAGCTTATGTCTACATTTGTTGCACACCAAGATCCATTTACGACGTATGTAGGCTGGATTGGTAAAGAAGTATCCGGTAAACAAGATGATAAAGAGATATCAGGCACTGTGAAGTCTGTTAAAAACATAAACAATGAATACTTCTTGTATTTAGAAGATGGAACGAAAATCAGCCCTTGGGATGTTACAGCAGTTGGAGAAAAAACGAAGTAATTCGAGGAGGAAAATAAATGTTACGCTCACTTTACTCAGGAATTAGCGGAATGAAAAACTTCCAATCAAAATTAGATGTTGTAGCCAACAACGTAGCCAACGTCAATACACACGGATACAAAAAAAGCCGTATCACTTTTAAAGATATGGTCAGCCAAACCATTGGAAGTTCTGGTGGACCAACGAACAACTCTGGTTCAATCAACTCAAAACAAATTGGTTTAGGATCATCTTTATCTTCTATTGATAAAATCATGTCAGCGGGATCTTCTCAAAATACAAATGAACCTTACGACTTCTATATCAATGGAGATGGGTTTTTCCGGATTGAAAGTCAAGGAGAAATTCTTTATACAAGAACAGGGAATTTCGACACTGATTCAGAGGGAAGCTTAGTCACCCCTGATGGAAATTATCTGCTTGGAATGAATGGACAAAAGATAACGATTCCAGACGGCGTTTCGAGTGTGAGTGTTGGTCCAGATGGAACGGTTTCGGTTGTTGAAAACAATGTATCAAGAACCGTTGGTCAAGTATCACTCGTATCTTTCCGTAACGCAGGAGGGTTAGACAAAGTTGGTGACAACCTTTACCGTCAGACCTTAAGCTCAGGTGCTCCAAGTAACCCTATCGTACCTGGTGAACAAGGAACGGGCGTCATCCAAACAGGTAAACTTGAAATGTCAAACGTTGATTTAACAGACGAGTTTACTGAAATGATTATCGCGCAGCGCGGTTTCCAATCGAATGCAAAGACGATCACAACATCTGATGAAATCCTGCAAGAGCTTGTGAATCTGAAACGATAGGAGGTAGGGGGAGCGGTTTATCGCTTCTCTGCTTAATATGATTGAAGTGACAAGATTAAATGGCAAAGGATTTATGCTGAACGCTCTCCATATCGAGCAAATCGAAAGCTTTCCAGACACGACCATTACATTAGCCAATGGAAAGAAATTCGTTGTGAAAGAAGATAAAGAGCAGCTTCAAGAGAAAATCATTTCTTTCTACAGAAAAATCCAAGTCATTTCATTGAATCAAGGAATAGAGGAGTTTGAATGAAGAAGAAATTAGTCGTAGTAATGCTAATCATGATTATTGCCATCGTCGGAATTGGAGCAGGCATCTTTTTTCTGCTGAATGGGTCAGACGAAGCAAAAGCAGAAAAAGAGCCAACAGCAGATGAAGTCGTAAAAGCTTCTGTTGAAATTCCTGAGATTATTACTAATTTAAAGTCTGAAGGAAATGCTGTCAAACTTGTATTGAATATTGAAACGGATTCTGAAAAAGCAAAAGAAGAGCTCGAGAAAAGAAGTTTTCAAGTGAAAGACGCCGTAATCGACATTTTATCAGACACGAATGCAGATGAACTTGATGGCAAAAAAGGCAGAGAACATTTTAAAACACTAGTCAAAAACAAAGTGAATAACTATTTGCAAGATGGCAAGGTGAAAGAAGTATATATAACCTCCTTTAATCTGCAATAGAGGCGATTAATTGACACGATGGAGGTGAAGAAATGTCAGGAGAAGTGCTTTCCCAGAATGAGATCGATGCATTATTATCCGCCATATCTACAGGCGAAATGGATGCAGAAGAGCTGAAAAAAGAAGAAACGACGAAAAAAGTGAAGGTGTATGATTTTAAACGTGCACTGCGCTTTTCGAAAGACCAGATTCGAAGTTTAACAAGGATTCATGATAACTTCGCTAGACTGCTCACCACGCACTTTTCAGCTCAGCTAAGATCATATATTCAAATTACTGTCAGCTCGGTTGACCAAGTACCATACGAAGAATTTATTCGTTCGATTCCTAATATGACATTATTAAACTTATTTTACGTCAGCCCGCTTGAAGGAAGAATCATGCTTGAAGTGAACCCAACAATCGGCTATGCCATGATGGACAGGCTGATGGGCGGGATTGGCATTAGTCATAATAAGACAGAATCACTTACAGAAATCGAAACAAAGATTATCTCAAACATGTTTGAGGGAGCTTTGGAAAATTACAGAGAAGCGTGGCAGTCCATAACCGACATCGAGCCTGAAATGGCAGATTTCGAGGTAAATCCCCAGTTTGTTCAAATGGTGTCACCAAACGAAACAGTTGTCGTCATTTCTCTTAATACACAAATTGGTGAGGTCAGCGGGGTTATTAACCTATGTATTCCTCATGTTGTATTGGAGCCTATTATTCCGAAGCTGTCTGTACACTACTGGATGCAGTCTGAACGAAATGAACCAAAACAACAAGAAACAAAGGCCATTGAAAAACGGATTATGACGGCAAAAATACCGGTAGTCGCAGAGCTAGGGGAATCGGAAATGACGGTGGAAGAGTTTTTGAATTTGGAAATTGGTGATTGTATTGCCTTGGACAAACCAGTAAATGCGCCTCTTACTGTTATGGTCGGAAATAAACCGAAATTCTTGGGACAGGCCGGCCGCGTGAATCGGAAACAGGCGATTCAAATTCTAGATCACGACATAAGAGGTGAAGAAGATGGAGAATAACGGAAGTAAATTATCACAAGACGAAATCGATGCGCTCCTTAAAGGAGGCAGCAATGACGATATAGAGCCTGATACAATCCTTTCTGCAATGGAGCAAGATGCCATTGGGGAAATCGGAAACATTTCATTCGGTAGCTCTGCAACAGCACTTTCAACCCTATTAAATCAAAAAGTGGAGATTACTACTCCAACTGTTACAGTGATTCAAAAAAGTATGCTGAATGAGGAATTTCCTCATCCGTATGTCGCTATTGAAGTGAATTATACAGAAGGCTTCAGCGCAAGTAACTTGCTTGTCGTCCAGCAAACAGATGCAGCAGTCATTGCGGACTTAATGATGGGCGGAGACGGGACAAATGCTGACCCTTCTTTAAGCGAGATTCACTTAAGTGCAGTGCAAGAAGCAATGAACCAAATGATGGGTTCTGCTGCGACATCCATGTCGACGGTCTTTAATAAAAAGATTGATATTTCTCCGCCGCGCGTCGAATTACTTGATGTGAAAGAAGGAGAAGGGACAGACCGCATTCCAGCTGAAGAAATGCTTGTCAAAGTATCCTTCAGATTAAAAATAGGTGAACTCATCGATTCAAATATTATGCAGCTTTATCCTATTACATTTGCGAAGGATTTAATCGCAGAATTAACAGACCCTGCGCAAGAGGAAGAGCCGGTTCAAGACACTCAAGTGAGCACACCTGAACCTCAGCCGGCAGCTCCGCAAACGCAGTCTGCACCAGCGCAGCAAGCAGCTCCGGCGAAAAGACAGGCGAAGCCAAAGCCGGCAGCACCTGTAAATGTAGCACCTGTTGAATTTGAAGCGTTCAGTGAGCCTCAGCATACAACAAGCCAGCTTGGAAATCTTGATATGCTGATGGATATTCCGCTTTCCATTACGGTGGAACTTGGAAGAACTCAGCGCAGTGTAAAAGAAGTCCTTGAGCTTTCAGCTGGAAGTATCATTGAACTGGACAAACTTGCTGGGGAGCCAGTAGACATTCTGGTGAACAAACGAATTGTCGCCAAAGGGGAAGTCGTTGTCATTGATGAGAACTTTGGTGTTCGTGTGACTGATATATTAAGTCAGTCAGAAAGACTTTCTAATTTAAAATAAACAAACATATAGGGAGAGAATAAGTAAATGGCTACTAAGGTATTAATCGTAGATGATGCAGCATTCATGAGAATGATGATAAAGGATATTCTTGTAAAAAACGGATTTGATGTCGTAGGAGAAGCAGAAAACGGCGCTCAAGCAGTTGAAAAATACAAAGAAACTTCTCCAGACCTTGTCACAATGGATATCACAATGCCAGAAATGGACGGGATCACAGCGCTAAAAGAAATTAAACAAATCGACGCTTCTGCAAAAATCATCATGTGTTCTGCAATGGGGCAGCAGTCAATGGTTATTGACGCGATCCAAGCAGGTGCAAAAGACTTTATCGTGAAGCCGTTCCAGGCAGACCGTGTACTTGAAGCAATTAATAAAACGTTAGGCTAAAAAAGGGTGTAAGACTTGTTGAAAAAACGTTTGATATGTATAGCAATGATCAGTTTTTTGCTTTTCTTGACGATGCAGCCTGCCTCACTGTTTGCTGAAACGAAAGATCCTGAAAATGGCACAGTGAATGACTGGCTCAAAGAAGAGAAAGGCAGCAAAAAGGATACAGAAAAGACAACCACTGACAATCAAACGAATCCGGCAGAAGAAGTTCCCTCTTCTTCTGTCTCCATTATGGATTTTGTCAAAATGATTGGTGCTTTACTTTTTGTCATCCTGCTCATATATGGATTGGTGAGATTTGTTGGTAAGCAAAACCGCTTACTTAAACCATTTCGCTATGTTGAAAATATTGGCGGAACGACGGTTGGCCAAAACCGTTCAGTCCAGCTTATCAAAGTGGGCAGACGAGTATTAGTTGTTGGAGTAGCGGACTCAATCCAGCTGCTAAAAGAAATTGATGATGAACAAGAATGTGAAGCGATCGTGAAACAATATGAAGAAGCGATGGAAAGCAAAACAGATTTACCAAAAATCGTTCAAAAATTCACATCGCAGGTAAAGAAACAAAATCAGCCAACCACTTCTTCTTTTTCAGCCAATTTGAAGGCGCAGCTAGCCGAATTGAAAAAGACCCAAGCAGAAGTCAGAAAGAAAGGCCCGAAACAAAATGAATGAGTTTATCGATTTATTTAATTCCAGCGGTGCAGGGAACATTAGCACGTCTGTCCGTCTTCTTTTACTTTTAACCGTATTTTCGGTTGCACCAGGCATTCTCATTTTAATGACATGTTTTACACGAATAGTGATTGTACTTTCATTCGTTAGAACGTCACTTGCAACCAACTCAATGCCGCCAAACCAAGTGCTTGTAGGGCTTGCTTTGTTTCTCACATTTTTTATCATGGCACCCACGTTCTCAGAGATTAATAAAGAGGCACTGACGCCGCTTTTAAATGATGACATTACGCTAAATCAGGCATATGAAAAAGCCGAAGTGCCAATTAAAGAGTTTATGAGTAAACATACGAGACAGAAGGATTTGGCTTTATTTCTTAGTTACGCAAAAATGGATACACCTGAATCGATAAAAGATATTCCGTTAACGGCGATGGTACCCGCTTTTGCTATTTCAGAATTAAAGACGGCATTTCAAATTGGTTTCATGATCTTTATTCCATTTTTAATTATTGACATGGTGGTCGCAAGTGTCCTGATGTCAATGGGGATGATGATGCTTCCTCCGGTTATGATATCGCTCCCTTTCAAAATATTGTTATTTGTTTTAGTCGATGGATGGTATTTGATTGTTAAATCTTTGCTGCAAAGCTTTTAGAGTAGGTGCTTAAAACATGAGTTCAGAATTTGTCATTACGATGGCTGAAAGATCAGTGTATGTGGTATTGCTTGTCAGTGGGCCGCTTCTAGCGCTCGCTCTTATTGTGGGACTGATTGTCAGTGTGTTTCAGGCGACAACCCAAATTCAAGAACAGACGCTTGCGTTCATTCCTAAAATTGTTGCAGTTCTTATTGGGCTTGTTGTGTTTGGTCCATGGATGCTGTCAACCATTGTGTCCTTTACGACAGAGCTGTTCTCGAATTTAGATCGATTTGCAGGTTAACCAGCGATGTCAATCATAGAATTATTCCCTGCTTTTCTGTTAGTTTTTATTCGGATCACCGCTTTTTTTGTGACAGTACCGCTTTTAGCGCATAGAACAATCCCAGCTGTACACAGAGTTGGCTTCTCACTGTTTTTAGCCGTGATTAGTTTTAGCACGATTAAGGAACCGCCAGCACTCGACGTAGACGGTCTTTATATGATGCTTGCTGTGAAAGAAGCAATGGTCGGACTTCTGCTTGGACTGATTGCATATATCATGGTGTCCGCTGTTCAAATTGCCGGCTCATTCATTGATTTTCAAATGGGCTTTGCGATCGCCAATGTAATTGATCCACAAACAGGGGCGCAAACGCCGCTGATGGGGCAGTTTTTTTATACGGTCACATTGCTATTGATGCTGGCAACCAATGCACACCACCTGCTACTTGATGGAATCTATTACAGCTTTCAATATATTGCAGTTGATCAGTACGCACTGAATTTCGGCAGTGAATCCTTTGCTTACTTTATTGCAAAGAGTTTCAACCAAATGTTCATCATTGCCTTTCAAATCTCGGCACCGGTTGTCGCCAGCTTGTTTTTGGTCGATTTGGCACTGGGCATTGTGGCACGAACAGTTCCGCAGATGAACGTATTTGTGGTCGGACTTCCTATTAAAATGGGTGTGAGTTTTATTATGATCATCATCTGTATGGGCGTCATCTTCGGTGTTGTCCAAAATACATTTGATACGATTGTACTCACCATGAGGAATTTCTTAGCATTGGTCGGTGGTTCGTCATGATGACAAGGCTTAGACTAGACTTGCAATTTTTCGCAGGTGAAAAAACAGAAAAAGCAACGCCGAAAAAGAGACAAGATTCACGTAAAAAAGGTCAGGTTGCCAAAAGTACCGACGTCAATACAGCCATCTCATTTCTATTAATCTTTTTATCATTCTTTTTTATTGGGCCTTTTATGAAAGAGCGTATTATTGCGCTTATTGAACGTTTTTATTCAACAACCATGCTAATGAAGGTTAGCACATCTAATATTCATCAACTATTCATGGAATTGCTTCAGGAAACAGCGCTCCTTCTCATGCCAATCCTTGGTGTTGGTATGCTGGCAGGTGTCATCAGTAACTATTTACAAGTTGGCTTTCTCTTTTCAACAGAAGTCATCAAACCGAAATTAGAAAAGCTAGATCCTATCAAAGGGTTTAAACGGATATACAGTATTCGAGCCCTCGTAGAGCTATTAAAATCTATTTTGAAAATTGGTTTTGTTGGTTTTGCGACATTTATTGCACTTTGGATGCACTTTGACGAAATTCTGCGGCTTCCTTTATTAACAGCAGAGGAAACCCTTCATTTCGTCGCAAATATGACCTTGATTATGGGTCTGTATGCAGCAGGTGCTCTCATGATCTTAGCAGGGCTTGATTATATGTATCAGAAATTTGATTATGAAAAAAACTTACGGATGTCCAAACAAGACATTAAAGATGAGTATAAAAAATCTGAGGGTGACCCGCTCATAAAATCAAAGATTAAACAGCGCCAGCGGGAAATGGCCATGAGACGGATGATGCAGGAAGTCCCAAAAGCGGACGTCATCATTACAAACCCAACCCACTATGCAATTGCTTTAAAATATGACGAAGAAAAGATGGACGCGCCCTTTGTTGTGGCAAAGGGAACAGATATTTTGGCTTTGAAAATTAGAACGATTGCGAAAGAGCACGATATCATGACCGTAGAAAACCGGCCGCTCGCTCGTGCACTATATGATCAGGTCGACATCGACCAAGCGGTGCCAGAGGAATACTTTAAGGCGATCGCAGAAATTTTAGCTTACGTATATAAAACGAAACAAAAGATTTTATGAATTTTTGGTTTTAAAAGGAGAGAACAGGCATGGCAGCAAGAGATTTATCTGTTTTATTCAGTGTTATTTTAATTGTGGCGATGCTGGTCATACCATTTCCGCCAATGCTATTAAGTATTTTAATCATTATTAATATTTCTCTTGCGCTTATCGTGCTTCTCACCACAATGAACATGCAAGAACCACTGCAATTTTCAATATTTCCATCATTGCTTTTGCTCTTAACGCTGTTTCGCTTAGGGCTTAACATCTCTACAACACGATCTATCCTTTCAACTGGAGACGCTGGAAAAGTTGTAGAAACGTTTGGTTCATTTGTTGTTGGAGGAAATATACTCGTTGGTCTGGTTGTCTTCCTTATCCTGATCATCATTCAATTTATAGTGATCACCAAAGGGGCAGAGCGTGTATCTGAGGTTGCGGCAAGATTTACCCTTGATGCGATGCCAGGTAAACAAATGAGTATTGACGCAGATTTAAATGCAGGAATGCTGACAGAAAGTGAAGCAAGAAATCGTCGTGAAAAAGTAGCGAGAGAAGCAGACTTTTATGGTGCGATGGATGGGGCAAGTAAGTTCGTCAAAGGGGATGCCATCGCAGGTATTATCATCGTCATTATTAATATTATTTTTGGGATTATTATTGGGATGCTTCAGCAAGGAATGTCGATTCAAGAATCAGCTTCCCACTTTACATTATTAACGGTAGGAGACGGGATTGTTTCACAAATTCCTGCACTTCTCATTTCAACAGCGACAGGGATTGTCGTCACAAGGGCTGCTTCTAATGGGAACCTTGGGTCAGATATCACTGAACAGCTGTTTGCATTCCCAGCTATGCTTTACGTCACAGCAGGTACGATCTTCCTTCTTGGGTTGTTTACTCCAATCGGCGTACTTTTGACAGGACCGATCGCAGGTTTACTTGCCCTCGGTGCATACTTGATGTCAAAAAACAAACAGGATCAAGAAGAAATAGAAGAGGTACTAGAGGAACAGGCAGAGGTAGAAGAGATGAAAAGTCCAGAAAGTGTCATTCACCTTCTCCAAATGGATGCCATTGAATTTGAGTTTGGCTATGGCTTGATTCCGCTAGCCGATGCAAATCAAGGCGGTGACCTGTTAGACCGAATTGTGATGATCCGAAGGCAGCTTGCCCTTGAACTAGGTCTTGTGATTCCAGTTGTCCGAATTCGAGACAACATTGCACTTAACCCAAATGAGTATCGACTCAAAATAAAAGGGAACGAAGTGGCAAAAGGCGAGCTGCTGCTTGATCACTACTTAGCGATGTCTCCTACGCCTGATGATGATCCGATTGAAGGAATTGAAACAATCGAGCCATCCTTTGGTCTTCCGGCTAAATGGATCTCAGAAGCAGAAAAAGATCAGGCTGAGATGCTCGGCTATACGGTTGTAGATCCTGCATCTGTTGTGTCTACTCACATCACAGAGAAGATTAGACAAAACACACACGAACTGCTCGGACGTCAAGAAACGAAGCAATTAATCGATCATCTGAAAGAAAGTTATCCTGTGTTAGTGGATGAGGTGACCCCAAATCCACTAGCAGTTGGTGATATTCAAAAAGTGTTGGCAAAACTGTTGAAAGAAAAGGTTTCTATTCGAAATCTTGTCACCATTTTTGAGACGCTTGCAGACTACGGAAAATTAACGACGGATACAGATTTGTTAACAGAGTATGTCAGACAGGCGCTGGCAAGACAGATTACCGCACAATATGCAAGAGAAAATGAATCGCTCAAAGTCGTGACATGCTCAGGCCGAGTGGAAAAGGTGATTGCTGACAGCGTACAGCAGACAGAGCATGGCAACTACTTATCATTAGATCCAGAATCCTCTGAAAGTGTGATTCAATCAGTGGCGAGAGAAATTGAACAGCTTTCGCTTCGTCAGGAAACGCCGGTTCTATTGTGCTCACCTCCTATAAGAATGTACGTCAAGCAGCTGTTAGAAAGATATTTCCCGGATTTACCGGTACTATCTTATAACGAACTAGAAGCAAATGTGGAAGTACAGAGCATCGGAGTGGTGGATATCTAATGAAAATGAAAAAAATCACAGCGAATTCAATGCAGGAAGCAACGATTCAAATTAGGCAGCAGCTTGGGAAGGATGCCGTCATTTTAAATTCCAAAACCGTTGTGAAACGAAAGCTATTCGGTTTAAAGAAACAGCAAATGGTTGAAGTAATAGCTGTGCTGGATCAAGATTTTGAAGAAAGAGCGGGTAAAGGTGGACATCCTGCGCCTCCTCTTCAAGTATTTCCGAAAAAGGAGCAGGTGCAACACCGGCCTGCAGAGCCATCCTTTGCTCCTGAGGCATTGAAACCAGTACCTTCTCATACTCAGCCTTTAGAATATGCGAGGAATGAGCGGCATGCTGGTATTCTGCCCGATCCTCTCATGGCAATCGATCAAAAGCTTAAGGATCAAGGTCTTGATGATGCCATTCGAGACGAATGTCTCAAAGGTCTTTTAACGAAGGGTGCTGTCAAAGAAGATCAAATTCAAAAAGAACTTGAACAATTGCTGACAGATATGCTGCCGGCTCACACTTCTGATGAGCCGATGATTCGTTCAAAATACATTGTGCTGTTTGGTTCAACTGGGGCTGGTAAAACAACAACAATTGCAAAGCTGGCTGCCAAAACTGCCATTCAGAAGCAAAAGAAAATCGCTTTTATTACAACAGATACGTACCGAATTGCAGCGATCGAACAACTGAAAACATACGCGGAACTGCTCAATGCACCGCTTGAGGTTTGTTATTCGAGAGAGGATTTTGTGAAAGCTCAAGAGACCTTTAAAGAGTATGATCATATTTTCGTAGACACAGCCGGTCGTAACTTTAAAGAAGAAGCGTATATCAAAGAGCTGACAGACATTATTCCATTTGATGAAAGCTTTCAAAGTTTCCTAGTGATGAGTGCGACCTCGAAGTATCAGGACATGAAAGCCATGGTTAAACGATTTGAACACGTTCCAATCGACCAATTCATTTTTACAAAGGTAGATGAAACAGACACGATGGGAACAATCTTTCAAATCATTACAGACTCTCAAATCGGCCTTGGCTTTTTAACAAATGGTCAAAATGTACCTGAGGATATTCTTGAGGGTTCTCCTCTTGAATTAACAAGGATGGTCTTACAATGATGAAGCCCGACCAAGCGGAAGGTTTAAGAAAGCTCGTTCAGCAGAATCAAACGATCACACCGGCTCCTCTTGGTATAAGCGGACAGGCAAAAACGATTGCTGTCATGAGCGGTAAAGGCGGAGTAGGAAAATCAAATTTGACGCTGAATATGGCACTGTCTATCGCAAATGCAGGCAAGCGAGTGTTAGTCATCGACCTTGATTTTGGTATGGGGAATATTGATATTTTACTAGGAAAAACATCGACTAGCTCTATATTAGATGTTCTTGTCAGGAAGAAATCTATCCGAGCAGCTATGACACAAGGAACGAACAACCTTTATTACATTTCTGGCGGAAGCGGACTTGAACAGCTGTTTTCTTTAGATAAAGATCAATGGTCGTTCTTTCTAGAGGAAATGGAAAGAATGATCTACGACTTTGATTGTATCTTCTTTGATATGGGTGCCGGCTTGTCAAAAGATCAACTGCCTTTTGTTTTATCAGCAGGAGAAGTTGTGGTTGTGACAACGCCAGAACCAACATCGATCATGGATGCCTACAGCGCAATTAAACACTTAGCTATTCATCAGTTTGAACAATCTGTGCAAATCATTGTCAACCGGTGTAAAACCCCGTCAGAAGGGTCTGAAACCTACCGGAAATTAGCAGGAGTGGTCACATCATTTCTACACAGAAAACTAGTATTTACTGGTGCTGTGCCAGATGATCCTGCGGTTCCAAAAGCAGTGGCTGAACAAATTCCATTTTATATCAAGCAGCCTCATTCAAGGCTGAGTAAAACGATCAAGATGCTGGCAGAAACACTTTATCAACAGCAGATAAGAGAGGCACAGAGAGAGCAGCATACGTTTATAGATAAGTTGTCCTCTTTTTTTAAAAGGAGGAAGGTGGACTCATGATTAGAGTGCTTGTAGTAGATGACTCGGCCTTTATGCGAAAGCTCATTAGTGATTTCCTAAGTGCCGAGCAAGAAATAGAAGTCGTCGGAACGGCGCGAAATGGGGAAGATGCCTTAAAACGGATCAAGGAACTGAATCCAGATGTTGTCACACTAGATGTGGAAATGCCTGTTTTAAATGGAACAGAAGCATTAAAACAAATTCTGGCTGAACATGACCTTGCCGTGATTATGGTGTCAAGCCAGACAAAGCAAGGGAAAGATTTAACTATCCATTGCTTAGAACTTGGTGCGTTTGACTTTGTGACAAAGCCTTCAGGAAGTATTTCGCTCGATTTGCACAAAGTAAGAGGCCAAATTGTAGAGCGAGTGCTTGCGGCAGGGATGTCAAGGAAACGCACAGAAGTGCAGATTTCTCCTAAGCCGGTGATGAAGACGCCAAGTCCAGTGGCTTTTCCTCGCCCGCAAGCAGTAAAAAGCAGCTCACTCCGAAAGATTATTTCAATCGGAACATCGACGGGAGGGCCAAGAGCACTTCAACGAGTCGTCACGAAGCTGCCAAAGGACATAGAAGCACCCATTTTGATTGTGCAGCATATGCCGGCAGGATTTACGGCATCACTTGCTACTAGGTTAGACCATTTATCTCAAATTTCGATTAAAGAAGCACAAGATGGAGATATCGCTAAAAATGGAGTGGCTTACATAGCTCCTGGTGGAATGAATATGTCACTTCATGAACAAGGGGCATCCTTAGTCATCAGGCTGTCTCCAGAGGACACGGAAAGCCGGCACAAACCTTCTGTTAACTATTTATTTGAATCCATCAGCAATATAAAGGGTTACGAGAAAATTGCTGTCATTATGACAGGCATGGGTAGTGACGGCACAGAAGGTGTCAAAAAAATGGTCGCAAGCGGTCCTACGAAAGTCATTGCAGAAAAAGAAGAATCATGTGTTGTTTTCGGAATGCCTAAATCAGTCATTAAAGCAGGCCTTGCACATGAAACAAGGCATGTGGATGACATCGCACATGCAATTATAAGCTCCATGAAAAAAGAGAGGGCGTGAACACGTTGGATGTAAACCAATACTTAGATATCTTTTTAGATGAAAGCAGAGAACACTTACAAACTTGTAATGAAAAACTTCTTGATTTAGAAAAGAACCCAACCGACTTGCAGCTAGTGAATGATATATTCAGAGCGGCTCACACATTGAAAGGCATGAGTGCAACGATGGGCTACGCTGATATGGCTCAGCTAACACATCATTTAGAAAACATGTTTGATGCCATTCGAAATGAACAAATGATTGTCACACCTGAGTCAATGGACACGATGTTTGAAGCACTTGATCACCTTGAAGCAATGGTTCAATCAATTGCAGAAGGCGGAGATGGGAAACGCGATGTCACAGAGGTTAGTAAAAAGCTAGATGTGACAGGAAGCCATGCTGAGGCAGCTCCTAGTGTTGAAACAGCGGATGTATCAGCTACGGCTGCTAACGACTTAGACTATAACGAATTTGAACGAACAGTGCTTGATGAAGCGAGGGAACAAGGCTTTAAATGTTATGAACTCAATGTGACATTAAGTGACGCATGCTTATTAAAAGCCGTTCGTGTCTATATGATCTTTGAAAGACTGAACGAAGCAGGCGAGGTCGTCAAAACAGTTCCAAATGCAGAACTTTTAGAATCAGAAGATTTCGAATCTGAATTCAGTATTTCTTATTTATCTAAACAACCGATGGATGAAGTGAAAAAAATCGTGATGGCGATCTCAGAAGTTGAACATGTTGAGATCTCAGAAGTCTCTGCATTTGAAGAAGCTGCTCAAGCTGAAAAACAAGAGGCAAAACCTGAACAGGAAAAAGAAGAAGTATCTGTGCCTGCTGCGAAAGCACCAGCAAGCGATGCGCCAAAAGCAAATGGCAATAACGGTGCAGCTGCCGGCGGAACAAAAACGATTCGTGTCAACATTGACCGTCTCGATTCTCTAATGAATCTATTTGAAGAACTGGTGATTGACAGAGGCCGTTTAGAGCAGATTGCAAAAGAATTAGAAAATAACGAACTCACAGACACCGTTGAAAGAATGACACGTATTTCTGGAGACCTGCAATCGATCATCCTGAACATGAGAATGGTACCTGTGGAAACAGTGTTTAACAGATTCCCGCGTATGATTCGTCAATTGACAAAAGAGCTGAATAAGAAAATTGAACTGATCATTGAAGGTGCTGAGACAGAGCTTGATCGAACAGTCATCGACGAGATTGGAGATCCGCTCTTACACTTACTTAGAAACAGTCTAGATCACGGAATTGAATCGCCAGAAGAACGTGTGAAAAAAGGCAAGCCAGAAAAAGGCACCGTTCTATTAAAGGCGTATCATAGCGGAAACCACGTCTTCATTGAAGTAGAAGATGATGGCGGCGGAATTAACCGTAAGAAAGTGCTTGAAAAAGCATTAGAGCGCGGGGTTATTACAGAAAGAGAAGCAGAGACGCTTGAAGATCATCAAATTGATTCATTGATCTTTGCAGCAGGTTTCTCTACAGCTGATACGATTTCTGACATCTCAGGCCGCGGTGTAGGCCTTGACGTTGTGAAAAACAAGCTGGAATCACTAGGTGGATCTGTGAGCATCAACTCAACAGAAGGACAGGGCTCACTATTCTCGATCCAGCTTCCGCTTACATTATCGATTATTTCCGTTCTTCTTGTGAAACTGGAAGAGGAAACATTTGCGATTCCGATTTCTTCTATTATTGAAACGGCTGTCATTAAGAAAAGCGACATCCTTCAAACGCATGATCGTGAAGTGATTGATTTCCGCGGATTTATCGTACCGGTCGTGTACTTGAAGAAACAATTCCACGTACCAAATGCGAATGAATTAGAGGAAGAACTGCACATCATCGTTGTTCGTAAAGGAGATAAGCTGACAGCATTTGTGGTCGATTCATTTATTGGTCAGCAAGAGGTTGTATTGAAATCACTAGGAGATTACCTGCCAAACGTGTTTGCGATCTCAGGCGCAACAATCCTAGGCGACGGTCAAGTTGCACTCATCGTTGACTGTAATGCACTGATCAAGTAAAAAACAATAGAGGAGCGGTCTGAAATGAGTACAGATATCAAAACTGGCGAAAAGATGATTGTGTTTATCGTAAACAAAAAAGAATACGCCATTTCAGTATCAGAAGTAAAGTCCATTGAAAAATGGCAGCAGCCAACAAGAGTCCCTGGCGTTGCCCCTTATATATGTGGTGTTATTAATCTGCGCGGTGTCGTGACACCTGTCATCGACCTTAGAGTCAGACTTGGATCAACTGACAACGACATTACAGATGAAACAAGAATGATTATTGTACAAGTTGGTGACATTGAAGTCGGCTGGATTGTTGATGAAGCGAATGATGTCATTACAGTCCATCAAGAAGAAGTAGAATCTTCTCCTGAATCAGCTGAAAAAGAAGGACAATCATGGGTGACAGGTATCATTAAGCATGATCAGCGTCTATTTAATATCATTCATCCTGGTGCCGTCCTCGACAAGAGCGTTCAAGATGCACCTGTTCATTAAGGAGGATGTGAAATGAGCATTTTCAATGAAATAAAAGATGAACAGCTGGATGTATTAAGAGAGGTTGGGAATATTGGAGCAGGCCACGCCGCGTCTGCTCTTGCCAGCCTATTGGATCGCAAAATAGATATGGCTGTTCCGTTTGTCAAGGTTCTCTCGTTTGAAGAATTAATGGATTTCTTTGGCGGTGCAGACCTCCCAGTTGCAAGTATTTTCCTGCGGATGGAAGGAGATTTATCCGGCTCTATCTTTTTCATTATGCCATTTGAGCAAGCAGAGCAATTTGTAAGAGAGCTTGTACAGGATCCGGCATTTGATATTGATACCATTCACGAGCATGTGATGGGGACGTCAGCACTACACGAGCTGGGAAATATTTTAGCAGGCTCTTATTTATCAGCCCTTGCCGATTTAACAAAATTGCAGCTTCACCCAAGTGTTCCAGATGTTACGCTCGATATGTTCGGGGCTGTCATTAGTGAAGGGTTAATGCAATTCAGCCCTCTAGGGGATCAGGCAATTGTGATTGATACATCGATTTTTGATGATCAAAATAAGCAAGAGCTGAAAGGAAATATGTTTCTATTACCAGACTTTGAATCGTTTGAAAAACTATTCAAAGCATTAGGTAACCTGTAATGAACGTTCAGATTCCGGCAGTTGTAAAGGTTGGTATAGCGGATGTTCAGATTGTGAAAACACCGGACCGCATTCGGACATCCGGACTTGGTTCTTGTGTAGGACTTGTTCTGTTTGATCAGGAAAAAAAACTGGCAGGTCTTGTCCATGTCATGCTTCCAGACTCATCCCTTGCAAAAGGGGCAGTGGAGAACTTGGCTAAATATGCAGATACAGGTGTCAAGCATACAATTGATCTGCTTCTTAAAGAAGGAGCACGCAAACATGCGCTAAAGGCAAAACTTGCTGGCGGCGCAGAAATGTTTAAGTTTAAGTCAACCAATGATCTGATGAGAATTGGACCTAGAAACGTATCAGCTGTTAAAGAACATCTGTCTCTTTATCGCATCCCGATCATTAGTGAGGATACGGGCGGGAACAATGGCCGTACGATTGAATTTGATCCGCTTACGACAGAGCTTGAGATCCGCACTGTGAAGCAAGGCACTATGAAGATATAACTAAGGAAGTATAGGGGGAGAAAGATGCAATCCTTAAATTACGAAGATCAGGCGCTATGGGCTAGATGGAAAGAGTGGAAGGACCCAGCTGCTGGAGATGATCTTATGCGCCGCTATATGCCGCTCGTCACATATCATGTTGGAAGAATTTCCATCGGACTCCCGAAGTCAGTGCATAAAGAAGACTTGATCAGTCTAGGGATGCTCGGTTTATATGATGCCCTTGAAAAATTCGACCCCGGAAGAGATCTGAAGTTTGATACATATGCATCCTTCAGAATCCGCGGGGCCATCATCGACGGTCTTCGTAAAGAGGACTGGCTGCCTCGTACATCAAGAGAAAAAACAAAAAAAGTAGAAGCGGCTATTGAAAAGCTTGAACAGCGCTATTTACGAAATGTGACGCCGACAGAAGTGGCAGAGGAACTTGGCATGAGTGAACAGGATGTTGTCACAACAATGAATGAAGGTTTCTTTGCGAATCTGCTTTCAATCGACGAGAAGCTGCATGATCAAGAAGACGGTGAAAACGTCCAAGTCATGATTCGCGACGAGAAAACAGTGACACCTGAAGAGAAGATGCTGAAAGATGAATTAATAGAACAGCTTGCTGAAAAAATGACCGAGCTATCGGAAAAAGAAAAGCTCGTGATCAGTCTTTTCTATAAAGAGGAACTGACGTTAACAGAAATCGGTCATGTGCTCAATTTATCGACCTCGCGCATTTCGCAAATTCATTCAAAGGCATTGTTCAAGCTTAAGCATCTGCTTGATAAAGCCATTCAATCTTAAAGAGTTAGTGAGTGAAAAAATATGTTATGGCTGATTAGCTTCATGCTTCATGCTGCACTTATTTATTTTGTGATCATTTTATATACGAGAATGAATTCGCTGAAGATAACTGAACAAAAGCAGCGAGAACTTCTAGAAGAAACGGAAAATACCCTGGCTGCATTTTTGATGGAAGTCAAAGAAGAGAATGACAAACTATCAAAAGTGGCAGCCGCTTCCCCTGATTTTTCTGCTGAAGAGCTGAAATCGGATTTTCAGACACCAAAGCAGCCACAACCACCAATTGAATCCCAGCAATCGGTAGAAAGTGAAGATCCAGTACCAGAGCACTTGTCGGCTCTCCTTAGTGAAGTTGAAGTGCAGGAAGAGAAGGTAAACGAACCCGTTCCACATCTTGAATCAGAAGCTTCTGTGCCTTCTGAAAGTGAAATAGAAGAAACATTCGAGGACCAAGTGAAGACCTTATATGACAAAGGGCATTCGCTAGAAGAAATAGCGAAAGAACTGAAAACGGGCAAGACAGAAATCGAGCTTTTATTAAAATTTAGCGGAAAGCTGTAAAGGATTCTTGATTGTCAGTCCATCATGTGTTATATTATTTCTTGGTGTTAAATACACACGCTTAATGATTCGTATGAAGGTGCTGCCGTGGCGCAGTTTTATGTGAACATGACTTGAGCGGAGGAAAAAAAACCATTATATTAGGAGGCAACAAAATGTCAGTTATTTCTATGAAACAATTGCTAGAAGCTGGTGTTCACTTCGGTCACCAAACGCGCCGTTGGAACCCAAAAATGAAGCGTTACATCTTTACAGAGCGTAACGGTATCTACATCATCGATCTTCAAAAAACGGTGAAAAAAGTAGAAGAAGCTTACAACTTCACGAAAAACCTTGCTGCTGACGGAGGGAAAATCCTTTTCGTTGGTACGAAAAAGCAAGCACAAGATTCAGTGAAAGAAGAAGCAATCCGTTCTGGTATGTTCTATGTGAACCAACGCTGGCTTGGTGGAACTTTAACAAACTTTGAAACAATCCAAAAACGTATCAAACGTTTAAAAGATATTGAAAAAATGCAAGAAAACGGTACATTCGATGTTCTTCCTAAGAAAGAAGTCGTTCAACTGAAAAAAGAATTAGAGCGTCTTGAAAAATTCCTAGGCGGAATCAAAGACATGAAAGGTCTTCCGGATGCACTTTTCATTATCGACCCTCGTAAAGAGCGTATTGCAGTTGCAGAAGCTCGTAAATTGAATATCCCAATCATCGGTATCGTTGACACAAACTGTGATCCAGACGAAATTGATGTTGTGATCCCTGCAAACGATGATGCAATCCGTGCTGTAAAACTTCTAACTGCTAAAATGGCAGATGCGATTCTTGAGTCTAAACAAGGCGAAGAAGAAGCTGTTGTAGAAGAAACGACAGAAACTGAAACAACAACTGCGTAACCTATTCAAAAGGTGATAAGAGGGAAATGCCTTTTATCACCTTTTTTTCACCTAGTAATCCGTGTTTTAACATAGAAGGAGGAAATGTAAAATGGCAATTACTGCTCAATTAGTTAAAGAACTGCGTCAAAAAACTGGTGCAGGTATGATGGACTGTAAAAAAGCGTTAACAGAAACTGATGGTGACATCGACAAAGCAATCGATCTTCTAAGAGAAAAAGGAATTGCAAAAGCTGCGAAAAAAGCAGACCGTATTGCTGCAGAAGGATTAACTCTTATCAAAACTGACGGCAACACAGGCGTGATCCTAGAAGTGAACTCTGAGACTGATTTCGTTGCGAAAAACGAAGGATTCCAATCACTTCTTAACGAACTTGCTGATCATTTGCTTGCTGCTAAACCTGCAACAATTGAAGAAGCTCATGCTTCTAAAATGGAAAACGGTTCAACTGTTGAAGAGCATATCACATCTGCAATTGCAAAAATCGGAGAGAAAATCACTCTACGTCGTTTCTCTGTTATCACGAAAGAAGATAACGCAGCATTCGGTTCTTACTTACACATGGGCGGACGCATCGGTGTGTTAGCTGTTCTTAACGGAACAACTGACGAAGAGCTTGCAAGAGACATTGCAATGCACGTTGCTGCTGTAAACCCTAAATACATTTCTCGTGACCAAGTGTCAGAAGAAGAAGCAAACCGTGAGCGCGAAGTATTAACACAGCAAGCGCTTCAAGAAGGAAAGCCTGAAAATATCGTAGCTAAAATGGTAGAAGGCCGTCTAAACAAATTCTTCGAAGAAATTTGCTTACTTGACCAAGCATTCGTTAAAAACCCAGATGAAAAAGTGAAACAAGTAGTAGCTGCGAAAAACGCAAGCATTCAAACTTATGTTCGCTATGAAGTGGGCGAAGGTATTGAAAAGCGTCAAGACAACTTTGCTGAAGAAGTTATGAGCCAAGTGAAAAAATAATGTTTGAAAAGCTCTCTGGGGCTTTTTTAGGGAGCACAAGCACTGTGTTCCCTATTTTTTAGAGGATATTGATTTACAAAAGACAGTTTCTTACGCATAATAAGAGACGGTATAGTTTACACTTGGAGGTTATCATGAGCAAACCGAAATATAATCGCATTGTACTGAAGCTAAGTGGCGAAGCACTAGCAGGTGATGCTGGAAATGGAATTAACCCAACTGTCATTCAATCAATTGCAAAGCAAGTAAAAGAAATTGCAGAGCTTGATGTTGAGGTTGCAGTTGTTGTAGGCGGAGGAAACCTTTGGCGCGGTAAGACAGGCAGTGACTTGGGAATGGACCGTGCAACAGCAGACTACATGGGCATGCTGGCAACAGTGATGAATTCACTCGCGCTACAGGACAGCCTAGAAACGCTTGGCATTCAGTCTAGGGTACAAACCTCTATCGAAATGAGACAGGTTGCAGAGCCATACATAAGAAGAAAAGCGATCCGTCATCTTGAGAAGAAACGTGTCGTGATTTTTGCTGCAGGTACTGGTAACCCTTATTTCTCTACAGATACAACGGCAGCACTTCGTGCAGCAGAAATTGAAGCAGATGTCATTTTAATGGCGAAAAATAATGTAGACGGTGTCTACAGTGCTGATCCTCGTACAGATGCGGATGCAGTAAAATATGATAAGCTTTCATATCTTGACGTGTTAAAAGAAGGGCTTGCTGTAATGGATTCTACTGCGTCCTCATTATGTATGGACAATGACATTCCATTAATCGTATTCTCCATTATGGAAGAAGGAAATATTAAACGTGCCGTCAATGGCGAATCAATTGGAACGATTGTGAGGGGGAAATAACGTGTCAAAAGAAGTATTGAACCAAACGAAAGAAAAAATGGAAAAAGCCGTTCAAGCATACGGACGTGAACTAGCAACTGTTCGTGCGGGCAGAGCAAATGCTTCATTGCTTGATAAAGTGACGGTTGATTATTACGGTGCACAAACACCACTCAACCAAATCGCGTCAATCACAGTGCCAGAAGCACGTATGCTGATTATCACACCTTATGATAAAACAGCCATCGGTGATATCGAAAAATCGATCCAAAAGTCTGATCTTGGCATCACGCCAACAAGTGACGGAAATGTGATCCGCATTGCGATTCCTGCACTAACAGAAGAAAGACGTAAAGAGCTTGTGAAAGTGGTAAGAAAATATTCAGAAGAAGCAAAAGTAGCTGTTCGTAATGTTCGTCGTGATGCAAACGATGAGTTGAAAAAGCTTGAGAAAAATGGTGAGATCACTGAAGATGAATTAAGATCATCGACAGAGGATGTTCAAAAATTGACAGATGAATATGTCGCTAAAATTGATGACGTGACGAAAGATAAAGAAAAAGAAATCATGGAAGTTTAAGAAAAAACTATGTACAATAGATAATAGTGAAAAGACCCTCTTCATGTTTACAGGGGGTTTTTTTGTTAATACTGTTGGTGACTATATTATTAGCGGGAACGCAACCTTTTTGGGTGATGGAGGAATCTCATGCTCAATATACTCAAAAATTGGAAGAATCAGCAAACTGCTGCTTCCAACTTAGAAAGCCTGACAAAAGAAGACATATTAAATGGAGAAATTCCTGAACATATCGCCATTATCATGGATGGGAACGGAAGATGGGCGAAAAAACGTGCTCTTCCACGGGTAGCAGGACATCATGAAGGAATGAAAGTCGTCAAGCGCATGACAAAGCTTGCAAATGAGCTGAATGTCAAAGTGCTGACTTTGTATGCTTTCTCTACGGAAAATTGGAAACGTCCAAAACTAGAAGTAGACTTTTTAATGAAGCTTCCTGAAGAATTTTTGAACATCTACCTGCCTGAACTCATCGAGGAAAATGTCCGTGTGCGCTTAACAGGTGATCCAGACGGCCTCCCGCAGCATACGAAAAGAGCGGTAGAGAACGCAGTAAAGAGTACGGCGAATAACGACGGACTCGTTTTGAATTTTGCGCTCAACTATGGAGGGCGCACAGAAATCGTCTCCGCATGCAGACAAATTTCTGAAAAAGTCAAAGAAGGTAAGCTTCAAGCAGAAGACATCACAGAAGAGATGTTTTCAGCTTATTTAATGACAGAATCTCTTCAAGATCCGGATTTGCTTATTCGCACAAGTGGAGAAATTAGATTAAGTAACTTTATGCTTTGGCAAATTGCATACAGCGAGTTTGTCTTTACGGATGTGCTTTGGCCTGACTTTTCTGATGAGCATCTTATAGGCGCTATCGGAGAATACCAGCGCCGCGGCCGGAGGTTCGGTGGAATTTAGAGGGTGGTGCAGATGAAACAAAGAATTTTGACGGGTGTTTTGGCAGCTGCAGTCTTTTTACTTGCGGTTATATATGGACAGATGCCATTTACCCTGCTGATTTACTTAATGGGAAGTGTCGCTCTCTTTGAGCTTCTAAGAATGAAAAAGATATCGATTTTCAGCTTTCCTGGTATTGTCAGCTTAATATTGCTTTGGCTTTTAATGGGCGGAGAGAACAGCTTCTTCCCGAACGTAGACGCATCAAAAATGCAAATTGCTTTATTTGCAGTCTTAATCCTTTTAACTTATACAGTGTTGAGCAAAAACTCTTTCACATTCGATGAGGTTGCTTTTGTTGTATTAGCGACATTATATATTGGCGTCAGTTTCTATTATTTCATCCAAATTAGAGGCTTATATGGCATGAGTGCGATCTTCTTCGCAGCAGTGATTATTTGGTCCACTGACTCAGGTGCTTACTTTATTGGGAAATCTATGGGGAAACGAAAGCTCTGGCCAGAGATCAGCCCAAACAAAACAGTAGAAGGATTTATCGGCGGAATCGTCACAGCGGTCGTGTTGTCATTTGTGTTTCAGGCGGTTACAGGATTTTTGCCATCATATCTGCTTGTTATGTTTATTACTCTTTTGCTCAGTATCTTTGGACAGCTGGGCGACCTTGTGGAATCTGCTTTAAAGCGTCATTATCACGTAAAGGATTCAGGGACAATTCTCCCTGGACATGGCGGGATTTTGGACAGGTTTGACAGCTTTTTATTCGTTCTGCCGTTTTTATATTTACTGCTCGCAACGTTTGCCAGCTAACCTCATAGAAACTTATTGAACGAGAGAAGGAGTGGCAATTTGAAATATATTTCGCTATTAGGCGCAACAGGATCAATTGGAGAACAAACATTAGATGTGATTAGGCAGCACCCAGACAAATTTAAGCTGAAAGCCATGACATTTGGCCGAAATGTAGATAAGGCCGTTCCAATCATAGAACAGTTTCAGCCTGAATTTGTCGGATGTTTAAGTGAAGAGACTTATCAGACGCTAAAAGGTCATTCATTTGAATACGATGTCAAGATGGCTGCTGGTGATGAAGCCAACATCGAGGCAGCGACCTATGATGCAGTGGACGTTGTGGTCAATGCACTTGTAGGAAGTGTTGGGCTTGTTCCAACATTAAAGGCCATTGAACAAAAAAAGACGATTGCACTCGCAAATAAGGAAACACTTGTCACAGCTGGTCATATAGTAAAAGAGTACGCGAAAACATATGATGTACCTTTACTTCCTGTCGATAGTGAGCATTCCGCTATTTTTCAATGCCTGCAAGGTGAACAAGCTAAAAACATTGAACGCTTAATCGTGACAGCTTCAGGTGGTAGTTTCCGAGATAAAAAACGAACTGAACTTGAAGGTGTTACGGTTGAAGAAGCGCTGAACCACCCAAACTGGTCAATGGGAGCGAAAATTACCATTGATTCAGCGACGATGATGAATAAAGGGCTCGAGGTGATTGAGGCACATTGGTTGTTTGATATGCCTTATGAACAAATTGATGTGCTGTTACATAAAGAGAGCATTATCCATTCAATGGTGGAATTTCACGACAAAAGCGTCATGGCTCAGTTAGGGACACCTGACATGAGAGTGCCGATTCAATATGCACTCACATACCCTGACAGGGCGCCATTACCAGAAGCGAAATCATTGAACCTTTGGGAGATTGGACAATTGAATTTCCAAAAAGCGGATTTTGACAGGTATCGCTGCTTACATTTTGCTTATGAATCAGGTAAAATAGGAGGGACAATGCCTGCTGTGCTCAATGCAGCAAATGAAATGGCAGTTGATGCATTTCTGAAAGGCAAAGTAACGTTCCTGCAAATTGAAGAATTGATTGAAAAGGCACTAAATAGACATCATGTGATTTCAACGCCTAGTTTGCAAGATATCCATGAAGTGGACAAAGATACACGAGACTTTGTTCAATCAATCCTCACATAAGGTGGTATGTTCGTGAATACAGTGATTGCGTTTATTATTATTTTTGGAACGCTCGTTTTTTTCCACGAGCTTGGCCATTTAATTATGGCGCAGCGAGCGGGGATTTTATGCCGCGAGTTCGCAATTGGTTTTGGGCCGAAGATTTTCTCCTTTAAACGAAAGGAAACCGTTTATACCATTAGACTGCTCCCTATTGGCGGATTTGTTAAAATGGCAGGAGAGGACCCTGAAGTCATTGAAATTAAACCAGGTCATACAGTGGGGCTCTTATTCAATGAGCAAAATGAAGTAGAAAAAATCATTTTAAATGACAAAGAAAAATATCCTGATGCACTTGTCATCGAAGTTGAGCAGATTGATTTAGATCATGCCATGAGAATCTCAGGATATGAAGCTGGAAATGAAGATATTTTAACTGGCTACAATGTCAGTCAAACAAGCTTTTATATTGCAGATGGTGAAGAAATTCAAATCGCACCATACAATCGTCAATTTGGATCAAAAACGGTATGGCAGCGTATTAAAGCGATCGCAGCTGGACCGATTATGAACTTTATCCTGGCGTATGTGATTTTGGTTGCTTTAGGTTTTATTCAAGGGGTAACCGTTGATGATCCTGTACTCGGCAAGCTGACGAAAGACGGCCGAGCGGCAGAAGCTGGACTCATGCAGGGTGACCACATCGTGTCCATTAACGGGGATAAAATGAATTCTTGGACAGACGTCGTTCAAACCGTTCAAAAGAACCCTGAGAAAAAAATGAATGTCGTCATTGACCGAGACGGCAAAGAAAGCACTGTGCAGGTTGTACCAGAAGCTGTGAAAGCAGACGGAAAAAGCATTGGCCGTTTCGGATCTTATCCGCCAACGGAAAATGGATTTCTGAAGGTTATTTCATCCTCAGGAACGACTGTGATTTCAACAGCAGGTCTGATTTTAACGAACTTGCAAAAAATTGTCACAGGACAATTTTCACTAGATATGTTAGCAGGTCCTGTTGGGATCTATGACATGACAGGAGAAGTAGCCAAGCAAGGTGTGTTAACATTAATGCAGTTTGCGGCGTTCCTTAGTATCAACTTAGGCATCGTGAATTTATTACCGATTCCTGCACTAGACGGAGGACGTTTACTATTCTTGTTTGTTGAAGCCATTCGTGGTAAACCAATTAATCGTGAGAAAGAAGCACTTGTTGTCTTTATCGGTGTTGCATTCCTCATGCTGTTAATGCTAGTGGTTACGTGGAATGACATCCAGCGATTATTTTTATAAAAACCAATGTCTCTTGTTTCTCATTACGGGAAACAAGAGTTTTTGTGAGAAGTCCTATTTCATAAATGAGGTGTAACGACATGAGACAATCCCTGACTTTCATTCCAACTCTTCGAGAGGTGCCGGCAGATGCTGAGGCAAAAAGTCATCAGCTCTTAGTAAGAGCTGGGTTCATTAGACAAAATACAAGCGGAATCTATCATTATCTGCCGCTTGCTCATAAAGTCATCCAGCATATTCAATCCATTGTTCGCAAGGAAATGGAAAAGGCAGGAGCAGCTGAGCTGTTAATGCCAGTGCTGCAGCAGGCAGAAATGTGGCAAGAGTCAGGAAGATGGTATACATACGGTCCAGAATTGATGCGTATGAAAGATCGTCATGGCCGCGAGTTCGCACTTGGCCCAACGCACGAAGAGGTGATCACATCACTCGTACGCAGCGAAGTAAAATCGTATAAGAAGCTTCCTTTAACTCTTTATCAAATTCAATCAAAATTCCGCGATGAACAGAGACCGCGTTTTGGGCTGCTGCGCGGACGTGAATTTATTATGAAGGATGCGTACTCATTCCATTCTTCACCAGAAAGCCTTGATGACACATACAACAAGATGTTTACAGCTTACTCCAATGTATTCTCAAAAGTAGGTCTTAATTTTAGACCAGTCATTGCAGATTCTGGTGCAATGGGAGGAAAAGATACACATGAGTTTATGGCACTGTCAGAAGTAGGAGAAGATACAATTGCATACTCTGACACATCTTCCTATGCTGCGAACATTGAAATGGCTGAAGCTGTTTATCACGGAGAAGAAGCAAATCCTGCGGACTTCAAAGAACTTGAAAAAGTCCACACACCGCAAGTGAAAACGATTCAAGACATCGCTGGATTTTTAGAAGTTGATTCTTCTCTTTGTATCAAATCTGTTTTGTTTAAAGCAGATGATGCGTATGTTCTAATCCTGACTAGAGGCGACCATGAAGTAAATGATGTGAAAGTGAAAAACTTGGTAGGAGCACAGCTTGTAGAGCTTGCTACTCGAGAAGAAGTACTAGAAGTCATTGGAACAGAGCCTGGATTTGTTGGTCCTGTGAAGCTGGAAGCAGAAGTCGATATTTATGCAGACCTTGCGGTTAAAGGCATGACAAATGCTGTCGCAGGTGCAAACGAAGCGGATTATCACTATGTCAATGTCAATCCTGCGCGTGATGTATCAGTGAAAGAATTCACAGATCTTCGTTTGATTCAAGAAGGAGATGTTTCTCCAGATGGAGAAGGCACAATCCAGTTTGCCAAAGGGATTGAAGTAGGACAAGTCTTTAAACTAGGCACTCGTTATTCTGAGTCAATGGATGCGACGTACCTTGATGAGAATGGACGAGCGCAGCCAATGATTATGGGATGCTATGGTATCGGTATCTCTAGAACTCTTTCAGCAATTGTTGAACAGCATCACGATGAGAAAGGAATCATTTGGCCCGAAACTGTTGCGCCATATGACCTTCATCTCCTTGCATTAAATATGAAAAACGATGCTCAAAAAGAGCTGGCTGAAACGTTATACGAGCGCTTAGAAGATGAGGGCTTTGACGTACTTTTCGATGACCGCCAAGAGCGTGCCGGAGTAAAATTTGCAGACAGTGATTTAATTGGGCTGCCAATTCGCATTAGCTGCGGAAAACGTTCAGAAGAAGGCATTGTTGAAGTGAAGTTTAGAAAATCAGGTGAATCACATGAAGTATCTGTTGATGAGCTGATTTCATTTATACGCCAAGCATAAAAACGAACAAAAAAATGAAGGTACCTCCTGTAGAAAAGAGGTACCTTTCTGATTGACAAAAGGAGGGTTCTGTCTTGGATGAACAATTACCGATCACACGGCGGCAATTTCATATATTACTCAATCAGATTCAAATGACAGATGATGACCTCAGTCGTTACTTTGAAGAAGGAGAAATCGTCAAATTGACGGTGCATAAGGCGACGAAAACGTGGCATTTCCTTTTTAAATTTAAGGCGCTTCTGCCTTACAAGGTATATGCGATGTTTCTCAGCAGGCTGACAAATGCATTTTCTCATATTGCACAAGTCACTTGTACGATTGAAGTCAATGATCCGAACATCTCTGAAGAGCTCGTTCAATCGTATTGGTCACATTGTGTGGAAGAGCTTCAAGGAATTTCTCCTCCAATCATCAGCTTGCTTCAGCAGCAAAAACCATCGCTGTCTGGACATAAAATCATCATCAAAACGAAAAGCGAAACAGAGGCTTTGGCCATCAAGAAGAAGTACAGCCCAATGCTCCAGGCTGCTTTTAAACAAGTAGGCTTTCCAGAGCTGCAATTCGATACAGAAATTTTTGTATCAGATCAAGAGATTCAGAAGTTCAGAGAACAAAAGCTTGCTGAAGATCAAGAAAGAGCGATGCAAGCCCTCACTGAGATGGAGAAGAAGGAAAGTGAGGAGCAGGATGAAGCTCCGTCTGGCCCTCTCATGATTGGCTATCAAATTAAAGACAATGAAGAAATTCGTACGCTTGATAGTATTATGGATGAGGAACGAAGAATCACCGTTCAAGGCTACGTATTCGATGCAGAAACGCGTGAGCTGAAAAGCGGCAGAACGCTTTGTATCTTTAAGATTACAGATTATACAAACAGTATTTTAATCAAAATGTTTGCAAGAGAAAAAGAAGATGCCCAGCTGATGAAATCATTGAAAAAAGGCATGTGGGTCAAAGCAAGAGGAAGCATTCAAAACGATACGTTTGTCAGAGACCTTGTCATGATTGCCAATGACGTCAATGAAATGAAACCTCAGCTGAAAGAGGATACGGCACCTGAGGGTGAGAAACGTGTCGAGCTTCATTTGCATTCCCCAATGAGCCAAATGGATGCTGTCACTGGCATTGGCAGGCTGGTGGAACAAGCAAAAAAATGGGGACATGAAGCGATTGCCCTGACGGATCATGCGGTTGTACAATCCTTCCCAGATGCGTATGCAGCAAGTAAAAAACATGACATCAAAATGATGTACGGTGTGGAAATCAACTTGGTCGACGACGGAGTACCCATTGCCTATAATCCGGAGCACCGTTTGTTAGATGACGCGACGTATGTCGTATTTGACGTAGAGACAACTGGACTTTCAGCCGTTTATGACACGATCATTGAGCTGGCAGCAGTGAAAATAAAAGGCGGGGAAATCATTGACCGCTTTGAGGCATTTGCAAATCCTCATCACCCATTATCAGCGACAACGATCGAATTAACGGGTATTACGGATGATATGGTCAGAGATGCTCCAGATGTCGTCGATGTCGTGCGCGATTTCAAAGAATGGATTGGACAAGATATCCTTGTTGCGCACAATGCAAGTTTTGATATGGGCTTTTTAAATGCAGCGTACAAACGCCTGTTAAAAACAGATAAAGCGTCAAACCCTGTGATTGATACACTTGAACTCGGCCGATTCCTTTACCCTGAATTTAAAAATCACCGGCTCAATACACTTTGTAAAAAGTTCGATATAGAACTGACGCAGCATCACCGGGCCATTTACGATGCAGAGGCGACAGGCTACCTCATGCTGAAGATGCTAAAAGATGCGGCTGAAAAAGAAATTGCCTATCACGATCAATTGAATGAAAACATGGGTCAGTCTAATGCCTACCAGCGCTCACGTCCTTACCATGCCATTCTGATCGCACAAAATGAGACCGGTCTGAAAAATTTATTCAAACTTGTTTCTCTTTCTCATATTCATTATTTCTACCGGGTGCCGCGCATTCCGCGCTCACAGCTTGAGAAATATCGAGAAGGTTTAATTATCGGGTCTGCCTGTGATAAGGGTGAGGTCTTTGAAGGGATGATGCAAAAATCACCTGATGAGGTGGAAGACATTGCAGCATTTTACGACTATTTAGAAGTTCATCCGCCAGAAGTGTATCAGCATCTGCTGCACCTGGAGCTTGTTCGAGATGAACGTGCGTTAAAAGAAATCATCACAAACATTGTGAAGCTTGGCGAAAAGCTCAATAAACCAGTCGTGGCAACTGGAAATGTGCATTATCTGCATCCAGAAGACAAAATTTATCGTAAAATCTTAATTTCATCACAGGGTGGAGCAAATCCGCTTAACCGTCACGAACTGCCAAAAGTTCATTTTAGAACGACAGATGAAATGCTTGAAGCATTCTCCTTCCTAGGAGACGAAAAAGCGAAAGAGATCGTCGTGGCGAATACGAAAAAAGTATCTGAGATGGTCGAAAGCATTAAACCAATCAAAGATGACCTATACACACCAAAAATTGAAGGTGCAGATGAAGAAATACGGGAAATGAGCTATCAAATGGCGCGCAGCATCTACGGAGATGATTTGCCGAAAATTGTAGAAGACCGTATTGAGAAAGAATTAAAAAGTATTATCGGCCATGGATTCGCCGTTATTTACTTAATCTCTCATAAGCTTGTAAAGAAATCACTTGATGATGGATATCTTGTTGGTTCAAGGGGATCTGTCGGCTCATCTCTTGTTGCAACATTAACAGAGATTACCGAAGTGAACCCACTTGCCCCGCATTATGTATGTCCAAGCTGTAAGCATTCGGAGTTCTTTAATGACGGATCTGTTGGTTCAGGCTTTGACCTTCCTGACAAAGACTGCCCAGAATGTGGTACGCCGTACAAAAAAGATGGACATGATATTCCGTTTGAAACGTTCTTAGGTTTTAAAGGAGACAAAGTCCCTGATATCGACTTGAACTTCTCAGGTGAATATCAGCCGATTGCACATAACTATACGAAAGAGCTGTTCGGTGAAGAGTATGTATACCGAGCAGGTACGATTGGTACTGTTGCAGAAAAAACAGCATATGGTTACGTGAAAGGCTACGCTGGAGATCATAATCTTCATATGAGGGGCGCAGAAATCGACCGGCTTGTCCAAGGCTGTACAGGGGTCAAACGGACAACGGGCCAGCATCCAGGCGGTATTATCGTAGTGCCGGATTATATGGACATTTATGATTTCTCACCAATTCAATATCCAGCAGATGCGACAGGTTCTGATTGGAAAACGACGCATTTTGATTTCCATTCAATCCATGACAACTTGCTCAAGCTGGATATACTAGGGCACGATGATCCAACGGTTATTCGTATGCTACAGGATTTAAGCGGAATCGATCCAAAAACGATTCCAACAGACGATCCAGAAGTGATGAAAATTTTCCAAGGAACAGAGCCTCTAGGTGTAACAGAAGAGCAAATTGGCTGTAAAACAGGTACACTCGGTATTCCGGAGTTTGGGACAAGGTTTGTTCGGCAAATGCTTGAGGATACAAAACCAACAACCTTCTCAGAGCTCGTTCAGATCTCTGGACTATCACACGGGACGGATGTATGGCTCGGAAACGCGCAAGAACTCATTCACAATAAAACGTGTGAACTAAGTGAAGTGATTGGGTGTCGTGACGATATTATGGTCTATCTCATCTATCAGGGCTTAGAGCCGTCACTCGCATTTAAAATCATGGAGTCTGTTCGTAAAGGAAAGGGACTTCCCCCTGAATGGGAAGAAGAAATGAAGAATAATAATGTACCGAACTGGTATATTGATTCTTGTAAAAAGATCAAATACATGTTCCCTAAAGCCCACGCAGCTGCTTACGTATTAATGGCTGTACGGATTGCCTACTTCAAGGTGCATCATGCACTTTTATACTATGCGGCTTACTTTACCGTTCGTGCAGATGACTTTGATATCGAAACGATGACAAAAGGATCGAATGCGATTCGAGCAGTCATGGACGATATTAACTCAAAAGGTCTAGATGCATCACCGAAAGAAAAGAACCTATTAACTGTACTAGAGCTTGCACTTGAAATGTGTGAAAGAGGCTACCATTTCAAAAAAGTGGACCTCTATCGATCAAGTGCAACAGAGTTTATCATTGATGGAGATGGATTAATTCCGCCATTCAACTCGATCCCTGGACTCGGAACAAACGTTGCGTTAAATATTGTTCGCGCACGACAAGACGGGGAATTCCTTTCAAAAGAAGATTTACAAAAACGCGGAAAAGTGTCGAAAACGGTTCTAGAATATTTAGATCGTCAAGGCTGCTTAGAAGCACTTCCCGATCAAAACCAGCTTTCTTTGTTTTAATGCGATTCATGAAGAGCGTCCTTAAAGGGGCGTTCTTTTTTCATATACAATAATTTTATTATGTTAACTAATAAAGATTTTCCACCAAATGGAATCATTTTCTTATTCATTCATATACCTTGATTTAACGTGATGTTTTAAGAGAAGAGATTGTATGTCATTCTTTCTACCCAAATAGAGCAAAAAAGAGAATTTCGCCGTCTGAAATGTTCTCATGCGACATATGATCATTCTGGGTACAGTCACAAAAAGAATCAAGAGAAAAAACCTTCGATGAGCGTAAAGCTGATTGCTGTTTACTATGCTTATTTTTGAAACGTATTTGATTCTTTTCAAAACTGTTCAAATCACGTTCTGAATAAAAGGAGGTGGCTTGTCTATTCATGTTTGACTAAAAAGAAGGAGTGAGTCATACGGAAATGGCATCTTATAACTATGTAGAGGTTCTTCAAAAATCCTTGTTGTTTTATGAAGCGCAGCGGTCTGGAAAGCTTCCCGAAAGCAGCCGTCTCAACTGGCGGGGAGATTCTGGACTAGAGGACGGGAAGGATGTAGGGCATGATTTAACTGGCGGCTGGTATGACGCAGGTGATCATGTGAAATTTGGGCTTCCGATGGCCTACTCAGCAGCTGTGCTTGCATGGACAGTATATGAATACCGAGAAGCCTATGAAGAGGCAGAACTGCTTGATGACATCCTCGATCAAATCAGGTGGGCAACGGATTATTTTTTGAAAGCACATACAGGTCCTAACGAGTTTTGGGCGCAGGTAGGTGATGGGAACGCTGATCATGCTTGGTGGGGACCGGCAGAAGTGATGCCGATGAGCCGGCCAGCTTTTAAAATTGATGAAAATTGTCCAGGAACAGAAGTAGCCGCACAAACTGCTGCAGCTTTAGCAGCGAGTTCTATCATTTTTAAAGAGACAGATGCCCCTTATGCAGCAAAGCTTCTGACCCACGCGAAACAGCTTTATGCATTTGCTGACAGGTATCGCGGCGAGTATACAGATTGTGTCACAAACGCTCAGCCGTTTTACAACTCCTGGAGCGGCTATATTGACGAACTCATTTGGGGCGGAATCTGGCTGTACTTGGCAACAAATGAAGAGACCTATTTAAATCAAGCACTAAAAGCAGTAGAAGAATGGCCGAAGGATTGGGATTATACGTTTACCATGTCATGGGACAATACTTTTTTTGCTTCGCAAATCTTACTCGCCAGAATCACGAAAGAAAATCGATTTATAGAATCGACAGAGCGTAACCTCGATTACTGGACCACAGGTCTTGTTCAAAATGGAAAAGTCGAAAGAATCACTTATACGCCTGGCGGTTTGGCATGGCTAGATCAATGGGGATCGCTTCGTTACACAGCAAATGCAGCATTTTTAGCCTTTGTCTATGCTGATTGGGTTTCAGATGAAGAAAAAAAGAATCGATATCAAACGTTTGCGGTCAATCAAACTCACTATATGCTTGGTGATAATCCGCTCAATAGAAGCTATGTCGTTGGGTTTGGCCAGAACCCGCCGAAGCATCCACACCATCGAACTGCACATGGCTCATGGTCTAACCAGCTGACAAATCCTCCGTATCATCGGCACACTCTTTATGGAGCGCTTGTTGGCGGGCCTAATGCACAGGATCAATATGACGATGACATCTCCGATTATGTATCAAACGAGGTGGCGACGGACTATAATGCCGCCTTTACTGGAAATATAGCCAAAATGGTGCAGCTGTTTGGAAAGGGGCAATCTAAGCTTCCAAATTTCCCGCCTAAAGAACAGGCTCAGGATGAGTTTTTTGTAGAGGCAGCTCTGATGAATAACGATACAACATCAACTCAGGTGAAGGCGGTTCTATACAATCGGTCCGGCTGGCCGGCAAGAAGCAGTCAAACGCTGTCCTTTAGATATTATGTCAATCTGAGTGAGGTCTTTGCAAAGGGATTCACTGAAAAAGATATTCAAGTGACAGCAGCCTACAATGAAGGCGCTTCCTTATCTCCGCTGAAGGTATATGACGCATCAGCCCACGTATATTATGCAGAAATTGATTTTACGGGCGTAGCGATTTTTCCTGGAGGAGAATCAGAGCATAAGAAGGAAATACAATTTCGATTATCTGCACCAAATGGGGCGAATATATGGGATGCCTCAAATGATTATTCCTTTCAAGGCTTAACTTCCAATATGCAAAAAACAGCGAGGATTCCTGTTTTTGATGATGGTGCTTTGGTATTTGGTGCACTTCCAGACAAATAAAAATCAAGATGTATTGAAAGGGTGAAGAACTTGTCAAACAAAGAACGGTTTTTAACGCTTTATCATCAAATTAAAAGTGATGCGAATGGATATTTTTCATCAGAAGGAATTCCGTATCATTCAATCGAGACGCTCATTTGCGAAGCGCCTGATTACGGGCATATGACAACTTCAGAAGCGTATAGCTATTGGCTGTGGCTTGAGGTGTTGTACGGACATTACACAGGGGATTGGAGCAAATTAGAGGCAGCCTGGGACAATATGGAGAAGTACATCATCCCAGTAAATGAAGATGGAAATGATGAGCAGCCGCATATGAGCGCCTACAATCCTTCTAGCCCAGCCACATACGCAGCAGAAAAACCATACCCGGATCAATACCCTAGCCAGTTAAGCGGTGCTCGTCCTGCGGGTCAAGATCCGATTGATGGTGAATTGAAATCAACCTATGGAACGAATGAAACGTATTTAATGCACTGGCTGCTTGATGTCGATAACTGGTATAAATATGGAAACTTGCTCAACCCATCACATACAGCTGCATATGTGAACACATTCCAGCGTGGTCCACAGGAATCCGTATGGGAGGCCATCCCTCATCCTTCACAAGATGATAAATCTTTTGGAAAGCCGAATGAAGGCTTTATGAGCTTGTTCACAAAAGAAAATCAAGCACCAGCTGCTCAGTGGCGCTATACCAATGCGACGGATGCTGATGCGCGTGCAATACAAGTGATGTATTGGGCGAAGGAACTCGGCTATAATGAGTCAGCCTATCTTGATAAAGCGAAAAAAATGGGGGATTTTCTTCGTTACGGTATGTACGATAAATATTTTCAAACGATTGGAAGCGGCAAACAGGGGAATCCGTACCCTGGAAACGGAAAGGGTGCCTGTCATTACTTAATGGCGTGGTATACCTCTTGGGGCGGAGGACTTGGCGACCATGCCAACTGGTCATGGCGTATTGGAGCTAGCCATTGTCACCAAGGGTATCAAAACCCTGTCGCCGCTTATGCTTTATCCTCAGACAAAGGAGGCTTAAAGCCATCTTCCGCTACTGGTGCAAGCGATTGGGAAAAAACATTAAAAAGGCAGCTTGAATTTTATGTATGGCTTCAATCTAAAGAGGGAGCGATTGCAGGAGGTGCAACCAATAGCTGGAATGGAGACTATAGTGCTTATCCGGCGGGAAGAAGTACTTTTTACGATATGGCATATGAGGATGCACCTGTTTATCTTGATCCGCCTTCTAATAACTGGTTTGGGATGCAGGCATGGCCGATGGAGCGCGTAGCAGAGCTTTATTACATTTTTGTGAAAGATGGAGACAAAACATCTGAAAATGTCCAAATGGCCAAATCTTGCATCACAAAATGGGTCAACTATGCATTAGATTACATTTTTATCGGCAGCCGTCCTGTGTCGGATGAAGAGGGTTATTTCTTAGATGACCAAGGACAAAGAATTCTAGGAGGAACAAATGCTGCTGTTGCTACAACGAGTGCACCTGGCGAGTTTTGGCTTCCTGGAAATATTGCTTGGAGCGGACAGCCTGACACTTGGAATGGGTTCCAGTCTGCAACAGGAAATCCAAACTTAACAGCTGTAACAAAAGATCCAACTCAGGATACGGGCGTACTAGGGAGTCTAGTCAAGGCTTTAACTTTCTTTGCTGCTGCCACTAAGCTAGAAACAGGGGATTATACAGCGCTTGGTGTCAGAGCGAAAGATGCTGCCGCACAGCTCCTTGAGGTTGCGTGGAATTACAATGATGGCGTGGGCATTGTAACAGAAGAAGAAAGAGAGGACTATGACCGCTTCTTTAAAAAAGAAGTGTATTTCCCAAATGGTTGGAACGGGACATTTGGTCAAGGGAATCAGATTCCTGGAGCCAGCACTATTCCTTCTGATCCGCAGCGAGGAGGTAATGGGGTCTATACGAGTTTTGCTGATCTTCGTCCGAACATTAAACAAGATCCAGCATGGTCTTCACTCGAGAGTAAATATCAGTCTTCATTTAATGAAGCAACAGGCAAATGGGAGAATGGGGCACCGGTTTTCACCTATCACCGTTTCTGGTCTCAAGTGGATATGGCCACTGCCTACGCTGAATATCATCGTCTCATCAACTAGCAGGTCAAATTTAAGCTGCCGGTTTCTTTGAGCCGGCAGTTTGATTAGGAAATATAAATCCAGTGAAGATAAGGGTGTTTTTACATGGTCAAAGAAAGAAGTTTTCTTCATCAATCATTAAACAAGGGCGAAAATGGGCAGATAAATCTGAAGTGGAAAAAAGAGGCGAATGATCGAATTTCAGAGCATAGACAAAGAGATCTTGAAATAAATGTCACAAATCATGAAAAAAAGCCAATAGCAGGTATAGAGGTTGAGATTAAGCAAAATAGGCATGAATTCGCATTTGGTTCAGCGATGAATGACCAAGTGTTGTTTAATCAACAATATGCCGATTTTTTTGTGAAGTATTTTAATTCGGCTGTTTTTGAAAATGAGGCAAAATGGTATGCGAATGAACCTGAAAGAGGGAAAATCACTTACGAAAAAGCAGATGCGATGCTGAATTTTGCAGATAAACATCAACTTCCAGTGAGAGGGCACGCTTTATTTTGGGAGGTAGAGGATGCGAATCCAAGCTGGCTGAGGTCACTACCGAATCACGAAGTGTATGAATCGATGAAAAACCGGCTTGAGCATGCGGGTAATCATTTTAAAGGGAGATTCCGTCATTGGGATGTAAACAATGAAATGATGCATGGTTCATTTTTTAAAGATCGCTTCGGGAAAAATATTTGGAAGTGGATGTATGAAGAAACGAAAAAAATTGACCCTCAAGCACTATTGTTTGTGAATGATTATAATGTGATCTCATATGGTGAGCATCACGCTTATAAAGCGCATATCAATGAACTGCGTCAGTTAGGCGCACCTATTGAGGCGATTGGTGTTCAAGGACATTTTGAAGAACGGGTCGATCCAGTCGTTGTAAAAGAGAGGCTCGATGTGCTTGCTGAGCTTGGTCTTCCTATATGGGTTACAGAGTACGATTCTGTTCACCCTGACGCTAATAGAAGAGCGGATAACCTAGAGGCTTTATATCGCGTCGCATTTAGTCATCCAGCCGTAAAAGGAGTGCTAATGTGGGGATTTTGGGCAGGTGCCCATTGGAGAGGTGAGCATGCGGCCATCGTGAATTATGATTGGTCTTTAAATGAAGCAGGCCGACGTTACGAAAAGCTTCTAAATGAGTGGACGACACAAAGAGTTGAAAAAACAGATGCGAATGGCAATGTGACATGTCGAGCATTTCACGGGACATATGAGATTCGAATCGGTAAAGAAAGTAAACTGTTAAAACAACAAACAATTGAACTTGATTCAAATGAACAAACACCGTTTCGGCTAGATGTGATCGTACCTGAAGAAGGCTAGATTGTGAGGGGAATTTAAATGAAGAAATGGACTCAAAGAGTGTTTTGCTTCATACTTGTGGTCGCTATATGGGCCGGCTGGTTTTCACTTACGATTAAGGCCGCCTCTTATGTACAGACGTCTGGTACACAATTTACGCTGAACAATCAACCATTTTACTTCGCTGGCACAAATAATTACTATTTCCATTACAAATCTAAAAAGATGGTAGATGCTGTGTTCGATGATATGAAAGCAATGAATTTAAAGGTCATACGTATTTGGGGATTTCACGATGGGGCCCCTCAAGAAAACTCAGTCTTACAATCTAGTCCAGGGGTCTATGAAGAATCGGGTTTTCAAAAACTAGATTATGCGATTTATAAAGCGGGACAGGAAGGAATAAAACTTGTCATCCCACTAGTGAACAATTGGGATGATTTTGGCGGGATGAATCAATACGTAAAGTGGTTCGAGGCAGGAACGCATGATGCCTTTTATACAGATCCTCGTATACAAAAAGCTTACAAAAATTATGTGCGCTATGTATTAGAAAGAACCAATACGTACACAGGTGTTCAATATAAGGACGATCCAGCTATTATGACTTGGGAATTAGCTAATGAGCCGCGTGTGCAGTCAGATCCAACGGGAAATATACTAGTCAAATGGGCAGATGAAATGAGTACGTGGATCAAATCGCTGGATCGTCACCATCTTGTTGCAGTAGGAGATGAAGGGTTCTTTCGCATACCAGGACATGAAGACTGGTTTTATGGAGGCGGAGAAGGCGTCGATTGGGACCGTTTGACGGCTCTCTCTAATATCGATTATGGAACCTATCATCTGTACCCAGATCACTGGAACAAGTCAGCTGCTTGGGGAGTGAAATGGATCGAAGACCATATCACCCGCGGGAAGTCAATCGGAAAACCAGTTGTGTTAGAAGAGTTTGGCGTTCAAAATCAATCAGCGCGTCCTGACGTATATCAAAGCTGGCTGTCAGCGGTTGAGCGGCTCGGAGGAGCTGGCAGTCAATTTTGGATTTTAACAAGTATTCAGGACGATGATTCGCTCTATCCGGATTATGACGGTTTCCGCATCATAAAGGGGAGCAGGGAGGCAGCACTTATCAGTGAACATGCGAAAAGAATGAACGAAAAGAACTGATGGCGAATGCCTGCTGAATAAGGAACTTCATTTGCATAAAAAAATTGGATATGGTATAGTTTTTATGGAAATGCTAACGATTACCGAGACAAGAGTGGGGAAACCCGCTCTTTTGTATTGAACAGGCAATTTTTGTCTCGACATTATTCATCCGTTTTCTGCTCCCCCTGCTCACATAAAGCAGGGTTTTTATGCAGAATGATTGATAAGAGCGTTTATCGAAAGCACAAGGAGGAAGAGAATGAGCAAAAAAGTAGTGGATGTCGTAAGCGAAATGGTGCAGCCAATTTTAGATGGCTTACAGCTTGAACTCGTTGATGTTGAATTTGTCAAAGAGGGTCAAAACTGGTTCCTTCGCGTGTTTATTGACTCTGATAAAGGTGTCGATATCGAAGAATGTGCCAAAGTGAGCGAAGCCTTGAGCGAAAAGCTTGATGAGGCAGATCCGATTAGCCAAAACTACTTTCTTGAAGTGTCCTCTCCTGGAGCGGAGCGCCCATTAAAGAAAAAAGCTGATTTTGAAAAAGCACTTGGAAAAAATGTTTTCATGAAAACATATGAACCAATTGATGGTGAAAAAGCATTTGAAGGTGAGCTTACAAGCTTTGATGGTGAGATTGCAACAGTGACAGTGAAGATCAAGACAAGAAAGAAAGAGATCAATATTCCATACGAAAAAATAGCTAACGCAAGATTAGCAGTTTCGTTCAATTAACCTTTTCATTGATATAAGGGGGAACCATAAAAATGAGTAGTGAGTTGTTAGATGCCCTGACTGTTCTTGAGAAAGAGAAGGGTATTAGTAAAGAAATTATTATTGAAGCGATAGAAGCTGCACTCATTTCTGCATATAAGCGTAACTTTAATCAAGCACAAAATGTTCGTGTTGATTTAAACCGCGAAACGGGAACGATTCGCGTATTTGCAAGAAAAGATGTTGTAGATGAAGTGTATGATTCTCGCCTTGAAATCTCTGTAGATGATGCAGCCAATATCAACCCGAATTACATGGTAGGTGACGTCGTTGAAATTGAAGTCACGCCAAAAGACTTCGGACGCATTGCAGCTCAGACTGCGAAACAAGTGGTGACGCAGCGAGTGAGAGAAGCAGAGCGAGGTGTGATCTACACTGAGTTTATCGATCGCGAGGAAGACATTATGACGGGAATCGTTCAGCGAATTGACAGTAAATTCATTTACGTGTCACTTGGCAAAATCGAAGCCCTTCTTCCGGTCAACGAACAAATGCCAAATGAGGACTACAAACCACATGACCGCATTAAGGTGTTTATTACAAAAGTCGAAAAAACAACAAAAGGACCACAAATTTATGTGTCTAGAACACATCCAGGTCTTTTAAAGCGTTTATTTGAAATTGAAGTGCCAGAAATTTATGATGGTACTGTAGAGCTTAAATCGGTTGCTAGAGAAGCTGGGGACCGTTCTAAAATATCTGTTCGTACAGATGATCCTGATGTTGACCCAGTTGGTTCTTGTGTTGGACCAAAAGGTCAGCGTGTACAAGCAATTGTCAACGAGCTAAAAGGCGAAAAAATTGACATTGTCCATTGGTCTAATGACCCGGTTGAATTTGTTGCCAACGCATTAAGTCCATCAAAAGTACTTGATGTCATTGTAAATGAAGAAGATAAGGCGACAACAGTGATTGTACCTGATTATCAGCTGTCGTTAGCCATTGGTAAAAGAGGTCAAAATGCTCGTCTTGCAGCAAAGCTGACTAGCTGGAAAATTGACATTAAAAGCGAAACAGATGCAAGGGAACTCGGTATTTTCCCAAGAACTGAAGACTCTGAATCTCTTTTCTTAGAGGCTGAACCAGTAGCTGAGGAATCTGACGAATAAGAGGTGATGTAAAAGGTGAATAGCCGAAAAAAAATCCCGCTTAGAAAATGTGTCGTGACGGGAGAAATGAAACCAAAGAAAGAACTGATCCGTGTTGTTCGATCTAAAGAAGGTGAAGTGTCTGTTGACGCAACCGGAAAAAAGAACGGACGCGGAGCTTACCTTTCTCTCGATAAAGAAACCATTCTTGCGGCAAAGAACAAACGCAGTTTACAGCAGCAATTTCAGACACAGATTGACGAACACATATTTGAAGAATTACTAGAACTAGCTGAAAAGGTGAAAAAACCAAATGACTCAATCTGAATGGTATCCTTTGCTTGGTCTAGCAAATCGAGCTCGTAAAGTCGTGTCAGGAGAAGATCTTGTGATCAAAGAAATTAGACATGCGCGTGCTAAGCTGGTTCTTCTTGCAGCAGATGCCTCATCGAACACAGAGAAAAAGGTATCTGACAAATGCAAATTTTATAATGTTCCGGTTAGAAAAGTTGAAGACCGTTCCGTTCTCGGACGTTCTATTGGGAAAGAAGCTCGCGTAGTTGTCGCTGTCACTGACCAAGGCTTCGCTAAGAAGCTGATAAGCTTGCTCGATTAATTTATTTGGGGGTGAACGAATGGCTAAAGTGAGAGTATATGAATACGCAAAAGCCATAGATGTTTCAAGTAAAGATATTATAGCAGCGCTTAAGGATATGAACGTGGAAGTGAACAACCACATGGCGACGCTTGAAAACGACACTGTGAAAAAGCTAGACGCTATCTATAAAAAAGCCAAAGCAAAAGAGACAGCTAACGAGAAACCCGCAGAACAAAAAAAACAATCATCTAACAAAAACAATGATAGAAAGAAGAATGACGTGCAGAATAATCAATTTAATAAAAACAAAAAAAACAACAACCAAAACAAAAACAAAAATAAACGCGGTGGGAATAACAAACCGCAGCATCAGCAAGCTAGACCTGTGAAGCCTAAGAAAGAGCTTCCTGAAAAAATTGAATTTACAAATTCAATGACAGTCGGCCAGTTGGCTGAAGAGCTTGGAAAAGAAACAGCTGAAATTATCAAAAAGCTGATGATGCTTGGTGTTATGGCAACCATTAACCAAGAGCTGGATAAAGATACAGTTGAATTAATCGCTTCTGAATATGGCGTTCCAGTAGAGGAAGTCATTATTTTAGAAGAAACTGAACTTGAAAAGTATGAAGTTGAAGATAAAGAAGAAGATATGCAAGTACGCCCTCCAGTTGTGACGATCATGGGACACGTTGACCACGGGAAAACAACGCTTCTTGACAGCATTCGTAAGACGAAAGTCGTCGAAGGCGAAGCTGGTGGAATCACGCAGCATATCGGTGCTTACCAAATTGAAGAAAACGGCAAGAAAATCACGTTCCTTGATACACCTGGACACGCAGCATTTACAACGATGCGTGCACGTGGTGCTGAGGTAACAGATACGACAATTCTGGTCGTTGCAGCAGATGATGGCGTGATGCCGCAAACGATTGAAGCCATTAACCATGCGAAAGCGGCAGAAGTGCCAATCATTGTCGCTGTCAACAAAATTGACAAACCAACAGCGAACCCTGACCGTGTGATGCAGGAATTAACTGAGCATGGTTTAGTACCAGAAGCTTGGGGCGGCGAAACGATCTTCGTTCCTCTATCTGCAAAAACAGGTGAAGGCATTGACGAATTGATCGAAATGATCCTTCTTGTCAGCGAAGTTGGAGAACTGAAAGCTAACCCAAATCGTGCGGCAAAAGGGACTGTCATCGAGGCTGAGCTTGATAAAGGAAGAGGATCTGTTGCAACCCTTCTTGTTCAAACTGGTACACTTCATGTAGGTGACCCAATCGTTGTCGGAAATACATTTGGCCGCGTTCGTGCAATGGTTAATGACATCGGACGCCGCGTGAAAACAGCAGGACCATCTACACCTGTTGAAATCACTGGTTTAAACGATGTACCGAATGCAGGGGATCAGTTCCTCGTATTCAAGGATGAAAAAACAGCTCGTCAAGTGGGTGAGGCGCGTGCTTCGAAACAGCTTGATGAACAGCGTTCAGACAAAGCGAAATTATCTCTAGATGACCTATTTGAGCAAATCAAACAAGGTGAAGTGAAAGATATCAACTTGATCGTGAAAGCAGACGTACAAGGTTCTGCTGAAGCACTGACGGCCGCTCTTCAAAAAATTGAAGTAGAAGGCGTAAAAGTGAAAATCATCCATACGGGTGTTGGAGCGATTACAGAATCTGATATTATATTAGCAAGTGCTTCTAATGCGATCGTGATCGGATTTAACGTACGTCCTGATGGAAATGCGAAGAGCACAGCTGAAACAGAAAACGTAGATATCCGCTTACACCGCATTATTTATAAAGTCATCGATGAAATTGAAGCTGCGATGAAAGGAATGCTTGACCCTGAATATGAAGAAAAAGTCATCGGTCAAGTTGAAGTTCGTCAAACGTTCAAAGTATCTAAAATCGGTACAATTGCTGGTGGTTATGTCACTGAAGGAACCATCACAAGAGATAGTGGTATCCGCTTAATCCGTGACGGCGTCGTTATATTTGAAGGCGAAGTCGACGTATTAAAACGATTCAAAGATGACGTGAAAGAAGTTTCACAAGGCTATGAATGTGGTATTACCATTAAGAAGTACAATGATATCCGTGAAGGTGATGTCATGGAATCATTCGTTATGCAAGAAATCGAAAGAAAATGATCGGTTATACCGAATGTGAGTGCATCATCTATGATGCCTCCTCACTGAAGGAAAAACGTGCGGTTCTTCAGCGTATATTGACAAGAACGCGCCATAAATTCAATGTAACCATGGCTGAAATGGATTACCAGGACACATGGCAGCGTACATCAATTGGAATCGCCGTGATTTCCTCCTCTCGGGTTCAAGTGGAAAAGGAATTGCAGCGTGTTTTAAGCTTTATTGATTCTTTTCCTGAAATTGAACGAACGATCACGAAAACTGAGTGGTTTTAATTAGAGGTGATAAGATCATGAGTATGAGAGCAACCCGCGTGGGTGAGCAGATGAAAAAAGAATTAGGTGACATCCTAGGCAGAAAGCTAAAAGATCCAAGAATTGGCTTTTTGACTGTAACCGATGTTGAAGTATCCGGTGATTTGCAAATTGCGAAAGTTTACATTTCTGTTCTCGGTGACGAGAAACAAAGAGAGGAAACCTTAAAAGGCCTTGCAAAGGCTAAAGGGTATATCCGCTCTGAAATTGGCAATCGAATTAGACTTCGCAAAACACCAGAACTGCACTTTGAATTCGATGAATCCGTAGATTATGGAAATCGAATTGAAAGCCTGATTGCTGAACTAAACACAAAAGATCATGAATAAGACGTTGAAATAAGGATAGGCGATGATCGTCTGTCCTTTTTCATCGTTTATGAAAGGAGAGAACGCAGATGATAAATGGTGTTCTTTTATTACATAAAGAAAGAGGAATGACCTCTCACGACTGTGTGTTCAAAGTGAGAAAGATCTTGCATACCAAAAAAGTCGGACATACAGGCACTCTCGACCCGGAGGTATCAGGTGTTCTGCCCATTTGTATCGGAAGAGCAACGAAGATTGTCGAATACTTAACAGATAAATCGAAAACGTATGATGCAGAAATCACGATTGGCTTTTCTACAACAACAGAAGACCAAACAGGTGAGATCGTAGAAGAAGAAAAGGTGCAAAAACCCATCTCAGAAGAAGAAATTGATGCTGTGCTGAAACAGTTTCAAGGAACCATTGAACAAATTCCTCCCATGTTTTCTGCTGTGAAAATTGGCGGGAAAAAACTCTATGAATATGCAAGAGAAGGCATTGAAATTGAGCGGCCGAGCCGTGAAATTACGATTCACCGTATCGAGCGGACAACACCTGCTTTATTTGAGAATGGAAAGGTATCATTTAGATTCACCGTTTTATGCTCAAAAGGAACGTATGTCAGAACCTTAGCGGTTGATATTGGAAAGAAACTAGGGTTTCCAGCCCATATGTCACATCTCATTCGCACAGGGTCAGGTGATTTTACACTAGATGAATGCATCACCCTTGATGAGCTCCGAAATATAAGCGAGGAAGGAGCAGTAGATGAGCACCTTGTCTCGATCGAGCGCGCGCTCAATCATTTGCCGAAATGGGAGATAAATGATACATTAGCAAGTAAAGTGGAAAACGGTGCAGTCCTGCCAATGCCTGATGAATTCGCTCATTTTGCAGAGGAAGAACGTGTCGCTGTCTTTGCTCCTTCAGGCCGCTGTATGGCGATATATATGAAGCACCCGACCAAACAGAATCTGATGAAGCCGGCGAAGATCTTATCTCAGGACAAGCAATCTTAAAGAAAAGGTGACCATCTCGTGAAGACTATACATATTTCACACCCACATACATTGAATCAAAAGGATCAAGACCCTTCTGTTATGGCTTTAGGGTATTTTGACGGTGTTCACCTCGGACATCAAAAAGTTATTGACGCAGCGAAAAGCATTGCGAGAAAAGAAGGATTGGCTTTAGCAGTCATGACCTTTCATCCGCATCCATCACATGTTTTGCAAAAAGCACGTGAACCAAAGGACTTAATTACACCGCTTGAGGATAAAATTGATTTCATCGAACAGCTGGGCGCTGACTATTTATACATTGTGCAATTCAGCGAAAGCTTTGCAGCGCTGTCTCCTCAAGAGTTTGTGGATCAATATTTGGATGAGCTGAATGTGAAGCACGCAGTAGCCGGTTTTGATTTTACGTTTGGCCGTTTTGGTGCAGGCACAATGGAAACATTCGATGAGTACGGAAAAGGGCGTATCACGGCCACCATCGTTCCTAAGTTGTCCAATCAAGACCGTAAAGTCAGCTCTACACTCATACGTTCCGCATTGAAAAATGGGGATGTTGAATATGTGAGTGAGCTTTTAGGAAAACCTTATCAGCTGCGCGGTATTGTCATTCATGGAGATAAGCGAGGACGGACGATCGGCTTTCCGACTGCAAATGTCGGTTTATCTGCTGAATACATTATTCCGCCAACAGGGGTTTATGCAGTAAGAGCAGAAGTCAAAGGCAAAGTGTATGACGGTGTTTGTAACGTTGGCTATAAACCAACCTTTTATGAAAAGCGCCCTGATCAGCCTGCCATTGAAGTAAACCTCTTTGATTTTAACGAAGAAATATATGGTGAACCGATTAAATTACAGTGGTTCAAACGCATTCGCAGTGAACAAAAATTTAACGGAATCCAGGAGTTAACGGCTCAAATCAGTCAAGATAAAGAAGAAGCGATTCAGTTTTTTCAAGATCAGCTAAGGCAAACAAAAAATTCATAGAAAAACAGCTCTACCATTTGCAAATTCAGCATATTTTTAGTATGATTATTCCTGTAGCTTTAAAACCACTTACTTGGCAGGCCGACTTCACCGACGGTTGCGAGGTAGATGGGGCTAACATGATTTGGAGGTGAAACAGGATGGCTATTACTCAAGAGCGTAAAACTCAATTAATTAATGAGTTCAAAACACACGAATCTGATACTGGATCTCCAGAAGTTCAGATCGCTGTCCTAACAGAATCAATTAACAACTTGAACGAGCATTTACGTACTCATAAGAAAGATCACCACTCACGTCGCGGTCTTTTGAAAATGGTAGGTAGACGTCGTAATCTTCTTACGTATCTACGTAATAAAGACGTAACTCGTTACCGTGAGTTAATTAACAAACTAGGCTTACGTCGATAATCGTAAAAAGCGGGAGGATTCCCGCTTTTTTATCGTATAATCACTAATATTTTATGGTTAAAATGTTGAAAGAATGGCAAAAACCCTTCTACATACACCTTTCACATTGATATGTGAAAATCATTTTGTTCATAATAAGAATTAACTAAAATTTCAAGATAAGAGAGGAGTTTTTCTCAGAATGGGACAAGAGAAACATGTCTTCACCATAGACTGGGCTGGACGTCAACTGACAGTTGAAACTGGCCAGCTTGCAAAGCAAGCAAACGGAGCGGTCCTCGTACGCTACGGAGATACAGCTGTGCTTAGCTCAGCAACAGCTTCTAAAGAACCAAAACCACTTGATTTTTTCCCGCTCACTGTGAACTACGAAGAAAGATTATACGCAGTAGGTAAAATTCCTGGAGGCTTCATTAAAAGAGAAGGCCGTCCAAGTGAAAAAGCGATCCTTGCGAGCCGCTTAATTGACAGACCAATCCGTCCATTATTTGCAGATGGATTTAGAAACGAAGTACAAGTCATTAGTATCGTCATGAGTGTGGATCAAGATTGTTCATCTGAAATGGCTGCAATGTTTGGCTCATCTTTAGCATTATGTGTGTCTGACATTCCATTTGAGGGACCAATCGCCGGCGTTACAGTAGGACGAGTTGATGGAAAGCTGATCATCAATCCAAATGTAGAGCAGCTTGAACAAAGTGACATCAACCTTGTAGTCGCTGGAACAAAAGATGCGATCAACATGGTCGAAGCTGGTGCTGATGAAGTACCAGAAGAAACAATGCTTGAAGCCATCATGTATGGTCACCAAGAGATCAAACGCTTAATCGAATTCCAAGAGGAAATTGTCAAGGCAGTCGGTAAAGCAAAAATCGATATTCCTTTATATGAAGTAGATCAAACGTTAGCAGACGAAGTAAAAGCACTTGCTGAAACAGACCTGCTGAAAGCGATTCAAGTACATGAGAAGCATGCACGTGAAGATGCAATCAGTGCTGTGAAAAAAGCTGTGGTTGAGAAGTTTGAAGAAGAAGATCGCGACGAAGCGACGATTAAACAAGCGAAGGATGTATTAAACAAGCTTGTCAAAAATGAAGTTCGTCGTCTGATCACTGAAGAGAAAGTACGTCCAGATGGACGCGGTGTAGATCAAATCCGTCCACTTTCTTCAGAAGTAGGACTTCTGCCAAGAACGCACGGTTCAGGTCTATTTACAAGAGGACAAACACAGGCGCTCAGTATTTGTACATTAGGTGCACTTGGCGATGTGCAAATTCTTGACGGTCTAGGCGTTGAAGAATCGAAACGCTTCATGCACCATTACAACTTCCCGCAATTCAGTGTTGGTGAGACAGGTCCAATGCGTGGCCCAGGCCGCCGCGAAATCGGGCATGGTGCGCTAGGTGAACGTGCATTAGAACCAGTGATTCCATCTGAAAAAGATTTCCCTTATACGGTTCGCCTTGTCTCTGAGGTATTGGAATCAAACGGATCTACTTCACAAGCAAGTATTTGCGCAAGCACACTTGCGATGATGGATGCGGGTGTTCCAATTAAAGCACCAGTTGCAGGGATTGCAATGGGGCTTGTGAAATCTGGTGAATACTACACAGTGCTGACAGACATTCAAGGAATGGAAGATGCACTTGGTGATATGGACTTTAAAGTTGCAGGTACATCAAAAGGTGTAACAGCGCTTCAAATGGATATCAAAATCGATGGTCTATCAAAAGACATCTTGGAGGAAGCTCTCCAACAAGCGAAAAAAGGAAGAATGGAAATCTTAGATAGCATGCTGTCAACGATTCCTGCTTCTAGAGGAGAATTGTCTCGTTATGCACCAAAAATCTTAACGATGAAGATCAATCCTGATAAAATTCGTGATGTCATTGGACCAAGCGGTAAACAAATCAATAAAATCATTGAAGATACCGGTGTGAAAATCGATATTGAACAAGATGGTACAATCTTTATCTCTTCTACAGAAGAAGACATGAACCAAAAAGCGAAGAAAGTCATTGAAGATCTTGTGAGAGAAGTTGAAGTGGGGCAACTTTACTTAGGTAAAGTAAAACGCATTGAAAAATTCGGTGCTTTCCTTGAAATCTTCAGCGGCAAAGATGGACTTGTTCATATTTCTGAGCTTGCGCTTGACCGTGTAGGCAAAGTTGAAGATGTCGTGAAGATTGGCGATGAATTACTTGTCAAAGTCACTGAAATCGATAAACAAGGCCGTGTGAACCTTTCTCGCAAAGCTGTTTTACGTGAAGAAAAGGAAAAAGAAGAAAAACAGTCTTAATGAAATGTGTTAGAAGCCAGGTATCCGTACCAGGCTTCTTTCTTTTCTTGCGCTAACAATAGTTCTAGCTTGTTTCTCCCCATCATAATTTGTGGTAAAGGGGAGGGACAGCCATTGAAAAAAACGTTACCATTCATTGTGTTTGTATTTTTACTGCTCGTGTCATATCAAACGATGAAGCAGCCGGCTGCTGTTACATATATTGAATCAATGAAAGAGCATGCTGAGGTTGCATCTGTTTCAAAAGATATTTTATATCAAGAGATTGAATCGAAGTCTTCTGACTATGAAGTGAAGGCGCAAAATGCTAAGATTGATAAAGTGTGGAAAAAGATGCCTGGTTTAAATGGACAGACAGTCAATATCGATGCCTCTTATGAAAAAATGAAAAAACAAGGGTCATTTGATGAAAAGCTGCTTGTTTTCAATGAAACAAAACCTTCTATTCATTTACACGAACTTGGTGCTGAGCCCATTTACAAGGGACATCCAGATAAAAAAATGAATGCTTTCCTCATCAACGTGGCTTGGGGTGACGAGCATTTAATCAAGATGTTAAAGACACTGGAAAAGCATCAGGTCAAGGCGACCTTTTTCTTAGAGGGCAAATGGGTGAAAAAAAGCACGGATCTTGCTAAAAAAATCGTGGCAGATGGTCATGAAATTGGAAACCATTCATACAATCACCCGGATATGCGCACACTGACAAGAGAACGAGCATTAGAGCAAATTACCAAAACGAATCGTCAAATTGAAGAATCCCTTGGAAAAAAACCGAAGTGGTTCGCCCCTCCTAGCGGCAGCTTTAAAGAAGAAACAGTGAAACTCGCTGCTGAAGAAGGAATGGAAACCATTATGTGGACGGTAGACACCATTGACTGGCAAAAACCGTCACCAGACATATTACAAAAACGGGTGCTTGGGAAAATTCACAATGGGGCGATGATATTAATGCATCCAACAGATTCGACGGCGAAAAGTCTTGACGCACTTATCACTCAAATTAAGGAAAGAGGATATGAATTAGGAACGGTTTCAGACCTCCTAAGTGAAAAAAGACATCCGTGATCCGATCTGTTTGTTGAATAGGAGGAGCAAAACTTGGTCAAAACGTATACATGCCAAAACGGAGTAAGAATTGTACTTGAAAACAATCCCACTGTAAGATCTGTCGCAATTGGCGTCTGGATTGGAACTGGTTCTAGACATGAGACACCAGAAATTAATGGAATCTCACACTTTCTGGAGCATATGTTCTTTAAAGGGACAAAGACGAGATCTGCACGTGATATCGCAGAATCCTTTGACCGCATTGGTGGTCAAGTGAATGCCTTTACGTCAAAAGAATACACTTGCTACTATGCAAAGGTGCTTGATTCACATGCTGGCTACGCCCTCGATGTATTAAGCGACATGTTCTTCCACTCCGCTTTTGATGAAGAAGAGCTGAAAAAAGAAAAAAATGTAGTCTATGAAGAAATCAAAATGTATGAGGATACACCTGATGATATCGTTCATGATCTGTTGAGCAAAGCGATTTATGGTGATCATTCTTTAGGCTTCCCGATTTTAGGAACAGAAGAAACACTTTCTACTTTTAACGGAGACTCTCTTAGAGCTTATATGGATGAATTCTACACGCCGGACCGCGTTGTGATCTCTGTTGCAGGGAATGTGGATGACACCTTCATTCGAGAGGTTGAAAAGTTGTTCGGTTCGTATGAAACGAAAGGGAAAAAACAGCCTTTAGAAGCGCCGCAATTTCACTATGACAAGCTCACACGCAAAAAGGAAACAGAGCAAGCGCATCTATGCATGGGCTTTAATGGCCTTCCAGCTGGAGATAAAGGCATCTATGACTTAATCGTGTTAAATAATGTTCTTGGCGGAAGCATGAGCAGCCGCTTGTTCCAGGATGTAAGAGAAGACAAAGGACTCGCTTATTCCGTTTTCAGCTATCACAGTTCATTTGCAGATAACGGCATGCTGACGATTTATGGCGGGACTGGAGCGAAGCAGTTAAACCTGCTCTCTGAAACCATCTTACAAACATTAGACGTCTTAAAACGTGAGGGAATCACGCAAAAAGAGCTTGAAAACTCTAAGGAGCAAATGAAAGGGAACCTCATGCTCAGCCTTGAAAGCACAAACAGCAAGATGAGCCGAAACGGTAAAAATGAACTGCTCCTTGGCAAACATCGTACACTCGATGAAATTATTGACGAAATCAACCACGTCACATTAGACGGCGTGAATAACTTATCAAAACGAATCTTTACAGAAGATTATGCGCTCTCGCTTATTAGTCCGACGGGTGATCAGCCATCATAATGTAAACAACACGGCAGGCTTCTAAGAGGTCTGCCGTTTTATTGTATATAAAGAAGAAGGGAGCACTGCTTTCATGGAACATGAAAAACTGAAACGCCTCTCTCCGCTCCTGACACAAGCCATCTCCTTCCAGCCGATGACATCTGGCTTTTCAGGAAACCGTACTTATCTCGTCACAACATCCTCTAGTGAAAAGCTAGTGCTCAAGCTATCAAACCTCAAAACGTATTCCAGCTTTAAAAGAAAAGCGTCAGTTCAGCGAAAGTTAAAAGATCGAGGGCTTCTATGTTCTGAAGTGATGGAGATTGGAATGAATGCTGAACTTAACTGTACCTATCGTATTTTCTCCTTGATTGAAGGAGAGAATGCTAGAGCATCCATCCATCTGCTCACAAATGAAGAGCAGTATGAAATCGGGAGGCGGGCAGGTAGAGAGCTAAGTTTCATGCATACATGTCCCGCACCTTCTCATGTCGCACCGTGGGATGAGAGGGTCATGGCGAAACATGAACGGTATGTACATGCCTATCAATCAAGTGGAGTAACTTTTGCTCAAGATCAATTCGTATTAGATTTTATCAAATCACATGTTGATGCGGTAAAGGCGAGACCGAACCAGTTCCAGCATGATGATTTTCATTTAGGGAATATCATCATTCAAGGAGGTGAGTATGCCGGCGTGATTGATTTTGATCAATCTGACTGGGGTGACCCGGTTCATGACTTTTATAAATTGTCCTTATTTAGTCGAGAAAGCAGTATTCCGTTTTCAGCAGGGCAACTGGATTACTATGTAAGTACGCAGGCCACAGACGATTTTTGGCTTCTTTTTTCCATCTATACAGCAATGAGCTGCTTTTCTTCTATTGTATGGACGCTTTCTTATGACCCTAAACATGTAAAAGAAATGGTGAACCGAGTGGAGAGAATGCTGGCAGACCATGATCGCTTTCATCTACTGAAACCAGCTTGGTATTCAAATTGGCATCATTCATAACTTGAAAAAGCGGGACGGTCTATTTCTTCTTGTGGCTGCATATATGATACGGAAGGGAAGTGATGCGATTTTGAGGCTAAGTGAGCTGTCAGGAAAAGAGATCGTCGATATCAAAAGAGCGGAGCGGCTTGGCGTGCTTGGACAAACCGACCTTGAAATCAATGAACAGGACGGTCAAATTACAGCACTCATCATACCTTCCGTGAAGTGGTTTGGCTTTCGAAAGCAAGGAAATGACATCCGCGTCCCGTGGAATCACATTCAAAAAATAGGATCAGATATGATCATTCTCGATGTGCCTGAATCACTTCAGCCGCCCGGGGAAAAAGAGCATCCATCATAAATGGGTGCTCTTTTTCTTTTCTCTCTCCGATTTGTTCACAGGCTGAATCCTCTCCTCATATGCTGAAAGGGAGATTCAGAAAATATTACAGACTTTTTTAAATAAAGAAGGTGAACGGTCAGTATGTTGAGCGGTTTAACGGTTGCGGTGATCGGGGGAGATGCAAGGCAGCTTGAAATTATTCGCAAGCTGTCACAGCAGCATGCCAAAGTGTTTTTGGTTGGATTTGATCAGCTGGATCACGGATTTATTGGGGCTGAAAAGCTAAAAATGTCAGAACTTCCATTCGAACAGGTAGACAGTATGATCCTGCCAGTATCAGGCGCAACGGATGAAGGTGTTGTCGCGACAGTTTTCTCAAATGAACAGGTTTTACTAGAAGCAACATATTTAGAAAGAACCCCTGCCCATTGTACCTTGTACTCAGGTATTTCTAATACGTACTTAGACAATCTGGCAAAGCAGGTGAACCGAAAACTTGTGAAGCTGTTTGAGCGAGATGATATTGCCATATATAACTCTATTCCAACAGTTGAAGGGATTATCATGATGGCCATTCAGCAAACGGATTATACGATTCATGGATCACGTGTTGCTGTCCTCGGGCTCGGAAGAACAGGACTCACCATTGCCCGCACATTTCGGGCACTCGGTGCGGACGTAAAAGTAGGGGCAGCAGATACAGCGCATTTAGCGCGGGCCTTTGAAATGGGACTCGATCCATTTTCAATGGACCGGTTAAAAGAAGAAGTAACGGATGTAGATATCATCATCAATACCATTCCAAGCCTTGTATTAGATTCATCTGTCATCGTCAGTATGACACCAAAGACACTCATTTTGGATATCGCCTCCCGCCCAGGGGGAACAGACTTTGACTTTGCACAAAAACACGGAGTGAAGGCGCTTCTTGCACCAGGACTCCCGGGAATTGTTGCACCAAAGACAGCAGGGCAAATCATTGCAAAAGTGCTTTCTGGGCTCTTATGTGAACTTGCAGAGGAAAAAAGGGGGATGGAATCATGACAACATTAAAAGGGAAAAGAATCGGCTTTGGCTTAACTGGTTCCCACTGTACGTACGAAGCTGTTTATCCGCAAATCGAAGCACTTGTAAAAGAAGGAGCAGAAGTGCGTCCAGTGGTGTCATATACGGTCCAGAGTACGAATACAAGATTCGGAGATGGGGCTGACTGGATTGAGCGGATTGAGAAGCTGACTGGTTTTAAGGCGATTGACTCAATCGTGAAAGCAGAGCCGCTCGGACCTAAGCTGCCACTTGATTGTATGGTCATTGCTCCATTAACAGGGAACTCGATGGCGAAATTCGCAAATGCCATGACAGACAGCCCTGTTTTAATGGCTGCAAAAGCAACCATTCGAAATCATCGTCCTGTCGTTTTAGGAATTTCAACAAATGATGCGCTAGGCTTAAATGGTACAAATCTGATGAGGCTGATGTCGACAAAGAATATTTTCTTTATTCCATTTGGCCAAGATGATCCATTTAAAAAACCGACCTCCATGGTCGCAAACATGGATTTGCTTTCTCAAACAGTAGAAGAGGCGCTCCAGCATAGACAAATTCAGCCGATTTTAATTGGAGCAAACGAATAATAGATTCACTAGAAAATCATGAAAGATTCAAAAAAGATGCTTCAAGCCTTGCTTTTCTATGGTAAAATAAAATGTAAAAAGTCATAGGATGGCCATCCGAAAGAAAAGAATCATGGATGGGTCGGAAGGAGTTTTACTGATGGGAAGAGGATTGCATGTAGCTGTAGTTGGAGCGACTGGAGCTGTCGGTCAACAAATGTTAAAAACACTAGCTGACAGAGATTTTGAAATGGATACACTGACTCTACTATCCTCAAAACGTTCTGCTGGAACAAAAGTGACATTCAGAGGTCAAGAGTATACCGTTCAGGAAGCAACACCTGAAAGCTTTGAAGGAGTGAACATTGCATTATTCAGTGCTGGAGGAAATGTTTCCAAGGCGCTAGCTCCTGAAGCAGTCAAACGAGGTGCGATTGTTGTAGACAACACAAGTGCTTTTCGTATGGACGAAAACATCCCTCTTGTCGTACCAGAGGTAAACGAAAAAGACTTGCATGACCATCAAGGAATCATTGCAAACCCTAACTGTTCAACGATTCAAATGGTAGCGGCATTAGAACCGCTTCGTCAGGCGTATGGCATGAAAAAAGTCATCGTGTCCACTTACCAAGCCGTATCAGGTGCAGGACATGAAGCCATTGACGAACTATACAGCCAATCACAAGCCATTTTAAATAAAGAAGATGTAAAGCCGGAAGTCATGCCTTATCAAATTGCATTTAATGCGATTCCGCAAATTGATAAATTCCAAGACAATGGCTATACATTTGAAGAAATGAAAATGATCAACGAAACGAAGAAAATTATGCATATGCCAGAGCTAGAAGTAGCGGCAACATGTGTGAGACTTCCAATTGAAACAGGACATTCAGAATCTGTCTACGTCGAACTAGAATCAAATGACGCAACAGTTGACGACATTAAGTCAATTCTTAAAGATGCACCAGGCATTACACTGCAAGATGATCCGTCTCAGCAAATTTATCCAATGCCTGCAGATGCTGTTGGAAAAAACGACGTATTTGTCGGCCGCATTCGGAAAGATTTGGACCGTCCAAACGGGTTCCATATGTGGATTGTATCTGATAACCTGCTAAAAGGCGCTGCATGGAACTCAGTTCAAATTGCAGAAAGCTTAAAAGCATTAAAATTAGTTTAACATTCAATGGATGATGAGGACGAACAGAAGAGAGTTAGGCATCTTTCGCCTGCTCTCTTCTGTTACGTCAGAATGAACTTGGAGTGAAAACAGTGAAAATAATTGTCCAAAAATTTGGCGGTACATCTGTCAAAGATGATCAAGGTAGAAAAAGGGCACTTGCACATATCTTATCGGCAAAAGAGAAAGGCTATAAGTCGGTTGTCGTCGTTTCCGCAATGGGACGAAAAGGCGACCCTTATGCGACAGATACGCTGCTTGGTCTGCTTTATGGCAGCGCGCAGCATATGACAAATCGAGAAAAAGACTTGCTCGTTTCCTGCGGAGAGAATATTTCAGCTGTTGTGTTTTCAAGTATGCTGAATGAAAACGGGCTAAAGGCTGTAGCAATGACAGGCGCACAGGCGGGCTTTGTGACAGATAAGGAGCATACGAGTGCGAAAATTATTGATATGAAGTGTGAACGTCTCGAGGCGGCACTGTCTGAACATGATGTTGTCGTTGTTGCTGGGTTCCAAGGAGCTGCGAAAAATGGGGACGTGACCACAATCGGACGAGGCGGCAGTGATACGTCCGCAGCTGCTTTAGGTGCTGCATTACAGGCAGACTTCATTGATATTTTTACAGATGTAGAAGGCGTCATGACAGCAGATCCCCGCATTGTTGAAAATGCAAAGCCGCTCAGAGTCGTGACATATACGGAAATTTGCAACCTTGCATATCAAGGGGCGAAAGTCATTCACCCGAGAGCTGTCGAAATTGCGATGCAAGCAAAAGTACCAATGAGGGTCCGTTCAACATACTCTGATGATGAGGGCACACTCGTCACGTCACACTACTCAGATAAAATGAGCCATGATGTGTACGACCGCCTCATTACGGGTATTGCACATGTCAATGATGTGACGCAAATCAAGGTCCCGGCAAAAGAAGGGCAGTACAGCGTCCAAACAGAGGTCTTCAAGGCTATGGCTAACGCACAAATCAGTGTCGACTTCTTCAACATTACACCGAGTGAGATTGTGTATACAGTGACAGGTGCAATGACTGAAAAGGCAACATCGATCCTAAAAGATCTTGGCTATACGCCAATTGTGACAACAAATTGTGCAAAAGTATCAGCTGTTGGCGCAGGCATCATGGGTGTACCAGGTGTCACATCTAAAATTGTATCGGCTCTATCCGAGCAAAACATTCCGATTTTACAATCGGCTGACAGCCATACGACCATTTGGGTGCTAGTGAACGAAGAAAACATGAGAGCGGCTGTCAATGCCCTGCACGAAGTGTTTGAACTTTCAAGATAAATGTGATTGAATCATGATGAGGTGAAAAAAATGAATTTCGGAAATATCGCAACAGCTATGATTACACCTTTTGATAAAAAGGGCAACATTGATTTCCAAAAGCTATCAATTCTCATTGATTACTTATTAAAAAACGGCAGTGACTCTTTAGTCGTTGCAGGGACAACAGGCGAATCGCCAACTTTATCGACTGAAGAAAAAGTCGCTCTTTTTCAGCAATCGGTGAAATTAGCAAATGGTCGTTGTAAAATCATTGCAGGAACAGGCAGTAATAATACAAATGCGTCTATCAAACTAACGAAAAAAGCAGAAGAAGCGGGCGTTGATGCAGTGATGCTTGTCGTACCTTACTACAACAAGCCATCACAGGAAGGCATGTATGCACACTTTAAAGCCATTGCCGAGTCTACATCTCTTCCTGTCATGCTTTACAATGTACCAGGGAGAACGGTTGCGTCATTAGCCCCAGAAACAACCATTAAACTTGCGCAAATACCTAACATTGTCGCGATCAAAGAAGCAAGCGGTGATCTTGATGCCATGACAAAAATCATTGCAGAGACACCAGAAGATTTCGATGTATATTCAGGTGACGACAGCTTAACACTTCCAGCTGTATCTGTTGGTGCAAAAGGAGTGGTCTCTGTGGCGTCTCATATCGTAGGGCTTGATATGCAGCAAATGCTGAAAAGCTATGCTTCAGGTCAAACGGCCAATGCCGCATTGATCCATCAAAAGCTGCTCCCAATCATGAAACAGCTTTTCACAGCGCCAAATCCAACGCCTGTCAAAACAGCTCTTCAGCTGAAAGGACTAGATGTCGGATCTGTTCGTCTTCCGCTTTTACCTTTGTCAGAAGAAGAGAGACTGGATTTAAGCAGCGTCTTAAACAGCTGATCAAAACAAAAGATTTCGTAAGCGGTCATTCTCAGATGTCCCTGAGTATGACCGTTTTTTATACATAAACACTTTCTTAAAATGTGACTTCATCTTGTTTTCTAAAATTAGATTCAGTTATAATAGCATTAAGCGATGATGGACGGGCTTGAGACTAGGAGGATAAGAATTTTGAAAAAGAAAAATACAGAGAACGTAAGAATTATTGCACTGGGAGGCGTTGGAGAAATCGGGAAAAACCTATATGTCATTGAAATTGATTCCGACATATATGTGGTAGATGCAGGCTTGATGCATCCAGAAAACGAAATGCTAGGCATTGACGTCGTTATTCCTGATATCTCTTATTTAACAGAACGTGCTGATCGGGTGAAAGCAATTTTTCTTACCCACGGACATGATGAAGCAATCGGAGGCGTATTCCATTGCTTAAGCAAATTGTCTGTACCAGTTTACGGAACGAAGCTGACCCTTGCGTTACTTCGAGAAAAATTAAAGCAGTATGGCTTCAATCAAAAAGCTGATTTACGTGAGGTACATGCGAAATCAGTCATTACGTTTGAAACAACAAAGGTATCATTCTTTAGAACGAATCACAGCATCCCTGATTCAGTTGGGATCAGCTTCAAAACCTCTCTTGGTTCAATCGTATGCACAGGTGATTTTAAATTTGATCAAACCCCAGCGCTTAACCAAGCCTGTGACATCGGAGAGATTGCGAAAATTGGAAACAATGGCGTTTTAGCACTACTTTCAGACAGTGCCAATGCTGAAAAACCAGGTTATACACCTTCTGAGGCGCTCGTCCAAGACGAAATCTCAAATGCGATGTACAATGCTGAAAATCGAGTAATTGTCGCTGTATCTTCATCGAACATTAACCGCGTGCAGCAGATCATTAATGCAGCGAATCAAAATGGCCGTAAGCTTGCCGTAGCAGGGAAGAATATGATGACGATTCTTCAGCTGGCGATCAAACTTGGTTATGTCACAGCAGACGAAGAATTATTTGTACCAGTTCAAGAAGTGAAGAAAATGGCGAAAAACGATGTGGTCGTCCTCACAGCTGGAAGTCACGGAGAGCCTCTTGCTGCTTTAACAAAAATGGCAAAACAAAATCACAAACAGCTTCATATTGAAAAAGATGACACTGTTGTGATTGCATCTACACCTCTTCCAGGACAAGAACTCACATATTCAAAAACAGTGGATTTCCTCACAAGAAGCGGCGCACAAGTCATTTTTGCGCAAAAACGTGTGCATGTCTCTGGACATGGCTGCCAAGAAGAGTTAAAGCTGATGCTGAACTTACTAAAGCCAAAGTATTTAATTCCGGTGAATGGTGAATATCGTATGCAAAAAGCACATTCTCGTATTGCTGAAGAAGTGGGAATGAAACGAAGTGACATTTTCTTGATTGATAAAGGGGATGTTGTGGAGTTTAGAGGACAGAACGTAAAAATCGGTGAAAAAGTTCACCAAGGCAATATTTTGATCGATGGTCTTGGCGTTGGTGATATCGGGAACATTGTGTTACGCGATAGACGCCTATTGTCTCAAGATGGTATCTTAATTGTCGTTATTACGCTTGATAAACAAAAGAAACAATTAATTTCTGGACCTGAAATCATCACAAGAGGATTTGTGTATGTCAGAGAATCCGAAGAGCTGATTGTAAAAGCGACAGAAATGGTCAAAGGAATTGTCAAAGAGCAAACGGAAAACTCAATTGTTGAATGGTCAACATTGAAACAATCCATGCGCGACGTACTTAATCAATTCCTATATGAAAAAACAAAACGTAAGCCGATGATCATTCCAATTATTATGGAAGTGTGATGAGAAAGCCCAAGGAGCATAAGTTCTTTGGGCTTTTTTGATGTGGCGCTAGGAATGCGGATTGAATACGGCCTTCTTGTTCATAATAGAAGGAGAGTTTGAGGAAAGGATGGAGACAAATGGACGAAAAGAATGAACAGCAGCCTGAGCGAAAGCCAGAAGAAAAAGACAGCATTATGAGCAAAATACAGCAGCTTGGTGAAACAGCCATACCACAGCTGCCGCAAGATACAAATATACATTGCCTTACCATTATTGGACAAATTGAAGGCCACATGCAACTTCCGCCACAAAATAAAACAACCAAATACGAACATGTCATTCCGCAAATCGTCGCAGTTGAGCAAAACCCGAAAATTGAAGGTCTTTTGATCATCTTAAATACAGTAGGCGGCGATGTTGAAGCGGGACTAGCGATTGCAGAAATGCTTGCATCTTTATCGAAACCGACTGTATCGATTGTACTTGGCGGCGGCCACTCTATTGGTGTCCCGATTGCTGTATCGTGTGACTATTCCTATATTGCAGAAACAGCCACGATGACCATTCATCCTGTGCGTTTAACTGGTCTAGTGATTGGTGTCCCGCAAACCTTTGAATACTTAGATAAAATGCAGGAAAGAGTCATTAACTTTGTAACAAGCCACTCCAATATTACAGAAGAGAAGTTTAAAGAGCTCATGTTCTCAAAAGGCAATTTGACAAGAGACATTGGAACAAATGTTGTTGGTCATGAGGCAGCAGAATACGGACTCATGAATGAAGTAGGCGGCGTAGGACAAGCGATTAAAAAGTTGAACGAACTGATTGGAGACAGGGCATCTCAAAATGAGGGGCTGATCCAATGATTTTATATACACCTATGCCATATGAAGCCATTTACGCGGAGGAACAAGGAGATCGCAAACTTCAACAGGTAAACATCCAAGGCGTGCCAGTTATGGTTGAAATGAAAGAGGATGAAGCAGAAATTGTTCAAGTCATGAGTACCAATCCAATGGACTTTCTGAATCAAGAGCTTGCACCAGGCAAGCGATTGAAGTTACAATTAGGCACCAATCAAACCGACTCATATGAATGATTCTATGCTATAATAAAGGGAAAACTTACAACAAGATGCAGCCAAAACCAGGCTGCTTTCTTTCTGATCTTTCGGTAGGTTATATTTTCTTTCGTAGTAAGGTGATGAGTATGGCTAAAAAGAGAAAACGGAAAACGAGAAAAAAACAAAATAAACAGCTAAAACTGAAATATGAATTAAATGGGTTAGTCTGTATTGCCATAGCGATCATTGCCATTTTACAGCTAGGCGTCGTTGGACAAACCTTCGTACATTTATTCCGATTCTTTGCAGGTGAATGGTTCATTCTCTGCCTTATCGGATTATTTCTTTTTGGCGTGACCATCTTCTGGAAAAAACAAATCCCAGATATGTTGACAAGGAGAAAAGCAGGGCTATACTGCATCATTGCGAGTATCTTGCTTTTGTCTCATGTGAAGCTCTTTCAGCACCTCTCATCTGCGGGCGCGATAGGCTCTCAAAGTGTGATGAGAAATACATTTGAGCTTTTCTTGATGGACATGAAAGGTGAGACTGGGTCGCCTGATTTAGGAGGCGGCATGATCGGTGCCGTATTATTTGCTGCTTCTTATTTCTTATTTGCACAAGCAGGCTCTCAAATTATGGCAATCGTTCTGATGCTGATTGGAATTGTGCTGATTACAAATCGTTCTCTTCAAGAAATGGTGAAAAAAGTGACACTGCCTGTCTCACAATTTATGGTGAAGCAGTGGAAAGCGTTTGTTGAAGATATGAAAGGAATCAGGCAGGCGAAAAAGAGCGCGCCCCCTCAAAAAACAGGTGAAAAGAAAAAACGGTCTCGTATTCAGGAAGAGGACGATGATGATCAGATCTTGATCGAAGAGGAAACGCCGGTTTCTGACAATAGCCAGCCGATTATCTCAAGCTTTGCTGACAGAGATGACATTCTCACCCCGCTCGTTCAAAAAGAGCAGGTGGCAAAAGAGACAGAGCCTCTTCAAGAGTCTGTGCAAAGTGCACCGGTTCCATCAGATTCTGCTGATGAACCAAAAGAGGCGCCGCCGATGACATTTACTGAACTTGAAAACAAAGATTACGAATTGCCGTCACTTGATATTTTGGCAGAGCCGCAGCACTCAGGGCAGCAAACAGACAAGAAAAATATATACGAAAATGCAAGAAAGCTTGAAAAAACGTTTCAAAGCTTTGGTGTAAAAGCAAAAGTTACACAGGTCCACTTAGGACCGGCGGTCACCAAATATGAAGTCTATCCAGATGTCGGCGTGAAGGTAAGTAAGATCGTCAATCTAAGTGATGACTTAGCCCTTGCTCTCGCAGCAAAAGACATTCGGATTGAGGCGCCGATTCCTGGTAAATCAGCCATCGGTATTGAGGTTCCTAATGCAGAAATCGCGATGGTTTCTTTAAAAGAGGTATTAGAATCAAAGCAAAATGACCGTCCAAACGCCAAGCTGCTGATTGGACTGGGCCGAAATATTTCCGGTGAAGCTGTGCTGGCTGAAATGAACAAAATGCCGCATTTACTTGTAGCAGGCTCGACTGGAAGCGGAAAAAGTGTGTGCATCAATGGTATTATCACAAGTATTCTTATGAGAGCGAAACCTCATGAGGTGAAAATGATGATGATTGATCCGAAAATGGTTGAACTAAATGTGTATAATGGCATTCCGCATCTGCTCGCACCGGTTGTAACGGACCCTAAGAAAGCCTCACAGGCACTTAAAAAAGTAGTCAGCGAAATGGAGCGCCGCTATGAATTGTTTTCCCATACGGGGACAAGAAATATTGAAGGATACAATGATTACATTAAACGAATGAATCAATCAGAAGAGGCCAAACAGCCAGAACTTCCTTATATTGTTGTCATTGTAGACGAGCTTGCAGATTTAATGATGGTCGCTTCCTCTGATGTAGAAGATTCCATTACAAGACTTTCGCAAATGGCTCGTGCTGCCGGGATTCATTTAATTATTGCTACACAAAGACCTTCTGTCGATGTCATTACAGGTGTCATTAAAGCCAACATCCCATCTCGCATCGCCTTTAGCGTGTCCTCGCAAACAGATTCAAGGACGATCCTTGATATGGGTGGCGCAGAAAAACTGCTGGGCAGAGGGGATATGCTGTTTCTACCGGTAGGTGCAAACAAACCGGTTCGTGTGCAAGGCGCCTTTTTATCAGATGAAGAAGTGGAGCATGTCGTTGATCATGTGATCACCCAGCAAAAAGCACAATATCAAGAAGAAATGATTCCAACTGAAGAAACGCAGGATCAGCTTACAGCTGTGGATGACGATTTATATGATGAAGCAGTGGAACTCATCATCGGCATGCAGACGGCTTCTGTCTCTATGCTTCAAAGAAGATTCCGCATCGGCTATACCCGAGCGGCCCGCCTGATTGACGCAATGGAAGAGCGAGGCGTTGTCGGCCCTTATGAAGGAAGTAAACCGAGAGAAGTCCTGCTCTCAAAAGAACAATATGACGAGCTCTCTTCATAAATCGAAGAGAGCTTTCCTAAAAAAGAAGTAAACGATAGTATGATTATGTTAACTGGAAGTCAGACTATTTATTTATTTGCAAAAACATGATATAGTTGTGTTCAACTTATCTCGGAATAGAGATTTCTCATCTTATCATTTGCATTGATTAGACGGAGGGAAAACATGTCGACCAAAACAGACAATCGCCATTTATATTTGAAAGTGATTGACCGTATTAAAGAAGATATACAAACAGGCGTATATGCAGAAAAAGAAAAGCTGCCTTCTGAGTTTGAGCTCTCAAAGCTTTTAGGCGTGAGCAGAGCGACACTGCGTGAAGCCCTTCGTGTATTAGAAGAAGAGAAGTATTTAATTAGAAGGCATGGTGTGGGAACGTTCGTCAACTCTAGACCACTCTTTTCAACAGGCATAGAACAGCTGGCAAGTGTCACGAAAATGATCGAGCAGGTCAATATGACACCTGGTACCATCTTTTTATCCTCGCAAGAAGGGGAGCCAACAGAGAATGATGTGATTCGTTTTCAGTGTGATGAATCTGATGAGATTTTTTCAATGGAACGCGTTCGAACGGCAGATGGACAGCCAGTGGTATATTGTTTAGATAAAATTCCGGTCAAGCATCTTCCCGCTTCTTTTACACATGAAGAAGAGTCTCTTTTTGAGCTGTTTGGAAGAGAGCCACACAGCGGGATTAAATATGCAGTTGCTGACATCGAACCAATCGGCTACCACGATCAGGTTTCACCGATACTCGAATGTGACCCTGAAACAGCATTATTATTACTGAAACAAATGCACTATGATCAGGATGATCAGCCGGTCTTATACTCGCTTAATTATTTTCGAGCGGATAAATTCAGCTTTCATGTGATACGTAAACGATTTTAACAAGCAGTCGCTTCCATAAGCGGTTGCTTTTTGTTTGCCCATACATAATACCCGTAAAACTTGCCACACTAATACGTAACAGTATATAGAATTGGGTGAATGATGTTGGGCGAGAAAACAGTCAGTAAAAAGAATATTATTGCATTATCATCAGTGCCTCTAATCATGACACTTGGGAACTCGATGTTAATACCTGTATTGCCAGAGATAGAAAAGACACTCTCTATCACTTCCTTTCAAGTCTCCCTCATTATTACGGTATACTCTGTTGTAGCGATCTTATGTATTCCAATCGCCGGCTATTTATCGGATCGAATCGGGCGTAAAAAGGTACTCCTGCCGTGTCTGTTAATCGCAGGTCTTGGTGGGGCTGTGGCAGCAGTTGCCTCAACGATCATGAAAGAACCCTACATGTGGATTCTATTTGGAAGGGTCCTTCAAGGTGTTGGCTCAGCCGGGGCAGCACCTGTCGTGATGCCGTTTATAGGAGATTTGTTTCATGATGATGAAGAAGTAAGTGCGGGACTTGGCGCCATCGAAACCTCTAACACAGCTGGAAAGGTATTAAGCCCGATTATTGGGGCGCTTCTAGCTTCATGGTTTTGGTTTGTGCCGTTTTGGTTTATTCCGTTCTTTTCAATCATCAGCTTTCTCATGGTACTGTTCATGGTAGAGTCCGCGAAAAAAGAGGAGGACCCGCCTACATTCAAAGAATTTTTAAAATCAACAAAGACCATTTTTAAGCATGAGGGACGCTGGCTTTATGCCATTTTTGCAATTGGCGGTTTTATTATGTTTCTTCTTTTTGGTGTGCTTTTTTACTTATCTGATAACCTAGAGGCAGCTTATCAAATTAAGGGTGTCAAAAAAGGGCTCCTGCTTAGTATCCCGCTCCTTTTTCTATCCATCAGTTCATACATTGCTGGGAAAACGATTGGAAAAGAAAAAGGGAAAATGAGAATCTTTATAATCGTAGGCATGGCCTTGTTATCACTTTCCTATATGTTTTTATGGTGGAATCACAGCTTTTACGTATTGTTTATCTGTTTAAGCGTTGGCGGTGTTGGCATCGGTATTGTACTGCCTGCACTTGATGCCCTGATTACAGAAGGAATCGAAAAAGAGCAGTGCGGAACCATTACGTCATTTTACAGCAGTATGCGTTTTATCGGTGTCGCTTTAGGACCTCCGATTTACGCCTATCTCATGGATAAAGGGGACTCCATCGTTTTTATTCTCTCGACCATTTGCAGTCTTATTTCACTATTTTTGGTCCTCTTCTTCATCCAGCCAGATGAAAAGGATGAAAGTGAACAATTAAAAACGGTTTAATCTAGAAAAAAGACGGTATTTTGCCATCTTTTTTCTTTTTTATAAATTGACATGTAAAATTTTGATAGTTAAACTAATGTATAGTAATATCTTTTAAATTATCCCAAATAGGAGGTGTTCAAAAACATTCATTTTCTGTCTTTCTTCAGGCAGAAATTGAGCTCGCGTGCTGATGATGAATATGTGTTTCTTCAACACGAAAAGACAATTGAATAGGTCATCCTGCCATTAGCACGTTGAAGGAGACGCAGTCAGCACTTCAGACACGCTCAAATACAGCAAATTGATTGATGAACTAGAAGGAGCTTGAAGCAGCTATGTTGCAAATAATTAAAGCAAGATGGATTGTATTAGTGGTGTGGATGATAACAGCTGTGATTCTGTTTATTACTGCGCCTAATTTAGAGGAATTAACAAGAGAAAAAGGGCAATTAAAGGTTCCGGAGGGGACACCAACAGCTGAGGCACTTCACTTATTGGATAAGCTATCAGATCATAACGGGAAAAAAGATACGGGTGTCATTGTATTCTCCGAACAACATCTGTTCCCTGAGAAAGAGCAGGAATTAAAAAAGGCTTTATCTGCACTCATGACTCATGCCCCAGACCTCCACATTGACGGAATTACTTCGTATTTTCATGTAGATCCGGACATTCAAAAACAACTTTTATCAAAGGATAAAAGTACACTTCTTGTTCCATTCAAATTCGACCACTACGAAACAAAAGCTGTGAAGATTAAAGAACAAATTGAGGAAGTTTTAAAGCCCTATCATGTCTCATATGAAATGACGGGTCAAAAATTTGTGGATTCAGATGTCATTAAAAGCTCTCAACAAGGTCTGAAGAAAACTGAACTTATTACGATGATCTTTATTTTCTTTATTTTAATCATTGTTTTCAGATCGATTTTGGCACCTGTTGTTCCGCTCATTACGATCGGCATTTCTTATGCCGTCAGCCGGTGTATTGTGGCTTTTCTAGTAGAATATATGCAATTTCCTCTATCTAATTTTACTCAGATTTTTATGGTAGCTATTATGTTCGGTATAGGAACAGATTATTGTATTTTGCTGTTAAGCCGTTTTAAAGAAGAGATCGGTCAAGGTCGTGATGTCAAAGAGTCGATTATCATCACATATAAATGTGCAGGGAAAACGGTCTTTTTCAGTGGCTTAGCCGTGTTAGTCGGCTTCTCAAGCATTGGGTTTGCCAAATTTCAATTGTATCAATCAGCCGTTAGTGTTGCTGTTGGAGTTGGCATACTGCTGATTGCCCTAGTCACCATCGTTCCCTTTTTTATGTCTGTTTTCGGAAAATCCCTTTTTTGGCCATCTAAAAGAGAAAACATTCGCCACCCGCAAAGTAAAATGTGGGAATGGGCTGGGCGTTTTTCATTTAAAAGGCCGCTGATCAGTTTAGGTTTAGTTGCATTAATTACTGTGCCTCCTATTTTGATGTATGACGGAACTCTTTCTTATAACAGCTTAAATGAGATTGGGACAAAGTATGAATCAGTGTCTGCATTTAATACGATATCAGAGCAATTTGGCTTTGGGGAAGCGCTGCCCCTGAATGTACTTGTTGAAAGTGACAATAAGTTAGATAACCAAGAAAAGATTGTCATGATTGAAAAACTGACCCGTAAATTAAATGACATTGACGAAGTAAAAACAGTCCGCAGTGTCACTAGGCCTGTTGGAGACGGGCTAAGTCAGCTTTACGTCACCTCTCAAGCAAAAGAGCTGGGAGGAGAACTTGGCAAAGGCCACGAAGGAATCGGGAAAATTTCAGATGGCCTGACCGAAACAAATCTTGCCCTTCTCAAACAAAAACCAAAAATTCAAGAATCCGCTAAAGGCATTGACCAGCTGATTGATGGAACAAAAGCGATCAAAAGCGGAATTGGAGAAGTAAGGGAGTCCTTGATCTCTTTAGAAGATGGGGTAAGGCGCAGTAAAGATGGCGTCGGGACCATCCGAAGTAAAATCAAAGAAGCGAAAAAGGAATTAGAGCAAGAATATCGCAGCAGTGAAGCGATGATTCTAGAGCTTAAGCGAATGGTGAGTACGCTAGAACGTCATGCGAAATCCAATCAGCAGCTGATGACCACCATTAAAAAAGTAAAAAATTCCTATGAAAATGTATCGTTTGAAGCACTTGAAAAACGGCTTCCAGAAGTAAAAGATATGGATGAATATAAAGAAATCAAGAAAGTATTCAAAGACACAAAAGAAATGCTTGATCAAGCTGGGGACCAAATGAGTGTGTATGAAGAGGAAGCCTCTCACTTTAAACAAAAGATCAAAAAAGCAGATCAAGTAATTCAAACCTTATCAAGCAAGCAAAAAGACGTAAAACGCCAAGTGCAAGCACTCATGGACGGGCTCGATCAAATTTATGACGGTCTTGAACAAACAAATGAAGGACAAAAACAATTGATTAAAGAAATGCCTAAAATTGAAGATGGCGCAGATCAACTGACAGGCGGACAAAAAGCCATCAAAAAAGGATTTAATCAGCTCTCATCAAAACTTACATTATTAACAGATGGATTAGGTGAAAGTATTGAAGGGCTCGAGCAGGTCAAAAGCGGCTTCACCGAGGCGGACGGCTATTTAAAGCAGCTTCAGCAAGCGCCAGATGAAGAAATAACGGGCTGGTTTATTCCAGAAGAAGTGCTGAAACGCCATGAATTTAAGCAAATCTTTAAAACGTATATGTCTCCAGATCGTAAATTAACAACCTTAGAAGTTATTTTAAATGTGAATCCATACAGCAATGAAGCGATGAAAGGCGTTGCCAAAATTGAGGACACCCTTGATCAATATTTACCTGTCAGCGGGTTAAAGAATGCAAATTACGGTGTGTCTGGTATCTCAAGTTTAAATGTAGATTTAAAAGAAACATCTGACGGTGACTTTATTCGAACGGTCATTTTCATGTTAGTTGGCATCTTTATCATTTTAATTATATTATTACGGTCAATCGTCATGCCGATATACTTAACACTTTCACTCATTTTAACGTATTTTACTTCCGTCGGATTAACAGAATGGATCTTCAAAACATTTTTTGGCTACGACGGTCTTAGCTGGGCTGTCCCATTTTTCAGCTTTGTCATTCTTGTCACCCTTGGCATTGATTATTCGATCTTCCTAATGGATCGCTTTAATGAATGGAAGGGAGAGCATGTGCAAGCATCAATGATATCAGCGATGAGAAATATGGGTTCTGTCATTATTTCAGCAGTCGCGATATTAGCGGGGACCTTCGCCGCCATGCTGCCGTCTGGTGTATTATCACTTGTTGAAATTGCAACGGTCATACTCATTGGACTTTTATTATATGCGTTTGTTGTATTACCTCTCTTTATTCCGGTCATGGTTCGTATTTTTGGAAAATGGAATTGGTGGCCTTTTAGAATGAAATAACGACCGGCGCCTCTGCTCATAGCAGAGGCGTTTTTATTTCCTATCCTTTCCTCTGATTGATATAATGTCTATTAAATGGCTGTTTCACGTATATATCAGCTATGTTCTAATACATAATAAATAGGATGAACAAAGGAGGTTTCTCATGACGTACTTACAAGAGAAGACACTAGACACACCTGGTCTTCATACTCATATTGTCAAAACAGAAAAATTTAAAACGGTCACAATCCTTTTTAAAATGCTTGCGCCTCTATCGAAAGATGACGTCACCATGCGTTCACTTTTCCCGCATGTGCTGTTAAGAGGAACAGAAAAAATGCCGAAAACAGGAGAATTGCGTGCTTATTTTGATGAGCTTTATGGTGCTACTGTTTCAGCAGACATGGCGAAAAAAGGGGAGAATCACATCATTACCTTCCGCCTGGAAATGGCGAATGAAAAATATTTAAAGGATCAAACACCTTTACTAGAAAAAGGAATTGCTTTACTATCTGATCTACTATTCCATCCGTATGTTGAAGATGGAGCGTTTAGTCAATTATATGTAGATCAAGAAAAACGTACTTTAAAACAGCGAATTCAAGCAGTGTATGATGATAAAATGCGTTACTCGAACTTAAGGCTTGTGCAGGAAATGTGCAAAGGTGAACCATATGCACTGCACGTCAATGGAGAAATGGAAGATATCGAAACGATCACAGCTCACTCGCTTTTTGAAGCTTATGAGCATGCGCTTCAATCGAATCAGCTTGATCTTTATGTTGTGGGAGATGTTGACGAACAAGACATCAGCCGAATGGTCTCTCAATACTTCAAAACAAGTGATAGAGAACCGGTCAAACAACACGCTGACTCAACAAGAACGCAAAAAGAAGCAAAAGAAGTCATTGATGAAGAGGACGTGAAGCAAGGCAAGCTGAATATCGGCTTTCGCACGCATACGACGATTGCAGATGAAGATTATCCGGCGCTGCATTTGTTTAATGGCATATTTGGCGGCTTCTCGCATTCGAAGCTATTCATCAATGTTCGGGAAAAAGCAAGTCTTGCGTACTACGCTGTGTCTAGACTTGAGAGCTTTAAAGGCTTGATGATGGTCATGTCAGGAATTGAAGTCGGCAACTACCAGCAGGCAGTAGACATTATTAAAGAACAATTTGAAGCGATGCAAAAGGGTGATTTTTCAGATGAAGCGATTGACCAAACAAAGGCTGTCGTCAAAAATCAGCTACTTGAAACGATCGATACATCTTATGGGACAGCAGAATACCTGTATCAGCATGCCGTTGTGCCAACAAGAGAAACGCTTGATTCCTTTTTACAAGCACTTGACCGAGTGACAAAAGAGGACATCATCAAAGTGGGTCAGAAAATCGAATGGGATACGACCTATTTTCTTAAAGGAACGGAGGGTGCTTCATGACAGTGAAAACAATTCAATTCGACCAGCTGCAAGAAACGGTCTATCACGAAAAAATGGAGAGCGGACTTGACGTCTATGTGCTGCCAAAGCAAGGGTTTAACAAAACCTATGCGACCTTTACAACCAAATATGGCTCTGTCGATAACGAATTTGTGCCGCTTGGCAAAGAAGACATGATTCGAGTGCCTGACGGAATTGCCCATTTCTTAGAGCATAAACTGTTTGAAAAAGAAGATGGAGACGTATTTCATACATTTAGTAAGCAAGGAGCATCCGCAAACGCTTTTACAACGTTTACGAGAACAGCTTACTTATTCTCAAGCACCTCAAATGTCGAACAAAACCTTGAGACACTCATTGATTTTGTTCAAGAGCCTTATTTTACTGAAAAAACGGTCGAAAAAGAAAAAGGCATCATTGGCCAAGAGATTAACATGTATGATGACAATCCGGACTGGCGTTTATTCTTCGGTCTGATTGAAAATCTATATCAAGAGCATCCCGTGAGAATTGATATTGCTGGAACAGTAGAAAGTATTGCTCCGATTACAAAAGATCATTTGTATGAATGCTATGAAACGTTCTATCACCCGAGCAATATGCTTCTATTTGTTGTCGGTCCCGTTGATCCGAAGCAAATATTAGATCAAGTCAGAGCGAATCAGGCGAAAAAGCCATTTACAGACCAGCCAGAGATTAAACGAAAAGACATCAATGAGCCTGAAGGTGTGTACCGAAAAGAATACGAACTTCCAATGAACGTACAAGGCTCGAAATGTATGTTCGGGTTGAAAACAAAGAATCCTCATAAAAAAGGAAATCAGCTGCTAAAACATGAGCTCGGGATGAATCTCATTTTAGAGACGCTGTTTGGTAAAAGCTCCTTACAATATGAACAAATGTATGAAAAAGGCTTAATTGATGAGACCTTCAGCTACGATTATACGGAAGAAGGCGGCTTTGGCTTCACGTCAGTTGGCGGAGATACAAATGATCCTGATCAACTGGCAAAAGTATTAAAAGAAACACTTCTTCAAGCAAAGAACTTGATGTCAGAAGAAAAAATTGAGCTCGCGCGCAAGAAGAAAATCGGCAGCTTTTTAAAAGCCATGAACTCTCCCGAATACATTGCGAACCAATTCACTCGATATGCATTTTTAGACATGAGCTTATTTGATGTCGTGACCATGCTGGAACAAATCCAATTAGCCGACATTCAGCAAATTTTAGAGGAAGAAATTGATGAAGAACGGATGTCCGTTTTCAAAGTCGTCCCGAAAACAAAATAAATAAAAAAAGACAAACTCAGATCAAATGAGTTTGTCTTTTTTATGTCTAATTGATAAAAGCATGTTAATTGTGTGAATTTTCATTGACAATCAATTTGTTCGTTAGTTAAACTCTTTAATAGTTAAACACTTAAACTAAAAAGGAGCAGCGTATGGAACAAAATAAAATTGCACAGCTCATTCAGAGATATGCAGACGTCTATCTCATGATGGAAAAAAAGGTATCGGGTATGATCACGGAAAAGCTTGATAAAGAGCTGACGCTTGATCAGTATTACTCGCTTCGATACATCAATTTACATCCTGGATGTACATCAACTGACCTTGCAAATGTATGTAATGTGAACAAAAGTGCTGTAACCTCCATGACAAATCGTCTTTTTACGAAAAACTATATTGTCCGTGAGCATGATCAAGCCGATCGAAGAAATGTTCACCTATACGTCACGCCAGAGGGCAAAGATGTGGTCAGCCGAATGGAAAAGCAGCTTCAGGATCTAGTTCGATCTTATTTTGAAAAGCTGGAAGAAAAAGAAATGGAATCATTTATTCAAACATATGAAAAGATCTATCAAGTGATCATCGAAGAGGAGGCACAAAGTACTAATGAGAGCAATCATAAAGGGTAGATGGCTGATCACGATTCTATGGATCGTATTAGCGGCAGTGTTACTCATCACCGCTCCTAATATGGCGCAATTAACAAAAGAAAAAGGGCAAATTTCTGTACCAGACGGCTATCCGTCCTCATATGCGAATCAGTTATTAAAGAAAATGTCAGAAAACGGCGATACAGAAAAATCAATCGTCATTGTCTTTCAAGAAAAGAACATCGTAAAAGAAAGAGAAACATCTTTAAAAAAGGCAATGGAGATTATAGAAAAAGATCAAGATCTTCATGTAGAGGACATCACTTCTTATTTTGAAGCCAATAAAGATATCAAAAAACAAATGCTCTCTAAAGATGAAACAACGCTTCTTGTTCCAGTTACATATGACTCAAACAAAATCAAAGCTTCCGATTTTAAAGAAAAAGTCAATGAAAAGCTGAAGAGCTTAAACCTAACATTTGAAATGACAGGACAGCCGTTAATTGATGATGATGTGATCACAAGCTCGCAAGAAGGTCTGAAGAAAACAGAGTTCATTACGATTGGGTTTATTCTCATCGTTCTTGTCCTTGTCTTTAGATCAGCTGTGGCGCCTTTCGTACCATTAGTCGCAGTAGCTCTGTCTTACTTGGTGAGTCAATCCATCGTGGCTTATTTAGTTAAATATCTCGACTTCCCGCTCTCGACCTTTACCCAAATTTTCATGGTCGCGATCATGTTTGGAATAGGAACGGACTACTGCATTCTGCTTCTCAGTCGCTTTAAAGAAGAGATCGCACACGGTAAAGATAAAATTGAGGCGATTCTGATTACGTATAAAACAGCAGGAAAGACCGTTTTATTCAGCGGAATTGCTGTGCTAATCGGTTTTACCTGTATAGGCCTGGCGCAATTCCAGCTCTATAAATCAGCTGTTGCAGTAGCAGTTGGTGTCGCTGTGCTGATTGTGGCGCTTCTCACGATTGTTCCGTTCTTTATGGCGGTTTTAGGAAAAGTGTTATTTTGGCCGATTAAAGGTGATATTGCTCATCCGCAGTCAAAAATGTGGGAAACAGCAGGACGCTTTTCATTTAAAAAACCACTTTTCAGTTTATTAATCGTAGGAATCATTACGCTTCCGCCCATTCTCATGTATAAAGGAACGCTTTCGTATAACAGCTTAGATGAAATCGGTAATAAATACGAATCAGTCAATGCATTCAATACCATTTCTGACAAATTTGGGCCAGGAGAAGCACTGCCGGCAACGATTGTCGTCAAATCAGCTGATTTGTTAGACAACAATAAAGGATTGATTGCCGTTGAAAAGCTCAGCCGTGCAATTGAACAAACAGATGGCGTAAGTAAAGTGAGAAGTGCGACACGTCCTGTCGGTAAAGGGCTGAGTGATCTGTACGTGAAATCACAAGCCAAAGAGCTGAATACCGGACTTGATAAAAGCAATGAAGGCTTGAAAAAAATCCAAGATGCACTGACGACAATGAGTAAATCTATTGAAGATCAAACGCCGCAGATCAAATCATCTGGAAAAGGCATTAACCAGCTGATTTCTGGCACTGAATCAGTACAAACAGGCATTCAAAATGTCGAGAAAATGTTAAGAAAACTGCAAAGCGGAATCGATCAAAACAAAAACGGTGTAGCAGAGATTAAAGAAAAAATTAAAAGTGCGAAAAAGGAATTAACGGCTCAAGTCGCACAAGTGAATCAGCAAGTTGCGCTATATAAAAGCATTTCCAAAGAATTAAAGGCAGCATTAGCGCAAGTTGATACGTCATCCTCTGCCGCAGCGGATGTAAAAGCATTAATCACACAAGCAAATCAACAATTTAGTACACTCGAAAAACAAATTCCGCAGGTAAAAGAAAATCAATCGTATCAAGCCATCAAAGCTTCATATAATGAACTTTCTACGACGTTAAAAGAAGGGGTGAAACAGGCAGACAGCTATGCCAAACAAGCAAAAGAAGCCAAAAAACAGCTTGAAGCAGCGGATGCCTTTATCGCAAAAGCTTCAGAGCAGCAGAAAGTCTTGACGAGTCAAATCGATGAGCTCATTGCTGGCTTAGACGCAATTGAAACTGGACTTGATCAAACGTCTAAAGGTCAAGGACAGTTAGCTGATAATATGCCGAAGCTTGCAAATGGAGCTGGCAAAGTGATTGATGGTCAAAAACAAATGAAAGAAAAGATTGGCGGCTTTGGTGATGACCTGACCAAGCTGACAGATGGGCTGAACAAAAGCGCAAGTGGACTGGAGAAAATTTCAAGCGGGTTAATGGGTGCAGGTGACTACTTAGACGAACTGAAAAATGCACCAGATCAAGACATGGCCGGCTGGTTTATCCCAAAAGACGTGCTGAAAAATAAAGCATTCAAGCAAGTATTTGATTCATACATGTCGGATGACCGCAAGATGACAAAAATTGATGTCATTTTAGAAAAAAATCCATATGGCAATGAAGCCCTGTCGACGATCAAACAAGTAGAAGCTTCTGTCGAGCGGGCACTTCCTGAAACGAACCTAAAAGATGCATCATTCGGCGTTTCAGGTGTATCAAGTATGAACGCTGATTTAAAACAGCTGTCAGACCAAGATTTCAATAAGACGGTTCTTTACATGATGATCGGTATTTTCCTCATCCTGGTGATCCTGTTCCGTTCGCTTGTTATGCCGCTGTACTTGGTTGGTTCACTTATTTTGACTTACTTTACAGCTATCGGGATGACAGAATTTATTTTCACCCATTTCTTCGGATACCCGGGCATTAACTGGGCTGTTCCATTCTTTGGATTTGTCATATTAATGGCGCTCGGAGTCGATTATTCGATTTTCTTAATGGAGCGGTTCAATGAATACAAAACAAAAGACATTCAGTTTGCTATGACCGAATCAATGAAGAATATGGGCTCTGTCATTATGTCTGCTGCTGTTATTTTGGCAGGAACCTTTGCAGCAATGCTTCCTTCAGGAGTGCTGTCTCTCCTGCAGATTGCAACACTTGTTCTAACAGGACTTTTGCTGTACGCACTCGTTGTGCTACCATTGTTCGTACCTGTGATGGTGAAATTGTTCGGATCAGCTAACTGGTTCCCATTTAAACGAAAAGAATAGATATTTCAAATAGAAAGTAGGAATCCATGTGATGAGTCGTTGGGCGCTGATAACAGGTGCCAGTGGCGGGATTGGGCAGGCGGCAGCCAAAAAGCTTGCCCATGAAGGCTGCCACGTGATGCTCCATTATCACAAAAATGAACAGGCAGCCGTGCAGCTTGCCGCTCAGCTGGAAGAAACAAGTCATATTCAGACGCACGTCGTTCAAGCGGATTTAGCTAAAATGGGCGGAGCAGATGAGCTCGTCAGCCGTCTGCCTGTATCCCCAGATATTCTTGTATTAAATAGCGGTAAAAGTCATGTCGGATTAGTGACAGATACAGAAAAAGATGTATTAGCCAGTATGGTGCAGCTGCATGTCACAAGTCCATATGAGCTCACCCAACACCTATTGCCAGCCATGATTCAAAAAAAAGCAGGTCATATTGTTGTAGTAAGCTCGATATGGGGAGAAACAGGTGCATCGTGTGAAGTGCTGTACAGCATGGTGAAGGGGGCGCAAAATGCGTTTATTAAAGGTCTGGCAAAAGAGCTTGCCCCAAGTGGAATTAGAGCAAATGCTGTTTCGCCAGGTGCTGTCCGTACAGACATGATGAAAAGCTTCACACAAGAAGATATTGCAATGCTTGAGGAAGAAATCCCGCTTGGCCGGCTTGCATCACCTGAGGAGATTGCAAATGTCATTTGGTTTCTCGCCTCAAAGCAGTCAAGTTATATGACAGGTCAAATTTTATCCGTTAATGGCGGCTGGTACTGTTAAAAAACGTGTATAATTCGTCTCTCCATGACAAAAGCTATGGCTGTAATTCATCTTTTCGAATGGAGGAATCGACATGTCAGTACTTGAGAACTGGGACCATTGGAAAAACTTTTTAGGTGACCGTTTAAATCATGCGCAGGATAAAGGTTTAAAAGATGATACCATCAATAACCTTGCGTATGAAATTGGCGGATATTTAGCTAACGAAGTTGAAGCAAAGAACGAGCAAGAAAGAGTACTTGCTGACCTTTGGAGCGTTGCATCAGAAGATGAGCAGCGCGCTATTGCCAATATGATGGTCAAGCTGGTTGAAAATAATAGCTCGCACTAAACAAAAAGAGGGGTCGTTTGTGCCTCTCTTTTTATTTTAACCGTTTAGCAACATTGTGCTTTCTAAAAATGTGAAAATGCTTTATGATAAAGGAAGGTAAAAATTTGCCACAATGAAGGGGGTAATATCATTTGGCAAAGCTCGAATGGTATTTTGAATATGAGATACAGGTAAACCGTCCCGGACTATTAGGAGACATTTCTTCTCTAATGGGGATGCTTTCAATTAATATTGTGACAATTAATGGTGTTGATGTATCAAGACGCGGAATGCTTTTGCGCTGTGACCACACAGATCAAATTAAGCGCCTTGAATCAATTTTAAATACAATGGAAACGATAAAAGTAACGAAATTAAGACAGCCAAAACTTCGTGACCGCTTAGCGGTTCGTCACGGCAGATATATTCAGCGTGATGCGGATGACAAAAAGACGTTCCGTTTTGAAAGGGACGAGCTTGGTCTTCTTGTTGATTTTATGGCTGAACTATTTAAAAAAGAAGGACATAAATTGATTGGGATTCGCGGGATGCCGCGTGTCGGAAAGACAGAATCAATTGTGGCTTCAAGTGTATGTGCCAGCAAGAGATGGCTTTTTGTATCGTCCACTCTTTTGAAACAGACGATCCGAAGTCAGCTGATTGCGGATGAATACAGCCCAGATAACGTCTTTATTATTGATGGGATTGTGTCGACGCGAAGAGGTTCTGAGAAGCACTTGCAGCTTTTAAGAGAAATTATGAGACTGCCGGCAACGAAGGTGGTTGAGCATCCAGACATCTTTATTCAAAATTCAGAATATACAATGGATGATTTCGACTATATCATTGAATTGCGTAATAGTGCAGATGAAGAGATTACATATGAGCACGCTGAAGAACCACAAGTGTTTGATCATTCTGGTTTTTCTGGCTTCGATTTTTAATATGGTAATGGTAGGTGTTTGTTTTGACTGAATTGGGAAAACGGCTCATTGAGGCCAGAGAGGAAAAAGGGATGTCGCTGGAGGATCTTCAGACGGTGACCAAAATCCAAAAGCGCTACTTGCTAGCAATCGAACAAGGAAACTATGATATTATTCCAGGTAAATTTTACGTCAGAGCGTTTATTAAACAATATGCCGAAGCCGTTGGACTAAATCCTGAACAATTGTTCGAAGAATTTCGTAAAGATGTACCGAGCACGTATAACGATGAAGTATCTGATAAATTATCAAATATTAAGCCGCAAAGAGAGCTGCCAAAGCCTGCCTCGAAGGTGCTTGAGCTGCTGCCGACCATCTTGATTATTGGAGGCGTCCTTGTGGTCATCGCGATCATTTATGTAATTGTGCAGGCGGTCAATCATGATAGCGGGCAGAAGAACAATCAGGCGGCTCCTCAGCAGTCAGAATCTAAATATGAAGTATCTGAGGATTCATCTCTCGCAAAGGATCAAAAGAAAAAAGAAAAAGCTTCGTCAGATGATCAAGAAAAATCATCTAAAAAAGATGACTCATCAAAGGATTCATCCAAAGACGATGAAACGGTCTCTTTGAAGGCAACGAATACGGAAGGCTCAACGACAACGTATGAAGTGTCAGGTGCAGATGAGATGGAGTTAATCATTTCTGCAACAAAAGCTTCATGGCTGCGCGTCAGAGACGAATCTGGAAAAGTGCTGAAGATGGGTGAACTAAAAGATGGCGAATCGTTTAAAACAGACTTGTCTGAGCTCTCTCAGGTCGATATCCGTCTAGGCAATGCGACTGGAATTGATATCAAGGTGAATGACGAAACGCTTAAGTACGAATTAGACCCTAAAAACACCATGACACAAAACATTGTGATTGTGAATAAAGGAAAGGAAAAGTCATCTTAAGCAAGTAGATGACTTTTCTTTTGTTCCTACTATTATATATACATAAAAAAATGGCTTATTGGAGGATTGAATTTCATGTTTAACTTACCGAATAAAATAACTCTTTCTAGGATCGCCTTGATCCCTGTTTTTATGATCATTATGCTTGCACCTTTAGATTGGGGTGTTGCGCGTTTTGGTCACGTCAGCATCGAAGTGACGCATCTTGTTGGAGCAATCCTGTTTATTGTCGCTTCGACAACTGACTGGATTGATGGGTACTATGCGCGTAAACTTAACTTAGTGACAAACTTTGGTAAATTTTTAGATCCGCTTGCAGATAAATTGCTTGTTTCAGCTGCTTTAATTATACTTGTTCAATACAACCTCACACCGGCATGGATGGCGATTGTGATCATTAGCCGTGAATTTGCTGTAACCGGTCTAAGGCTTGTATTAGCCGGAGGCGGTGAAGTGGTAGCAGCTAATATGCTTGGAAAAGTGAAAACATGGGCGCAAATCATTGCGATTTCAGCACTTCTATTGCATAACCTGCCATTTGAACTTGTATCATTCCCGTTTGGTGACCTTGCGATGTGGGTAGCAGTGTTCTTCACTGTTGTGTCAGGCTGGGATTACTTTGCAAAAAACTGGGAAGCTTTAAAGAATTCTAACTAAAAAGGACGTGTACGCTTTGAAGTCAGAGAGAAAAGCAGAAATTATTGCAGTCGGGTCCGAACTTTTGCTAGGGCAAATTACGAATACGAATGCACAATTTATCAGCAAACAGCTAGCTGAAATTGGTGTGAATGTTTATTACCACACAGCAGTTGGTGACAATCCAGAGCGTTTAAAAAGGGCCATTCAAGTGGCGCAGGAAAGATCGAATTTTATTATCTTCTCAGGTGGTCTTGGACCAACCAAAGATGATTTAACAAAAGAAACCATTGCGAGTACGCTCGGAAAAGAGCTCGTGCTAAATGAAGAAGCATTTGAATCCATTCAAGACTACTTTCGAAAGACTGGACGAGACATGTCGCCGAATAACCGTAAGCAGGCACTCGTTCTAGAAGGATCTGATGTGCTCGTAAACCGGTTTGGGATGGCCCCAGGTATGTTTATTCAAGAAGACGATACATTTTATATGTTGCTTCCTGGACCGCCAAGTGAACTGCATCCGATGTTTGAGAACGAGGCGAAGCCGCTGATTTCTGAGAAACTGGGTTTAAAGGAAAAAATCGTGTCTGTTGTTCTCCGCTTCTTCGGAATCGGTGAATCACAGCTTGAAACAGACCTAGAAGATTTAATTGATGCTCAAACCAACCCAACGATTGCACCTCTCGCATCTGACGGTGAAGTGACACTTAGGCTCACGGCTAAGCATGAGGATGAAAAAGAAACGGAGCGTCTGTTAAAAGAAACAGAAGCGAAAATTTTAGCGCGGGTAGGTGAGTACTTCTACGGGTATGGTGATACATCACTAGTCCGTGAAGCTTCCAAGGCCTTGCACGAACACGGGAAAACAGTGGCAGCGGCTGAGAGCCTGACTGGCGGAATGTTTTCTGAATGGCTGACAGATCTTGAAGGTGCATCGTCGATTTTAAGCGGCAGTGTCGTTTGTTATACAAATCAAGTCAAACAGCAGGTGCTTGGCTGCCGGGAGGAAACGTTGTCTTCTCATGGTGCTGTCAGCAAAGAGTGTGCTCTAGAGCTTGCTGAAGGTGCTAGAAAGCTCGCGGGAAGTGATATTGGCATTAGTTTTACGGGTGTAGCAGGCCCTGATACCCACGAGGGACAGCCTGTCGGAAAAGTGTTCATCGGGCTATCTACGAAAGACCATACAGACGTGTTTGAATGGATGTTTACAGGAAGCCGGTCGGGCATTCGAAAGCGCGCTGTGAAATACGGTCTGCATCACTTGCTCAATTTATTAAAAGAGAGTTAATTTTGTTTTTTGTTAGGTTTACTCCTTTATAAAAGAGTGTTTTTTCTAATAGAAATCACTCTTTTCTTAAAAATCTGCCAAGAAAAAATCGAATATGTGTTCGTTTTTTTCTTGGCAAATGACGTAAAACAAGGTATAGTATAGATAGTGGAATTGATAAAGGAGGAAACAATAGAATGAGTGATCGTCAAGCAGCCTTAGATATGGCTCTTAAACAAATAGAAAAACAGTTTGGTAAAGGCTCTATTATGAAACTAGGAGAGCAAACAGATACACGCATTTCAACAGTACCGAGTGGTTCGTTAGCACTTGATACTGCACTTGGAATAGGTGGATATCCTCGCGGCCGTATTATTGAAGTATATGGTCCAGAGAGTTCTGGTAAAACGACAGTAGCACTTCATGCCATTGCTGAGGTTCAGCAGCAGGGAGGACAAGCTGCATTTATCGATGCAGAGCATGCGCTCGATCCAGTTTACGCTCAAAAACTAGGTGTCAATATTGATGAGCTGTTACTTTCTCAGCCTGATACAGGAGAACAAGCACTTGAAATTGCAGAAGCTCTTGTCCGCAGTGGTGCAGTTGATATTGTTGTTATTGACTCAGTAGCTGCTCTTGTACCAAAAGCAGAGATTGAAGGGGACATGGGTGATTCACATGTTGGTTTACAAGCACGTTTGATGTCCCAAGCACTTCGTAAACTATCAGGTGCCATTAATAAATCGAAAACAATTGCCATCTTTATTAACCAAATTCGTGAAAAAGTTGGGGTCATGTTCGGTAACCCTGAAACAACGCCAGGTGGACGTGCGCTTAAGTTCTATTCGTCTGTTCGTTTAGAAGTGCGCCGTGCTGAACAGCTGAAGCAGGGCAATGACATTATGGGGAATAAAACGAGAATTAAAGTGGTGAAAAACAAAGTAGCACCGCCATTCCGTATTGCAGAAGTAGACATTATGTACGGTGAAGGAATCTCAAAAGAGGGAGAAATCATCGACCTTGGAAGCGAACTAGATATCGTACAAAAGAGCGGTGCTTGGTATTCTTATCAAGAGGAACGTCTTGGGCAAGGCCGCGAAAATGCGAAACAGTTCCTTAAAGAAAACAAAGATATTCTTCTCATGATTCAAGAACAAATTAGAGAGCACTACGGTTTGGACACAAACGGAGTGAAAGCAGCTGAAGAAGAAGAAGGACAAGAGGAATTGGAAATTTAAAGACTAAAAGACGCTGAAAAGCGTCTTAGATGGTTGACAAAGGGCTAAAATGATCTTTATTTTAGCCCTTTGTCTTCTTTTCAGCGTGATAGAAAACCTTTGAAGTCTAGGAAGGGCGAGTACCGGAGCGGAGCGAATTAAACATTCGTGAGCACCGGAGCGCAGACCTGACACCGAATGCGAGGGTTTGTCTACACGCTAAAGACGCTGAAAAGCGTCTTTTTTTTACATTTACATGACAGCTAGCAGGTCAAAAGTTCTGTCTTTGCTTGAAATAACGACTTACGCCTCAGTCTGACTAGCTTGACAAGTATTTCCGACACAATTACAATGGGAATGTATCACTTGTTTTTCTTAACATGATTGATAACTAATTTAAACTTGACAAGGGCAGTGAGGATCTCATTCCCTGTGAAGGCCCTGTATGTTGAGACACAAAACAATGTACATGCCGACACTTTATTTGTAAAACCAAGTTCATAGCAAGAGGAGGTGAAAATATGTCGCCTACGATGTTTACGATCATCTCCATTTTGCTGAGCCTAATCTGTTTAGTTGTTGGCTACTTTGTTCGTAAAACCATTGCAGAAGCAAAAATATCCGGCGCAAGAAACATGGCCGAACAAATTGTTGAGGATGCAAAGCGTGATGCGGAAGCATTGAAGAAAGAAGCGCTCTTGGAAGCGAAAGATGAAATTCATTCCTTTCGTGTAGAGGCGGAGCAAGAAGTTCGTGAAAGACGTAATGAGCTTCAAAGACAAGAAAACCGTTTACTTCAAAAAGAGGAAAATCTTGATCGCAAAGACGAATCTTTAGATAAACGGGAGTCCCTGTTGGAGAAGAGAGATCATTCTCTGAATGAACGACAACAACATATTGAAGAGATGGAAAGCAAAGTGGATGATATGATTCGTTTGCAGAAAGCCGAGTTAGAACGCATTTCTAGTTTAACTCGAGATGAAGCGAAACAAATCATTCTGGATCAAGTTGAAAATGAGCTTTCCCACGACATTGCAGTCATGACGAAAGAATCTGAAAACCGAGCGAAAGAAGAGGCTGATAAAAAGGCGAAAAACATTCTTTCACTTGCGTTACAGCGTTGTGCAGCTGATCATGTAGCTGAAACGACGGTATCTGTAGTCAATCTTCCAAATGATGAGATGAAAGGTCGTATTATCGGACGTGAAGGACGAAATATCCGTACGTTAGAAACGTTAACAGGTATTGACTTGATCATAGATGATACACCTGAAGCTGTTATCCTATCGGGCTTTGATCCGATTAGACGTGAAACAGCGAGGATAGCTCTGGACAAGCTAGTCCAGGATGGCCGCATTCATCCTGCACGAATTGAAGAAATGGTGGAAAAATCACGCCGTGAAGTCGATGATTATATCCGTGAGATGGGTGAGCAAACGACATTCGAAGTCGGAGTTCACGGTCTGCATCCGGATCTCATCAAAATTCTCGGTCGCTTAAAATTCCGTACAAGTTATGGACAAAATGTCCTGAAGCATTCAATTGAGGTTGCACATCTTGCAGGTCTCATGGCTTCAGAGCTTGGAGAAGATGCAAAGCTTGCAAAACGAGCAGGTCTTCTGCATGACATTGGAAAAGCCATTGATCATGAAGTAGAAGGAAGCCACGTAGAAATTGGCGTTGAGCTTGCGACGAAATATAAAGAGCATCCTGTTGTCATCAACAGTATTGCCTCTCACCACGGTGACCAAGAACCGACATCTATTATCGCTGTTCTTGTTGCGGCAGCAGATGCATTATCTGCAGCACGCCCTGGTGCAAGAAGTGAGACGCTTGAAAATTACATTCGGAGACTTGAGAAATTAGAAGATATCTCTGAATCTTATGAAGGTGTTGAAAAATCGTTTGCGATACAGGCTGGACGTGAAGTACGTATTATGGTGAAGCCAGATTCAATTAATGATCTTGAAGCTCACCGTCTAGCAAGGGATATTCGTAAGCGGATTGAGGACGAGCTCGATTACCCTGGTCACATTAAAGTGACGGTCATTCGAGAAACTCGCGCAGTAGAGTATGCAAAATAGAGCGGTGCGCTTAGCGCCGCTTTATTTTTTTGTGTAAATATGCAACACTGATAAGAAGTCAATTTATAAGAGAAAGGGTTCAAAGCGCATGAAAATATTATTTGTTGGAGATATCGTCGGTTCACCTGGACGAGACACACTGAAAGAATACTTGCCAAAGCTAAAGAAGAAATATCAGCCCCACTTTACCATTGTCAACGGAGAAAATGCTGCTCATGGGAAAGGGATAACTGAAAAAATCTATCATGAGCTGCTGCAAGCAGGAGCTGACGTGCTTACAATGGGCAACCATACATGGGATAAAAGAGACATTTTTGATTTCATCGATGACGCAGCCAACATGGTTCGTCCGGCGAACTTCCCAGAAGGCACACCTGGTAAAGGTCTTACGTTTATAAAAAAACAAGGAAAAGAACTGGCCGTCATCAATTTACAAGGACGCACTTTTTTACCGCCAATTGACTGCCCGTTTCAAAAAGTAGACGAGTTAATTGCGGAAGCATCCAAACGTACACCGTTCATTTTTATTGATTTTCATGGTGAAGCCACAAGTGAAAAGCAAGCGATGGGCTGGTATACAGACGGCCGTGCATCATGTGTCGTTGGAACGCATACACATGTTCAAACAGCAGATAACCGCGTTTTGCCAAAAGGAACTGCGTATATTTCAGATGTGGGAATGACAGGACCTTATGATGGCATTTTAGGTGTTGATCGAGAGACGATTATTAAACGATTCAAAACGAGTCTTCCAGTCCGTTTTGAGATTGCAGAAGGACGCACAACATTAAGTGCAGTAATCGTAGAAATTGACGAACAGTCGAAAAAAGCTGTCAAAATTGATCGAATTTTGATAAATGATGACCATATTTTCTTTGAATAAATGTTCACATATTTATTTCAGAAAAATATTAATCAGAAAGAAGGAATATGCGCCCTCTATCGTGAATATAGTAAAAATGGTAGGTAGCCTGCTATTTTTGAAAAACATTTTGGGGATGGATTTTCAAAAAATAGCATCATCTAACAAAGATTGTTCTAATGAACACTCACTTATCCATTGTAAATTTAAGGGGGAGCAGAAATGGAAATTTTAAAAGTTTCAGCAAAGTCAAATCCGAATTCAGTAGCAGGAGCATTAGCAGGCGTTTTACGTGAACGCGGTGCAGCGGAAATACAAGCAATCGGCGCTGGAGCGCTGAATCAGGCGGTCAAGGCTGTAGCCATAGCAAGGGGATTTGTTGCACCAAGCGGAGTGGATTTGATATGCATTCCAGCCTTTACTGACATTCTTATCGATGGAGAAGAAAGAACAGCAATCAAATTGATTGTTGAACCACGATAATTCTAATTTTATTATTTTCAACCTGCTTACATCATGTGAGCAGGTTGTTTTTGTTTACCACTATACATTTCTTATATAACATATTCAGTTCATGAAATAGATAAAAATGACATATTAGAGCTTGCATTTTTTCACCAGGATGATAAATTAAGATGAAGTTAAAAATACTTCATCAAAAATAAATATTTAAGTAGGTGAAATAATGTTCGAAGCTTTTTTGAAAAGAGGAAAGCTTGTTTTTATTTTATTTTTTATTGTTCTCATTGCTGGCGGCTATTTATTCGCGCAGCTCCCTAAACGAGAACTGCCAGAATTCCAAGCGAATATCGTCACGATTTCCACCGTGTTTCCTGGTGCGGATGCAAAACAGGTGGAAAGTGATGTAACCAATAAGCTCGAATCAGCCATATCTGATATCAATGGTGTAGAGAAAACGAGCTCTGTTTCTGCCATTGGTTTTTCAAATATTGTGCTTGAAATTGATGATCAAGCCGACTTTCAAAAGGTGGCAAGTCAGATTAAGAATGAAACCACGAGTGCTGCGTCGTCCTTTCCTAACGGAGTGATGGAGCCGGATGTAAAGGATGAGTTCGGCAACGTGCCGGTTGGTTCTTATATGGTTGTGGCGAGTCAATTAACGGACTTGGCAAAAAGTCAGGAATCGCTGCGTGCGTTGAAGGAAAAGGTTGAGGACATCAAAGGGGTAGACAGTGTCGTCATCAAAGGATTCAATGACAAACAAGCGGTATTAAACTTAGACTCGAGTAAACTGGAGGATGAAGGGTTAAATGTAACGGATGTTACAAATGCCATCAATCAGGAATTTGACACATCTCCACTAGGCGACATTCGGGCAGGTGGCGAGAAGGTTAAGCTGTCCATTGATGCCTATGACCGTTTGGATCAAGTGACAAAGATTGAGCTTTTCTCCAAAACGAACCGTGAGCCGGTCACAATCAGTCAGCTTGGCAGCTTAAAAGAAGTAGAAAAAGAGAAAAGTGACATTGTGTCGTATAACGGAAAGCCCGCCTATTCATTTACAGTCAATATCAAACCAGGGCTTGATATTCCTAAAATGTATGACAAAGTCAGTGATGTTATTAAGAAAGAGAAGCAGCTTCCAAATGGTGTGGAGTGGGTAGACTACTATTCACAAAAAAGTGATGTGGATGCCATTTTTAATGATTTAATAAAAGAAGCCATTGTTGCGGTCATCGCTGTCATTATCGTCACCACACTTGGTCTTACCATTGGCGGTGCGTTCATCGTTTCACTTGCCATCCCATTATCGATCACAATCGGAACGATTCCGCTGCCATTTTTACAAGTGGACCTCAATCAGATTTCGATTATCGGCTTTATCATTGCCCTAGGAATACTTGTCGATGATGCCATTGTCGTCAACGATAATATTTTAAGGCAGATGAAAAAATACGAAAGTCCGCTTAAAGGAACGATTGCAGGTGTAAAAGAAGTTGCAGGGTCTATTTTGACTTCAACACTTGCGGTTGTGTTTGCTTTCTTGCCACTTGTTTTCTTATCAGGTGCAAACGGTTCATTTATACGAGCATTACCGTCTGTCCTAGTCACGACTGTACTTGCGTCTATGGTGATTTCTCTGACACTAGTGCCAGTCTATCAATATACCGTGAACCGAAAAAGAAAGAACAAGAAAATTCAAAAAGAGCCAGGGTTCCTAGGCAAACCGTTAAAAAAATTAGCTGATTTTTATGCAGACCGTGTGCTGACGAATATTGTGAAGCGTCCGCTGCTTATTGGCCTAAGTGGTTTGCTCGTTGCAACGCTTGCCTTTTTACTGATTTTCGTCACACCATTTGAATTTTTCCCTGCAGCGAATAAGAAAGAAGTGGTTGTCACTGTCACACTTCCAAGTGAAACAACATTAGACAAAACAAATGAAACATTAGAGAAAATAGAACAAGAGATGAAACAGCAGAAAGGCATTGAAGAGACGGCGATCTTTGCAGGCGGCGGTGTACCGAACCTGTTTAATGAAAGTATCTCAAATGCAAGTGATCATACTGGTCAGGTTGTTGTGAGAGTAGACAATGATCAGATGGCCAGTAAACAATTGATAGATCGTATGACAGAGCCTTTGCGTAAGAAATTCAAAGATGCTGATATCTTTATGAAAACCATTGTTCAAGGGCCGCCAACCGGTGCGCCTGTGACTGTAACCATTGCGGGTGACTCTTTTGCAAAGCTCATTAATATCAAAGAAACGCTCACAAGTGAAATGAAAGAAAAAGGAGCGAGCTTGATCACTGACGATGTCAATCAGCCGGTAAAAACCATCTCCTTTGAATTAAACCGTGACCGAATGGCAGAGGATGGACTCAGCGCTCAGTTTGTCAGCAGACAGCTCGGTCTAGTGACAGAAGGCATGCCATTAGGCAGCTTTAAACAAGGAACAAAAGATATCGACCTAGTGGTCAAACAGGATATGGCTACACACCAAAATGGATTAAAGCTAAAAGAAATAAAAGTGCCTGTCAATTCAAATGAAGGTGGTATGCCTTCACTCGAGCCGCTTAGCCGATATGTAAAAGAAAAAGAAACAGAGCAGTATGAAAGCATTCCACATGAAAATGGAATTCCGACCATTACGCTGAAGGCGTACCCTGGCACGTCAGAGTCGTTTAAAGATGACATGAAAGAAGTCGTCAATCAAGTAGGAAAAACGGATGCAGCGAAGGAGCTAACCATTTCTCAAGGTGGAGAAAATGAAGATCAAACCCAGTTCTTTATTGAAATTAGTCTCTTATTTGGGGTTGTCTTGCTGCTCATTTATGTGACCATCGCTTTTCAGTTCAATTCATTGATGCTTCCATTGTTAGTTCTAGGTACGGTTTACTTAGCGATATCTGGAGCTGTTATAGGACTGTTTGTCACACAAACACCGTTCAGCTTCATGGCAACAATGGGAATTGTCTCATTAGCTGGTATCGTGGTCCGAAATGCGGTTGTCTTGTTCGAATTTATTGAGCAGCGGCGTAAGCAAGGATTCGATCAACAGACAGCTGTCATTGAAGCTGGAAGAGCAAGGATTAGGCCAATTTTACTAACAGCCTTTACAGCACTGGTTGCCCTTATGCCTGTAGCATTAAGTAATGACCCGCTCTTTAAGCCGCTGGCAATCTGCATAGTTTCGGGTGTCTTTTTCTCAACGATTCTCACACTCTTCATTGTGCCAGCCTTATATATTGCCGTTTCAAAAAGACGGTGACGCAAAAAGCAAATCTCCTTCTCTACGGGGATTTGCTTTTTTTTAGAAAAATATCCAAAAAAATATGTGGAGTGTTCATTTGTCTTTTTACAGTAGACAGTGGTATTTACGACTAAAATAAGACGTGTTAAAATCTCATTGGGAGAAGTTTTTTTAACAAAGGGGTTGTACGTCATGTGTGGAACGATGAAAGCAATTGTTAAAAAAGAAAGCGCTTACGGAGCGGTACTGATGGAAATGCCGATTCCAGAAATCAATGATCATGAAGTATTGATTCAGGTGAAAGCCACTTCGATATGCGGAACAGACGTGCATATTTATAACTGGGATGACTGGGCAAAGGGAAGAGTTAAAGCGCCCTACATTTTTGGACATGAATTTACAGGGGAAGTTGTCAAGGCGGGAAAGCAAGTCTCGCGTGCAAAAGTAGGGGATTTTGTATCGGCAGAGACACATGTTGTATGTAATCAGTGCTATATGTGTTTAACCGGTCAGCAGCATTTATGCAGTGAAACGAAAATTTTAGGGGTAGACATTGACGGCTGCTTTGCTGAATATGTCAAAGTACCTGAACAAAATGTGTGGCACAATCCAGCTCAAATGCCAGTAGAGCTTGCGTCTATCCAAGAGCCGCTTGGAAATGCTGTTCATACAGTGCTGCACACACCCGTTTCAGGTAAGTCAGTGGCGATTTTTGGCTGCGGACCAATCGGTTTAATGGCGATCGCCGTCGCGAAAGCTTCCGGTGCTGTTCAAGTGTTTGCCGTCGATCAAAACGAATACAGGCTGGATCTTGCCCGAAAAATGGGGGCAGATCATATCGTGGATATTGGAAAAGATGATCCTGTTGAGGTGATTAAGCAGTTCACACGGATGGAAGGAGCAGATGTGATATGCGAGATGTCAGGACATCCAGTTGCCATTAATCAAGCTCTCGAAGCTTGTGCAAATGGAGGGAAAGTCAATATACTAAGCTTGCCAGAACGGCCAGTGACAATTGATATTACGAATCAAATTGTTTTTAGGGGATTAACCGTCCAAGGAATCACGGGGAGAAAAATGTTTGAGACGTGGCGTCAAGTATCTGAGTTATTAAGAACGAATACCATCGATGTCCAGCCAGTTGTCACCCATACGCTGCCATTTGAACAGTTCGAAAAGGGATTTGAACTCATGAGAAATGGTACGTGCGGAAAGGTCGTACTGATGCTGCCATCAAATCAAAGGGGGAAGAAATGATGAAAGAATTCACGTATTTACAAGATGAATTGGAAACAATGAAGCAGCAAGGCACCCACCAAACATTGAAAGAGATCGACTCAAAACAATCATCCACTGTGACATTAAATGAACAATCTGTCATACAGCTCTCCTCAAATAACTACTTAGGCCTCACCTCACATCCAAGGCTGATGAAAGCGGCAAAAGAGGGAATTGATGAATTTGGTGCTGGCACAGGGTCTGTACGAACCATCGCCGGCACAATGACGATGCACGAACGTCTTGAAAAAAAGCTCGCTGCATTTAAAAAGACAGAGGCAGCCCTTGTGTTCCAATCAGGCTTTACGACCAACCAAGGGGTCTTATCAAGTATCCTGACAAAAGATGATATTGTGATTTCAGATGAACTGAATCATGCCTCAATCATTGACGGCATCCGATTAACAAAAGCAGATAAAAAGGTATACGGTCATTCCAATATGGAACAGCTTGAGAAAATTTTAAAGAAATCTATGAATTACCGCATGCGTCTCATCGTCACAGATGGTGTGTTCTCGATGGATGGAGATATTGCGCCACTTCCTGAGATTGTCAGGCTCGCAGAAGCATATGATGCATTTGTGATGGTAGACGATGCGCATGCCTCGGGCGTGCTTGGTGAAAATGGCCGCGGGACAGTCAACCATTTCAAACTCGACGGCAGAGTGCATATTCAGGTTGGGACACTTAGCAAGGCTGTCGGAGTGCTCGGCGGCTATGTAGCGGGATCAGCCGTTTTAATTGATTATTTAAAGCATAAAGCAAGACCGTTTTTATTCAGCACCTCACATCCGCCAGCAGTGACTAGAGCGTGTGAAGAAGCGATTGAAGTGCTGTTAGATGAACCGGAGCGAATTGGCACGCTCTGGGAGAACGCCGCCTATTTTAAAGAAAAAGTCGTCAGTCTTGGATTTCAGGTTGCACCCACAGAAACACCGATTATTCCAATTATGATTGGAGACGAAGCCCTTACTTTCCGCTTTTCAAAGGCTTTAATAGAGCGAGGCGTGTTTGCTCAAGGCATCGCCTTCCCAACTGTGGCAAAAGGAAAAGCGAGAATTAGAGCCATCATCACAGCAGAGCACACAAAAGAAGAACTAGACCGTGCACTGACGGTGATCAAAGAAGAAGCAAAAAAACTGAATATACTTGATTGAGAGAGCGCAGGCTCTCTTTTTTTAATAAAGAGATTGGCTGTGACCTTCTTGCTGAATAGGCATTTTTTATAGAAAAACTGTATATGAATTATTTTCAATTCATCACAAAATAGTCTATACTGTAGGGTGGAGCTTGGTTTGAAAGGAGTACAAATTCATGAATGAAGAGCAGAGAAAAGCGAGCGGACAAGTAAGTTCATCGGACAAAAAATCCGAGAAGGACTACAGCCAGTATTTTGAAGCTGTGTACATTCCGCCTTCCTTAAAAGAAGCAAAAAAACGGGGTAAAGAAGAAGTCGAATACAATCAATTTCAAATTGACGAGCGGTTTCAAGGTTTAGGGAACGGCCGCAAGTTTTATATTCGAACATATGGCTGTCAAATGAATGAGCATGACACAGAAGTGATGGCTGGTATCTTTATGGCGCTTGGTTATGAGCCAACAAACTCAACGGAAGATGCAAATGTCATCTTATTAAACACTTGTGCGATTCGTGAAAATGCGGAAAACAAAGTGTTCGGAGAGCTTGGTCATTTAAAAGCATTAAAACGTGAAAAGCCAGATTTAATTTTAGGTGTCTGCGGATGTATGTCGCAAGAGGAATCTGTCGTCAACCGTATTTTGAAGAAACATCCATTTGTTGATTTGATTTTCGGTACACACAACATTCACCGCCTGCCAGAGTTGTTATCTGAATGCTATCTTTCAAAAGAAATGGTCATCGAGGTTTGGTCAAAAGAAGGCGATGTCATTGAAAACCTTCCGAGAGCCCGCCAAGGAAAAATTAAGGGCTGGGTGAATATTATGTACGGCTGTGATAAATTCTGTACATACTGTATCGTCCCTTACACGCGCGGTAAGGAAAGAAGCCGCCGCCCGGATGAAATTATTCAAGAGGTCAGACGTTTAGCGGCAGAAGGATATAAGGAAATTACCCTTCTTGGTCAAAACGTGAATGCGTATGGAAAAGATTTTGAAGACATGGAATATGGTCTTGGACACCTGATGGATGAGCTGCGTAAAATCGATATTCCGCGTATCCGTTTTACAACAAGCCACCCGCGTGACTTTGACGATCACTTAATTGAAGTGCTTGCTAAGGGTGGGAACCTTCTCGATCATATTCATTTGCCAGTTCAATCAGGAAGTTCTTCTGTATTGAAACTCATGGCGAGAAAATATGACCGTGAGCGTTATCTTGATCTTGTGCGCAAAATCAAAGAAGCCATGCCAAATGCTTCATTAACAACGGACATTATTGTTGGGTTCCCAAATGAGACAGATGAGCAGTTTGAGGAAACACTTTCCCTCTATCGCGAGGTTGAGTTTGATGCCGCTTATACGTTCATTTACTCTCCAAGAGAAGGAACACCAGCAGCGAAAATGCAAGACAACGTGCCAATGCATGTGAAAAAAGAACGTCTGCAGCGCCTGAATGCCCTCGTGAATGAAATTTCCGCGAAAAAAATGAAGGAATATGAAGGGCAGACTGTCGAAGTATTAGTAGAGGGTGAAAGTAAAAACAACCCTGAAATCCTAGCCGGATATACAAGTAAAAGCAAGCTTGTGAATTTTAAAGCACCAAAAGAAGCGATTGGCAACATCGTCAAAGTGAAAATCACACAAGCCAAAACTTGGTCTCTTGACGGAGAAATGGTTGGAGAAGCTATCGAGGTGAATTAAAATGACGCTTTATTCAAAAAAAGAGATTGTCGAGCGTGCAAGAGAGCTCGCTAAAATGATTTCTGAAACAGAAGAAGTTGATTTCTTCAAGAAAGCAGAAGCGCAAATCAATGAAAATACAAAAATTTCAACGATTATTAATCAAATTAAGGCGCTTCAAAAACAAGCTGTGAATTTAAAGCATTACGGCAAACATGAAGCCTTAAAGCAAGTGGAAGAAAAAATCGATGCCCTGCAAGAAGAACTGGATGAAATCCCGGTGATTCAAGAATTCAAAGAATCACAAGTGGAAGTCAATTCCCTGCTTCAGCTCGTAGCGCATACGATTTCTAATCAAGTAACAGATGAAATCATTCTTTCAACCGGCGGTGACCTCTTATTAGGAGAAACCGGTTCAAAAGTGAAAAACTCATCACCAAGTTGCTCCATTAAATGAGAAAACCCCGCAGATGCGGGGTTTTTTTGTTATAGAATATATGTAATTTATATTTTGCTACTGCATCAACATTTTGTTGTTGATGCAGTAGCCCTTTATTTTTAACGTAAAGTAATAATATGAAAATGTTAGAAAGAAGCTTATTGAACGAAGGTTAATTGATTTTACAGATTAAAAGATTTGAAGCGAAACTCAACGCTTAAACCAAAAATACTTATTATAATATTAAATTCTTTCATGATATCTCCTCCTTATATAAAGAAGGACTACTATCTGTATTAAATCAAATTAAACCATTCCAATCAACCTCAAACTCTCACTCTCCAACTTTTCCAATTTTCAAGGCAAGTTTATGGGCGACCATGCATACACTGAAACAGAAATGAATTTAATTGAACATGAAGTTCAAAATCGTGACACACTAGACGAATGCCCAGCATAAGATAAAACGATCAAGAACAAGGAGGCATGCCGGAATGTCTGAATACAGAGAGATTATTACAAAAGCGGTGGTTGCAAAAGGGAGGAAATTCACCCAAAGCACACACACCATTTCTCCATCGCAAAAACCAACCAGCATCCTAGGTGGTTGGATCATTAATCATAAGTATGATGCTGAAAAGGTCGGTAAAACTGTTGAGATTGAAGGAACCTTTGATATTAACGTATGGTATTCTTACGCTGATAACACAAAAACAGAAGTCGTCACAGAACGGGTGAAATATGTAGACATCATCAAACTGAGATATAAAGATAAAAATTTCCTTGATGATGAGCATGAAGTGATTGCAAAAGTGCTGCAGCAGCCGAATTGTTTAGAAGTGACCATTTCACCAAACGGCAATAAAATTATCGTTCAGGCAGAACGTGAATTCATTGCTGAAGTGGTAGGAGAAACAAAAATTGTTGTAGAGGTCAATTCAAGCTGGAAAGAAAAAGATGATCACGAGTGGGAAGAAGAGGTGGATGAGGAGTTAGAGGATATTCATCCAGAATTCCTAGCGGGTGATCCAGAAGAATAATTCATGACTAGGGCGCATATCCCCCTAGTTTTTTTGTGTCCTATCTAGGAGAAAAAAGGGGGTTTTTTATGCTATAATGAAAGATGGTATGAATTCGAATGTAATATAGTGAGGGATTAGAAATATGGCAAGTTATACGCCCATGATACAGCAATATTTAAAAATCAAGGCAGAGTATCAAGATGCCTTTTTATTTTTTCGCTTAGGCGATTTTTATGAGATGTTTTTTGATGACGCAAAAGAAGCGGCACAAGAATTAGAAATTACGTTAACAAGCAGAGATGGCGGGACAATACCAATGTGCGGTGTTCCTTATCATTCTGCTTCTGCATACATAGAACAATTGATTTCAAAAGGCTACAAGGTCGCGATTTGTGAGCAGGTGGAAGATCCTAAAACGGCAAAAGGTGTCGTCAAAAGAGAAGTCGTTCAACTCATTACACCAGGTACGGTGATGGATGGTAAAGGCTTAAGTGAAAACGAAAACAACTTCATTGCATCTGTTACAAGGTTTGAAAATGGGTACGGACTTGCACTTTCCGATTTATCTACAGGTGAAAACATTGCGGCTTTCATCGATCGATTAGATGAAGTCGTGTCTGAAATTTATTCTGTCGGTGCAAAAGAAATTGTGGTGTCAAAGCAGCTGGATGAGGAAACAGTCAAGACCTTAAAGGAACGGTGCCAAGCGACCATTTCATACGAAGATAGTGATGAGTTAATCGATGAAGCTGAGCGACTCGTGTCCCCCCTTAACGAGCAACTAAGATCGACCTTTTTGACATTATATGCCTATTTAAAAAGAACGCAAAAAAGAAGTCTCGATCACCTTCAGCAAGTGCAAGTGTTTGAGCTCGAACAAACAATGAAAATTGATCTTTACTCAAAACGAAATCTTGAATTAACAGAGACGATCCGCTCAAAAAGCAAGAAGGGCTCTTTATTATGGCTGCTAGATGAAACAAAAACAGCGATGGGCGGAAGGCTGCTCAAACAATGGATCGACCGGCCGTTAATTCGTCCTACGCAAATTATGGAACGTCAGGAAATGGTGCAAATTCTCATGGATCATTTCTTTGAACGAGAGGATCTGCGTGAACGATTAAAGCAAGTATATGATCTTGAGCGTCTAGCGGGCCGCGTCGCATTTGGCAACGTAAATGCCCGTGATCTCATTCAGTTAAAAGAATCCTTAAAGCAAGTGCCAGCCATTAAAGAGCTTGTGCATTCATTGCCAGAGGAAATGGCGAAATCAAGAGCGAATGATATTGACCCTTGTGGTGACTTACTTGATTTATTAGAAGATGCGCTATATGAGAATCCGCCGATGACGTTAAAAGAAGGCAATTTGATTAAAGACGGCTACAATGCAAAATTAGATGAATACCGTGATGCCAGTCGAAATGGGAAGGACTGGATTGCACGGCTTGAACAGCAAGAAAGAGAATACACAGGCATTCGCTCCTTAAAAGTCGGGTTTAATAAAGTGTTCGGTTATTATATCGAAGTGACACGCGCGAATACGCATCTTCTGGAGGAAGGGCGTTATGAAAGAAAACAAACGCTTGCCAATGCAGAGAGGTATATTACACCTGAATTGAAAGAAAAAGAAGCGCTGATTCTTGAGGCAGAATCAAATATAAGCGAACTGGAATATGAACTATTCGCAGCTCTCAGGGAACAAGTGAAAGTCTATATTCCGAGATTACAGCTGCTCGCAAAACAAATGAGTGAGCTGGATGCCCTCCAATGTTTTGCGACTGTCAGTGAAAAGCGCCGTTATATCCGTCCGGAATTCTCAGAGGATGAGGTGGATGTCATAGATGGCCGTCACCCAGTCGTTGAAAAAGTGATGGATCATCAGGAGTATGTGCCAAATGACTGCCATATGGGAAATGGCCGGCAAACCTTACTCATTACTGGGCCGAATATGTCAGGGAAAAGTACGTATATGAGACAAATGGCGCTTATCTCAATTCTTGCGCAAATTGGCTGCTTTGTGCCGGCATCAAAGGCGACCCTTCCGATCTTTGATCAAATCTTTACACGCATTGGTGCGGCAGATGATTTGATTTCTGGTCAGAGTACTTTTATGGTAGAGATGCTTGAAGCAAAAAATGCGATGGTGCATGCAACGAAAAACAGCTTGATCTTATTTGATGAAATTGGACGCGGGACAAGCACTTATGATGGAATGGCTCTTGCGCAGGCAATCATTGAATTTGTTCACGATCATATTGGTGCCAAAACGCTATTTTCTACACATTACCATGAGCTTACAGTCCTTGAGTCTCAATTAAGCGAGCTGAAAAATGTCCATGTACGTGCTGAAGAGCATGAAGGCACGGTCGTTTTCTTACATCAAATCAAAGAGGGGGCAGCTGATAAAAGCTATGGTATTCATGTAGCGCAGCTTGCTGAATTGCCTGATGCCATCATCGATAGGGCCCAGACCATTTTGACGGAGCTTGAGAGCGGATCACATGAAGTGACCCCGCACGTATCTGCAGCCCCAAAAACAGAAAAGACCGAGGGAAAACAGCAGCTTTCTTTCTTTGAAGTAGAAGAAAAACCGCAAACTAAACCAGTTCTAAAACAGAAAGATCAAGCGGTGATCGAGGAATTAAAGTCATTCAACCTAATGGACATGACCCCGCTCGAAGCGATGACAAAGCTATATGAATTGCAAAAGAAATTATAATATAAGGTGAGGTGAGCAAAATGGCAAAGATTATTCAGTTATCCGATGACCTATCCAATAAAATTGCTGCAGGTGAAGTAGTCGAGCGTCCGGCTTCTGTCGTAAAGGAGCTTATGGAAAATGCAATTGATGCAAGCAGTACAGTGATTGAAATCGATGTAGAAGAAGCAGGTCTTTCCTCTATTAGAATGATTGATAATGGTGTTGGAATCGATGCTGAAGATTGTAAGCTCGCCTTTCAGCGCCATGCAACGAGTAAAATCAAAGATGAAAATGATCTGTTCCGTGTCAGAACGCTCGGATTCAGGGGAGAGGCGCTGCCAAGTATCGCATCTGTCTCTCATCTAGAAATGAAAACAAGTACTGGTGAAGGAGCTGGAACGCACCTTGTGCTGCAAGGCGGAAAGATCATTTCAGAGAAAAAAACCTCTGGCCGCCGCGGTACCGAGATTGTCGTTACCAACTTATTTTACAATACGCCTGCCCGTTTAAAATACATGAAAACCGTTCATACGGAGCTTGGCAATATATCGGATGTCGTCAATCGAATTGCGCTGGCTCACCCAGAAGTATCAATTCGCTTGCGACATCAAGGGAAAGTTCTGCTTCAGACGAATGGAAACGGAGATGTGCGGCATGTGCTTGCGGCCATTTACGGGACAGCTGTTGCGAAAAAAATGGTGCCGCTTCACGTGCAATCACTTGATTTTGAAGTGAAAGGATATATCTCCTTGCCAGAAGTGACAAGGGCATCACGGAATTATATGTCTTCTGTTGTAAACGGCAGATATGTTAAGCATTTTCCGCTCGTGAAAGCGGTCCATGAAGGGTATCACACCCTGCTGCCGATTGGCCGCCATCCGATTACATTTATTGAGATGAAGATGGACCCCATTTTAGTGGATGTGAACGTTCACCCTTCGAAGCTTGAAGTGAGACTAAGTAAAGAGCAGGAACTTCATGAGCTAATCAAACAAGGAATTAAGGAAGTATTTCAAAAGCAGCAACTCATTCCAAGTGCTTCGGTACCAAAGAAAGCACCAATGCCAGCAGTGAAAAATGAGCAGCAATCCTTAACCTTTGATGCGAAAAAAATAAACACAAGCGTGTCGGAAACGCCGCTATCCTATCAGCCGGAGCCTCTCGAATCGGTTGTATACGAGACAAGTCAGACGGGTACATATGGGACGCCTGAGCAGGAAAAGACTGAGGCGTCATCACCCGTATTTTATGAAGATGCTCCATCTGAGCGTGTTCAGTTAGAGGAATCCGCCGCTTCACTAGAATATGAAGAGTCGGTACTGAGAGAAGATGTTGCAGAAACCATTTCAGAAAACGAACGTGTTCCAGTCATGTATCCCATCGGGCAAATGCACGGCACATATATTTTGGCTCAAAATGAACGAGGGCTTTATATTATCGATCAGCATGCGGCCCAGGAGCGAATCAAGTATGAGTATTATCGTGAGAAGGTAGGAGAGATCAAGCAGGAAGTGCAAGAAATGCTCGTCCCATTAACATTCCACTACTCGAAAAACGATATGCTGATTATTGAAGAGCATAAAGAGATACTAACGAAAGTGGGCGTCTTCTTAGAGCCTTTCGGTTCAGGAAGCTACATTGTTCGGTCGCATCCGCAGTGGTTTCCAAAAGGGGAAGAGGCTGAACTGATCGAAGAGATTATAGAGCAAGTGCTAGATGAGAAGCGTGTTGATATCAAAAAATTGAGAGAAGAAGCGGCGATCATGATGAGCTGTAAAGGTTCTATCAAAGCAAATCGCCATTTGCGTCATGATGAAATCAAAGCCTTATTAGATGAACTCCGGCAGACAAAGGACCCATTCACTTGTCCGCACGGCCGGCCGATCATCATTCATCACTCGACATATGAAATGGAAAAAATGTTTAAACGGGTCATGTGATCAAATGAAAAAAAGACAAAGGGCTAAAATCATCTTGATTTTGGCCCTTTGTCTTCTTTTCAGCGTGATAGAAAACCTTTGCAGTCTAGGAAGGGCGAGCACCGGAACGGAGCGAATTGAACATTCGTGAGTAACGGAGCACAGACCTGACAAAGAATGCGAGGGTTTGTCTACACGCTGAAGCGCTCTTATTAGAGCGCTTTTTTATTTAGCATCCACAAGGATTTGGCGGTGTGATCACAACTGGTCGTGTTTGAATATCAAGGGTGTCCTCTGCATAAAATTTAGAACCAATGCTAAGCGCACGGTTTTCTGCGCGGAACGTGTATGTACCTGCAGCAGGAAGTACTTTATGTGAAAGTTGTAATTTATATTGTGAGATTCCTAATAAATCAATTCTAGCTGGAATGCGGACAGTTTTTCCACTGTTCAAAATGTAGCTGTCTTTTAATGCTTTTCCATTGAAGATGTCTTTTGTTGTCGCTTGAAAGCCTGCAGGCAATGTGAACTCAATGGCACCGATACTTAAAATAGAATTTGGGCGGTATGTCAGCTCAATGTCAGAAAAAGACCATTCCTGCTTACTTGTACCTGTAATTTTTGCATAAAGTTCAGCTGGTCTTGCATTGGTTGATGCTTTGTCTTCCTCCGTTTTGACTCCTTCTGCGGATGCGGCAATCGGTACCGATAGTGCCATGACCAGTGTAAGCATTCCGATCATGATCATTGTCCATGTTTTTTTCATTTTTTCCTTCCCCCTTGTTGAATATAGGCAAATAATAGATGATTACACCCATTATTTACCTATAAGGTTACCATATTCCTATATGGTATTAAATGGTATATTATACCCTTATTTTTTCACTTTGTTTAGTAATAACGGGGGAAAAACGCATTAGGTTGGTTCATTCCATAACCATGGCCTGTCATTTGCTGATTTGGCATCATCATATGCATATCTTGATATCCGTATGGATGATATGGCATCATTCCGTATCCACCATAGTGGCCAAGATGATGGTGATCTTTCATTGGAACATGTGAAAAGGCATCATGCTGATTTGGAAACGGCGAATAGGTTGAATGATGATGCGGATAGTGTCCGCTGTACATATCTTTTTTACCGGTATGATCATGCTTTGGCATATTCATAGGATCCTGCATGTTTGGCGCGACCACATGCTCATGATTGGCTGTATACACATTCTCAAATGTATGATAGGGATTTTCTTGGTGATGATGATTCATTGGGCTATTCATATTGTTCATTTGATATCTCATCCTTTATGTCAGGTTGCCATATCCTATGAGCATTACTCGTTTCATGAGCCTATCCATATGAAAAAAACCGGCTTTTCAGCCGGGAAAACGAAAAGCAGGTGAAAGCGTCAATTGCTAATATGAGAAGCCATGTCTTCTTCTACGACGCTTCTTACAGCTGCTGCAGACACTTTTAGGACAGTAATAGGGATCGTAGCTTCTAGAAGTATCCCAGAAATCGCTCTCAAACCATTTATCTTTTTTATGATGAAACTTTTTTTCTTTACATGGATCCTCATGGCAATGATCGTCATGCTTTTTATAACAGTTTGAGTGGGAATGTTTGCACTTGCATTTGCACATTGTCATCCCTCCTAAATGTGACTCAATGCTAGTATATGCAAGAATAAGACAAGGGGACTGGATGATGGCGCTTTTTTTGTAAAAAAAGGCTTTTTCTGAAAAACTCAAATAAAAAGAATTGACTAGTGCTAAAATAACATGATAGAATATAAATTTTTATCCACCGATGAAATGTGTTATAATCATAATGTGAATACTTTCGGAGGTGGCGGATTTGTTTCAAATAGGTGATAAAATTGTTTATCCTATGCATGGTGCCGGTGTGATTGAAGGAATGGAAGAAAAAGAGATTTTAGGTAAGACGGAGGAATATTTTCTGATTCAAATGCCGAATATGCAGATGATGATCCCAAGAGGCAGAATCAATCAACTAGGTATACGTCCGGTAGCAGATCAAGCAACGCTGAAAGTTGTGATGAACAATTTTGCAGAAGAAACAAACGACGACACGCTTACTTGGAAGCAAAGATATGATGAAAATCTGAAAAAGCTAAAAACAGGTGCGATCGAAGATGGTGCAGACGTTGTCAAAGATCTGATGAGACGCAATCAGAAGAAAGCATTAAATTCAAGTGAAAAGAAGATGCTTGAAGATGCACGAGGCATGTTAGTGAGTGAGATTTCTCTTGCACAAGGACTGTCGCAAGATGAAGTCCTTTCAGCTTTAGAGAATGAACTAAGAGTTTAATGATGGATATACAGTAATTGGCTGTAAACAGAAGGGCATACCTTTTGTTTACGGCTTTTTTTGTTTGAAATCAGAAGAATATGTCCATTTTTGTAGGTGATTTTAACTAAAGCTAAAATAAGGTCATACGATGCAGTTTTTATTCAAGCAACGAATGATTCAAAGAAGTCAGAAATACCTAGGGCAGCATAAAAAACAGGTAAGTTCTCCTGATTCGTTCAAATGAGCCGGACAACCTTTGAATTCTGTTAGCCATTGATAGTAAAATAATGCGATAAGATGACACCTAAGAGAATGAAAAGGAGCGGTGAAATGAAAAGGCTACTGATATGTGGATTCATCTTTCTGATCCTGTGTGCTCTTTTAATGGTGAAATGCAGCCATTCTGTTCAAGAAAAAAAAGAGCAAAAACAATATCAAGAAGAGGTAGAAAAGTATCAAAAAGAGCGAAAAAAAGGGGATCAATATGAAAGCTTTAAACAGCTTATCCGACATGAAAGAGAAGGCTATGAAATAGAATTTCACGAAAAGGGTGGAAGTGATTTACTCGTCTTTTCTCCTCATGGAGGGGAAATTGAACCAGGAACAAGTGAAATTGTAGAAGCATTTCAAGAAAAGTACTCTACGTATTTGTTTGAAGGAACAAAACAAGACAATAATCGTGATTTGCATATTACAAGCACCAAGTTTGATGAACCGATATTGGTTCAAATGATTAAAACGTACCCCTTCTCCATTTCTATCCACGGCTATAAAAGTGATAAAAGACACACGCTAGTTGGCGGGACAAACGAAAAAATGCAAAGAGCAGTTGTACGAGAATTAAAGGATCGAGGATTTTCTGCAGAAATGGTGCAAGAAGGCGAACGGCTTTCAGGAACAGATCCCAAAAATATTAATAATCGAAATGCGAGTGGTGAAAGTGTTCAGCTAGAAATTAGTACGGCGCAGAGAGAAGCCTTTTTCGACAATTTTGATACGAGAAAAGGAAAGAAAAAAGCATTCAGACGTTATATCAGTGCTTTAAAAGAAGTATTAAGAGAATTTGACCCATCTTCGTAGAAAAACCGTTTTGATGGGCAAAAGTACTCTATTTAAACTTGGTAAAAAAGATAGAAATATGAGAAATGAACATAAATTATGTAATAACTTACAATTTGCCTTAAAAACATAAATTATGTAAAATAATAGTTATCAGTTTGATATGATAGAATGGGGCTGAAGTGGATGGCACACAAAATACCATCTTCCGAAGTAGGTGTAAAGATCAATCAATGGTACACGCATATTTGCAAATTTGAAGTCGAACAAGCAAACGATATGAAGCGCCTTGTTGAAGAAGAAATTCATGAGATGGAAGAGGATCAAGATTTACTTCTATATTATTCTCTAATGGATTTTCGCCATCAAATGATGCTTCAGCATTTAACGCCAGTCCATGCAGGGAGTGAAACGCTTCAAGCCGTGTCTTTTCCGAAAGAAATGGAAGATGGAGAAGATGAGATGACAGGCTTGCTCGGCTATTACTTTCATTTTTTCCATGGAATGTATGCGTTTATCCAGCGCCGGTATATCGAGGCTATTTCCTATTACAAGCATGCGGAACATCAACTGATCTTAGTGACAGATGAGATTGAAAAAGCGGAATTTTACTATAAAATCGCTGAAGTATACTATCATATGAAACAAACTTATTTCTCCATGCATTATGCTAAAAAGGCGAGAGACATTTATAAGAAACATCAGCTTTATGGAAAAAGAAGCATTCAATGTGATTTTGTCATGGCAGGTAATTGGATTGATGTGAGTCAGCACCAAAAAGCGCTTCCTTATTTAGAAAAAGCGTTAAAGGTCTGTGAAGCGATGGAACGGCAAGAATGCACATCTTATTTTAAAGCGATGGCTCTTAATAACTTAGGTGCTTGTCATTATAGTATGGGAACGTATCATACAGCGACTGTCTTTTTTGAACAAGCCATTTCCCTTTATCAAAAAGATCAAGCATCCACGATGATCAAATCATTATTTTCACTTGCCCTTACTTGTTTTAAACTCGGAGATATCCAGCGGGCGGGCGAGGCTATACGTAAAGGAATGAACGAGGCTTGTTTATTGGAAGATGAAATTTATCAGTTGAAATTCCAATTTTTGCAGGCGCTTTATATAGAAAAAGACAGCTGTGAGCAATTAAGGTCGGCCCTTTTTGGTCTGCGAAGCAAAAAAATGTTTGCTGATTTAGAGGAATTAGCACTTGATGCGGCTAATTATTATAAGGAACGCGACATGTACAAGGAATCTTCCACTTTTTTTGAGATTGTGATCGAAGCGCGTACGCACATTCAAAAAGGAGATGAGATGTATGAGAACGAAGCATAACATGTCAGCTGCTCAAGTAGATGAAAGACTTCACACGTAATAACAGACAAACAACACCCTTTACGAATCAACGTAAAGGGCTTTTTTAATTTATTCTTTGATGGCTTTTTCTGCGTCAATGGCACCTGCTCCGTAAATCATCGGGTCATCTCCAGACCACTTGCTTGTATTTTCTTTTAACAGGGTTTTGACATCATCGGGCGTTAAATCTGGTGAATGCTCTAATAGAAGAGCGCAAATACCAGCACAAATCGGTGTTGCCATAGATGTGCCAGATAACGCCGTGTAATCGTCATCGACTCTGCTTGATTTATCGAGTTTATCTAGAAAGGACCTTGGTGATCTGAGAGAGACGATGTTCACTCCTGGTGCAAGGATATCAGGCTTTGTTTCACCATAAACAGTAGGGCCTCTGCTCGAAAATGGTGCCACGATATCATCGTTTGATTCTGGTGTATTCCGGTCATCAAAAGCGCCAACCGTAATAACTTTTTGACTGACGGCAGGGCTCGCAATCGTTTGACTGTTAGGACCAGAGTTTCCGGCAGCGACGCATACAACAATGCCTTGATCCCAAGCAGCATTGACAGCGCGCACCATCGGATCGTCTTGTTCGTCATCATAACGCTGGGCATCTCCGCCTAGTGACATACTCATAATATGAATCGGATCATCAGGGTGATCTTCATTGAACTGGATGCACCATTCAACCCCTTCTATAATAGTAGAAAGTGATCCAGCCCCTTGTTTATTTAACACTTTCACGCCAATTAAATGAGCTTTTGGAGCAGGTCCTTTGTACAAGCCATCTGAGGCAGCTCCGTCTCCAGCTACATCTCCAGCGCAGTGAGTGCCATGCCCGTTATCATCATAAGGCTTTGTTTTTTGCTTGACTAAATCCACAAAATCGCGAATTCTTCCTTCTAGATCTTCATGCGGATAAATCCCTGTGTCAATGACAGCGACCGTAATACCTTCCCCTGTTAAGGTTGTACCGTTTCGGATGACTTCATCAGCATGACTTGCTTGTGTGGCCATATCCAGAAGTGCATGAACTTTCCGGTCTAAATAAATTTTACGAATATGCTCACTATTCGCTAACAGCTCCTCTAAAGCATCCGGTGTTAGGTCAGCAGCGCAGCAGTCGATATGTGAAAAGTGCCGTTTAATTTTTGTTTTTCTATTTTTTTTCATGAACTGTTTTGCGCTTTGAATACCTGCTTCGACCGCACCTTCCTTAAATTCAATGATCACACGAAGCTTCTTTCTCTTCTTTAATCTTCCTTCAAAGAAACGATGAAGAAAGCATGGCGTCCATTTAAAAGGTTTATAAAGGTGAAGGACGGTTTCTCTTAAAGGCTGATCCAGTTTACTAGCATGTGTTCTGACCATTTGCACCATAGAAAATCCAAACATGTAATGCCCTCCATTCTAGCTATCCATTCTTGTACACTATTACGTTATGAGAATGAGAGCTGCTTGGTTCGGATTCATGCCCCTCCTTTTCTTTATATTGGCGGCTGACTGATTTCTCTTTAAAAAGAAAAGCGCTTACATTTTGTAAAATAATAGAAAAAGGTGAAAAACATGTAGAATCTGCCGATGATAGGTGGGAGAGTTCTTCAAAGAGAACCGGTGAAACAATCGATTTTGCAGAAAAAAGGGGGGGATAAACAGGGTCAATGCTCATACAAATGTGGCTTGTCACAGAGGAAAAAAATCAAATCCATATAAATACAAGCCGAATTAAAGAAAACAGACTGGATAGAACTAGGCCATTTTAAACATAACTTCATTTGTCTGTCATACTATTCTAACTCTGTTTTCAAAGAGGAGAGGCGTTTCTGTGTATATAAATGCAATTATCTTATTTTTGAGGAATCTCATGATCTAGAGTGTTATGATCAAATTTGAAGAGAAAAAGTGGAAAAAATGAAAAGAAATGATGATTCAATATAAATCATAGAAACGGCTTAGAAATCTGTTAAAGGAGAACGGGAATGAAGAAGTTTTTTGCTTTGCTTCTCCTGCTTGCGATCGGATGGGGCGTTTATTATACAATGCAAGCACAGGAACATGATGAGCCAGTGTCATCAGGTGGGGAAGACGAAAGCGGTTCAAATGATATTTATCGCAATTTTAAAGAACTGGAAGAAAACGAATCAACAAGCAGCTATCAGATTACAGCCAACCCAGTGCCTGGAAGCCGTCTTCTAGTGATGTCACCCCATGGCGGGAGGATTGAAGGCGGCGTGAGCGAGATCGTCCATTTTTTCGATAATGATTTCTCTACGTATTTGTTTGAAGGCTTAAGAGAGAATGCGTCAGAACTTCATATTACAAGCACAAACTTTGATGAGCCAGTCGGCGTCGCGCAGGCAAAAGCACACGATTATATCTTAGCAGTTCATGGATACAAAGGTGAGGAAGGAATTGACCATACTCTCGTTGGCGGAACAGATTACGACCGTGCAGAAAAAATTGTGAACTCATTAGAGCGGAACGGATTTTCTGCTGAACTGGCTGTCGCACACGCAACCCTGAGCGGAACAAGCAATCATAATATTAATAATCTTACAAAAACAGGGCAAAGTGTACAGCTAGAGATTAGTAGAAGTCAGCGTGAAGCTTTATTTGACAGTTTTGACTTTCGGCGGCGGTCGAGTACAAAAAACGAGACGTTCTACCGGTATGTCAGGGCGATTCGGACAGTGCTGGATGAGGAATATACATAAAGATGGTGCACATGTTAAGACAAGCAGCGTGAATTCTTGTTACACTATAAAAAGTGATAATAAAAGGAGAGACGAATATGGCGCGTCATCATTTTCATCTTCAGGCGAGCTGGCCTGGTCTGCGTAACGATGTGGGTACAATCTCATGTGAACAGTTAAAAACGAAGATTTCAATTCCAAAAGAAATGGACGGTCCCGGCATTGGAACAAATCCAGATGAGATGCTTTTAGGTGCAGCGGCTACGTGTTATATTATTACACTTGCCGCTATGATGGAGCGGAGCCAATTAGAGAAAGAGGATCTAACGATGAGTTCTGAGGCTGTCGTAGATGTGACCAATGGTGTGTTTACATATGAAAAAATCATTCACCGGCCTGTCATCATCCTCAAACAATCCGCTTCCCCGCAAGATATTGAGCTGGCCCGCAAGCTCGCGCATAAAGCCGAAAGCTCATGTATGATCTCAAGAGCTGTTCAAGGAAATGTGGCCATTTCCTTAGAAGAAACCATTCAAGTTGGCGGGTAAAAACAAAAAAGTCATTTTCTCTTATTAAATGGAGAAAATGACTTTTTTTATGACGTCCATTCGGTTTGATCGATTTGTTCTTTGTTTTCTTCCTTTTGTTTTTTGGACAGGTTCAAGACAATCACGCCGCATATCACAAGTGCAAGGCCGATGAAGCCTTTTATGTGAATGGTTTCGTTAAACAGCACGAGTCCGATAAGAGCAGTGAGTGCTGTTCCAACGCCAGACCATGTCGCATAAGCAGACGAAAGGTCAATGGTTTTAAGTGCCAAACTGAGGAAGGTAAAGGCGCAGCCAAATCCGATCAGGACCCCAATACTCGGCAGCAGTTGCGAAAAACCTTGTGAAAGCTTCAGCATCGTACTGCCAAAAACCTCCGTCAAAATGGCTCCTGTTAAATAGAGCATTCCTTTCATGATCTCCCACATCCTTTATGACATATTTAAAAGTACAACCCCTGAGACAAGCATCACTATCCCAATGACTGCTCTTTGGTTCAAGGTTTCTTTGAAAAAAAGCACGCCAAAAATAGCCGTGAGGACTGTACCAACCCCAGACCATGTTGCGTAAGACATGCTAAGCGGAATGATGTTAAGTGTCAATGACAGCATATAAAATGCAAGTGTATAGCCAGCAACAACGACAGCGCTAGGCTTAAAGCGCGTAAAGCCATTTGAGAGTTTTAACATCACGGCGCCAATGGCTTCTGAAAAAATGGCCACAGCCAGAAAAAGATATCCGAGGATCATGATCATCCCTCCTCTAATAGGTGTAAAATCCGATGAAGTAAAAGGGTTTTTTCTTCTCGATTCAGCGGTTCAAGCTGAAACATTTCTGAAAACCATATCCCATCACATGCGAGTCGAATTAGCTGACTCAATGCAGGGTCGTTTATTTCCTCAGCTGCTTTCGCTTTGAACTCCGCATAAAAATCACGCCAAGGCTTCAATAACGCTTCATCAAATGACATGGTAGCCATCATACTTGTACATAGCTGGGTCGTATTTTGATGATCAACATCATGTAATGTGGCCAATAAATATGCACGTACATAAGGCGCTTTTTCGTGTTTGTAAGTTTCTTGATACGTTTCGAGCTGCTGACGAAAGCAAAGAATCGCGTGCTCATTCATTTTTTGGATGAGCTCTTCCTTGCTTGCAAAATGATAAAGCAGGCCGGCTTTGGTCATATGTGCATGCTCTGCCACTTGCTGAAGGGTAAGCTGGCTTAATCCTTCTTCTAAAATCGTGCGGGCAGCTGCATCAAAGATTTGCTCTTTTTTGGTTTTAGACATAAAAAAAAACACCTACTTTACTGAACGGTCGGTAAAGTAAATGTTAACCCATCAAAAACGAGTGTGTCAATCGATTCATTTGATGAACAGATATTTTCACTAAAACGTCATATTTAATAATAAGGGTATGGTCCATATGGCGGATAAGGCGGCGGATAAGGGTACCCATATCCATATCCATATCCTGGCGCAAGCAGAGACCCAGCAAGTAGACCTCCAGCAAAACCACCTAAAAATGGAGGTCCGAAGAATCCAGGTCTACCATAACCGAATCCAGGTCTCCCAAACCCAAAGCCCGGGCGTCCAAAACCAAAAGGTCTTCTCATGTCTTCTTGCATAAATGGCGGTGCATCAAAATAATTCATAAAAAAAGGCTCCTCTCACATAAAATCACTGTAACTGACATCAGTGTATTCGATTGGCCTATATGTGTTTGGGTGAACGCCTATTATAAGGAGGAATGTAAAAAATGGGCCTGTATCCATCTGATTGGGCAAAATGCCCGCCGCATGCTCATGCCTATAAAGCACGAACGGATGTAACAGAGGAGCATTATCATTTAATAGAAGGCATTTCTCAGCCTGTCAATGGAAGCAATACAGATCAGCATACACATTTTTATCGCGGGATCACCTCTTTTGAGAGGGGGCATTTCCACAGATACTACGGCATCACAGGGCCTGCGATACCGAGAGTGGATGGTACGCACTATCACGAGATTGAGGAAGTCACGTTTTCTGCCTATAACGATTCTGTCCCTATTCCGTATGGAGGAGTCGTCTATAGTCCGGACGAAGAGCGGCCAACGCATACGCACCGTTTAAAAGGAAAAACATACGAAGTGGTCGGAAATGAACCACTCGGCTGGTGATAGGCCCTATATAGGAGAGAATGAGAAGTTATGCTATACTGTAGGCAGTTTGTAAAAGAGAGTGATGTTATGAAAAAAACGAAACAACCAGTGATTGTATTAGTAGGACCGACGGCTGTCGGCAAAACAAAACTGAGCATTCATATAGCCAAAGCATTTAATGGAGAAATTATCAGCGGTGATTCTATGCAGATTTATAAAGGAATGGACATTGGAACAGCTAAAATCACCCCTGAAGAAATGGATGGTGTCCCGCATCACTTAATTGATATTAAAGAGCCGGACGAATCCTTTTCTACAGCTGAATTTCAGCAGCTGGTCCGTTTGAAAATCAAAGAGATTGCCGCTAGAGGGAAAACACCCATGATTGTCGGCGGAACAGGTTTGTATATCCAATCTGTTTTATATGATTATACATTTACCGACGAGAAAAGTGATCCTGCTTTTAGAGAAGAAATGGCGCTGTTTGAACAGCAGCATGGCCCCCTTCAGCTGCACGAAAAGCTAAAGGCAGTAGACCCTGATGCTGCAAAAGCCATTCATCCGAATAATGTCCGCCGCGTGATCCGGGCGCTGGAAGTGATCCATACAACAGGTCAGAAAATGTCGGAGATGCAAAACGGTCATCAAGAAGTTCCTCTTTATGATACAGCCTTCATTGGGCTGAAAATGGATCGAGAGCTTTTGTACGAGCGCATTCACCAAAGAATTGATATGATGATAGATGAAGGCTTAATTGAGGAAGTGAGCGCACTTTATCAATCTGGCTTGAAGGATTGTCAATCGGTTCAAGCGATTGGTTATAAAGAGCTGTATGCGTATTTTCAAGGTGACTGCTCACTTGATGAAGCCACCCGGCAATTAAAGCAAAATTCCCGCAGATATGCGAAGCGTCAGTTCACGTGGTTTCGTAATAAAATGGATGTCACTTGGTTCGACATGACACCGCCTTGCCACTTTTCAGACAAAAAAGAGGAAATTTTCGCATATATAGCAGGAAAGCTTGAACTTAAAGCGAAACTGTAGTTATCAGAATCAAGGAGGACGAAACATGAAACCGATTAATATTCAGGACCAATTTTTGAATCAAATCCGTAAAGACAATACCTTTGTCACAGTATTCTTACTGAATGGCTTTCAGCTTCGCGGTCAAGTGAAAGGGTTTGACAATTTCACGGTGCTGCTTGAAACAGAAGGGAAGCAGCAGCTTATTTATAAACACGCCATTTCTACATTTGCACCTCAAAAGAATGTAAATCTAGAATTAGAATAGGATATGTTCGACCTAATAGCCCCATGCATCTGCGAATAAACCGGCCGGAACCCGCTACGTTTTTTGTCAGTGCAGAGGGGCTATTTTGCATGCCGTGAAACTTTTCTGTCTATTTTACGTATAATCCCTTATTGGATATGAAGAAAGGTGAGGGAAGCGATATGGAAAATGCAGAGCTTGAATTAAGAAGGATTAGAGTGATCCTTTTATTGATTGGGATTGTTGTCTTATTTGGATCGTGCGCCATTTCAAACATTGAATCGAGACAGGAAAGCTCGCATAACTATGCTAATCAAGATGATAATGGACATATAGAGGGCCTTTTACAATCAGCTGTTGCACTAAAAAATAATCACTTTGCTGTTGTGAAAGATGATGAAGTACATGTGTACCGGTTTGATGAAAAAGAGGGAGAACTGACCCTCGTTAAAACGAAGTACATAGATGAATGGGACGAGGAATATGATGATGATTCTGTTGAAGAGTAAGCACGTAAATTTACAAATGAATGTGAAGTCGCTACACTATAATCATGCATCAGACATCTAGACAGAAAAGGATGAGTTCATGGCACACAAAATTAAAATTAATCACTGGGAACAAACTTGTGAAGACGACTCCTGTTTCGAATATGGAACAAGCGTTTCTGTAAATGGGAAAGAATTAGTCAGAGAAGCTTCAATCGTCTCTGCGCTTGAAGCGGTGCTAAAAGAATTAGGTGTTGAAGTGGAAATTACAGAAGTGTCAGAAGATTTACAGTGCGATGCCTACAAAAAATAAAACAAAAAGTCTAGTCTACTAAGCGATTTTTTTTCGTGTTATGATAGATTTCGGTTTCAGTTGAATAGGGAGTAGAGCAGTCTATTTTTAGATCCTGTTCTGCTCTATTTATTTGAACGTACGAGTTCGGCTATGAATGTTCGGCCGGGTTGGTTGATTTTTTTCGTTTCGAACATCTATATGTTGTGTTTTGAAAAAACATAGTATACTATATATAGAGAATAACGAAATGATCAACAATACTAAAAACTAGGTCGTGATGGAATTGATTCAAATCGTATTTGATTCAAAAACAGGAAATGTTCAACGCTTTTTGGACAAGACCCCTTTTACAGACAAACGAAAATTGACTGGAGAAGAGTTTTTGGATACGCCGTTTATTCTCGTCACCTTTACGACAGGATTTGGACAAGTCCCTAGTACCACTCAGTCCTTTTTAGAGAAAAATGCCCACCTTTTACTAGGTGTAGCGGTGAGTGGAAACAAAGTGTGGGGAGATAATTTTGCCAAAAGCGCCGATACGATTTCTAAACAATATCAAGTTCCTATTTTGCACACCTTTGAACTAAGCGGAACAAAAAGGGATGTTGAATTGTTTACACAGGAGGTAGAAAGAATTGTCACAAAATCAGGTTCCAAAGTGGATACAATTAAATAACGAGATTATGATTCAAAAAGAAGGAAAGTTTCAGTTTGATAAGGACAAAGAAGCTGTACATAGTTATTTCGTAGATTATATTAATCAAAACACGGTCTTCTTTCACAACTTAGAAGAGAAGATTGATTACTTAATAGAAAACGACTACTATGAGGAAGAATTTTTAAGACAATACAGCATGGCAGATATTAAAGAAGTATTCGAAGCTGCATATGCGAAGAAATTTAGATTCCCATCATTCATGAGTGCGTTTAAGTTTTACAACGACTATGCACTGAAAACAAATGATAAAAAGAAAATCCTTGAACGCTATGAAGACCGCATTTCAGTTGTAGCGCTTTTCTTTGCGGGCGGAGATAAAGAAAAAGCACTTGAGTTTGTAGAACTGATGATCAATCAGGAGTACCAGCCAAGTACACCAACATTCTTAAACGCTGGACGTAAAAGACGCGGTGAGCTTGTGAGCTGTTTCTTGCTTGAAGTGAATGACTCATTAAACGATATTTCAAGAGCGATTGATATTTCAATGCAGCTTTCAAAACTAGGCGGCGGCGTCAGTTTGAACCTGTCAAAACTTCGTGCAAAAGGCGAAGCAATCAAAGATGTTGAAAACGCGACAAAAGGTGTCGTCGGCGTGATGAAGCTTCTTGATAATGCATTCAGATATGCAGATCAAATGGGACAAAGACAAGGATCAGGCAGTGCCTACCTCAATATTTTCCACAGAGATATCAATGATTTCTTAGATACAAAAAAAATCTCTGCTGATGAAGATGTTCGTGTGAAAACATTGTCCATCGGAGTTGTCATCCCGGACAAATTTATCGAGCTGGCAAGAGAAGATAAAACAGCTTACACTTTCTATCCGCACACAGTCTATAAAGAATATGGACAGCATCTTGATGAGATGGACATGGAAGAAATGTATGATGAGCTTGTAGAAAACCCGGAAATCAAAAAAGAAAAAGTCAATCCGAGAAAGCTTCTTGAAAAATTGGCTGTTCTTCGCTCAGAATCAGGCTATCCATATATCATGTTCCAAGATAATGTGAATAGAGAGCATGCATTAAACCATATTTCACGAGTGAAATTCTCAAACCTTTGCTCAGAAGTGCTTCAGGCTTCAGAGGTCTCTTCTTACACGGACTATGACCAAGAAGATGAAATTGGTCTTGATATTTCTTGTAATCTTGGTTCATTAAATATCATGAATGTCATGAAAAACAAATCGATCGAAAAAACGGTCAAACTTGCAACAGACTCACTAACACTTGTGTCTGAAACAACAGACATTCGCAATGCACCGGCTGTTCGAAAAGCGAACAAGGCGATGAAATCAATCGGACTTGGCGCGATGAACCTTCACGGGTATTTGGCTCAAAACCAAATTGCCTATGAAAGTGAAGAAGCAAGAGATTTCGCGAATACGTTCTTTATGATGGTGAACTATTATTCAATTAAACGCTCAAGTGAGCTTGCAAAAGAAAAAGGAGAAACATTCCATCGTTATGAAGGCTCTGGCTATGCAACGGGTGAGTACTTCAATAAATACGTGGAGAATGATTTCACACCAAAAACAGAAAAAGCAGCAGCTCTATTTGAAGGCATGCACATTCCAACAAAAGAAGACTGGGCAGCACTCAAAGACTTTGTAGCGGAAAATGGCATGTACCATAGCTACCGCTTATGTATTGCACCAACAGGTTCCATTTCTTATGTGCAATCGGCCACAGCCTCTGTTATGCCAATTATGGAACGTATCGAAGAAAGAACATACGGCAACAGCAAAACCTATTACCCGATGCCAGGTCTTTCAGCGCAGAACTGGTTCTTCTATAAAGAAGCGTACGATATGGACATGTTTAAAGTGGTCGATATGATCGCAACGATTCAGCAGCACGTCGATCAAGGAATCAGCTTTACACTATTCCTGAAAGATACGATGACAACGCGTGACTTAAACCGCATCGATCTGTATGCACACCATAAAGGCATTAAGACACTTTATTATGCAAGAACGAAGGATACAGGGCAGGAAGGCTGTCTTTCTTGTGTTGTTTGATTAAAGGAGAGTTTAACGTGACAAAAATTTATGATGCAGCCAACTGGTCAAAACACGAAGACGATTTTACACAAATGTTTTACAACCAAAATGTGAAGCAGTTCTGGCTTCCTGAAGAGATTTCCTTAAACGGGGATCTCTTAACATGGAAATATTTAGGTGAAAAAGAGCGAGATACGTACATGAAGGTACTTGCTGGCCTGACTTTACTTGATACAGAACAAGGAAATACAGGGATGCCGATTGTGGCTGAACATGTAGAAGGCCATCAGCGTAAAGCGGTATTAAACTTTATGGCGATGATGGAAAATGCGGTACATGCAAAATCATACTCAAATATCTTCATGACCCTCGCGCCAACTGAAACGATCAGTGAAGTGTTTGAATGGGTCAAGAAAAATAAATTCTTGCAAAAGAAAGCAGATATGATTGTCAGTTTATACCGTTCGATTCAAAAGGACGATCCGATTTCCCTCTTTAAAGCAATGGTTGCTTCTGTTTATTTAGAAAGCTTCCTATTTTACAGTGGTTTTTACTACCCGCTTTATTTCTATGGACAAGGAAAGCTCATGCAAAGTGGTGAAATCATCAACTTGATTTTGCGTGATGAAGCGATTCACGGTGTGTACGTTGGATTATTAGCGCAAGAAATTTACAACAAACAAACACCTGAAGTGCAAAAAGAGCTCTATGATTTCTCGATTGACCTCTTGAACGAGCTTTATGAAAATGAACTTCATTACACGGAAGATATATATGACCAAGTCAATTTATCGCATGATGTGAAAAAGTTCATTCGTTACAATGCCAATAAAGCGTTAATGAACCTTGGATTTGCCCCTTACTTTGAAGAAGAAGAGATCAATCCAATTGTATTGAACGGACTCAATACAAAAACAAAATCGCATGACTTCTTCTCAATGAAAGGGAACGGCTACAAAAAAGCGACGGTTGAGCCGTTAAAAGATGACGACTTCTTCTTTGGAGATGAATCATAAGTAAGGCGTAAAAGTCAAAACGCATCACTCGTTTTGGCTTTTTGCCATTTCATACAATGCGTTACATACTGGAGGTTACCGAACATGGGAAAAATGGATGAAATCATACTAGTTGCACCGCGCGCACGCGTGTTCCAAAACGAAACGCTTGCGTTTAATGGTGTGAATAGTGAAGAGAAAACAATCAACACCATTATGAAAGAAATCGAAGAGCACTTCAAGCAGATGCGCAGAGGCGATGCGGAAGAAAATCCTGACTTCAAGCAGCCGATTCCTTATGTCGTGATTAAGCGTGAGGACGAAGTGTATGTATATGAAAGGCTTCAAGGCGGCGGAGAGACTCGATTGCATCATAAGTTATCTCTTGGCTTTGGTGGTCACATGAATTTTATCGAAGGAAAAAACTTTGCTGAAATTCTAAAAGAAAATACGGATCGTGAGCTAGACGAGGAACTTTCTATTCAAGAAGAAGACAAACTTGAGATGAAAACCCTTGGATTAATTAATGATGATGACAACAGTGTTGGCCGTGTGCACATTGGCCTGTTATCAGCGCTTGAATTATCTCCAGGTGCTCATGTAGAAGTGAAAGAAACAGATCAAATCTCAGGAAAATGGATGAAAGCATCCGATTTGAAAAAGCCCGAATACTTCGATCGACTTGAAACGTGGTCTCAATTTGTCGTGAACATTTTAGCATAAATGAATCAATAACAAACCGGCTCAGCAGCAGACTTGAGCCGGTTTGTTTCGTTATAACAGCTTCAGCTTATTGGAAAACGAATGCGTCGTGACCGGCCTGCTTTAATCTTGCGACGAGGTCATCCGCATTTTGTTTTGTGCGGAAAGCCCCAGCTTGCACTCGGAACATACCGCCCTCTAATACAACGAAGGCGTCAAAGCCTTTGGATTTAAGTGTGGCTGCTAATTCATCCGCATTGGCTTTCACCTTGAAAGCCCCAGCCTGTACTTTATAAAGATTACCTGCTTTTTTTTTCAGCTGAAAGGCTTTCTCTAATCCAGTGGCATGAGCGCGAGCGATGCCTTGAAGGAAGGTCGCGTTGCGGAGCTTATTGGCATCAGCTGTCGTATCGATGAAACCATTCTCTGTTAAAATAGCGGGCATAGAAGTTTCTCGAAGAACGTGGAAGTTCGCTGTTTTCTTGCCGCGGTTGGCAAAATCCACCGAGCGAACAATTTCATCATGAAGGGCATTGCGATACGTGGTGGTCGGTGCTGAAACGCCAGGATACACATAGCTTTCAAAACCTGTGCCCCCGCCTGCATTAATATGAATAGACACGAAATAGTCAGCTCCCCAGCTGTTTGCCGCATTTGTACGCTGGGACAAAGTGACGGATTGGTCAATTGAACGACTTAAGCGGACGGAAACCCCATCATATTCACTAATCATGATATCTCTCAGTAAAAGTGCGATTTGAAGTGTGATGTTTTTCTCCAAAAGTCCATTTGCAGCAGCTCCAGAATCTGTTCCTCCGTGGCCAGGATCAATAAAAATTTTCACCATCTATTCATCACCTCGTCTTTATTTTATGAGAAAATAGAAGAATTGCCTGTACAATATGCGGAAATCATTGAGACTCTTTTCTGCACAATTTGTGATGAGAAAGCTACATTTTTCTAAGAAAAAGCAAATTGTTGGTTTGTCCGCCTAAATTGGATGAATACAATGGAAATAGCACATCATTTCCTGGGAAACCGCAGAAATCCCTACAATATTCGGTATCTCGGGTCATTTTGACAGCAAACTTGGGCTTAAGCGGGCGATTGTCACGATTACAGCTCCACCCGAATAGAATAAAGAGAGAAGAGCGAGAGGTGAATACGTTGGAGCGAGCTGTCACATATAAAAACAACGGCCAAATCAATATTATACTTAACGGACAAAAGCAAGTATTGGTTGATGCAGATTCAGAGGCAGAATACCTAGAAGCCTTGCAGAAAAATGAGGCAAAACACAGCATCTTACGGGAAATAGAGCGTGAAATGAACAGCCTTGTTGGTATGGATGAAATGAAACGAAACATAAAAGAGATTTATGCTTGGATCTTTGTCAATCAAAAAAGGCAGGAACAAGGGTTAAAGGTAGGCAAACAAGCGCTTCATATGATGTTCAAAGGGAATCCAGGCACAGGGAAAACAACGGTTGCAAGGCTTGTCGGGAAGCTTTTCTTTGAAATGAATGTCCTCTCAAAGGGGCACTTAATTGAAGCGGAACGCGGAGATCTTGTCGGAGAGTACATTGGTCATACTGCGCAAAAAACAAGGGAGTTAATTAAAAAATCACTAGGCGGCATTTTGTTCATCGACGAAGCCTATTCTCTTGCCCGCGGAGGCGAAAAGGATTTTGGGAAAGAAGCGATTGATACCCTAGTAAAACATATGGAGGACAAACAGCACGAATTCATTCTCATTCTTGCTGGCTACTCCAAGGAAATGGATCATTTTCTATCATTAAACCCCGGCCTGCAATCAAGATTTCCAATCAATATCAGCTTTCCTGATTATACTGTCGATCAGCTCATGGACATTGCCAAACGAATGATGGCTGACAGAGAATATATATTTACGCAAGAAGCTGAATGGAAGCTGCGAGATTATTTAATGCACATTAAAAGCACCACAAGCCCTGCAAAATTCAGTAACGGCCGGTTTGTGCGAAACACGATTGAAAAGGCCATTCGAACCCAAGCGATGAGACTTCTGCTTGTGGATCATTATGATAAAAAAGATTTGCTCACGATTAAAAGTCACGATCTGCAAATGAAAGAGGATACGCCTACTTAAAATGGCGTATCCTTTTTATAAAGAGATACTAAAATAAACCATCCGAATAGTGGTATACGTGTGATGTGTTTGGTATGATGGTACTACTGAAAACTTAAGTACAGAAAGGAAATAACTGACGTTGAATGAACATGAAATGACAGAAAAAGCGATCCTTGTCGGCTGTCAATTGCCGCATGTCACGGATGAACGCTTTCAATACTCAATGGAAGAATTAGCTTCCTTAACCAAAACAGCTGGCGGTGAAGCTGTCAGCGTGATGACGCAAAAGAGAAATAGACAAGACAGCGCAACATATATCGGTAAAGGCAAAGTAGAAGAGCTTGAAGTGCTTTGCGAGGAATTCGAATGTGATGTCATTATTTTTAATGACGAACTGTCTCCAAGTCAGCTAAAAGCTTTGGCAACTGCCTTAGATGTGAAAATTATTGATCGTACACAATTGATTTTAGACATCTTTGCAAAAAGGGCTCGTACAAGAGAGGGGAAGCTGCAAATAGAGCTTGCCCAGCTTCAGTATGCCTTGCCAAGACTAAGTGGACAAGGGATCAGCCTCTCAAGACAAGGAGGCGGAATTGGCGCAAGAGGTCCAGGTGAAACAAAACTTGAAACAGATAGACGCCATATTCGAAACCGCATTCACGAAATTAACGGGCAATTATCTACAGTCAAAGAACACCGTACAAGATACCGGGAACGCCGGAAGAAAAATGGGGTGTTCCAAATTGCCATTGTCGGATATACGAATGCCGGAAAATCTACTTTGTTTAATCAATTAACAGAAGCAGATAGTCATGAAGAGGATCTGCTGTTTGCGACGCTTGATCCAATGACACGTAAGATGACATTAGCATCTGGCTACAGTGTGCTGATTTCAGATACTGTTGGCTTTATCCAAGACCTTCCAACAACACTGATTGCGGCATTTCGTTCCACTCTTGAAGAAGTGAAGGAAGCTGATTATTTGCTTCACGTCATCGATTCTTCTAATGAGGATTACGAAGGTCACGAACGGACGGTTCATGAGCTATTAGAAGAACTAGACGCAGACCGTATTCCGATGCTGACGGTTTATAACAAAGAAGATCAAATCAGACCAGATTTCATCCCATCTTCAAAGCATCGTCATCTGTTAATCAGTGCGAGACGCGAAGAAGATGTGAAACGGTTAAAAGCGGATATCATGGCTGAACTGAAAAAAACCTTTTTAAAGCCATATCATGTGAAGATTCCAGCTTATGAAGGAAAGCTCATCTCCGCATTAAAATCAGAAACGCTCGTGGAATCACTAGAATTTCAAAAAGAAGCAGAACTTTATGACATCACCGGGTTTAGTGGTGAGGAGCAGACCATATTAGGTCAAATCAAGAAGTATATGTTGTAAGAAAGGAATTAAATCAAGATGTTTCATACATTAAAACACGGCAGTATTTTAGAAAAAGTAGCAGCAGAAACAGAACAAGACATTTTACACGTGCATCAGCAAATTGATCAAAAGAGCGAACAAAATGAGTGGCGGGTGCTTGAAAGCTACCGAAAGTATAAAGTCAGTGACTCTCACTTTAACCTGACAACTGGATATGGCTATGATGATATGGGAAGAGACACGTTAGAAAAGATCTACGCAGATGTCTTCGGAGGAGAAAGCGGCCTTGTGCGTCCGCAGATCATTTCCGGCACACATGCGATTTCCATTGCGTTATTTGGTGTGCTGAGACCTGGCGATGAATTGATCTATATGACAGGAAAACCATACGATACGCTAGAAGAAATTGTAGGGATCCGCGGCAAAGAAGGGACAGGCTCATTAAAAGATTTCCAGATTGATTACAAGGCCATTGATTTAAGGCAAGATGGATCCGTCGATTATGACAAAGTAAAAGAGTCGATCTCCTCGAAAACAAAAGTCATCGGCATTCAGCGTTCGAAAGGCTATGCTTCAAGACCCTCCTTTACAATAGAAGAAATCGAGCAAATGATTTCATTTGTAAAAGAGATCAATGAAGAAATCATTGTGTTTGTGGACAACTGTTATGGTGAATTTACTGAATTACAAGAACCATGTCATGTGGGAGCGGATCTTATGGCAGGTTCTCTCATTAAAAACCCAGGCGGCGGCCTTGCCAAAACAGGCGGCTACATCGTTGGAAAAGAAAAATGGGTAGAAGCTTGTTCTTATCGAATGACATCTCCGGGCATCGGCAGTGAAGCGGGTGCATCGCTGTATGCGCTCCAGGAAATGTATCAAGGATTTTTCTTAGCACCGCATGTTGTGGCTCAAAGCTTAAAGGGCGCAGTGTTCACGGCTCGTTTTCTTGAGAAGCTCGGGTTCCAAACGAACCCAGCGTGGAATGCGAAAAGAACGGATTTGATTCAATCAGTCGAATTTGGCGATCCTAACAAAATGATTGCGTTCTGCCAGGCGATTCAATATGCATCTCCGATCAACAGTCACGTCACACCGCATGCGAGCTATATGCCGGGCTACGAGGATGATGTCATCATGGCAGCGGGCACCTTCGTCCAAGGAGCTAGTATCGAATTGTCAGCCGATGGACCGATCAGACCGCCTTATACAGCCTACGTTCAAGGCGGACTCACGTATGCCCATGTGAAAAATGCGATTTGCAGTGCTGTAGATGCCTTATTGGAACAAGGTTTTATCGACATACCTGCTCGATAAAAAAATCCATGTTAATATTCCTAACATTTCGTTGACACATAATATAACATGACATATAATAAATTTAAGCAAAGAGGAGGAGACAGTTGAGATGAGTGATAACATTCGCCGCTCAATGCCTTTATTCCCAATTGGGATTGTCATGCAGCTAACAGAATTATCTGCAAGGCAAATTCGCTATTATGAGGAAAATGGGTTAGTATTTCCAGCAAGAAGTGATGGGAATCGCCGATTATTTTCTTTCCATGATGTTGATAAATTACTAGAAATTAAAAACCTCATCGAACAAGGTGTAAACATGGCAGGAATCAAAAAACTTTTTGCCAAAGCTGAGGCAGAACATCCAGCGTCTGACACAAAGACCGAGGAGAAAACCACAGCCAAGCACAACTTGACAGATGATGAACTCAGGAAGCTACTGAAGAAGGAACTCATTCAGGCTGGACGTTTCCAACAAGGAACGACCTTTAGGCAGGGGGATATGTCAAGGTTCTTCCGTTAACGAATTAGCAAAAGCATTGCTATACAATTTTACCTTTTGTAGGGGAGGAGTTTTACGAAATGGCAAAATACACAAGAGAAGATATCGTAAAATTAGTAAATGAGGAAAACGTAAAGTACATTCGTCTGCAATTTACAGACATTCTCGGAACGATTAAAAATGTTGAAATTCCTGTGAGCCAGTTAGAAAAAGCTCTCGATAACAAATGTATGTTTGACGGTTCATCTATTGAAGGCTTCGTACGTATTGAAGAATCAGATATGTATCTATACCCAGATCTCAACACATTTGTTATTTTCCCTTGGACAGCAGAAAAAGGTAAAGTTGCACGCTTTATTTGTGACATTTACAAGCCGGACGGGACACCATTTGATGGAGACCCACGTAATAACTTAAAGCGTGTCTTAAAGGAAATGGAAGAACTAGGATTTAGTGATTTCAACCTTGGACCTGAGCCAGAATTCTTCTTATTTAAATTAGATGAAAAAGGCGAGCCAACGCTTGAACTAAACGATAAAGGTGGATACTTTGACCTTGCACCAACAGATCTAGGCGAAAACTGCCGCCGTGATATCGTGCTTGAGCTTGAAGAAATGGGCTTTGAAATTGAAGCGTCTCACCATGAAGTAGCACCTGGACAGCATGAAATTGATTTCAAATATGCAGGCGCCATCCGTTCTTGTGATGACATTCAAACGTTCAAACTCGTTGTCAAAACGATTGCGAGAAAGCACGGTCTTCATGCGACATTCATGCCAAAACCATTGTTCGGTGTAAACGGTTCTGGTATGCACTGTAACCTATCATTATTCAAAAATGGCAAAAACGCATTCTTTGATGAAAAAGCAGATTTACAATTAAGCGAGACTGCTAGACACTTTATCGCAGGTATCGTCAAGCACGCAACAAGCTTCACAGCGGTCACAAACCCAACGGTTAACTCTTACAAGCGTCTTGTACCTGGTTATGAAGCACCTTGCTACGTGGCATGGAGTGCACAAAACCGCAGCCCATTGATCCGTATCCCTGCATCACGCGGCATTAGCACACGTGTAGAAGTGCGCAGCGTAGACCCATCTGCAAACCCATACCTTGCACTAAGCGTATTACTTGCAGCAGGTCTTGACGGAATCAAAAATAAACTAGACGCACCAGCACCAATCGACAGAAACATTTATGTCATGGACAAAGAAGAGCGCCTTGAAAACGGCATCTCTGACCTACCTGCAACACTTGCAGAAGCACTTGAGTTGCTCAAATCAAACGAAGTCATGATCAACGCACTAGGCGATCACCTATTCGAACACTTCATCGAATCAAAAGAAATCGAATGGGATATGTTCCGCACCCAAGTACACCCATGGGAACGCGATCAGTATATGTCTCAGTATTAATAATAAAAACCCCTTGGAGCCATTGGTTTCAGGGGTTTTTTGTTTTTGTGGGTGTTTCTTATATTTTAAAATAAAACAGGCATCACCCACAATTCACCCACAAAAAAATGATGAAAAAATCACTCCATGATCTTGGAGATATACTCTTCATATTTATTCATTGAATCCTGTAAATTTTTTTGATGATATGAGATAAATATCAGATGTTACCCGAATGCTTCTTCACCAGGTTTTCTTTGGAAATAGTGATTTCTTTATGGTTCGATTCTTCAAATCAATATCTTTTCTTTGAAGGGCAGCAGAGAAAGAGAATCTAGGGAATTTTGAGTTGGAAAATGTAAATGATAGTTTCCTTGAAATTAAACTTCATGATGCTGAATTTTACTCAAACAGAGACGGTCAACCTATAATTTATGTAGCTACTGCAGTAAGCTTGCCTGTCCAATCAAAAAATAGCAAAGAACCCTTACTGAAGTAGGTAAGGGGTAGCTGGTTATATAATAAGTGTTGGTTTTTTATATGCTGTAGGTTGCTAAGTTGTCTAACACAGCGAAATAGAACAATATCAGAAATAAGGAAAAAGGTCACTTATTTAGGTACTATATTATAAATTTTTTCTTGAAAAATATTGAGCGACATTTAAACATCTTTGTTAGTAAAAAGCGTAAGAGCTGTTTGAATAAAGGCATCTGTTGCTTTTGATATATCTTTCATATCTAGCACTGCTATATTGATATCTCTGAACGTATCTGGTTTTAATTCACGAAAAACGACTTGGTCTGGCAGCGACCAAATATTTTTTTTAGTTGTAATGGTTATTCCTAAACCTTCTTGTATCATACTTAATCCTGTCTCTATATACTCCATTTCAAACCGAACTTTAGGAGTCAAGTTATACTTTTTAAATAAATCATGAACCTGTACCTCATAACCCCCTTTTCCCATTAGTATATCTTCACCTTGTAAGTCGGGAATACCTATTGTTTCTTTCTGATATAAAGGATGGCTTGAATGCATAAGTACAATCAGTTGATCTTTCATTAAATGTACGGTATCAAAATCTTTATCAGGAGGAATAATAATGCCAACATCAATGCATTTAGAACGTAACCACTCTTTAACTTGACCTACACTCCCTTCTGAAAGTTTGATTTCTAGGCCGGGATATTGATTCTCCATTGCACGTATGATTTTAGGAACAAATCTAGTACAAGCAGTTCGGTAGGCTCCAATGTGTAACTTCCCAATCTCTAATCCTTGTTCAGCTGCAACTAATTCATCTACTTTTTGTAATTCACTCAGAATCTTTCTGAAAATAACCAATATACGCTCCCCTACATCTGTGAAAAACAACCCATTTTTCTTATCTCTTTCAATTAACTTTGTTCCTAGTTGCGATTCAATTGTTGCTACGGCTCGACTTACCGCCGGCTGTGTCATGTGTAATTCCTCACCGGCTTTTGTAAAACTTCCTGTTTCAGAAATTTGGACAATCAGTTGAATTTGTGATCTATTCATAGCTTTTTTGATATCTCCTATATGATTAATATGCATTTTAATTGTATTGAAACTTAATGTACCATAAAAGAAAATAGAACTTCAAGATATAATCCGAGACAATAAGTGAGGTTAATTATCCCATGTATGCTCCATCATTCGCCCGAAAAGATTCCTAGTTTTTTGACCAATGACTTCAATCTTAAAAAGGAGAGAAGTATGATGAGTACTAGTGAAAAAAGAAGAGCGGGATTTTGTTCGCAATGCGTTTCAAAATGTGGAGTTATATCCATTACAGAAAATGATCAGTTAGTAAAGGTGCTTCCGGATAAAAATCATCCGAATGGGGGAATCTGTCCAAAAGGAGCAGCAGCACCTCAAATCGTCAATCACCCTGATCGTATCCTTTTTCCTTTAAAGAGAACTAACCCAAAGGGGCAAGACCCGATATGGGAAAAAATCACATGGGAAGAAGCCATCCAAACCATCGCAGATAAACTAAAACAGATTCGTTCTGAAACAGGGGCAGAAACTGTTTCTTACACTTTTCCAACGATTGGTGCAAGCGGAAGCTTTAGCTGGGGGCCATATTTGCAGCGCTTGATGAATCTATACGGCACCCCCAACTATATTTCTCATACCAATGTCTGCCAGTGGGCAAGGGACGAGGGATCAAAATACACATATGGTGTTGGATTGCCTCAACCCGATTTTGAACATGCTAGCTTGATATTGATATGGGGACACAATCCAGCAGATACGAATCTTCAGACTTGGAAAAGGCTGATGGCAGCCAAAAAAAGAGGAAGTAAACTAGTAGTAATCGATCCACGCCGAACAACGACAGCTGCTGCGGCAGATTTATGGATTGCTCCGAATCATGGAACTGATATCGCTTTAATATTAGGGTGTCTTCAGTTTTTGATTGAGAACCATTCATATGATGAGCAATTTCTGCTCCACTGGACTAATGCTCCTTTCTTAGTGGATAAGCGAACGGGAAAATTCCTTCGCCCGGAACATCATCAGCCATATGAATTTTTAGCTCTTGATCAGAAACAGAAGCCATTTAAAATCGATACTCGGGAAGATCCCGAGACATGGTCAGAACATATTTTACTTTCAGGTGAATACGAAAATGAGAATGTTTCTTCAGAAACCGTCTTTTCTCAATTATTGAAACAAGTCTCTTCATTTACAATGGAACATGTAGAAAAAATAACGGGTATTCCAGCTGAGAAATTAACGGAACTTAAGGGTTTATTATGCCAAGAAAATCCGATCGCCTATTATTCATGGAATGGCTTAGAACAGCATGTAAATAGTTCATCAACCAATCGAGCATTATGTATCCTTTATAGTCTGACTGGTTGTTTTGATAAGCAAGGGGGGAATATTGTCCTCCCATCTTTACCAGTAAACTTAATAAAAGGTCAAGATTTATTACCACCTTCACAAGAGCAGAAGCGTCTAGGGTTAGATCAGAGACCTTTAGGTGCTCCAAAGATATCTGCTTCAGGGTATGATTTTGTTCATGCTGTATTAAACGAATCCCCGTATTCTATGAGAGGGTTATTAAGTTTTGGGGGTAATATGGTCACTCAAAACCCAGGAAGCGAGAATATGATAAAAGCCTTAAAAAAATTAGAATTTCATGTGCACGTTGATATGTTTCATAGTCCAATGACGCGGTTTGCAGATATTGTGTTACCTGCTGCACACGCATGGGAGTCCCCGAGTCTGTTGGCGGGTTTTGAGGGGAATTTACAAACGGCTCAACATATTCAATACAAACCTGCAATGTCAAAGGCTCCTGAGGAAGCTCGTCCTGATCTGCAAATAATCATGGATATAGCGTTAGAAATGGGTTATCAAGAAGAGTTTTGGAATGGAAATATTGAGGAAGCGTTTAATGACTATCTTGAACCAGTGAATGTAACATTAGACCAACTTCGATCTCATCCTGAAGGTCTGTCTGTGCCCCTAAAAATAAAATATTGTAAATATAGAGAAAAAATAAATAAAAGAGTCAAAGGCTTTTCTACCCCGACAAGAAAGCTGGAGATTTATTCCGAGTTTTTATTAGAGCATGGGTATGATCCACTGCCCCAATTTGAAAAACCATTAACTGTTCCGCATTATCAGAATCAATCTAATGATTTTCCGTTAGTTCTTTCTTCATTTAAATTAAAAGGTTTTTGTCATAGCCAGCATCGTAATATTGCTAGACTAAGGAAAATGCATCCCGATCCTTTTGTTGAAATCCATCCCCAAACAGCTCAAGTGTATAGGTTAAATGAAGGTGAATGGATTTATTTAGCCTCTCCTCATGGCAGGATGAAGGCAGTCGCTCGACTGACAGAAAGTATACCCTTGGGTACGGTATATACTCAAGCGGGCTGGTGGGATGAGTGTGATGAACTAAAATTAGCTGGATTTGATCCATTTTCAGTAGAAGGTGCAAATGTGAATCAATTAATAGGTACAGATGAGATCGACCTCATATCAGGTTCCGAACCATTAAAATCTTATCGATGCCAGATTCATAGGATATGATAAATGCTTTTCCCTAATTGAAGAATAGAAAAAAGTAAGCTTAAAAAGCTGATGACTCCTAACGTTGGAGGCTTCAGCTTTTTTCATCTGCATTACATAACAGCAGATTGCTTCTATACTGAAATTATCATATCAATTTTGTTATATATTATATGATTAATATGCATTTTATTTATGCTGTGACTTCATGTACCATTAAATAGGATTGCACATCAAGAAAAGTATCGGAGGTAACAAATATGATCAATCGTAATAGATTATTTCTATTTGCACTTATATTAGCTGCATTTAATCTTAGGCCTGGTATAACTTCAGTTAGTCCAGTTTTGCACGGAATAACAAATGAATTAGGTATGAGTTCTGCTTCGGCTAGTCTACTTACATCTATTCCTTTATTATGTTTTGGTTTTTGTTCGTTATTCGCTGGGCGTCTAGCAAATCGCTATCAATCAGAGAAAACCATCACATTCTTTATCGCTTTTATAGGTATTGTAACGTTTTCGCGTGTCTTTACAAATTCGTCAGTCTATCTATTGATAACGGCTTTATTCATTGGCGCGGGAATTGGGATTGTAAGTCCTTTACTCTCTGGTTTCATTAAAAGTCACTTTCCGGAGAAGGCAGCATCCATGATAGGCATATATTCTACTTCAATGGTAGTTGGAGCATCCATTTCTATTGGGCTAACGACACCACTTCAACACTGGCTTAATAATTCATGGAAAAACGGATTAGCATTCTGGAGTATTCTTGCTCTAATCGCTGTTCCACTTTGGCTTATGGTCATTAAACATTCTCATACACATACAGCATCACAAAAGAGAAATGCCTCCTTGCCATTAAAAAATAAAAAGGCGTGGTTATTAACCTCTTTTGTAGGGCTTGTCACTCTTATGTTTTATTGTTTTGCAGCTTGGCTGCCAGCCATCATAGAGGAAAAAGGATGGACGTCAGCATTTGGTGGTCTTGTAGGTACAATAGCTATGATTGCACAGTTGCCAGCTACTCTTTTATTGCCTAGTCTCTTGAGGGTGCTACCAAGTAGAAGACTTTGGATTACAATTTTTACCCTCAGTGTAATGACTGGCTTATCCCTTTTATGTTTTACAAACGTGACACCTATTGTTGCAAGTATATGTTTAGGGGTTGGTAGTGGTGGTCTTGTCTCACTAACTTTATTATTACCGATAGATAAGGCATCGTCCCCTATGGAAGCAAGTACTTGGTCAGCAATGACTCAAGCAATTGGATATATGATTGGTGCAGTGGGCCCATTTATAATCGGCTTTCTTCATGATTGTCTAGGAAGCTTCGTTCCGACATTATATGTTCTTATACTTTTAGGTTTCATTGTTATGTTACTGGGATGGAAAATCACGAAGCCAGCTCATGCTAAAGAAGAGGGGTTATCTGTGAAATAAATCTATTCTTGTAACTGTAAGGTTAGCTTGTACTCATATGATGTATTTATTCAGAAAGGGGGTGATAATAATGGAGAATAACTCGAATTTACAGCAAGCGGTTAAAATATATAAAGCACTCGGTGAACCAACACGATTAAAAATTACTCGTTTGCTTGTTAATGAAGCAAATTTATGTTGTTCGGATATCGGGATAAGACTTGAATCAATTGCTGGATCAACTTTATCACATCACTTAAAACAGTTAACTGATTGTGGACTTCTTAGTACTCATAAAGAGAGCACATATGTATACTACATCTTAGACCGTGAGTTGATCAGAAAGTATGCTCCATATGTGATGACGTGATTTCTCTTTTTTGTGTTTCTGCACTTACAGAGATATGCAAAAAAGGTATAGTTTCACTTTTCTCGATTATGGCTGATTTGCTTGGTATGCTATCTTCGGTTTTTTATTGGGACTTCTAAGTCTATCTATTACTAGTACTTTAGAAAAATTCACTAAAGCAATCACCTATCGTTATCATAATCGCTTTAAATTCATGGTTTGTCATTTTTTTAAAACATTAAATAAAAAACTATAAAGGTCAATCTACCCACGTGCAAGGAGTAGCTCTTTCTCATTAATTTTTTAAACGTGCGGTTAGTTTTTGAACTTAAATCTATTGTTCTAGAAATATAGAAATAAAAGGTGTGAATTATTTTGTCAAATATGTGGAAAATTTATTTATTAGCTGCCATTAGTTTTCTTAATGGTACATCAGAATATGTGATTGCAGGAATCTTAGACAAAATTGCTGAGGCCAATCACATTTCAGTTTCATCTGCAGGACAGTTAATCACTGTGTTTTCAGTAGCTTTTGGTGCAGGGACACCCTTTCTAATTGCTATGTTTGCTCGAATGGACCGAAAAAAACTTCTTGTCTATGCTTTAACCGTTTTCTCTGTCATAAATATTCTTATCGCGATGATTACAGGATATGAAATGCTAATGGCAGCTAGAATAATCTCTGCCCTTAGTGCTGGTGTTATGCAAGTCACAGTTCTAACCCTTGCAGCAGTTTTAGCAGCTCCAGGAAAGCAAGGAGGTGCGATTGCTACAGTTATTATGGGACAAAGTTCTGCTTTGGTTGCAGGTGTACCTATAGGTAGAGTTGTGGCTTCACATTATGATTGGAATGTCATATTCATTGGACTTGGTGTAGTAGGATTACTTTTCTCTGTCTTAACTTTGTTCGCTATTCCAAAAACAGTCGCTGAAGAACCCGTACCTTTGCGTGAGCAGTTTAAATTTTTTATGAAACCACGTATCGCAGCATACTTGCTTATCACTTTTCTATGGTTAGGTGCATATTCGGTTGTATTTACGTACATTTCGCCATATTTCCTAGACATTTTCGGAATGAGTAACCATGGGGTAACGACAGCTCTCTTTATATTTGGTATTGCTAGTGCTATTGGAGCCCAATTAGGAGGTTTTAGTACAGATAAGTGGGGAGCATTTCGGACATTAACTGGAGGAATGGTACTCCACGCTATTGCACTATTGTTATTCCCATTTATCGGTCAATTTGCTTTTCTTTTCTATGTATTGCTTATTTTCTGGGCGCTTGCAGCTTGGTCTTCCGGTTCGCCAATACAATTTCAGCTAATAAGTCTTGCTCCTGCTGCAGCAAGTATTGTGCTTAGTTTACACAGTGCTTTGGGACAACTTGGAATGGCAGGTGGAGCTGGTATCGGCGGTATTGCTGTAAAAAATGGTTTGTTGAATTATCTTCCTTGGATTGGGGCTTTTACCCTTGCTATTGCTGTCTTAGTCACTGTTGTTGACAACTTTCTATCTAAACGAAAAACAGTCTAAAGAAACTCAGAGCACTCTTTGTATAAAATAAAAATCTATTATCAAGTGGTTTGATTCAACTTCTACATGATGATGTCCAAACAGTCGCATCAAAAGGCAGCTCTGGAGGATAATTGGTTAAAAAACGATAAAGTGGATTAAAGTGTCAGACTCCTTATGGTATTCTAATAAAAGAATATTCCATAAAAGGAGTCTTTTTTATATGAAAATATTAGATGCTCCATCTTTACTATCAGCTGTCGAACAGAGGTCAAAGGCCTATCATGAGCTTCAAGAAGAAATGAAACTTGTGAAAAAAGCATTAAAAAGTGTATCGGGATTAGGTGACGAGTTTACTGGAAAAGGTGCAGATAATATCAAAGCTTTTTATAATGATCTTGCACTATACACGGACACTTATCTTGATTTTATCGATATGCAAAAGGCTTTTTTAGATGGAGTGAAAGGAAAGCTTGATGATGAATCATTAGGCGGTAGTACATTTATTGACGAGCACTTCTTAGACGCTCAATTGAAGCAAGGCATTCAGAACAATAAAGATATGGTGAAGGAACAAAAAGAAGCCCTTACGGCTATTTTTGACGATATTAGTGATTTGATTGAATTGCAGACATTTTCCAGTAAAAAAGTAGACGAGCACTTAGATGATGCGAACAAAAAAAGAAAAGATGCAATTGAGGCTATACATACATTAGATCATGCCCTAAAAACAGAATACGCAAAATCAGAAGCGATTGAGAAACATCTTGCAACTTTTTATACAAAAATGATGGCTGCTACAGGAAAAGGTAAGAACGCTCAGCCCATGTATTATGATGCAAAAGCATTTCATGAAACAGATGTGTACAAGAATCATGATAAAATTGATGCACAGGTGAAAGCTTACTTAAAAGTGAAAAAAGAAGAAAAAGAGAAACGAAGAATCAAAGAATTGAAAGAAAAGCTCAATGATCCTTCGTGTATATCAGTAGAGAAATACTTTGAGATTGTAGACGAAATTGGATATGAAAATCTTTCTTACGATCAAAAAATGTATTACAGCCAGCTGCTCCAAATCAAAGCGCAGGAAGAAGCATCAGAGGTATTTGTTGATAGTGTAAAAGGTGCTGCAGTTGGTCTATATGATGTGGCAAAAGATACAGTTGTTGGCATCTACGATCTTGTAACAGACCCTGGAGGTGCCGTTGAATCAGTCGTAACGGCTGTTTCTCACCCAATCGAAACATCGAAAGCGATTGGAAAATCAATTTCAGACTCATTCCAAAAAGAAGTCATAGATGGTGATGCGTATTCTCGGTCACACTGGTTTGCCTATGCGACTGGTTCTTTAGCAGAAATCGTCTTTGGCTCTAAAGGGGCAGGAGCCATTACAAAAACAGGGACAACAGCGGCCAAAACTACAGTGAAGAAAGGGCTTGAACAAGGAGCAAAATCAATAGAAAGAGTCTCTATACCTAGCCTATTGCCATATTCACCAAAGTTTCAAATGGCTGGTGGCCCGAAGTTGCCATATAACGTGTTTGACGGAGAAAATCTCAAAAATAAACTCCTCTCCATGGCGAAGCGTCTAGACAACAATTCAGGATACGGAATCTCTAAGACAGGCAGACGATTACCAGCACCAAAATCACCGCCAACCGTTGTCAGTTACGGAGACCACTATGTGAGGTGGAAACGTAAAAAAGTATTAAAACCAAATGTCGTTTATTCAACAAAGCAAGGGTACACCTACACAACCGACCACTACGGAAGGATTGTCAAAGTCGAAGCAAGTGATTTAAAATACGGAGAGATCAAAAGAAACCAATACGCTCAATCCAATTCAGGAAAGCCTGACAGATTACTAGATGATGATGGTGGGCATTTAATTGCTTCAATTTTTAAAGGATCTGGAGATATTGATAATCTTGTGCCGATGAATGGGAATTTAAACAAAGGTGAGTGGAAAAAGCTTGAAAATACTTGGGCTGATGCTCTTCAAAATGGTGATGAAGTTAAAGTGAAGATTACACCTAACTATAAAGCGGATTCTCTACGCCCAGAAACTTTTGATATTAAATATAAAATCGGTGATGATGAATGGGAAATCAAAAGGTTCGACAATGTGTATGGAGGTAAAAAGTAATGAATGAAGAAAAAATAGAACATTTATATAAAGAGATAGTTGATGTTGTAGTGGGAACAATACCAATTGAATGGGGAAAGGTGTATTTATATGGTGAGGTAGTTGAAGGTTCTCAAACTGTTTACTTTTATTTTTCATCTAAAGAAAATGAGGGTAAACTGGTATATAGTCATGAGATCACTGAACTTTTTGAAGTGAGTGAACATGAATACAAAGAAAGATGGCATCAATTAGTTGACTGTATCCAAGAACTTAAGAGAGAGTTTGAACAAAATGGTCAAGAACCTTGGACAAACTTCACAATGATATTTGATGAAACGGGGCATTTTAATATAGAATTTAATTATGATGACCTTTTGAATACAAACCCTCATGAAAGAAAAACTATTTGGAAATATAATCATCTAGGTATTATACCTAAAAGTAATTCTGGTAAAAAACATTTAGTAAAATACTTCTCTACATTGGAGTAACTTTTAGAGATGTTATAAAATTCGTTTTGATAGATTAAAGAAATAAAGACTAGAGAACATATTGAGAGCATCATTCCAAGCAGAAATGGTGCTCTTATTCAATAATGCCCCCTATTAATCAATAACAAAACAGACACACTTAGCAACAAAATAAAAATCAATACATATGGAATCAACTGTGTATTGATTAGCATGTCAAAGAAACCGATTCACGAAAGCAAAAATATCGAAAAACACAATATTCTTTTCTAATTAAATCTTTCTTTTCACTTTATCGAAACCAATAAACCGTCACTTCACAATCACCCAATACCTCTTCAATCATGTCTTCCACAATCGTCCAATCGCCGCCCGCCAGTCCGCAGCCTATCCCGTAAGGAATGGCGATGGAAGTTCGGTTTTTCTCTTCATGTGAATGGGTTACTGTGTCTTTTAGGCTTTGTAAGCAGCTGCGTAGGGCGTCGTAATCAGTTTGCATTCTTTTTCTTCCGTATCCAGTTTGAGCAAATAAGTTGGCAATTGTTTTTCCGTCATTAGTTGTGATGAGTTGAACGGAGCTTAACAAGTCATCTCCTTGTTCTGTACATAATTGTTTATACTCTTTGTATACATTGGGGTATTTGCTTTTGATTTGTTTGGCTAATCCAGCGCCCATGACCCCTTTACAGTTCACCTGGTGACAGATGATGTCTTCACTTGCCTCTAAAATGTTACCATCCACTGTTTTGATCATATCAAGTAACCCCTTTTTAATAAAATAAATAGAAACTTATGTTCTATTTTATCAGTTTTGATCAAATTATTTAATAGCAAAAATGCTTTTTATGAGTTTCGTTTATTTGAAGACACTTCACAACAACTTGATTGTCAAAGCTGGTGCATGTCATCTAAAATATGGAGAGACTAGAAAACACGAAATGATGCAAAGAGGAGTCATTTATGAATCAATTAGAAACGAATCGTTTAATTCTTAGACCGTTTTGTGATGAAGATGCGGCAGGGATGCTGGAGTACTTGTCTAATCCAAGAGTAAATTGTTTTCTTAGTGATCGAATTTTTTCATTAGAAGAAGCTGTGGCTAAAGTGCAAAAGAGAAAAGAAGATCATTCATATGTAGCGGTTTGTTTAAAAGAAAGTCAACAAATTATCGGTGAGTTGTTTCATTTAAAAGAGGAGCCTGATACGTATTCAATCGGCTGGAATTTCAATGCAGCATATGAAGGAAAGGGGTATGCACGTGAGAGTGCTGAAGCATTCTTGACCTATTTATTTGTAGAAAAGGGAGCAAGGCGGCTTTATGCCTATGTAGAAGATGATAATGTCCGTTCACAGGCATTATGTGAGCGATTAGGCATGCGGAAAGAAGGCCTTTTTCTTGAGTTTATTTCATTTACTACTTATGAGGACGGCACCCCTAAATATGAAAACACGTATCAATATGCTTTGCTAAAAAAGGAATGGGAGCAGCATCACTCTCTATAGAGCACTCAGTGAATGATGTGCAGGTGACAGCAAAGTGACAAACATGTCATATGATTCCATGGTTTGTTCGTTCGATCGATGGAGCGGTCATCTCATTTCAATTATCCTTGTCATAAATCGAGGAAAAAGGGATGAAATGAGATGCAGGGATATAATGAAGATTTATTTAGGTGGGTGAATCAGCTCAGTATCGATCATGGTTACTTGAATCCGTTATTCATTGGACTAGCTGAATATACAGTGCTGTTAGCAGCGCTCATGTGTCTGTTCATATGGTTTCAAAATCGGAGCAGAACCAATAGGCGGGTGGTCGTATCTGCCGGATTTACTTTCATATTGGCAGAGTTAATTGGCAAAATTGCAGGAATTTTTTATTCCAACCAGCAGCCCTTTGCCGAAATGAGTCATGTCAATCTTTTGATTCAAAAGGAAGTAAATAACTCTTTTCCGAGTGATCATACCATCTTTATTTTTTCTGTTTGTCTGATCTTTTGGCTTTTTCACAAACGCCATGTTTATTGGCTGATCATTGCGTGCGCCGTTGGTTTTTCAAGGATTTGGGTAGGTGTCCATTATCCATTTGATGTCTTAGCAGGTGCTGTCATAGCGTGTTTAACAGCGGTCGCTGTTGTATATTTGCCGATATGCCAAAGGAGCGTTAATACCATTTTGTCATGTTATGAGTGGCTTGAGCAGAAAGTTGTAAGGAAGAGAACAAAATAACATGTTGCAGCAAAATACCCCGATCTGTTAATGGCTCAGATCGGGGTGCTTTTTATTTTCGCCAAAACGTTGAACAATCCGCTTTGTCTTCGATATTAAATTCGATGATTTTTTTTAGGAGAGGATAATCAACTGGCAAGCTTTCCTTCATGCGAAACATCTTTTTTCCATGATCGTAACCCGCTTGTACAATGTCAGCTGAAAAGTGATCGATTCCTTTACCTTCTGGTGCGACAGAAATGTGATGTTTTGCTACGCTAAACCCAATAATAAATGTGCCGTGGTCTGTGAACATGGGCTGATTCCAAGCAATTCTTGGCTCTAATTGAGGGAATGTGTCTAAAATCCATTGTAAAATGTCTTGTGTGCGCTGCTTCAGCTTTGGATTACCGATATTGCTTACATATTCTTCAAACACATGCATGATGTTTTATCCTCCAATTCCATCGACCTCATACGTCTCAGACGGGATTCGAACCCGCACTCCTTTCGTAAGCATAGGTTAGGGGCAACACGCCGCTCTACGGAATTTCACCTGTCGCAGCTAGTGTGCTTTTCGATGCTTCTGAACCCTTACCTTGCGGCTCGCCAGCTATAATTCGTTTTACAGTGCTCTAGCCTTCTAGAGCTGCTGAGGCGCGGAAGTTATTGATCTTATTATATATAGTAAAATGCTAATAGGGTTATTGTAAAGAAAAACCTATGTATAAAGAGATTAGGGAGATTAAACCAAAATATGCTCCAAAATTAACTATTACAAGGTATATAATGAAATCGGTATGAGTGAAAGATTGTATACACGTTTAAAAGCAAAGACTTTCCTAGATCTGGATTATGCTCTCAATGAGGTTTAATTTAAAGCACCCGTTTAGAGGAGTTTGACTTTGAAGTAAAAAACGACCCCAAAATTGGAAGTCGTTTTGTAAATATTTTTATTTTGAAACAAAGCATTTTCCGTTAGATAATACTTCGCATTTTACAAGGAAATAACTGTTACTACTTGTCCAAACTTGAGTGTAACTTACCCCATTTTGTTTAATTAATACGTAATCCCACTGATCAGGATAAGCATCTCTGACCCACTCTAACGGAGCAGCACTTGCAGTATTCATAGAAAATAACATTGTTGCAGAAAAGGCGATAGATAATACAGCTTTTTTTAATGTTGATTTTTTCAAACAAAACAACTCCTTAATTTGAATTAACCTATTATTTGTAAATAGGTTAATTCAATAGTATCAAAGAGAAAAAGCATTTTGTGTCGAATTTTGTAAAAATACCTTAAATTTACCTATTTATATAAGGTGATAATTTTCACAATGTATGAATAAACCTTTTAACACTTTAAAAGGTGTATTGATTTGTTTTTTTATTTGCGTATAACTGGCGTCGTTTTTTGCGGAGCATGACGTAATATCGTATTATGCGATAGATTAATTGAATAGCTTTTAAAAGAGACTTTTCGTTCGGTAAATTTTGCGATTAGTTCCATGGGTTCTCTTTCTGCCGCAGATCTTTACGCGAATCGCACAAAATAGTCAAAGGCACATATGATAAAAGACCATATGGATTTGTATACAGCATTGAATTGGGCTGATAGAAGGTGACAAACCTGTTGATGAGTAAACTGAAAGAGATAAACTATCAAACAAAAATGAAGGCGTTACTCACAAGCGTTCAAGGACAAAAAGCCCCAAAAAAGGGCTTTTTTCATTTCATCACGAGATGATTGGGTACTTTAAAACCGAAAAAAGGTGAAATATTTACGCAAACATCATTGACTAGAAGAAAGAAACGCATTTTCAATGGAAACGGTTATTGAAGATTCAAGTGATTCATATTAAAATGATCTCAAATGGACTAATTAGCAATTGCTAATAGAAGTTCCATATTTAGTGAAATCATGTGATGCAGCTGAAAGTGATTGGGGGTGTAGAATGAGCAAGATTCCTGTTGCGGAATTGGCATCATTATTAAATGACTGGAACATGGAAATCAAAAAAGATCATGCAGATGAGGCAGAACGGTTATTTGCTAAAGCGAAACAAGCGGTAGAGGAAATTGACGATGCGGACATCCTTATGTACTATTCTCTTCTTGAGAAGAGGCATCACATTCTCATGTACAATTTAAGAGGGCAAAAGGGCAGTGTTTCAACGAGAAGTATAGAAGCTCATCACGGAAAAAAAGAGGATGACTTGTCTAACCGACTTGCCTACTATTTTGATTTTTATGAGGGTGTGTATGAGCAGCATCAAGGAAATTACGAGGTTGCATTGCAAATGTATCAAAGTGCTGAAAAGCTCTTAGATAAAATTCCAAGTGAGATCGAACGTGCTGATTTCGATTTTAAGGTGGCCTGGCTTTACTACCGGCTTAGTCATATCATGCTCTCATTAAGCTATATCCGCAGAGCACTTCACGTCTATAAACGGCACAAGCATTATGAAAGAAGAACGGCACTTTCATACTCTCTCATTGCGGCGAATCAAACAGAGATCGGCCGGTATGAAGAGGCGCTTGAAAATTATCGTCTGGCGGAAGAGGTTTTGACAAGCGAGCAGGATGACTTTATGCTGGCTCAGCTCCATCACAATGTAGCCATTTTATATTCATTTTGGAACAAACCGAAAGAATCAATACGTCATCTTGAAAAAGCACTGTCCCATCAAGAATATTATGAGTCGGATTTCTTTTTCCATTCTACGTATCTGATCAGCCGGGAACTCTGTGTGATTGGTGAAAAGCAGCGTGCAAGCCAATATATAGAGGCTGCGTATGCCAGAATAAAAGATGCTTCTCATGAAGTGTTTCAGCTGAAAATAGGCATCGTCCATGACCTTTACTTAACGAATGCACCACAAAGATTTCAGCAAATTGATGAGAAATTAAGAAAGTTAGAAGAGAAGAATGAATATCATGAAGTAAAAGAGCTTTCACATTTTGCTGCTAAGTATTGTGAAAAGCAAGCACTTTATGAGCAGTCTGTTTTTTACTTGAACAAAAGTTTAGAAGCGGATTTACATATGAAAAGAATGGGGTTGATTTAAGATGAAAACAGGTTTAAAAGTATTATTCGTTGTAGGTTTAGCGATCGCTGCGTCAGTTCTGACTCAAAACGTTGCGGGTTCTTTCGAAGTAGCAGAAAAAATCATTGGTGGTTAATCCACCATTTATCTCTCGCCCTTGTTGATCATCGTCAGCAAGGGTTTTTTGTATGTTGTTAATAGGCTCTTCTTATTAAACGCTACAAGAACGTTTAATAAGAAGAATTCGCAACAAAGGGGGTGTGCAAATTTGTTACCTGCCCCATTATTCTAAATAAACATAGGGCAGCGCAACAAGTTAAAAAGGTCACCTTTCTTTGCTTAATTTAATTTTTTGCAGGACTTTTCATTCACATTTTATCAAATTGGTCTATTGTACATAGAAGTAAAAGAAAAAGTCGGAACACCGCTCCATTTGTCATGCATATGATGTGATGAGTTGTTAGACGAAAGCAGGTGATTGTATGTATCCACGAGTTTATGGAGGTTTTCATGGAGGCGGTTTTAGCGGTGGGGGAGCACATATCGGATCGGTTGGTTCTCATATCGGCTTTGGCGGATATTATGTGAGCCCTGGTGTGTTTTCTGGTTTAGGCGGCTTCCCTGGATACGGGGGATTCGGGACATTTTCTGGATATCCGTATGGCTCCACGTTCATTATGGGGCGTCCTCCTGGTTTTTATGTGAGAAGTTATGAGTGAACGTTGAAATAGCCATCTAACGATTGGCTATTTCAATTGGTGAAAATGCTTCAATGCAGCAGTGATCACAATCACCCCAAGGATTGAGATAGGCAGCCAAATGATGATAAACGGATCGTACGCATCTGTGTATGCCGCTAAAGCGGCACCTAGGCAGTAAAAGACAATAGAGCCTATTCGCATGAAACTGACATGCTGAATAGGAGCTTTTCTTTTTTCCCGGTGTGAAATGCGCTGAGCCAAATCTTCAAATAGGTTAGCGAGTGTACTCGTTAGAACCGTTGTGGAAATGCCAGCCACATTTAATTTGCGGGCGGCCGCTGTCTGGAGACCCATGGCCATACTTAAAAGGATAATCAGCATAAAATAAGCACCTTGTGTATAAGGGAATATGGTCATGAGAGCAAATAGAAGTAGTATCATGACTTCTATGATAAAGATACGTGTAACGGCTTTTGGCCAAAATGTTTTCTCATGCTTTCCGCCTATCACAACAGCAAGTAAAACCCCTAGAACGAATCCACTCAGTGCAGTGATGGAATGAAGGGCTGTTAGCTGCAAGGAGCTTCCTGCTGCAATGCCAAGCAGCACAATATTACCTGTCATATTGGCTGTAAACACATGCCCTAGGCTCAAATAGCCAATCACATCCACAATTCCTGCGGAAAGGCACAAGAAGATTAGTGCTATATTTCGAAATGAATGTGCGGTCAAAATGGTCATCCCTTTCTTACTCTCTAATGAATAAGTGTAACGCTTAATGACCGCGTATGTCCATCTTATGTGCCGGTATGATGTCTTCAAGCCGATGTAAGACTTGTCTGAAAGTGTCATCATTTACAAGATGCCTCATGCGGCGGAATGGATCGCCTTTCTCCTTTAGACGCTCTATAACAACTGGCATGGTAAACAAAGAAGGATGAAGTCCATCTTGATGGAGTTCGTCCCATTCAAGCGGTGTCGCTACAAGTCCAAGCTCATTTCCTCTTGGTGAATAGGGCGCGATGATTGTTTTTCCAGCATCGTGCTGAATATAGTCTAAATACAAGCGATTGCCGCGTTTTTTCTTAAGGCGTTCTAAAGTAAATAGCTCAGGAGCTTGTTCACATAAAAATTGGCATATAAACGCGGTGAATGATCTCGTTTCTTCGTATGTGAAGGCATTTTTCTTTAATGGAATATACACTTGCAGTCCTTTACCGCCGCTTGTTTTAATAAAGGCTGTAAGAAAGAGCCCGTCTAAAAGCGCTTTGATTCGCTTGGCAGCTTCTATGGCTAGATGAAACTCGTTAACAGATGGCGGGTCTAAATCAAAGACGATTTCGGTCGGCCGGTCCGTATCCCTTGTTTCAAAAGGAATATGAAATTCCATCGCAAGCTGGTTACCGAGCCAAAGAAGCGTCTGCGGGTCATTACAGACCGTGTAAGCAATATCATCAACTTGATCGGTCAACACAAAATCTGGTGCATAATCAGGTGTCGACTTTTGATAAAAGAATTCATCCCCAGCGCCATGAGGGAACCGAATTAAAGTAAGTCGTCTTTCACGTAAAAAGGGCAAGAGATAGGGAGCCGCTTGTCTCAAATAAAGTAAGTAATCTGCCTTGTTCAGATGAAGAGCCGACACAATCGGTTTTTCAGGATGAGTGACCTCAATCACGGCAGGGAGCGGATACAGCTGTTTGAGCATTTGCTGAAACGTACATGCTGCTGGGTCAGTATCTAGTAAAAAGGAAGAAAAACGCGGCTCTCTTAAGGCGGATCCATCAAAGGATATACAAGCAATGCTGGCGACGATAGAAGGAGGGATTTCATATCCTGATGCTCCTTTTAGCTGGCCTTTTGTTTGAAAGAGTGTACGCAGCGTTTGTTCTTCTTCTTTAGAAAACCCATGCTTGAATTGGACAACCTCGGTGAGATGATGATCTTGATAAATACAGCCTTGGAAATAGCCATTTTCTTTATCAAAACGAGTCACAATGACAGAGACATAGCGCCAGTTTTTGACTTTCAGCCATTCTTTTGACCGGGTATTGTCGTGCCATTTACTCGTCTTTTTTTTCGCAACGAGTCCTTCTGCTAAATACGTCGTCATCAACTTTTTCATATATTCATGATTTGTGTCTGTATGAATAAGTTGAAGAAGGGAAGGGTGCTCCAGCTGAACAGTTGGCGGAAGTTTTGCTTCTTGGAAAACTTGCTGTAACTGTTTTTTCCTATCCATCAACGGTAAATCAACAAGGGATCTCCCTGTACATCTTAATAGATCAAATGCAATCAAATGACATGGAAACCACTCAGCCTGCAGCTTTATAGCCTCTTTGTTTTTCAGCCTGCCTCTTTGCTGAACCCTCGCAAAATCGCTTTGCTGTTCATCCAGTAAAAAGACCAATTCCCCATCAAACGTAAGTGGTAAAAAAGGAGCAAACTGGTCCCTTAATTGTTCGCACTGTTCAATAACCTCAGGAAACTGTTCGTTTAATCGTTTTCCGGCTCTACTTTCTAAATGAATCTCGTTTTCCTCCCATATCAGGATGGTCCGAAAGCCATCATATTTTAATTCATACACCCAGTCTGAACCGGTAGGAATATCATGTGCCGCCGTTAATCGCATAGGTTTCATTGTCATGTCACTTCCTCATATGATGTGTTCTTAGAGTGGGATGAAATTTTCATTCGCATACATAAGTCTAACGAAAACATTACATAGTAAGGAGAAAAGAACGGAGGCGACGCGATGCATACAGTTTGGAAAGGCGGCATTAGCTTTGGACTAGTCAATATTCCAGTTAAGCTGTTTACTGCTACAGAGAACAAAGATATTAAATTAAGACAGCTGCATAAAGAGTGTCACACGCCCATTAACTATAAAAAGGTTTGTGCCAACTGCGGGGAAGAGGTGGCACCAGAACAAATCGTCAAAGCGTACGAGTATGCGAAAAATAAATTCATTGAATTAGACGAGGAAGAGCTTGAAAAACTGCGAAAAGAAAATGAAGAAAAAGCGGTTGAAATCATTGATTTTGTGAAAATAGAAGAGGTTGATCCAATCTATTATGAAAGAAGTTACTTTTTATCACCAGATACGGGCGGTGCGAAGGCTTATTCATTATTAAGAAAAGCTTTAGAGGAATCTGGGAAAATTGGCGTGGCAAAAATTATGATCCGCTCAAAGGAGCAATTAGCGATCGTTAGATGCTATGAACATATTTTGCTGATGGAAACCATTCATTTCCCTGACGAAATTAGACAAGTATCTGATGTACCGAATATCCCCCAAGAGGAGAACATTGTGAAAAAGGAGTTAGATACAGCGCTCCTTTTAATCGAGCAATTAACCACAACTTTCGATCCAGCGGCATATCAGGATGAATACAGAGAACAGCTGATGAACTTAATTGGCGATAAAATATCTGGAGAACATACGGTTCAGCCAGAAACGACAGGCAAAAAAGATCCTGCATCCAATGTGACTGATTTAATGGCAGCTCTACAGGCTTCAATCGACCGATCAAAACCAGCCAAAGCGAAAAAAGCGGCTCCTAAAAAAAGAAAAGCACCAGCGAAAAAAGAAAAGAATGCATAAGAAAAGACCGCTTTCGAGCGGTCTTCACTTTCTTCTTTTCAGCGTGATAGAAAACCTTTGAAGTCTAGGAAGGACGAGCACCGGAGCGCAGACCTGACAACGAATGCGAGGGTTTGCCTACACGCTGAGACCGCTTACGGGCGGTCTTATTGCGGTTTTAACACGTCCTGAATTTCCCCGTCTTTTCTGTGAATAACAACAGAAGTCCCTTTATTAGATGCAATCTCCTTTGCCCGGTCAATTGCTTCTTGTTTCGTTTCTTTGACCTCACTTGCTCGTTTCGCTTTCTCTGTCTGAACCGCCCAGCCTTCTTCATGTTTGACGACATGCTGCGCATGATCCATGAGCTCTGGTCTTGCGGAGCTGCTGTTTTTAGAAGGCGTGACTGAACCATGAGCTGAGAAATTCTCTATCTCATTCTTCGTTGCATTCTTTTTCCACTCTTTCGCTTGACTGATCGCAATTGGGATGGCTCTATTTTCGTCATAGCCTTCCTGTATCATTTTGTTGGCAATCTCAAGCGCTTTTTTTCGAATGACGTTATCTAACGATTGAAATGAAGCCGGATAATCATTCATCGTCCAAGGCATATGAAACGCTCCTTTCTTTTATTTGAACACCTTCCCCCATCTGCAATGGATCAAACATATCATTCTTCTCAAACCAATGAAGGGGATAAAATACATCGTTTTGCTGAGGCGGAATCTCATCAAATCCAGCAGAATAGAAGGGAGAAAAGGAGTGGTTTTGATGATGATAAAAGGTTTGTATGAAGCCCATTTACCTGTGAGTGATTTGAAGGCATCTATTGCGTTTTATGAAAAATTGGAATTGACACTTGCTCACGAAAATGAACGAGTTGCTTTTTTATGGATTGAGAAAGGAAAGAGCTGGCTTGGCTTGTGGAAAGTAGATATGAACGCCTATCCATACCATCCATCAACTCGGCACGTTGCCTTTCAAATTACAACGTCCAGTATCGAACAGATCAAGGCTTGGCTGGTTGAAAAAGGCATCAGTATTCACCCAATGTTTGGCTTTTCAGAAGAGGAACAGCCTTTAGTTCTGGATAATCCGCCGCAATTTCATGCAGCGATCTATTTTCTTGACCCAGATGAGAATTTGCTTGAATGCATTGCCCCGCTTGAACTTGATACAGCAGAAGACTACGATATCATGACATATGAGGACTGGGATCGAAAGAAAAATCCGTTTATTGATTGACAAAATCACTCATTGTAACTATATTGATTACAACGGTGGTGAAAGATTGTGAAACAAATTAGCAGCAGGTATCCAATTGCTGTTCATATTTTGTCATTTATTGCAGGTGTTCCAAAAGAGTGTACAGGGGATTTTATTGCGGAAAGTGTGAATTCAAATCCAGCCATTGTTCGAAAAATGATGGCAATGCTCAAACGGGCGGGTCTTATTGAGATTCGCCGTGGAGTAGGCGGGGCTTATTTAAAAAGACCGGCAGAGGAAATCACGCTGTTAGATGTGTACCGTGCTGTCGATGTAAGCGAGGATGAAGAATTATTTAACTTCCATCAGCCAGTCATCGCATGTCCGATTGGTCAAGCAATGGATACAAGACTGAGGAGTGAACTAAAAGAAGCTCAGGCAGCGCTTGAAAATCACCTCAAACAAGTGACCATCCAGCAATTGTTGACAGAGTCAGAATAAAAGAAGCTCAGGCTGAACTTGAGCTTTTTTTACACCAGTTGTTGTAATCGATATGGTTATAACGAATAAACGGATACGTAAAGCTGTAAAAACATCACCGTCGAATCACAAAATGAGGAGGTCAAACAAATGAAGTTATTAGTAACAGGCGCAACAGGACAACTTGGATCGCTCGTCGTCCAGCATTTGCTTACAAAGGTACCGGCTGAACAAATTGCGGTCAGTGTTCGAAACCCGCAAAAAGCAGCACATTTGAAGGAAGCTGGGGTGGATGTACGCCACGGAGACTTTACTCAGCCAGACATCCTTAAGGCAGCCTTTCAAGGCATTGACCGTCTTTTGATCATTTCAACTGCAGAAGGAGACCGCGTGCAGCAGCATACGGCTGCCATCCAAGCGGCGAAAGCAGCTGGTGTATCCTTTATTGCTTATACAAGCGTTGTGAGTGCAAGAGAGAGTCAGCTTGTCCTTGCACATGACCATGCAAAAACAGAAGAAGCGATTGTGGCCTCTGGCATTCCTCATGTGTTTTTAAGAAACAATTGGTATGTAGAAAACGAAAAAGATACGATTCTAGCAGCCGTTAGCGGCGCACCATTTTTAAGTCCAATTGGTGATGGCAAGGTTGGCTGGGCAACAAGAAATGACTACGCAGAAGCGGCCGCAAATGCGTTAACACTTCCTGTACATGACCAGGAGATATATGAGCTGTCAGGACCTCTTCGGACGCATACTGAACTTGCACACATTGTCAGTGAGGTAAGCGGAAAAGAGATCAAAGTCGAGCAAATTGATGTCGACACATTTGGAGGGTTTTTAGCTTCAAATGGTGTACCAAAAGAAGCTGTTCCGTTCGTCAAAGCCATTCAAAGCGGCATACGCGATGGTGCCTTAGCTGTTGAAAGCCGTGATTTCGAAACATTATTAGGCCGGCCCTTAACACCTATTGAAGAAAGAATTCGTGAATTGATTTCAAAATAAATCTTCTCAAGCGCCCTATCAAAAGGGCGTTTTTTTCATTCAAGCTACACATGCCATATGTCCAAATTTAGACAAATCACTTCGTTGAAATTTCAGAAATTTGGGATTAAAATGAAAATAAGGCCTGTTATTTCGTCATCAGATGACCAAAATGATGAATCAAATTGCAGCAAAGAAGGGAAGTTCGCCGATGAAAGTCCATTTATTCGTTACCTGTTTAATTGACACCATGCAGCCAAATGTAGGAAAGGCGACAGTGAAAGTACTAGAAAGGCTCGGTGTAGAAGTGGAATTTCCAGAGGCACAAGTGTGCTGTGGACAGCCAGCCTTTAACAGCGGCTATACAAAAGAAACCATCAAAGCAGCAAAAAACATGATCAAAGCCTTTGAATCAGCTGAATATGTCGTGACGCCGTCAGGTTCTTGTAAGGCGATGTTTTTAGAATATCCTCATCTTTTAAAAGAAGACCCAGTGTGGTCAGCAAAAGCTGAGGCACTTGCTGAGAAAACATATGAATTAACCGAGTTTATTGTTGATATATTACACGTCACAGATGTAGGGGCGAGCCTGAAAGGAAACGCAGCCTATCACACATCCTGTCATATGACGAGACTGCTGCGAATTAAGGAAGCACCTTTCACACTGTTGTCAAATGTCAAAGATTTGACGATGACACCATTGCCGTGCGCAGAAAATTGCTGTGGATTTGGAGGAACCTTTTCAGTAAAAATGACATCTATTTCTGAGCAAATGGTCGATGAGAAAGTCCAAAGCATAGAGGAGACAGGCGCTGAATACATTATTGGTGCTGACTGCGGCTGTCTGCTGAATATTGGCGGGAGGCTGAATCGTCTTGATAAGCCCATTCAAGTGATGCATATCGCAGAAGTATTAAATAGCCGCTGACTTTAAGAGGGGGAACGGCACATGAGTATGAAAATTGGAGAGAAGGGCTTTAAAGAACGAATCGGGGAAGGGTTAGAAGATACTGTCATGAGAGGTGCTGTATCCTCAGCGCAGGAACGCCTGTATGAAAGGCGGCTATCTGCGAGCGAAGAGCTTGGCAACTGGGAAAAGTGGCGAGAACTTGGCGAGGAAATCCGGCAGCATACGCTGACGCATCTTGATGACTACTTATACCAATTAAGTGAAAGCGTTAGTGCACGTGGAGGACATGTCTTTTTTGCAAAAACAAAGGAAGAGGCATCGGCGTATATACAAAATGTGGCACAGAAAAAAGCGGCCAAAAAGATCGTTAAATCAAAATCAATGGTCACAGAAGAAATTGAAATGAATCAAGCGCTTGAAGAGATCGGCTGTGAGGTGGTGGAAAGCGATCTTGGCGAGTATATTCTGCAAGTAGATGATCATGAACCTCCTTCACATATTGTGGCACCTGCTCTTCATATGACGAAAGAACAAATACGAGAAGTCTTTCACGAAAAGCTCGGATATGAGATGTCAGAGACACCTGAAGATATGACGAGTTTTGTGAGAGCCATATTACGTGAAAAGTTCCTCGAAGCTGACATTGGTGTCACTGGCTGTAATTTTGCTGTCGCCAATACAGGTTCCATTTGCCTTGTGACAAATGAAGGGAATGCGGATCTTGTCACGGCTATCCCGAAGACACATATCGCCGTTATGGGCATGGAACGGATTGTTCCAACGATGGAGGAACTGGATGTCCTTGTTGGTCTTTTGTGCAGAAGTGCAGTTGGTCAGAAATTAACAAGTTATATTTCTGTCGTCGGGCCAAAAGGAGAAGAAGAAGTGGATGGACCAGAAGAATTTCACTTGGTCATTGTAGACAATGGGCGGTCCAATATATTAGGTACTGCCTTTCAGCCTGTTCTCCAATGTATCCGGTGCGCAGCCTGTATTAATGTGTGCCCAGTTTACCGGCATGTGGGCGGACATTCATACGGATCGATTTATCCGGGGCCAATTGGCGCTGTTCTTTCGCCGCTTCTTGGCGGCTATGATGACTACCAAGAGCTCCCCTTTGCATCAAGCCTTTGCGCAGCCTGCACAGATGCTTGTCCAGTAAAGATCCCGCTTCACGAGTTATTAATAAAACATCGACAAGTCATCGTTGAAAAAGAGGGGAGAGCGTCTAAAGCTGAAATGATGGCGATGAAAATGTTCGGAATGGGCGCATCGACTCCCGGAATGTATCAATTCGGAACAAAAGCAGCCCCTGTATTGATGAATCGTATGGCTTCAAACGGACAGATTTCAAAAGGAATAGGTCCTTTAAAGAATTGGACAGATATTCGTGACCTGCCAGCTCCAAGTAAAGAAAGATTCAGAGATTGGTTTAAAAAGAGACAGAAGGAGGAGCAGTGATGAAGGGAACCATTTCTCACCGAGAGTCGTTTTTAGCTCATATCCGTAAGCAATTAGGTAAAGATTCCTCCCCGTCTGCATCTATTCAGCGTCCAGCTTGGAAGCATCAAGTCCAGTGGGAAACAAACGGACTTTTGTCTAAAGAAGAACTAGTCGAGCAACTGAAGAAGCAATGTCAACGAATTCACACAAGAGTGGTCGAAACAACACCAGAGGAAGCGCCCTCTGTATTAAGATTATTGATGACAGAGTATGGAGAGGGTTCTGTGATGACGCCTGTCGATCATCGTTTTGAACAATATGGATTTCATCCGATGTTTGACAGCTTGCAGCACGAAGGATTCGCAGTCACCAGATGGAATGCTGAGGCATCAAGGGAAGAAAATATCAGGCTGGCAGAACAAGCGACATATTCGGTTGTATTCAGTGATTACACCCTTGCAGAATCAGGTACAGTCGTCCTTTCATCCCATCAGGGCCAAGGCAGAGCGCTGCATTTTTTACCGATGATGTATATCGTGTGTATCGAAAAAAGCACAGTGGTTCCGCGGATGATTCAGGCTGTTTCGGCTCTTAATCGCTCGGTAGAAGAGGGGGAGCAGGCGAAAGGTGCTATTCATTTCATATCAGGTCCGAGTAACTCTGCGGATATTGAGATGAATTTAGTGGTAGGTGTTCATGGTCCAGTTCGGGCCGTTTATCTATTGATAGATGATGAGTAGGGCTTTCGAGATGAAAGCCTTTTTTTCATGCAAAAAAGCTCACACAAGTTTTAAAATCATCTTGCCTCTAGCGGATTGGACATAGTAAGATGACGACATACAAGATGAACTTCTCATCTACTGCTGATGTAAAGGAAGCTGCTTATGGAAATGAAGTCAACTGCTCAAAAGAAATCAATTGCACTACCGCTTGTGATTTCAATTATTGCCATTTCGTTTTCTGCTATCATTGTGAAATGGTCAAATGCACCTGCTGCTATTTTAAGCATGTATCGAATGATCTTTGCCGCGGCTTTTATGCTGCCGTTTATCCTGCCACGTAAAAAAGAATTTCTTTCAATAAAGCGCAGAGACTGGTTTTTCTTATGTATGTCAGGCTTCTTTTTAGGACTCCATTTTGTGTTGTGGTTTGGCTCACTGAAGCTGACGACTGTGGCAAGCTCTACTATTATTATCGCCCTTCAGCCGATGGTCTCCTTATTAGGCGGCTTTCTCATTTTCCGTGAACGAACCACGCTGCCCGTACTCTTGACGATGTGTGCAGCGATTGCTGGTGCACTCATGATTGGATGGGGAGACATAGGTCATAGCCAGGAAGCCATCCTAGGAGACATTTTATCCTTTTTAAGTGTGATCGCGGTTGTTTGTTATTTATTAATAGGTCAACAGGCTGTAAGGAAAATATCTCATTGGATTTATAGTTTTTGTGTGTTTGGTTTTGCTGGTCTTTTTTTAATTCTATTCAACCTAATGCAGCAAACTCCTTTTACAGGCTATCCGGGTAAAGAGTGGGGGATTTTTTTATTGCTTGCCATCATTCCCACCATGTCTCATGTCATTAATAATTGGCTTTTAACTTATGTCAATGCCACAACGATTTCAATGAGTATACTTGGCGAACCTGTTGGGGCCACGATTCTTGCTGTATGGCTACTTGGAGAGAAAGTCACGCTGTTTCAAATGCTTGGAGGTCTTCTTGTCCTTTTAGGCGTCTTTTTCTTTTTGATGCAGCAGCGTCAAGGAATTGTGATGAAACCAAAAAAATCCGGTTAAATCCCGGATTTTTTACTCTTTTAAATCATTTTTTTCAATCACTTTGTTCAATCTTTCCTCAACCTTCTTCAATTCCATTCGTCTTCTTCTGATCATTCGAAAAGAGGTGACAATCATAGTCACGATAACAGCAATGAATAGAAGAGAGAACACTTGAAATAAAAAATCTCCAAGATTGAATGCCATATTCTCTCCATTAGACATACGTAAAACCTCCCTTTCTATCTATATATTACCATAATCAATAAAAGATTGAGATTTATCCATAATTTATCTATAATAGGTAAAATATCACTCATTAAAGGAGAACCAATATGAGAACTTTAGTCCTTTTACGAGGTCTCCCAGGCGTAGGTAAATCAACTTGGATCAAAGAGCAAGGCTTAGAGCCATATACTTTATCAGCTGATCAGATCCGTCTTTTGACCCAGCCGCCGCAGTTATCTGTCAATGGGAAACCGGAAATTACGAGCAAGCATGATCATAAAGTGTGGTCTTTATTATTTGATTTACTCACAGCCCGAATGGAACGTGGAGATTTTACTGTGATTGATGCGACACATGTCACAAGCAAGTCGATTTCTCAATATAAGTCGTTAGCTACTACGTATCGTTACAGGGTGTATGTCGTCGATTTCACGCAGGTGCCGCTTGAAACAGCCCTTCTGCAAAATCGCTCACGGGAACCTCACAAAGTTGTGCGGGAGTCTGTTTTATATCAAATGAACGAGCGGTTAAAAACAGAAAAGGTCCCATCGTGGGTGACTGTTTTGCAGCCTGAGGAATATCCGCAAGTGATGACCTATCAGCCTCGATCCTTCGATCAATATGAGGCCATTCATGTCTTTGGAGATATTCACGGCTGTCATACCGCTCTGACCACCTATTTACAAGGAGATATTAAAGAAAACGAACTTTATATCTTTGCAGGTGATTTGCTTGATAGAGGAATAGAAAACAAGGAAGTATTAGAATGGATGCTCGCACATAGAGAATGCCGGAATGTCATCGTGATTGAGGGCAATCATGATCAGCATTTATACCGGTTTGCACATGGTGAAAAAGTAAGAAGCAATATGTTTAACCGGCATACTGCACCTGAAATCGAAGCAGCAGACTTTGATTTAAAAGAAGTACGGAAGTTTGTCAGAACATTTCATCAGCTTACTTATTTTACGTACCATGGCAAGACATTTCTTGTTACCCACGGGGGGCTTGCTCATATGCCAGAAGAGCTTCTGCATGTCTCAACACAGCAGCTCATTCACGGTGTAGGTGAATATTCAGATGACATTGACCACTTGTTTGTTCAAAACACCGCTGGATTAGATGTCATTCAAATTCACGGGCATCGCAATTTATACAGGCTGCCTATTCAAGCATCGGAAAGATCTTATAATCTAGAAGGCCAGGTTGAATTCGGGGGGCAGCTGAGGGTCTTGAAAATCACAGCTGACGGGATTGAGACTCATGAAATTGACAACCCAGTCTATAGAGCTTCTGAGAAAAAACCATCGGCTGCTCTTCAACCAGATATCTCACTGGATGACTTTTTAGCTCACTTAGATCAGCATGAATATGTACAGGAATTAAAGCTTCCGCACCATATTTCATCTTTTAATTTTACGAAAAAAGCTTTTAGTGAACGGCAGTGGGATGATGTGAATTTGAAGGCAAGAGGTTTGTTTGTCAATATGGTGTCAAAGCAGATTGTTTCAAGAAGCTACAACAAATTTTTTAATATTGACGAGCGTCCGGAGACAAAAATGCATCATCTAGTGAACCATCTTCAATTCCCTGTTACCGTCTATGATAAAGCAAATGGATATTTAGGAACGGTTGGGTATAACGAAATGGAAAATGAATTGGTGTTTACGTCCAAATCGTATACATCACATGTGAAGCAAAATCCGCATGCTTCCTGGGTCGAAGAGCTATTTTATGCAACCTTTGACGATGTGCAGGTCGACTACATCAAATCATACGTACGTGACAACAATGTATCTCTTGTGTTTGAAGTCATTTTACCAGAGAAAGACCCACATATTATCACATATGATCAAGATCAACTCATTTTGCTTGATATTGTGAAGCGTCAGCTAAGCTATGAAAAAGCACCATTCACTGAAGTGAAAAGGTTAAGCGAACAGCTTGGAATGTCCTGCAAGCAGGAAGTGGCTGTGTTCCATAATTGGACGTCTTTTTATAAATGGTATCAGGCAGTATCTCATGACGACTCTATTAAAGAAGAGGGATATGTCATTGAGGATGACAGAGGCTTTATGACCAAGCTCAAGCTTCCTTATTATCAATTCTGGAAGCAGATGCGTGCTATTAAGCAGCGTGTCGCCGAGAAACGTTCCACACAAAAATATATGCAGGCATTGCAAACAGCGGAGCAAGCTAGATTTTATACGTGGCTTCTTGAGCAAGATGCCAATGATGTCAGGAATAGCTCAATTATTGAGCTGCGAACACAATTTGAGCAAAGCGATGCTGCCCAATTGAATAATGATGAAATAAATGCATAGTCTAAACATGAGTCTTTTCTAAGGAAAAGGCTTTTTTTGATGCAATTGAAAGGTAGACCCATATATGCCTGATCATATTGAAGTGATTCTTCGAACGATGTTTGCTTTTGCGATTTTATTTGGTGGAGCACGTCTTCTTGGAAAGCAAACATATTGATACATATGACGGCCATATTCAGTCTCCGATTGATCAAGAATGAACGTGTAGTGCAGAGGTCACCCGCATGACACATATCTGCCAAGATTTCTAAGTCCTTTGGATGCTGTCTGACTAGGCATCATTTCTCAATTATTATTATTTTCAGAAAATGTGATGACGGAGAAAAATAAGTGTGTTTAAGTATATATAGAAGAAATTAAAATATTAATATAATATACCGCATGCGGAATGAACATTCATTCCTGAAATGAGGAGGGGATGAAGTGCCAGCAGTGACTGATAAACAAGAACAGATTATGAAGGCTTCACTAGATTTATTTATTGAACGGGGCTTTGATGGGACCACGATGCCGATGATATCAAAAAGAGCAAACGTCGGAGCAGGAACCATTTACCGTTATTTCGACAGTAAAGAGGCCCTCGTTAATATTTTGTACCAGCGCAGCCTTTCTGCATTTATCGAAAAAATGAACACAAACAGTCCAGATCCAAAGGCAAGTATTCGGGCGTACTTTAAGCATGTATTTTATTGCTTGGTTTTATTTACAAAGGAGAATCCAAGCGGGCTATATTTCTTAGAAATTGATAAACGATCCCATTACTTAGACGAGACGAGCAAAGAGAAAATGCAGCTTTTGTTACATGAGCTATTCCTTATCTTTGAAGAAGGGAAAAAGGATGGGATTCATCCAAATCTCTCAGGTAGAACCATTTTATCGATTGTATTTGGTGCCTTTGTACAGCTGCATAAACAAATTCTTGCAGAAGAAATAGAGCCAACGATTGAATTTCTAGAGGACATTGAGCAATGTTTATGGCGCGCCATTAGCGTTGCTTCTTAATGATATAAAGGGAGTGGGCACATGCAACAAACATCAATCATTCCAAAACCAAAAACATACGGACCTTTTAAAAATATTCCCCATATCAAAAAGGGGGAGCTTTCTCAAACCTTTTGGCGTCTTGCAGATGAATTAGGACCGATCTTTCAGTTTGAATTTTCAAAAGCAACAAGTATTTTTGTTTCCAGCCATGAACTTGTCCAAGAAATATGTGATGAGAGCCGTTTTGATAAATACATTGGGAGCAGTCTCAATAAAGTAAGAGCATTTGCAGGAGATGGGTTATTTACGAGCTGGACAGAAGAACCGAACTGGAGAAAGGCTCACCACATCTTGATGCCGGCGTTTAGCCAGCAGGCCATGAAGGGCTATCATGAGATGATGCTCGATATTGCCACACAGCTTGTACAAAAATGGCAAAGAACAGGCCGTGATGAAGAAATTGAAGTAGCAGAGGATATGACAAAGCTTACTTTAGATACGATCGGACTTTGCGGTTTTGATTTTCGATTTAACAGCTTTTATAAAGAAAATCAGCATCCATTCATCGAAAGTATGCTGAATGGTTTAAACGAAGCGATGGATCAGGCGAGCCGGTTGCCGGTTGCAGATAAGCTAATGATCAAAAGAAGAAAAAAATTTGACCAAAATGTCGATTTTATGAAGCAATTAGTAGATGACATTATTCAAGAACGAAAAAAACAAGATAAAACGGGCGATGATTTACTGTCCCTCATGCTGCATGCAAAGGACCCTGAAACAGGAGAGCGCCTGTCAGATGAAAATATCCGCTATCAAATCATTACCTTCTTAATAGCTGGGCACGAAACAACAAGCGGGCTGCTATCCTTTGCGATTTATTTCTTATTAAAGAATCCAGAAAAATTAAAGAAAGCCGTCCAAGAAGCAGATGATGTGCTGCAAGGCGGACTGCCAACATTTAAGCAGGTACAAAAACTAAATTACACTCGTATGGTTTTAAATGAATCACTTCGCCTATGGCCAACAGCGCCTACGTTCTCTCTTTATGCGAAAGAGGACACCGTCATCGGAGGGAAATATTCGATTGAAAAGAATCAAAGTGTCTCCGTGCTGCTCCCTAAGTTACATCGTGATCAAGCGGTATGGGGAGAGGATGCGGAAGAATTTAAACCAGAGCGGTTTCTGCACCCTGAAAAGATCCCGCAGCATGCCTACAAGCCTTTTGGGAATGGGCAGCGTGCATGTATCGGCATGCAATTCGCCCTTCATGAAGCCACAATGGTGCTAGCGATGGTTCTGCATAATCTGGAATTGATTGATCACACATCATATGAACTTGATTTAAAAGAATCTCTGACGATTAAGCCAAACGATTTTAAAATCAAAGTGCGGCCACGGAAGCAGAAACTCTTTATGGCACCACCGAAAGAAGAGGCGAAAAAAAGCACAAAATCTGATGAGTCAAAAGTGGCCAGTCACGGTACACCACTGCTTGTTCTATATGGATCAAATCTTGGCACGGCGCAGCAAATCGCAAACGAATTTGCTGAAGACGGGAAAGCAAAAGGGTTTGACGTGACCACTGCTCCGCTTGATGACTATACACGCCAATTACCAGATAAAGGTGCAGTCTTAATCGTGACCGCTTCATACAATGGACATCCGCCTGACCATGCGAAAAAATTTGTGGATTGGGTCACGCAGGATGAAGAGCAGGATTTATCAAACGTGACATTTGCTGTTTTTGGATGCGGAGATCGAAATTGGGCGAGTACGTACCAGCGTATTCCGCGTCTCATTGATGAAGCACTTGAAAGAAAAAGTGCAAAGCGTGTAGCTGATTTAGGAGAAGGCGATGCAGGCGGAGATATGGATGAGGATAAAGAAACATTCCAGAAAACGGTCTTCAAGCAGCTTGCAAAAGAATTTAAGCTCACCTTCCAAGAGAAAGGTAAGGAAAATCCAAAATTATCAGTTGTTTATACAAATGAGCTAGTAGAACGTCCTGTGGCGAAAACGTATGGTGCTTTTTCAGCTGTTGTACTGAAAAATGAGGAATTACAATCTGAAAAAAGTGAGCGGCAAACAAGACATATTGAACTGCAATTGCCTGAAGGGAAACAATACAAAGAAGGGGATCATATCGGAATTGTTCCGAAAAATAGTGATGCACTCGTGCAGCGGGTGATCAATCGCTTCAATCTTGATCCTAAGCAGCACATCAAGCTTTCTTCTCAGAAAGAAGCAAGTCATTTACCTTTAGATCAGCCGATTCAAATGAGAGAATTACTTGCGTCACATGTTGAGCTTCAAGAGCCTGCAACACGTACGCAGCTAAGAGAGCTCGCAGCATATACAGTTTGTCCGCCTCACCGCGTGGAGCTTGAGCAAATGGCTGGTGAAGCATATCAAGAAGCCGTTTTAAAGAAACGAGTAACCATGCTGGACTTATTAGATCAATATGAAGCGTGTGAGCTGCCGTTTGTGCACTTTTTAGCACTTTTACCAGGTTTGAAGCCGCGCTATTACTCAATTTCTAGCTCACCAAAGGTCGAAGAAAAAAGAGTCAGTATCACAGTGGCGGTTGTGAAAGGTAAAGCGTGGAGCGGCCGCGGAGAATATGCCGGAGTCGCATCAAACTATTTATGCGGTCTGCAGGCAGGAGAAGAAGTCGCCTGCTTCCTCCACGAAGCGCAGGCAGGATTCCAGCTGCCACCTTCATCTGAAGTACCGATGATCATGATCGGACCGGGTACAGGAATCGCTCCATTTAGAGGGTTTGTTCAGGCAAGAGAAGTGTGGCAGAAGGAAGGAAAACCACTAGGCGAAGCTCACCTGTATTTTGGCTGCCGTCACCCTCTTGAAGATGATCTGTATTTTGAGGAAATGCAGCTTGCAGCGCAAAAAGGAGTTGTTCACATCCACCGGGCTTATTCTCGTCACAAAGAGCAAAAAGTATATGTCCAGCATTTGTTGAAAGAAGACGGCGACATGCTGATCAAGTTACTTGACCAAGGTGGGTATCTTTACGTGTGCGGGGACGGAAAAATTATGGCACCAGACGTAGAGGCTACGCTTATCGACCTCTATCAAAACGAGAAACATTGCTCGAAGGAAACAGCTGAAAATTGGCTGACAACCCTTGCAAATGACAATAGATATGTAAAAGATGTGTGGAGCTGAAAAATTAGGAAGACCGCCAATTAGGCGGTTTTTTCTATTTCAGAGAGAGATCAATAGAATGAAGGTTGGAAAGATACAAAACACCTAATTTAAAAATGAAATATTTTGTAAAAAATAAGAATATTCTCTCATTTACTCCAATATGAAACAATCGTATGATTTTTGATATAGGACATAAAGGAGGAATATGATGAAAAAGGTGAAAATGTTACTCCCTTCTCTACTCGTTTTTGGTGCTTTAAGTGTGCCTAGTTTTGCCCATGCCACATCGGATTCAGTACTAACGTCTGATTATGACATGGTGACTTCTGATGGAAAGGTGATCTCTTCAAGTGATTTCCACAATGATACGAAATCCCCCTCATCCTTTGACAAAGTGGATGATCTTTCTTCTACTGTTGGCGAAAAAGTAAAACCACTATCAAAATATTTAAAAGACTTTCAAACAAAAGTCGTCATTGGAGACGATGGTAGAACAAAAGTAACAAACACAAGAGTGGCACCATATAATTCAATTGCTTATATTACATTTGGCGGCTCAAGCTGCACGGGGACACTCATTGCCCCTAACAAAATTTTGACAAACGGGCACTGCGTGTACAATACAGCATCGAGAAGTTATAGTGCAAAAGGATCGGTGTATCCAGGCATGAACGATAGTACTGCGGTGAATGGCTCAGCAAACATGACGGAGTTCTATGTACCAAGCGGATATATCAATACAGGCGCGAGCCAATATGATTTTGCCGTGATCAAAACAGATACGAACATTGGCAATACGGTCGGTTACCGCTCTATCCGTCAGGTGACAAACTTAACGGGGACAACGATTAAAATTTCTGGATATCCAGGTGATAAAATGAGATCGACTGGCAAGGTGTCGCAGTGGGAGATGTCAGGTTCTGTGACAAGAGAAGATACAAATCTCGCATACTATACGATTGATACATTTAGCGGAAATTCAGGTTCAGCGATGCTAGATCAAAATCAGCAAATCGTTGGGGTTCATAACGCAGGGTATTCAAACGGAACGATTAATGGCGGTCCAAAAGCGACAGCTGCCTTTGTTGAATTTATCAACTATGCAAAAGCGCAATAAAAGCTAGAGCACAAAGCTTGTTTCCTTCATAGGGGACAAGCTTTTTTATATGGATAGAATCACTGGTTTCTATCTGTCTACGCTTGAGAGATTCATTGAGTTCTCAGCCTCATCATTTTTTTCACATGTCATTCGTGAACCGCTCATACATTAAAATGACACATTTCCTTTAAGTCAAGATTCTGCTTGAGAAAAATGAGGAGGTCTCACACTTTTGAAAATGAGAAGAGGCTGGATCACTGGTGTCGCCCTATGCTTTGTGATATGGATGGGCACGTTGTTAGGTGGATTTGGGGAGAAACATGCGGCAAAAGGTGCGGATCGATATGATCATGTCATTCAATTTCCAAAGGAACGGTACCCTGAAACAGGCAGCCATATTCAAGAAGCCATTCGAAAAGGGCATTCAGATGTGTGTACGATAGACCGAAATGGAGCAGATGCCCGCAGGCAAGAATCATTAAAAGGAATTCCGACTAAACCTGGCTTTGACCGGGATGAGTGGCCGATGGCGGTTTGTCTTGAGGGAGGAAAAGGTGCGAGTGTTCAATATGTCAGCCCATCTGATAATAGGGGAGCAGGCTCATGGGTTGGACACCAGATTAGCAGTTATCCTGATGGGAAAAGAATTTTATTTATTGTGAAATAAAACTGGAAGAGAGGCACCTGTGAGTAGGTGCCTTTTTTGTTGATGATCAGAGCGTATTGGAGCTAGCAGGGACAAAAGATTCAGTGGTACAATGGATCTATAAGGTACAAAGACTGACAAGAAGAAAATGTGAAGGGACATATGCTTATGGATAAGAACCGTGCATTATACGATTTTTTCATGCAACATGCAGAGAAACTGACTGAAACTTGGTATGAATCAATTGAGGATAATGATCCAGAATCAATATATCGTTCAACAGATTCCAGCATCATAGCAGAGCTGAAACGGCAAAATCAAGATTATTACCAGCATTTTATACGTGCTCTTATTGAAGACAAGACGTATTTACATACTGAGTTTATAAAGTGGTCTGAAGACTTAGCCAGTGACCCGAAGCATTTAAACACACCATTAGATTATGTTGTGAGAGAATACATGTCCAATCAAAGAGTGGTCCTTCATTACTTAAAAGAATTTATTAAGCAGCGTCAAGATGAAATTGATATTGACCGCATCTTTTATTGGTATGATTTAATTTCAGAGGCGTTTAATATTTCAATTCATGTGTTCATCCAGCAATATGTGAAAAATACAACGAAGAAACTCGTGGCACAAAGAGACATGATTTACGAGCTGAGCTCACCTGTCATTGTCTTAAAAAATCATATTGCGTTATTGCCGTTAGTAGGTGACATTGATACAGCGAGAGCAAAGATGATTTTAGAAAATACGCTGAAACAGTGCTCGCAAAAAGGCGTACAGCATTTATGTATTGATTTATCGGGCGTTGTCATTATTGATACAATGGTGGCTCATCAAATCTTTGATCTTGTCACATCACTTCGGTTAATTGGAGTAGAGACGACCATTTCAGGAATCAGACCAGAAATTGCCCAAACAGCCGTGCAGCTTGGGCTTCCTTTTAATGAATTTCGCACGGCATCATCACTTGCTCACGCGCTGGATCGCATGACTGAATTTTCTCCAATATAAAAACCAGGCCGATTGAATGGCCTGGTTTTTGATTTAGATGACAGCGTCAATTTTTGTGACTTTCCAATCTTTTTGTACTTTTTCGTACGTAACAGTTCGTTTTACTTTGCGTCCATCAAGTGTTGGGACGGTGAATTCATATGTGCGGACCGTTTGTTTTTTAGAGACAAGTTTAGGTGTGGCTTTATCCCAATTAAGCATGTTGTCTCCGTCACCGACTGGAACAGCCATTTTTCCTTTATGAACAATGAACTGGTAGTCTTTTAAACCTTGATTGATGGCATCTTTTGTGAACACTTGAGATAGGTAGCTGTTTAGTTTTTTCTTTGTATCAAATGTTTTAGAAAGATAGTTGTATGTCATGTCTTTATAGCTAAATGATTTTAATTTGTAATCGGAATGTTCATTAATTTTGTAGCCTGACATCGCACTCCAAAAGTGTTCTCGTGCGTCAAGGGCAATATGTAACGCTTCTTTATTTGTCAAAGCGGCTGGTTTTTTAGAAGCGGCCAATGTTGTAGATTGTAATGAGATCATAAGCATAATAGCAGTTAATAAAACGAATAATTTTTTCAAGGCGATTGCCTCCTTTTCTCAATGAAAACTTCTTATGTTACAAATGTTACAACAATTACAGTGATATTACAAGTATTAAATCTAAATGTTTTTTATTTCTTTTCTTTCTATATATATAACGTTTGAGGGAGACAAAAAGTTTTCATTTTTTTATTTTTTCTTTATATCTACTATTTAACCGTTCTAAAGAAGAACAAAACGTTTTTTGGAAAAATTTTTGTTTGGACGTTCAACACGCTTTTTCATTTATGACATATACTATCGTGATGAATGTCTAAGAAAGTGGTGTTGAATATGTATTATCCGTATGAAGGTATGTGGAATGGTTACTCATATGACAGGCAGATGCAAGGATGGCCATCACTCCCTATTCCTCAAGTTGGAGGATTTCCAGGGTTTCCAATCGGAGGAGGAGGCACTGGACCCGGATCAAGCGGATCAGCTCCGCCAGCTCCGCCGCAGCATATCATTTCGCAGTATCAGCAAGCATTATCACAGCCTCAAAGCATGCAGTCACTTATTTCAGGGCAAACAGGTGGAGGCCAGCAATCTGTTCAATTTGCAGCGGGATGTAATAGAAGATGGACGATTGTGTTCATGAGAAACGGTCAAGTGTTTTTAATGTATGTCCTATCCTCACAGCCTTTCGGAAGAACAACTGGCTTTATTTGGCCAAACTTTACATTTGGTTCCTTCCCAAGCTCGCGTATTCTAGCATATTCTTGTTCATAAAAGAAAAAGCCGGTTCTCATCAGCAGCTGATGAAATACCGGCTTTTTTTAGTGAATATTTCTAAATACGCCAATCACTTTACCTAGTATACTTACATTCTGTAAAATAATCGGTTCCATAGATGGGTTCTCTGGCTGTAATCTAAAGTGTGTATCTTCTTTATAGAAACGTTTCACTGTCGCTTCATCTTCCTCTGTCATGGCGACGACAATATCTCCATTGTTAGCGGTGCTTTGCTGACGCACAATGACATAGTCCTTGTCCAAAATTCCTGCATCAATCATACTTTCTCCCATAATTTCAAGCATAAATACTTGTTCATCTGGTGCTGCAAAAGTCTCTGGAAGAGGGAAGTATTCTTCTACATTCTCAACAGCCGTAATAGGCAGGCCTGCTGTTACTTTTCCGATGACTGGTACGTTCATTACAGCACTCTTAGGAATATTCATTTCCTCTTCATCTAGTACTTCGATCGCTCTAGGTTTTGTCGGGTCTCTTCTAATTAAGCCCTTTGTTTCTAGTCTAGCTAAATGTCCATGAACCGTTGAACTGGATGCTAGACCGACAGCTTCTCCAATTTCACGAACGGATGGGGGATAGCCCTTACTTTTTACTTCTTCTTTGATGAATGTCAGGATATCGAGTTGTCTTTTTGATAGCTTCGTCATCTTTTGCACCTCAAAACGTCAATTTTAAAGAAATTATAGCATGTTTTTCCTAACAGTACAAACATAGGTTCGAAAAAAACGTTTGACAGAAACGTTTGTTCGTATTTATAATGAGTGACAGAAAGAGCGAACACATATTCTGTTAGGAGAGATGACATTATGAGGTTAAAAGAATCTATTATTTTTATTGGGGTATTCTCATTCATCGTTGGCATATTTCTCTCACTTATTGCAGTCACAAGCCATAATGATCCAAATCAGTATGTTAAAATAGAGGTTCAATCAGGTGATACTCTTTGGGGGTTAGCTGATCAAGTAAACGACAGCAAATCAATCGACAAAAATGCGTTTATTGACTGGGTCACAGAACACAATGATCTTGCTTCAACGGAAATTCAGCCTGGTGACATTCTTGTCATACCAGTCAAAAAAGAGCATCCAGTCGTATATCAACTTGCAACAGTACAATAGAAAGGTCGATTGAAGTCATGAATGCAATCATCTATGCGAGAGTAAGCACTGTCAAAGAAGAGCAGGAAACCTCGCTGAAGAGACAAGAAGAAGAACTGCTGGCTTTAGCTGCTATGCACAAGATGAATGTGGTGAAAGTCATCAAAGAAAAAGCAAGCGGATATGATCTAGATCGTGATGGTGTGTTTGATATGCTAGCTACACTAAAAGAAGAGTCAATTGATGCCGTTCTTATCCAGGATGAAACGCGTCTCGGAAGAGGACAAGCAAAAATTGCGCTTCTTCATTGTCTTTTTAAAGAGAACGTAAAGGTGTACAGTACGTTTCATAGAGGCGAGCTTGAGCTTTCAGAAGCAGATGAAATGGTTATTGAGATCGTAGGAGTAGTTGAAGAGTATCAACGAAAAATTCATAACCTGAAAATCAAGCGGGGAATGAGAAGAGCTGTTGAGCGCGGGTATCAGCCCGAACTGAATTTAAAACAGCAGGATCATGCGCCTGGCCGTGAGCGTATTGAAGTGCCGATTTCAGAAATTGTTCGATTAAGAAAAAACAACATGACATTCGCAGAAATTGCAGCAACTCTTCAGGCGCTAGGTTTTGACATTTCAAAAGCAACGGTCCATAGAAGGTATCAAGAATATGAAAAAGGTCTGACCACCTAAAGCTTGATTTGTTGTCAAAATGATTGATATTTAGTAGTATGTAGAGAAAATGTTTTAAAGGAGTTTGTCATGATTTCTAAAAAGCAGCTTGCAAGAATCAATGAGCTTTCAAAAAAGTCGAAAGAGACCGGTTTATCAGACGCTGAAAAAACAGAACAAAAGCTATTGAGAGAAGAGTATTTAAAAGCTTTTCGTTCTTCTATGAAAAATACACTTAAAACCGTGAAAATCGTTGATCCTGAAGGAAACGATGTCACACCAGAAAAATTAAAAAGAGAAAGAGATCAAAACCTTCACTAAGTCTGTGATTTCTTAAATTTTGAAAAGATGGGAAGTATATTCTCATCTTTTTTCATATTTGCATAACTTTTTAGGTGATCGATAAACTAAATGTGACAAAATCACTCTTTTTCAGCGTGAAATAGTTGTGAAAAAAGGACAGTAGATTTATGATAATGGTGTACACAAGATACGGAAGGGGATTTATATGGAAACGATTGAATTGAAATCTATTGCAACAATACGTACTCTCTCCATAGACGCAATTGAAAAAGCGAATTCCGGTCACCCTGGAATGCCAATGGGTGCTGCACCAATGGCATACGCTTTATGGACGAATCACTTAAACGTAAGTCCGCAAAACCCTAATTGGTTTAACAGAGACCGTTTTGTTTTATCTGCGGGGCATGGTTCTATGCTTCTATATAGCATGCTTCATTTAAGCGGATACAACCTGAGCATCGATGATCTAAAACAATTCCGCCAATGGGGTAGCAAAACACCTGGACATCCTGAATTTGGACACACAGAGGGCGTAGATGCCACAACAGGTCCTTTAGGGCAGGGGATTGCCATGGCAGTTGGTATGGCACTTGCAGAAAGACATCTTGCGGAAACGTATAACAAAGACAACTTTGATGTTGTAGATCACTATACATACAGCATTTGCGGAGATGGGGACTTAATGGAGGGAATTTCCTCTGAAGCTGCTTCACTTGCTGGTCATTTAGGCTTAGGCCGTTTAATTGTTCTTTATGATTCAAATGATATTTCATTAGATGGCGACCTAGATCGTTCATTCTCTGAAAATGTGAAGAATCGTTTTGAAGCGATGAACTGGGAAGTTCTCTATGTGAAAGACGGCAACAACATTGAAGAAGTGACGGCTGCTATCGAAAAGGCTAAACAAAGCACAGACAGACCTACACTGATTGAAGTGAAAACAACGATTGGTTTCGGATCGCCTAACCGTGCAGGAACGTCTGGTGTGCATGGCGCACCGCTTGGCAGCGATGAAGCCAAGCTGACGAAGGAAGCTTACTCTTGGACGTTTGAAGAAGATTTCCATGTACCTTCTGAAGTGTACGATCATTTCAAAGAAGCTGTAAAAGACGCTGGTCAGAAAAAAGAAGCAGCTTGGAATGAACTATTTGAACAATATGAAAAAGAATACCCTGAGCTTGCAGCTCAACTGAAGCTTGCGATTGAAGGAAAGCTTCCTGAGAATTGGGATCAAGAGGTTCCTGTTTATGAAGCAGGTTCAAGTCTTGCCTCCCGCGCTTCTTCAGGCGAAGTATTAAATGGCATTGCGAAGCAAGTACCTTTCTTTATTGGTGGGTCTGCTGACCTTGCAGGTTCAAACAAAACAACGATTAAAAACACAGACGATTTTGGTAAAGATAATTATGCCGGCAAGAATATTTGGTTCGGTGTCAGAGAATTTGCAATGGGTGCCGCGTTAAACGGTATGGCACTTCACGGCGGCCTTCGTGTATTCGGCGGAACGTTCTTTGTTTTCTCAGATTACTTAAGACCAGCTATTCGTCTTGCTGCCTTAATGGGACTTCCAGTCACATATGTTTTTACTCATGACAGTATCGCTGTTGGTGAAGATGGTCCGACACATGAGCCGGTTGAACAGCTTGCTTCATTACGTGCGATGCCTAATCTTTCTGTTATTCGCCCAGCGGATGGAAACGAAACAGCTGCAGCGTGGAAACTTGCGGTATCTTCAACGGATAAACCGACAGCACTAGTTCTGACTCGTCAAAACCTTCCAACGATTGACCAAGCACCAGAGAAGGCGTATGAGGGAGTAGAAAAAGGTGGATACGTCGTCGTTGAAGCTGCTGATGCACAGCCCGAAGCACTTCTACTCGCTTCTGGATCTGAAGTCGGTTTAGCGATTGAAGCGCAAAAAGCACTTGAAAAAGAAGGGATCCGCGCGTCTGTTGTCAGTCTTCCTGCATGGGATCGTTTCGATCAGCAGTCAGATGAATACAAAGAATCAGTCCTTCCTACAGCAGTGCGGGCTCGTATTGCGATTGAAATGGGAGCTTCACTTGGCTGGGAGCGTTACACTGGTCTTGATGGTGACGTGATTGCCATTGATAAATTTGGTGCTTCTGCACCAGGTGAAACCATTATTGAGAAATACGGATTTACTGTCAGCAATGTGGTCAGCCGTGTGAAAGCAAAGCTGAACAAATAATCAATCTCCAAGCATCATGCTTTTTTTCCATCTGTTTGCAGAGCATTTTCATCCGCTCTGCAAACTTTTTTCTTTTTTCTTGTTTTTTTGACAAAACTAGTTTCTTCTTGCTTCATATATAGACAATTCTTTCTTTCGCATTTTTGTATAATACAAGCAATATACGAGATTGACGAAATGTGAAAGGAAGGGATAGACATGGAACGCCATTATTATATTTATTGGATTGAGGATGAATTTGCACATCATTATTTTGGCAGAGAATCGATTTTGTTTCATTTGTTTGAGTCGTTACACTGGACGAACCGCACGGAAGATGAATTGGTGATGCTTGTGAAACAAGTGGATTACGTGACGAAACGAATCCCTGCTTTTCATATGCACCAGCGATTAATGAACAACTTAACGAACATTCACTATACACAAATTGGCTCGATATACAGCGCTTCCTTACCTGATGGAAAAGGAACGGCTGCATTTATCATAAAAGACCGTTATATCCAAATGTCTGCCACCGGCAGTTACGAGGCAGAAGCGGTGTTTTTTGAAGTGCTGAGAAAAATTAGTCCTTGCTTTCTTGCGATGGACTTTGGTTCAAAGAAGCATGGGTGGCTCAATCCGGTAAAAGTGAGGAATTTTGTTTAAAAAAATAAAATTGAACGTGAAATGTTGTATAATAGCCTTTTGTTTAGTACACTTTATACGAGACAACATGAAGGAGGAAGAATTATGGATTTATGGGTTGTCATCCTTGTAGGCGTTGTTGCACTGCTTGCAGGAGTTGCACTCGGATTCTTTATTGCTCGTAAGTATATGATGAGCTACTTGAAAAAGAATCCACCAATTAATGAACAAATGCTTCGAATGATGATGATGCAAATGGGCATGAAACCGTCCCAGAAGAAAATCAATCAAATGATGAAAGCCATGAACAACCAAGCGAAATAATACGTACGATATTATGATCATAGATGGAACATGGTTATAAAGAATGGACAAGCGTTGTCCTTTCTTTATTGAATTCACCTTCATCAGACGCTTTAAAACCACTGTACTTGCATGAATAAAGCAGGGAAGGTGGTTTTTATTTTGGCGTCAGCCTCCTTAAAAAACAAAAAACCCCTGTCATCAGAGGTTTTTGTTTCGTTTATGGTCACACATATCAACTGTTCTAAAAATCGTGCAGCATGATAGATATCATGAGATATGATTAGTTGGCTGAGTTTGAGTGTAAGTGTCGTTGATATTGTAAGAGAAGATGATCTAGCTGCTGGCTATGTTCGATGGTCACTGTTGATGTCATCCCATTATGCAAGACAACTTTCATCAGCTCTTCTCTTTTTTCTTCGATTTGAGTTAATAATGATGTTTTTACCAAAGTCATGTTCCTTTCATGCAAATCTTGATAAAAAGAATCGATTTTATTATATCCATTTTAAGGTTTATTTTCAAATTTAAAGGATTCGTTATCTTGATGTCAAATTAAATTATATAAGGTTTTAAGAGAATAGACCATCTTTATTGAGAGGATGTAAAAAAAATGAAATGATTTTGTCATCTCTTATTGTATATTGTAAGAAGGGGGTGTTCTTTTGACAGATTTGAATTACTTTTTAGCTTTTGGAGCAGGGTTTCTTTCTTTTATCTCACCATGCTGTCTGCCGCTTTATCCAGCCTTTTTATCGTATATTACGGGCGTTAGTATAGATGAAGTGAAATCTGAGAAGGTGATGCTGAGAAGAAGAAGTCTGCTTCATACCTTATTCTTTTTAGTTGGGTTCTCTATTATATTTATTGCGATTGGCTTTGGGACATCGTTTGTTGGGAAGTTTTTTTATGATTACCATCAAGCAATTCGCCAGGTTGGAGCCATTCTCATTATTTTCTTTGGTTTTATGATTCTTGGTGTCTTCCAGCCTTCTTTCCTTATGGGGGAAAAGAGAATGCAGTTCAAAAATCGTCCTGCTGGTTTTTTTGGGTCAATTCTCATCGGAATGGGCTTTGCCGCTGGATGGACACCTTGTACAGGACCTATTTTATCTGCTGTTATCACACTTGCTGGCAACAATCCGGAGTCGGCTGTCACATATATGATTGCGTATGTATTCGGATTTGCCGTTCCGTTTTTTGTTCTATCCTTTTTCATCACGAAAATGACGTGGATCAGAAAGCGCCAGCAGCTTATCATGAGAATTGGCGGGATCATTATGATTGTGGTAGGGATATTGCTGTTCTTTGATCTTCTGACATGGATTATCATCATGTTCTCCTCATTGTTCGGCGGATTTACAGGCTTTTGAAATCGTTTTCTACAGTCGCGGCGAATGGTTTTTTTTCGTCAATTGGAGTATATTATACATAGGCTGACCTTAAAGAATAAAGGAATGATTTGATATGATGGTCTTGATCTCTTCTATAATTGCGATATGTATGGCGGTAGCCGTCATGTTTATTCGCATTAAGTCATCTGCAAAACCTGCAACCGCAAAAAAAATTATATTACCTCCTATTTTCATGAGCACTGGGGCACTAATGTTTTTTGTTCCTATGTTTCGAGTAACTGGGGCTGAATTTCTAGAGGCGATCACAGTGGGGATGTTTTTCTCCATATTTTTAATCAAAACATCGAAGTTTGAAATTAGAGGGAATGACATTTATTTAAAGCGATCAAAAGCATTTGTGTTTATTCTCATTGGACTTCTTGTTCTTCGTATCGGGATGAAGACCATCCTGAGTTCTTCTATTGATTATGGTTCTCTAAGCGGGATGTTTTGGATTCTTGCCTTTGGCATGATCGTACCTTGGCGCGTTGCTATGTATTTGTCGTTTAGAAAGCTGTCTAAGCAATTAGATCCGCAGCAGGTTCAAATGAATTAAACCTCCTTTTGATAAAGGAGGTTATTTTAATAACGATTCATATGGCGTGTGATCGATGTCTTTTTCTTGAAGGCGCTTCAGTAAAAACTTATGATCCCGCTTTGGGGTAGCGATAATATAGCCGCGAATGATTAAATCTAAATTAATGCTGGCAGCTTGTTCTTTTAAAGCCAGCTCGCCAATCTTTCCCGCAATTTTTTCTTTGGCGACATCTCTAAACAGCTCTGGAACAGGTAATACGAGTTCATTTAAAAGCTTTTTGTCTTCTTCCCGCCATAGGTGGAGGCTCTTTTGAATATATTCATCCTGCCAATCAAGCTCTGATTTCCCATCTTCCTTCGGCAATCGTTTTAAAAATTTGCGAAACATAAAAAAGCCACCGATTGCGAGTAATCCGATCATCACCGTACCCCAAAATAAAATGAACCACAAAAACCAGCCGCTTAACATGTTCTCACTCCTTATACCCCTCGTCTCTCTATCTTATTTTACATGAAGAGATGATAGAAGAAAATAACAAAAATGTATGTCTCTCATCTCTATGAACGCCTTTTTTCATTCATAACTGCCCATTTACTAGAAAGACCCAAACCATCTAGTAGAAAAAGAATACATTATCATATAGCGACTCTACTATTTGGCCATGGTGGTTCGCAAAAGGTATTGACTTGACACGAACGGAAGAGAGCCCACCAAATGAAGGTGGGCTCTTAATGTTTGAAGTGCGGGATTTGAAAGGAAAATGCCCCGCTTGGATAGTCGGAACTTTTTTTAATTCTTATCGAAATGATTCGGTTTTCGTATTCTGTTTCAATATCTTTGTCGTTCAGATAAAAAGGGAGCATGACACTTTTTTCAATTGGCTGTTCGCCTTCATCATTTGGCTTTTGTACCGTGTAACAGAGAGTCAGCTCATGTCCAGCGAAGGTCAGCTTTACATCAGTGATCGACAGGGTGGAGACATCAATCTCAATAATATAATCGCGGCTTGTTTCATAAAGATCAATTGGGAGGTGTTCATCATACCAGGCAAATGGATCATCCATTAAGACATTGAGCCAATCATCTATTTCTAGAAAATCAGAGGAATTCGATTGTTTTTCATTCTCCATAAACACTCCTCCATCACATCTCATAATAAATGATATGTTGAGAACTGAAATGTGTGAAAGACCTAAAACATCCCGCTTTGCCACGGGATGAGAGGAGGATGTTTACATATCATGATGAGAATTGTGCTTTTGTCTTGAATGGTTGCGGTTTTTTACTTTTTTACTGCCTGATAATGGCTCCGGCTGTCCGCTTTGATGTTCCTTAGGCGAGTTTTGACGGATGTCTTTTCCTGTGTTTTTATTCGTCATAATGTTTGCTCCTTTCTTATTGGTTTTTTTTACGTTTTTTATTATTTTGTCTTTGTTCTTCTGTTAAAACGAGTTGATCATTTTCAATATAGCCTGCACCATTTCCTTGGCTTTTGGCTGCGTTCATGCCGTCAATCACATGATTTGCTTTACGTTTTGTCATGTTCTATCACCTCAATTGTAGTATGAACCCGCTCTGCTTGGATTATGAAGAGTAATCATTTCCTAATGATAAGATAAACTTATTGAATTTAATAAAAGCATTGTTATTTACTTATGTATGAATTTGTTTTAAGATGAAATTGTGAGAAAATTGTGGTGAAATACGACGATTTTTCTGAGAATTGAAATTGATCTTGATCATCAAAAGGGGGATTTTGGACATGTCGAAACAGCAGCAAGTCGCTAAACAAGACGCTTTTCAATCTAGAAAAACGTTTTCGACAAATGGGAAAACGTATCACTATTATTCGTTAGAAGCACTAGAGAAACAAGGAATCGGAAATGTTTCTAAGCTGCCTTATTCCATTAAGGTACTTTTAGAATCAGTGCTTCGCCAAGTAGACGGTAGAGTGATCAAGAAGGAACACGTTGAAAACTTGGCAAAATGGGGAACTGCCGAGGTCAAAGAAATTGATGTTCCATTTAAACCTTCTCGTGTTATTTTACAAGACTTCACGGGTGTACCAGCCGTCGTTGACCTTGCTTCTTTAAGAAAAGCAATGGCAGATGTAGGCGGGGACCCGGATAAAATCAACCCTGAAATTCCAGTTGACCTTGTCATTGACCACTCAGTACAAGTTGATAAAGCTGGAACTGAAGATGCTTTAAACATTAACATGGATTTAGAATTCGAACGTAACGCAGAGCGTTATAACTTCCTTAGCTGGGCAAAGAAAGCGTTTAATAACTATCAAGCTGTTCCGCCTGCAACAGGGATTGTTCACCAAGTAAACTTAGAGTACCTTGCAAGTGTTGTTCATGCGATTGAAGAAGATGGCGAGATCATCACTTACCCAGATACATTGGTTGGTACCGACTCACATACAACCATGATCAACGGTATCGGCGTACTTGGATGGGGCGTTGGCGGTATTGAAGCGGAAGCTGGTATGCTCGGTCAGCCTTCATACTTCCCAGTACCAGAAGTCATTGGTGCTAAATTAGTTGGAGAGCTTCCAAACGGAACGACTGCAACTGACCTTGCATTAAAAGTGACACAAGTTCTGCGTGAAAAAGGCGTAGTGAACAAATTCGTTGAATTCTTCGGACCTGGAGTTGCACAGCTGCCGTTAGCGGATCGTGCAACGATTGCGAATATGGCGCCTGAATACGGTGCTACTTGCGGATTCTTCCCAGTAGATGAGGAAGCTCTTGCTTACCTTCGCCTTACTGGACGTGATGAAGAGCAAATTAATATCGTTGAAGAATATTCTCGCGCAAATGGCTTATTCTATACGCCAGATGCAGAAGAGCCAATTTTTACGGATGTTGTGGAAATTGACCTTTCTCAAATTGAATCAAACTTATCTGGTCCAAAGCGTCCACAAGATTTGATTCCACTTTCTGAAATGAAAGAGACGTTCCATCAGCACATTGAAAGCCCAGCTGGTAACCAAGGATTTGGCTTAGAAAAATCAGAGCTGGATAAACAAATTGAATTTGATCTAGCAAATGGTGAAAAAGCTGTGATGAAGACAGGTGCGATTGCGATTGCAGCGATTACGAGCTGTACGAATACATCGAACCCATACGTCTTAATCGGAGCAGGTCTTGTTGCGAAGAAAGCAAGTGAGCTTGGTATGAAGGTGCCAAACTACGTGAAAACGTCACTAGCACCAGGTTCTAAGGTTGTGACAGGATACCTCGTGAACTCAGGACTTCTTCCATACTTAAGAGACCTCGGATTTAACATCGTTGGGTATGGCTGTACAACATGTATCGGAAACTCAGGACCGCTTGCGCAAGAAATCGAGGATGCTGTCTCTGAAAATGATCTGCTGATCACTTCTGTTTTATCAGGTAACCGTAACTTTGAAGGGCGTATCCACCCGCTTGTGAAAGGAAACTACCTTGCATCTCCACCATTAGTTGTGGCGTATGCACTTGCTGGTACGGTGAATATTGATTTAACAAAAGACCCTATCGGTGTGGATAAAAATGGTGAGAACGTTTATTTCGATGATATTTGGCCATCAATGGACGAAATCAACAGCGTCGTCAAAAGCACTGTCACACCTGAGTTATTCCGTTCAGAGTATGAAACTGTTTTTGACAACAATGACCGCTGGAATGAAATTAAAACGACGGATGATGCATTGTACAAATGGGATGAAAATTCCACATACATTGATAACCCGCCATTCTTTGAAAACCTATCAGTTGAACCTGGTAAGGTTGAACCGCTTAAAGGCTTGCGCGTCGTTGCCAAGTTCGGTGACTCTGTGACAACTGACCATATTTCTCCTGCTGGAGCGATTGGTAAAGACACACCTGCGGGTAAATACTTGCAAGAAAGAGGCGTATCGCCTAGAGACTTTAACTCATACGGATCTCGCCGTGGTAACCACCATGTCATGATGAGAGGTACTTTTGCAAACATCCGTATTAAGAACCAAATCGCACCAGGAACTGAAGGCGGATATACAACTTATTGGCCAACTGGTGAAGTGACATCCATTTATGATGCATGCATGCGTTATAAAGAAGATGGAACAGGTCTTGCAATCTTAGCAGGTAAAGACTACGGAATGGGTTCTTCACGTGACTGGGCTGCAAAAGGAACAAACCTTCTTGGAATTAAATTTGTTCTAGCTGAAAGCTTTGAGCGTATCCATAGAAGTAACCTTGTCTTCATGGGCGTACTTCCTTTACAGTTTAAAGACGGAGAAAGTGCAGAAACTCATGGTCTAACAGGAACAGAAACATTTGAAGTTCATGTTGATGAAACAGTTCGTCCACGTGATCTTGTCACTGTGAAAGCAATTGATACAGATGGCAATGAGAAAATATTTGAAGTGGTTGTTCGTTTTGATAGTGAAGTCGAAATTGACTACTATCGTCATGGCGGTATCCTTCAAATGGTACTTCGTGAAAAATTGGCAAGCAACTAATACTCATACAGCAAAGAAGAGAAGGCGCCTAGACAGCTTTCTCTTCTTTTTTAAAATAGTGGAGGATCAATCATGTGGAAAAAAGGAATGGCAAGCGCTGTTTTACTTGTGTTGATTGGTTTACTTGTGTGGAATTTACTTGAACCAAAAGAGCCCGCAATCGGTCTTGAAAAAGGGGATCAAGCCCCTGATTTTGAACTTAAAACCCTAGATGGTCAAAAGGCCTCGTTATCTGATTATCAAGGGAAAAAGGTGCTCGTCAATTTTTGGGCGACATGGTGTAAGCCATGCAGGACAGAAATGCCGGATCTAAACGCAATTAGAAGCGAATATGATCAGGTCGAAGTACTTGCGGTGAATTTGACGACCACTGAAAAAAGTGTAGATCATGTTGCAGCATTTGCAGATGAATTAAAGCTGAGCTTTCCTATTTTATTGGATCAAAAAGGCATTCAAGCACGATATCAGGTGCTTTCATACCCCACGACATACATATTAGATGAAAAAGGACGAATCGTGTCTGTAAAGCATCAAATGCTGACAAAAAAAGAAATTGAGCAAGAGCTGGGTCTATAATGATTCAGCTTTTTTGCTTATTTTCTAAATGTTTTGGCGAAAATGAAATACAAACACTGGAGGTGAGTACAATGAGAAGAAGAAAACGACGTACATTTGAAGAGCTTGTACTTGAAAATAAAAAAGAATTATTAAGCAATGAGGAATTTTTAAACCAGCTTGAAGAAAAGTTGGAAGAGCGTTTTAGACAGAAATAAGTTATGAATTATCCTTTTTCGTTCATCCTAAAGAAGAGGGAGGGATGAATGATGGGCAGAGAGCATGATAAACAAGCGCAGTTTACACCAGACCATTTAGGGACAAAACCTGTAGCGTACAAACGTAATAAAGGAAAAAAGATGCATAATAAATCAAATGAACAGCCTGATGTCATACAGACGAAGGGCGAATAAGGAGGGAATCATGATGAATGGAAAGTCATATCAATCCAATCCAGATGATCGTTCTGATAATGTTGAAAAGCTGCAAGATATGATCGAAAACACCCTTGACAATATCGATGAATCTGAAGCAGCGATGGCCCTTTCGACAGATCAAGAAAAACAGATGATCAAGCAAAAAAATGAAAATAGAAAAATGAGTATTGATGCCATGCGCTCTGAGATCAAGGACGAAGAAGCAGCAAGAAAAAATGGCTATACCGAATAAACCAGGGATTCCTGGTTTATTTTATTGCCTCCTTTTAGAAGAACCATTTCGATTGTGGTAAAATGGCAGAGACCTTAGGTTTTGATAGGAGAGCGATGAAAACGTGTATGTATCTAAAAAAGAAATAGAAGTCCGTTATGCAGAAACAGACCAAATGGGCATCGTGTATCATGCCAATTATTTAATCTGGATGGAAGTCGGCAGAACAGCATTGATTAAAGAATTAGGATTTTCCTATGCGCAGCTAGAAGCAGACGGCGCTCTTGCACCCGTTATAGATTTACAGGTGCAATATAAAAAACCATTGCTGTACGGTGAAACAGCGACAGTTCATACGTGGATTGAAGAATACAATGGACTCAAAACGGTGTATGGCTACGAAATTCAAAAGCCTGATGGGCAAACAGCGATTACAGGGACAACCTCACATATTTGTGTAGACAAAGAAACCTTTAGACCTATTCAATTTAGAAAAGCTTTTCCTGCCTGGCACAAAGTATACGAACAGTCGAAGAAGCAGGTTTAATTCATGGCGTTTGGTATTAAAAGAAGCGATCTAAATGCGTGGAAATCAGCTGTCCAGCAAGGAGAACTGGCCTTTTTAACCCATTATTGGCTTGATGACCGTTTCCCGCATGCCAATACCGTCACTAAAGCAGCCTGTCAGGATATGAAGCAGTTAATTGAGTGGGGAGAAAAACATGGACTCAAAAAAGAATGGATTCATGACCGCGCAGGGTTTCCACACTTTGACTTGCTTGGTGAACCACAAAAAAGAATCCTGCAAAAGGAGCGGTCTTTAGGAAACATTCATGAGTATGGGCTATATATTGAAGGATAAAACAAAAAAGATACCCGAGGGATGAGGTATCTTTTTTGTTTATTCATAATGAAACTCTGGTTCTTTCACGGACTCGTTATAATCAATATGCAGATCATGGTTGTCAAAATACCAAATATCACTTTCTTCAACAAAGAAAGTAATACCTTCTATTTCAGCGGTTGCGCCGGCATTTTGAGGTTCATCTTTTGCGACGCCGAGAGAAAAGCCTTTTTGTACATTACTGCACCCGCCATATCTCACAAAAAAGCGAACTTGATCACCTTTTTCTAAATCTAGTTCATCCTTGTACCAATTGAGTGCATCTTCTTTTATCGTTAATTTCAATGTGATCGCCCCTTTTTGAAGTCATGCTGTTTTTTTAAATGCAGGATGCAAAAACAGCTTTTCTTTCCTTTTACCACATAATGAAACTTATGAAACGGCTAGAGCCATTTGATTTTCGGTTCAGTTTTGTTGAGGATTCGTTTGAGGTTGGCGATGTGTCTGTAGATCACAAAACCAGCTAGAACGGCAACAACAATGATTAAGAATACGTCTTTGGTGAAAATGCTGTAAATGAATGTATAGATACCGGTCAGCATAGATGATAGTGAAACATATTTACTAATGTATAAAAATAAGAAAAAAGCAGCGATCATCGTGATAAATAAGAATGGGGCATAAAATAATAACACGCCGCCAGATGTAGCGACTGCTTTTCCCCCTTTAAATTTTGCAAAGACAGGAAAGCTGTGACCGATAACAGCAGCAACTCCTGCTAATAAGGGATGAATGTCCAGTTGCATGAAAAACGGTAAAGCAGAAGCAAGGGTTCCCTTTAAAATATCAGCTGAAATCACGATAGACCCTGCTTTTACGCCAAGTGTACGAAATGCATTCGTTGCACCTAGGTTTCCGCTGCCATGTTCACGGATATCGATACCCTTTGCAGCTTTCCCGACAATGAGACCGGATGGAATACTGCCGAGAAGATAAGCCAAAATAAACATCAAAGCAATTAACATCTGCATAACTCCTTTATATTCTCCCTCTTGTCTTACATTTTAACATGATCTTATGAAAAACATGGGGATCTTTTTTTGAAAAAATCAAAAGCAGATGGATTCAGCTTTGTTTTTAAGCAGAAGTTCGCTAAAATAGAGGAAAAGGGGTGTTTGGATGAATCATCCTACGAAACAAGAAATTGGCCGTATATTAAAGAGCAGTAAACGAATTGCTGTTGTTGGATTATCAGATCAGCCGCACCGAACGTCTTATATGGTGTCTAAAGCGATGCAAGATGCCGGATATGAGATCATTCCGGTGAACCCAACGATTGATGAAGCACTTGGTGTGAAAGCAGTCGCTTCTTTAAAGGACATCAAAGATCCTGTTGATATCGTCAATGTCTTTAGACGTTCAGAGTTTTTGCCCGAGGTGGCAGAAGAATTTCTTGAAATGGACGCACCTGTTTTTTGGGCGCAGCAAGGCATCTATCACGAGGAAGCGAAAAGGCTGATTGAGGAAAATGGCAAGGTCGCCATCATGGATTTATGTATCAAGGTGGCTCATGCAATGACAAAAACTCATTAAATCGTCAAAAATCCTTGGTTTTCAAGGATTTTTGCTTTTTTGTTGCAGAAATATATTTGCGATTCTAGAAGAAAGCGATAAAATAAGGCGACAGGGACATAGCGGTGACCTTGCATATCAAGAAAAAGAGCGATAAGATGAAGGTAGAACGTTTGTTCTGTTTTGTGAAAACCATCATATGATTGCATTTGGCTTATCAAACAGTCTTGTTTATAATGGACTTCTAGTTCTGATTGCAGAATGTAGAACATTCTCATAGCCGTGCAAAAGAGCATGTTTTGTTGATTCACACATGCATGGTGATGATGCAGCTTATTAAAGTGGACAGTAATGAGCAGCATGATCATCATTAAAATCTAGAGAGATCATTTGATGGTTTGCCGGTTATGTTTGTTAGTGAAAGGGGATTAAGCATTTGGTTAAAAAGCAGCAAGTAGATTATAACGATGATTCTATTCAGGTGCTAGAGGGACTTGAAGCGGTCCGTAAACGTCCAGGGATGTATATTGGGTCTACGGATTCACGCGGTCTTCATCACCTTGTCTATGAGATTGTAGACAACTCTGTCGATGAAGTGCTCGCTGGCCATGGAGATCATATCATTGTCAAAATACATAAAGATAACAGCATTTCCGTCCAAGATAAAGGACGCGGGATGCCTACTGGTATGCATAAGCTTGGAAAACCGACACCTGAGATCATTTTAACGGTCCTTCACGCAGGCGGAAAATTTGGTCAAGGCGGATATAAAACAAGTGGTGGGCTTCACGGAGTTGGGGCATCTGTAGTAAACGCGCTGTCAGAATGGCTCACTGTCACAATTGAACGCGACGGCTTTATTTATCATCAGCGCTTTGAAAACGGCGGAAAGCCTGCCACATCACTTGAAAAAGTCGGAAAAACGAAAAAAACAGGAACACTGATTCATTTTAAACCTGATCCAACTATGTTCAGTGTCACGACCTATAACTTCGATACTTTATCAGAACGTTTAAGAGAATCTGCCTTTTTATTAAAAGGATTAAAAATAGAGCTGATTGATGAACGACATGATGTACAAGAAACCTTTTATTATGAGACGGGCATTGAAGCCTTCGTTGCTTATTTAAATGAAGAAAAAGATGTTCTGAGTGAAGTGGTCTCATTTGAAGGAGAGCATCAATCCATCGAAGTAGATTTTGCTTTTCAATTCAATGACGGCTACTCGGAGAATATTCTTTCTTTCGTCAATAACGTCAGAACGAAAGATGGCGGTACGCATGAGTCTGGTGCCAAAACGGCGATGACGAGAGCCTTTAATGAATATGCACGCAAAGTAGCCCTTTTAAAAGAAAAAGACAAAAATTTAGAAGGCACTGATATTCGCGAAGGACTGTCAGCCATTATTTCTGTCAGAATTCCTGAAGAACTGCTTCAATTTGAAGGCCAGACAAAAGGAAAGCTTGGGACAAGTGAGGCTCGCTCGGCTGTTGATGCTGTTATTTCTGAAAAGCTGGCTTATTTCCTTGAAGAAAACCGGGAAACAGCCACTCTTCTTGTGAAAAAAGCGATTAAAGCGCAGCAGGCAAGAGAAGCTGCTAGAAGAGCACGTGAAGAAGCAAGGAGCGGCAAGAAACGGAAAAAGTCCGAAGCAACACTGAGCGGAAAATTAACACCTGCTCAATCTAGAAACCCAGCAAGAAACGAATTGTACCTAGTAGAGGGCGACTCAGCGGGCGGATCAGCAAAGCAAGGGCGTGACCGTAAATTCCAAGCGGTGCTGCCGCTTCGTGGAAAGGTCATCAACACAGAAAAAGCGAAGCTTGCTGATATTTTCAAAAATGAAGAAATCAACACCATTATTCATGCGATCGGTGGAGGCGTCGGTGTCGATTTTAATGTAGAAGACATCAATTATGACAAAATCGTGATCATGACAGATGCTGATACAGATGGAGCGCATATTCAAGTGCTTCTACTGACGTTCTTCTACCGCTATATGAAGCCGCTGATTGAGCATGGCAAAGTGTTTATTGCACTACCGCCTTTATATAAAGTCAGCAAGGGCTCAGGGAAAAAAGAAATCATTGAGTACGCATGGTCTGATGAAGAAATGGATGACGTACTGAAGAAAGTTGGAAAAGGGTACACGATTCAGCGCTATAAAGGTTTAGGTGAAATGAACGCCGACCAGCTATGGGAAACGACAATGAATCCAGAATCGAGAACACTTGTCAGGGTCAAAATCGACGATGCTGCACGTGTGGAACGCCGCGTCACGACATTGATGGGTGACAAAGTAGAACCACGACGTAAATGGATTGAAAAGAATGTCGCCTTTGGACTTGATGAGGAAAGCAACATTCTTGAAAATGAAAACTTGTCGCTAGCTGAGGAGGTTTAAACATGGCACAACAAGAACGATTTCATGATTTACCATTAGAAGAAGTGATCGGAGACCGGTTTGGTCGCTATAGTAAATATATTATCCAAGACCGTGCGCTTCCAGATGCGCGAGATGGACTAAAGCCTGTACAACGAAGAATCTTATATGCGATGTACGCAGAAGGAAACACGCAAGATAAAAACTTCCGTAAAGCCGCGAAAACAGTCGGTAACGTGATTGGTAACTATCATCCGCACGGTGACTCATCTGTTTATGAAGCGATGGTGAGAATGAGTCAGAATTGGAAAGTACGAAATGTGCTCATTGAGATGCATGGGAATAACGGGAGTATCGATGGAGATCCGCCTGCTGCCATGCGTTATACGGAAGCAAGGCTTTCTGCCATTGCTTCAGAGCTATTAAAGGACTTAGACAAGGAAACGGTCGAATTTGTCGCAAACTTTGATGATACAAGCAAGGAGCCAGTTGTTTTACCAGCGATGTTTCCAAACCTTCTCGTGAATGGATCAACAGGGATTTCAGCAGGTTATGCCACCGATATCCCGCCGCATCATCTGGGAGAAGTGATTGATGGTGTCATTAAACGAATCGAACAGCCGCATTGTACGGTTGAGGATTTAATGACAGTCATCAAAGGTCCAGATTTCCCAACAGGCGGTATCATTCAAGGGGTCGACGGCATTAAGAAGGCTTATGAAACAGGAAAAGGAAAGATTATGATTCGCGGAAAAGCGGAAATTGAAACCATCCGCGGCGGACGCCAGCAAATCGTGATCACAGAAATTCCTTATGAAGTGAATAAAGCCAATCTTGTCAAAAAGATGGACGAGTTCCGAATTGAAAGAAAAGTTGAAGGAATTTCAGAGGTTCGAGATGAGACTGACCGAACTGGGCTTCGAATCGTGGTAGAGCTGAAAAAAGAAGCAGATGCAAATGGTGTCTTGAATTTCTTATATAAAAACTCAGATCTGCAAATTCCATATAACTTTAATATGGTGGCGATACATAATCGTAGACCAACCTTAATGACGCTGACAACTATACTTGATGCATATATTGCCCATCAAAAAGAAGTGGTGACGAACCGCTCAGCATATGAGCTTCGAAAAGCGAAGGAACGCCACCATATTGTAGACGGATTAATTAAGGCGCTTTCCATCTTAGATGAAGTCATTGCCACAATCCGCTCCTCTAATGATAAGCGAGATGCGAAAAACAACTTGATGGAGAAATATGACTTTACAGAAGCACAATCAGAAGCGATTGTTTCCCTCCAGTTATATCGTTTAACGAATACGGATATTACGCAATTAAGAGACGAAGCTAGTGAGCTTGATGTGCGTATAACAGAACTTGAAGACATTTTAGGTAACGAGAAAAAGCTGCTAAAGGTCATTACAAACAGTTTGAAAAAGCTCAAAAAGACATATGCTGATGAGAGACGATCTGTCATTGAGGAAAAAATCGAAGAAATTAAGATTAACCTTGAAGTGATGATCGCCTCAGAGGATGTTTACGTCACGGTGACGAAGGATGGGTACATCAAACGGACAAGCCAGCGCTCCTATGCTGCATCTAACGGTAAGGACTTTGGCATGAAGGATACAGACCGCCTGATTCATCAGTTTGAAATGAATACAACGGATGTCCTCCTATTGTTCACGAATAAAGGGAGCTATATTTATTGTCCAGTTCATCAGCTGCCAGACATACGCTGGAAAGACATGGGGCAGCATATTACGAATATCATTTCAATTGATCGTGATGAATCAATTCAAAAAGCCATTCCAATTAAAGAATTTGATGAAACGTCGTATCTTCTGTTCTTTACAAAAGGTGGAATGGTGAAGAAAACAGAGCTTCTTCAATATAAAGCGCAGCGCTATTCGAAACCGCTTGTCGCCTTGAACCTAAAAGGGGACGATGAACTCGTGGATGTTCATGTGACAACAGGACAGCAGGAATTGTTTATTGCGACGAAGAATGGCTATGGATTGTGGTTTGATGAAGAAGAAGTAAGTGTTGTTGGTCCGAGAGCGGCTGGTGTCAAAGGAATCAACTTGAAGGATGGGGACGAAGTAGTCTCTGGCCAGATCATTGATCCGAAAAACGATGTCCTCGTGCTGACGACTCAAAGAGGGGCTGTGAAGCGAATGAACCTCTCTGAATTTGATAAAACATCTAGAGCCAAACGCGGAGTTCTGATGCTAAGAGAATTAAAGAAAAACCCGCACCGTATTGTGGCTGTTATTGCTGCATCACTGCACGATACACTTGAGATTGATACGGATAAGGGTGCAACGATTCCGCTTGATATCTCTACTTTAAGAGCGAATGACCGCTATAGCAATGGATCATTTATTGTAGATGAGGAAGAGCAGGGAGAAGTAACACATGTCCTTGTCACACCTCAACCTGCGCCAGATGATAATAAATAAGCAAACGAAAACCCCCTGCGATAAACAGGGGGTTTCTTTTATATACGGGTCATTTAGCTCTCGTGGTTGCCAAACATGCTTGTAATGGCGTGCACTACTTCAATTCCTTGGTAGACGAAAAGAGAAAGTGAAGTGACAGAGAATAGACCTAGAATGAATACTCTTAAGAAAAATAACATCGTGTAAAACCTCCCAATTTTTGTTTTGATTTAGATGGTTGGGTTAAACACGAGATAGTCGGAAATAAGAAGATTGATAGAATACTGCAAGTAAATGCTTCTTTTTCCGGTCAAATTGATCAGTATGAGTGATGCGTGCAAATCCAGCTGTCATACTGCCAATCATCAGCAGTACTGTAAATGCGGCAAATACTGCGCTCACATGTTTTTGTTTCTTTTCATCGCCCATTGTCTGAGCGATTTTCATTTCATGTGATTCTTGATCGGCAACCACCTTTGCATGATGGTATACCTGAACGGAATGAGGCATTGAGAACAAATGAAAACTTGCGAGTGCTATAAATAAGACAGCTAATTTTAGCAGCATATTTTTTTTCATTTTTCTCACCCCTTCCTGTTTATTTTCATGATCTTATCACGTTTTCTGTTATTTGAAAAGTCTTATTTTTTTACTTTCCCTCTTTAAAAAAGCGATAAACATCAGGACATTTATAGGACTGTTTCACTTCATGAAAGGTTTCAATTTTATTTTTTAAATTTAAAAAAAGTGCCATGATCGAGGATCAGACACTTTTAGTGAACTTGTAATGAACGCGGTTTTGCTACAGCTTTTGTAAAGATTCCTGCAATACATATGGCGAATAAAACAAAAATAAAGGCATGAAGCAATCCTACTTGTTTGGCAAGCAGCCCTAATATAGGCGGCCCAGAAAGAGAGGCTGTATAACCTGATAAGGTCACAATGCTGACGCGTTTCACGGCGTACCGGCTATCATCACCAGCTGCAGAAATGGTTAGCGGGAAGCCTAAAGAAGCGCCAAGTCCCCATAAAAAGATCGATATCATACATACAACAAGTGAAATCTTTAAAATGACCAGAAATAGTCCGGCGGCGGCTGATAAAATCGCAATTCTTAGCAATAACACCCTGCCGAAACGATCGATCAAACGTCCGCTGATTAGTCTGCCGCTAATCATCCCGCATAAAAATAAAGCATAGATGACTGTACTCATGGAATGTGAAACCTGGTAGCCATCCACCATTGCAAGTGGAATCCAATCATTGGCAGACCCTTCGACAAACGCAAGACATAAGGCGATCATCGCAAGAGAGACTGTTCGTTTGTTCAGCCATGGCGTTCGAGTATCATCTATTGTATCTGACTGCTTCTCATGCTGATCCTTTCCTGTACCGTGCGGAATAAACCGTGTGCAAATCAAGATGCTGAGAAAGAAAAGAAGGGCAATGACAAGTAGGTGATTCAGCACAGAGACCCCTAGATGGATAAAAAGAATGCCAGCTCCTGCTCCAATTAAAGTGCCAATGCTAAAGGAAGCGTGCAATATAGGCAAAATGGTTTTCTTGATACTGTATTCAATTTCTGTCCCTTCTAGGTTCATCGCCACATTGCACATACCTGAGCCTGCTCCAAAAAGAAATAGACCGGCAGTGACGACAAAGATAGAAGAGAGTGTTGAACCAATGGCAAGAGTGGTGAATCCAAGGAACATCAAAAAAGCACTGATCACAATCGCCACGCGGCCGCCTTTTTTTCGAACAAATACATTTGAAAGAACAAGCCCGACAATTGAACCAACGGATAAGCCAAGTAAAATAAGTCCCATCGTTCCTGTATTGGCTTGTAATAAATCTCTGACTTCCGGTGTCCGTGAAAACCATGTAGAGATGGAAATTCCAGACATCGTGAAAATGACTATTATCGCTTTATACCACTTTAATTCCATCTAATCCCTCACATTTAAAGATGTATCTGTCACTGAACAAATCTACTCGATTATAAATGAGATGGGCTGATTCGTAAATAACTTGAGGCAGGAACATGAACAATTCTAGTCAAAAGAAATCTTGCCTTCCCAATTCTTCTGACGAGAAGGTAAAATAAACATAAAGGGGGAGGAAGCATGAAGTCATATCGTATCGGTGTGTTGAAAGGAGACGGGATTGGGCCAGAAATTGTACAAGCAAATATGCGCATCTTAAAGGCAGCGCTATCACAGTTTCAGGAGTCATTTGTGGAATATGTCGAATGTCCAATTGGCTTTGAAGCCATCCACTCTCACCAAGATCCTGTGCCAGCATCTACTATAGAAGAATTAAAAAAGTGCCATGGGTGGATTTTAGGTCCTCATGATTCTGCCTCATATCCAGAGATATTGACAGAGAGGAGAAATCCAAGCGGAGAGCTCCGTCATACGTTTGATTTATTTGCAAACATTCGTCCATCTCAATCATTACCTGGGGTACAGGGCCTTGTGCAAAACGTCGATCTCGTGATTTTTCGAGAGAACACAGAAGGCTTTTATCCAGATCGGAACATGTATCATGGGGTAGGAGAGTGGATGATTACGCCAGAGGTCGCTATATCCACAGGTGTGTTTACCAAAAAAGCGATTACACGTATTGCTCATGCAGCTTTTCAAAGTGCAATGGAGCGCAGGCGAAAGGTGACCATTGTTCACAAGGCAAACGTAATCAAATTAGGATCTGGTTTATTTCTGCGAACATGCCAAGAGGTGGCAAAAGCATATCCGCACGTGACAGTAGAAGATCTACATATCGATGCAATGGCAGCTCACTTAGTAAGACGTGCCGGTGATTTTGATGTCATTGTGACAGAGAATATGTTTGGGGATATTTTATCGGATTTAACAGGGGAACTAGTCGGAAGTTTAGGGATCGCCCCTTCATTAAATTGTAACGAAAACCAAGCGATGGCACAGGCAGCACATGGATCAGCACCGGATATTGCTGGGCAAAATATCGCCAATCCCATGGGGTTAATTCTTTCTACAGTCATGCTTTTTGACTGGTTATATGTGAAATATCATGATGACAGGCTGAAAAAGACGGCTGTTCTTATAAGACGCACTCTGGATGAGATGATGAAAATGAACATAAAAACGAAGGATTTAGGAGGAAGGGAAACCACGACACAATTCACAGATGCATTCATTCAAATGATGAATCAGGATAAATAGAAGTGAAAAGGAAAAAATGATCCAAGGAGAACATTATGTTTCTAGTGACCAAACCCTGATCGCAGATCGAGAAATTGACATTTGCATACCAGCAAACCAATCAGCCAGAAAAAAGAACATCCATTTTAAAGGAATTAGAGGTTGGCGAGCATTTTTTTGCAAATTTTGATGCATCGGCTGGACACCCGCTTGACCTAATAGAACGTGCAAAAGGCATTGAATTCGGCAAACCAGTCACCATTGGAACTATGTATGGATTGGCGGTGGCGCCATTATTAATCCAGATGTCACCATAAATATCTTGATAAATCAAAATCTGGCGAATAAACGTGGGATTTTGATTTTTTCTTTTTTGTCTCAATAAGATAAGTATACTTAGATTTGAGACAAGAGAAATTCATTTGCGCTGTAACTTCCTAGAATATATATTATGTAAACTAAAAGAGCCCGAGTTTAAGTTTTGATTGTATTCATAATTGCTATTACTCGAGCTACTCAAAAAGTATTAAAAGGCTTGCTATTAAGTTGGAACTTCGACATTTAATTACTTTCAAGACAATTGTTAACAAAAATGGTTTTAATAAAGCGGCTGAACATTTGGGTTATGCGCAATCTTCTATAACTACACATGTTAAAGAATTAGAAAAAGAATTAGGCAGGCCCCTTTTCGACCGATTAGGAAAGAGAATAATATTGACTCACTTCGGAGAGCAATATCTTCCTTATGCAAATCAAATAATTGAACTATACGAACAATCACTAACTATTGATAAGGAACCTCAAGGAGATCTAACTATAGGAATATCAGAATCCTTAACTATTTGCCGGATTCCTCTTATTCTCCTCGAATTTAAGCAGAAATATCCGAAAGTGAGTCTTTACGTTAAGTCATTAGAAAATTACGATGTCACCAAGAGCCTTCAAAGTGGTGACATTGATTTAGCTTTGGTTTTGGAAAACAAGAACTGGACACAGGAGGAGTTGTATATCGAAGAATTAGTACGGGAGATAATGGTCTTCATTAGTCCACACAGCAAAGGGGACACATTAAATACTGCATTATATTCTGATTTAAGATGTAGTTATAAATCAGTTTTCGATGATTACATTATATCAAATGAACTTTATATAAAAGATAGTATAGAGTTTCAAAGCATTGAAGCAATAAAACAATGTGTTAAAAATGGACTAGGGGTATCTCTTGTTCCCTTCTTTTCTGTAAAAGAAGAACTAAAAAATGGCCTATTTAAGGGAGAGAAAGTTTCAAACCAACAAAATTCCCTATCGACTTACTTGACATATCACAAAGATAAATGGCTATCACCCTCTATTACTAGCATGATTGAACTAGTTCAGAAACATGCAAAAACTTGGGAATAAGTATAGAAGGTGCTTTATAAAGCGCCTTTCAGACCGTAGTTTTTACCGAAGGTAGAAAAGTGCGGAATTTTCTCGGAAAACCCATACCCAATAAACCAACGATAAGCAACATTGGTTTCAATTTCTTTAATGGTTTGACGCATGGAGCGAATGCCAAATAGATATTGGATCAAAACCATTTTAATGAGAACAACGGGGTCCACACTTGGTCTACCATTTTTGAAACTATAATGATCTTTAACAAGATTATAAACGAAGTCAAAATCGATCGCTTGATCTATTTTCCGTACAAGATGATCTTCAGGCACTAATTCATCTAAAGCCACTACTTCTAATTGGTTTCGTCTTTCTTCTTCACGTTTCGATAACATGTTCATTCCCCACAGAATTGTGTTATTACCCTTTATTATTATATGTATATTTTTTAGGGTCATAATTGTTCAAGTAAAGTTAGTTGCTCCGTTTGTTCAATAAGAAAAGGAGGTGCCGCAGCTACCTCCTTTGTTAAGTCAAAGCACCCTTTAGTTTTATAAGCAACACTTCGAAAATACGAGATTATTGTAGCATACTCTCCAATTTGTCCTTCACTAGCACCCATTCTTGGTCGATTACACTATAATACACAGAGTCTCTTAAATAACCGTTAGGCATAACCATATGATTCCGAAGCACCCCTTCTTTTACCAAACCCAACCGTTCAATTGCCTGCTGAGACCGCACATTTCTGCTATCTGTTTTCAACTGAACACGAATTGTCCCAAGTGTTTCAAAGCAGTGTTTCAAAAGAAGATACTTACATTCTGTATTTATTCTAGTTCGCCAAACAGTTGGAGACAGCCATGTCCAACCAATTTCCAAGTTACGATTTGGTATGGATATATTAAGAAAACGAGTGCTTCCCACAATTTTCCCCGAATTCTTATCGAAGATAACAAAAGGAAATTCGCTTCCTTGCTCTCTCGCTTGAAGTGCTCCATTCACAAGGGACTTCATATCTTCAATCGATTGAACCCTCATTGGCATGTGTGCCCATATATCTGAATTGTTTCCCGCATCAAATAATTCCTGTACGTGATAATCTTCCATAGGTTCTATCTTTACTCTATCTCCTATTAATACTACAGGCGTTATCTCCATAATTCTTCTTCTCTCCTTTTTTAGATATCGGCTTAAAGAAGACCCTATACCTTTAGCTTTAGTGTTGATAGTATCAAATAAACTGATCTCTTCTTCATCTTCCAAATAATGAAAAGCTAAAAATGGCACATTAATAAATGCATTTGTTTTTTCTAAATATAACTTAATTCCACCTAATCGATGCTGACCATCCATTTGTTAAAGAGACATTTGAAAATGGTGACAAGTAATATCTAATCCAACTTTAAGGTAGAATCTATGTGCATCATGCCTATGAACACCAGAATCTAAATGAAATTATTTTCCTTTGCTTGACTTATTAGCCAATCCCATCTACAAGCAGTTTAAATCTTTTATTGGGTGTGGCGACATACCGCTGGCGTTTTGTTAGGTATAGCTATCATTGAATTCTATATAATAAAAAAGCTAAGGAAGTATAAGAGTCCTTAGCTTTTTTATCTCCAATGAGAGATGCTCAGCGAGACTGACCCCTTTATTCATGGATTTTTATAGGTTAAGGAAATCATTAAATATACTGACTCATGAGAATAGTTTATATATGTATGAAGCTCTTCTCCATTAAATTTAATAACATCCCCCTGATTTAACTGATGTATCTTATCTCCTACTTGCATCTCCAATTGACCGTTTAATACCATGACCATTTCTTCAGAACCTGCTAAATGAAACTCGCTGTATCGGCTGTAAGGTGCGATGCGTGCTCGGTACCATTCAGTCGTTCCATGTGCTTTAAATAATGGATTAACAACCCAATTATTATTTTGCTCAATCAAATAGTGACTGTCTTTAAAACGGTAAACTTCTATGTTTTCATCAAAAGTTAATAAATATGTTAGAGGGATGTTTAATCCTCTACATATTTTCCAAAGGATATTAAGTGTGGGATTGGCTTCCCCTCTTTCAATTTTCCCCAACGTTAATTTACTAACATCACTTATATTCGCTAACTCTTCAAGACTAATGTTTTTATCTCTGCGAATTTCTCTTAGATTAATTCCTACCTGACTAGATAAATTAATATTTTCCTCTTTCATTTTTTCACTCCTTTCATATTGATTTCGCCAAGATAGTATACTATAGTATAAAAAGGTGTTAATTATAGTTAACTTTTTGCGCAAAAAATTTATTATAGTATACCATAGGTTTTTCAGTATTTACAATGAGAGGTGTTTTTTTATGAAAGAGTCAAAAAAAATTTATATGATATGGAGTATTTTTGCTTTGTTTATTATCTCCATGAACTTACGTGCTTCTATCACATCAATTTCCCCGGTTTTAAAAAATATTCAGATAGACTTACAGATGTCTAGTATCGTGGTTAGTCTTCTGACTGCTATTCCTGTTTTTTGTATGGGTATTTTTGCTCCTGTCGCTGGAAAGCTTAGTAATCGATGGGGGATAGAATTGACGATTGCATTATCGGTATTGTTAATAGGTGTGTCAACAGCATTGCGCTTCTTTTCGACCTTTTCTTTCTTTTTGTTAATGACTGCAGTATTAGCTGGAATTGGTATTGCGATTGCAGGACCACTTATTTCTGGATTTATTAAAGAACATTTTCCTAAATATTCATCTTCTATGATTGGCGTATATTCAGCTGGAATGGGGATTGGAGCTTCTTTAAGCGCTGGATTGGTTGTACCAGCTATGTACTTTTTTCATAATTCTTGGAACGCTGCTTTATCTATTTGGGCCTTATTTGCTGTAATAGGTATAGGGGTATGGATTCCAATTATCAAAAAGTCTAGTGTAAAAGGGAAAAAAGAAGGAAAATCAATCAATACAAAAAATCAGTTGCCTTGGAGCAATCGGTATGTTTGGCTTCTTATGATCATTTTTGGACTTCAATCTGGTGTGTATTACTCTCTTGCAACATGGTTAGCTCCAAAAGTACAAGAAATGGGTTTTAGTGCCACATATGCAGCAACAGTAGCTACTGTTTTTTCAATCACACAGATGATTTTCAGCTTTATTATCCCTATTTTAATTAATAATAGTTTGAATAGAAAACCTTGGATTATCCTATGTGCTTTATTTTCCTTTGTTGGTATCATCATGTTAATAACCGGAAATATCTCGCCTATTACTAGTGCGATTCTAATAGGAATTGGTGCTGGAGGATTATTTCCATTAGCCATGATTCTGCCTTTAGACGCTACCTCTACGCCAAGAGATGCAAGTCAATGGACTGCAATGATTCAATTTGGTGGTTACATTATAAGTGGAGTCACTCCTATGTTTGTGGGAGCTGTAAAAGATATAACAAACACATATAACATTGCATTTTTTGCATTACTATTTATTTTAGCTACACTTATGTTATTAACGTTAAAAGTCAGAACAAAAAAAATATCTAACCTTCATTTAAATGAGGTAAAAACATCAAATATGTAATGTTTTAATTATCCTTTTTTATAAAAACTAATTTTAAAGTTGCTGAAAAAGAGTCCATTTTGATTAGTCTTTTCTTCAAAATGGATTCTTCTTATTAATCTTAAAATATGGACTTTTGAGGTGTTTCAAACAAAATTCACTTCTAGGCTAGGCCTCTTATTAATTGCTTCAAAAGCTAAGATTTTGAAGCAATTAATAGACAAGTGTTTTGTTCAATGAAGTAAATGTAGATCAATTAGAAGTATTTGTTTACGTGGGTTTATTGTAAGAATAGATCTACTTTTAGTTCCGTTTATCGGAAGGTAAATCAAGATCCATTGTAGGCAAACATCACGAATATGGATTCATAATATGCAGTTGACAACTTACAGAGTTGGCTTATATATATAAAGTCAATTTTTCCCTGCGAATCATAAAAATTAAAGATGGGCCTAGATATTTCATTTATAAGTTCTACCTCCGATAGGGAACGAGTAGAGAGTAAGTTAACATGTAATCACCTCTCTTTAAGTCTAGAGAGGTGGCTACCCTCTTAACAGATAACTATGGTTTTTGTAAAACCATTTAATGATCCATCCGGCAAAGGATATCAACGACCTGTCAGTTCCAAAAGATGTAAGGACTTTGTTGAATATTTATCTACAGGAGAAAATGTTCTTTTCACACCTATTTTAATTAATATTAATGCGGGAGGGAATTGGCAGTTTACTGCGTACGATAGTCTAAGGCCATCATTTGGACGTTTGGTATGCAAAAAGAGAGGATCACTTATGGATGTCTTTACTTGTAGCAGTCAAAGAAAAAAGGTGAATTCCCTTTGAAAATGTATAGGGAATTCGCCTTTTTTTAGTTTGAAGTTGCTAAAATCCACATTTCTTAATGTTATTCTTGATATCGTGCATAAACGATAAATTTTGATATATCTAGAACCCTTTGTATATATGGATTCTTCTCTTTTGGTGATTCTCATGGTTATGTTAACTAAATTTGTATAGAGGATACACTTAGAGAATATACATGAAATATGACATTATAGGGGGAATGTGATGAAGGGACAAGGAAGATTAAGTTTAAGTGTCGGATGGATTACTTTATTCTTAATGGGGACTGACTTATTTGTTGTATCTCCTTTATTACCATTTATTTCACAAGCATATAAAATTAGTTCAGCCACGGCTGGCTGGATGGTAACGGTCTTTGCGATTACGTATGCTTTTTCAGCTCCATTCTTTGGGTGGCTCTCGGATAAAAAGGGCAGAAGATCTTTGATTACATTGGGTTTATTACTGTTTGCTGCTTCTAATATCCTAACTGCCTGTGCCCCATCCTTCTTGTGGCTAATTGTTAGCCGTATTTTAGCTGGATTCTCAGTAGCTTCAATTACCCCTTTAATATACGCTATCATCGGAGATATCGCACCACCAGGTCGAAGGGGAACATGGCTTTCAATCGTTGTTTCTGGTCACTTAACAGCCCTTTGGGCTGGAACACCACTCGGTACATTATTGGAACATTTTCTCGGTTGGCGTTCCGTATTTATTGTAATGGCCATACTAGGAGTAATATTGATGTTTGTAAATTTTAAAGCATGGAAGTTTGTTCCTAGTAATGAATCAACAACAAATTTATTAAAAGGAAATTTAATAAGAATACTTGGTTCCGTAAGCGTTACTGCCATGTGGGCCATTTCAATGTACACCTTGTATGTTTATTTAGGTACAGCCCTACATTTTAATAATGGGTTTTCATCGGCAGAAATTGCATTAGCCGTTACCTTTTACGGTATTGGGGCGGTTTTAGGGAGCCTTTCAAGTGGACAATTAACTGATAAGTTTGGGGAAAGAAAAATTTCTATAAATACATTGATTGTATTGACCCTGATACTCCTTTGCCTAGGCGTATTTTTCTCATCCGGTGATTGGTTGTATTTCTTTATGTTTATATGGGCTTTAGTTGGATATGCAGGATTCACATCTTATCAAGCTCGATTAGCTATTGAGTATCCTTTGGAACGAGGAATTGTAATGGCATGGAACAATACCGCACTCTATGTTGGTATTACCCTTGGATCAATGCTTGGGGGTTACGTTATATCGAATTGGGGATATTCTACTCTTCCATATGCTTGTAGTATTGCTGCTCTTTTAAGTTGTATAATTAGCACCAAAAAAAGAAAGTTGTTAAAGGAAAAAACAACTTTTATTAGTAGATAAAAGACCTCACGAGGTAGAACTTATTAATGAAATATCTAGGTCCATCTTTTAAATTTTTATGATTCGCGGGGAAAAATTGACTTTATATATATAAGCCAACTCTGTAAGTTTTCAACTGCATATTATGAATCCATATTCGTGATGTTTGCCTACAGTGGATCTTGATTTACCTTCCGATAAACGGAACTAAAAGTGGATCTATTCTTACAATAAACCCACGTAAACAAACACTTCTAATTGATCTACATTTACTTCATTCGCTTGAATAATGATTCAAGTGCTTGTTTTTTTAAGGATAATAATTTGTGTTTATCTTAAATAGTCGCGGGGATTTTTTGGCTAAAGCTTTAGCCAAATCTAACAGTATAGTTCAAGTACAATTTTTGATTGTAATGTAGATCCATTCGGAAGGTAAATGTGGATCCATTGTTGTACAGTCCCTCTTATCCAACTCCAACTGCTATATCCAACAAATTAAATCAGTCATAAAAGTTTTTAAATTAAAGTGAATTATTTGTGCAGGGACATGAATAAGAATCCATTCTGAATCCCCTTTTTATATTGTTGGATCATCAAAGCCCTAATGGACACGTTCGACAATAAGCTGAAAAAATAGACTCTACTCACTTAAATTTAATAAATGAGTAGAAGTCTATCATTTGAAGTGATATATCTGCTTATTTCTTTTTTTAGCAATTGAATCCTGCTTTCAGCCCCACACTTATTTCACAATTAAAACTGGGCAGTCCACTCTTTTGGCTACTTTATGACTGACACTTCCTAGAACCATCTCTTGAAATGAATTTAATCCTCTGCTGCCTATAATGACTAGATCAAAATGATTGTCATTGGTGTAAGAAACAATTGTAGGCCCGGGTTCACCATGTCTCATTGTTAGTTTATAGGGAAATTCTTCAGTTTGAAATTTTTCTTCTATTTTTTTCAGCTTCAGTCTCCTAGCTTGCTCTAGTGCCTCTGCACTTCCACTATGCAACACTTCGCTTTTAGATTTTGAATAATCCAAAACATAGATGAGTTCTACTTCTGCATCTGTAGTTAATTTTCCTAATTGAATCGCATGGTCAGTTGATCTTTCAAAATGGACTGAACCATCCACAGCCAATAGTTTTTTTTTTATACATCTTCCATCCCCCTCATTAATGACCTGATGCTTTTGCATTTGGCTGATCATAAGTGGCTAATTTCTTTATTAATTTTTTGCTGGCGTCGTTTAATCCTGTTAGAAGGACGTCTTTATTATTTTCTTTCAATTTCAATACAACTTTATCGATCGCTGCTACAGCTGAATCATCCCATATATGGGCTTCAGCAAAGTTTAATGTGACTTTTTCTTTTTGTTGATCACTGAAAGAAAATGATTTAACAAAGTCCTGTACTGATGCAAAGAATAGTTGACCTTTAATATCGTATACTGTTTCTTGATTTGAAGAGTTTGAAGAAATTTTTACATGAACCTTTGATATTTTGGCTACAAAAAAGATAGCACTTAAAATGATTACCGCAAAAACGCCTTTAGACAAATAGTGAGTTGCTACAACAGTGACTACCGTTACAACCATTACAATAGAGTCAGTTAAAGGAACTTTAGTAATTGTTCGTAAGGTAAAGTGTTTTTTAAGCTTATGAAGAGTGTTGGAGATTTTCAATATGATGTTTTAAGCGAGAGTACTAAAGCAGGTATTTATGAAGCTAAACTAAAGGGAAAAAATACAGGTCGGCCTAGAAAGCCTGATGCTAATGTCAGACGAGCATTAGATATGTATCAAAGCAAAAAATATAGCATCGCTCAAATTACACTTGAGACGGGTATAAGTAAAACAACTCTATACAGATATTTAGAGGATGAAGGGTGATCTTACTCTTACCAAATGAAAAAGGGTTCGTTGATCTGAACCCTCCCCCCTCTTCAAATTAAATTCTATTTGCATGGACTTATTTAAACTTTTAGGCAGGATTTCAGAACCTATTATCGACATATATATAAAGGAGCGCATTTTTTCTTATCTAGAGCTGTCCTAGTGTACTTCCCCTTTCACTAAAGTGTTTCAATCGATCACCAAAAGCTGATGAATTGACATAAGGCCACCAAATCTGCGCAACTTTTTCTTCTGCGTACATACTCTTCGTGGAAATATCCTAAATGAGCAATTGGGTCACCAAATGAGGTGAGCCCAAGTTTTGTTGACACCATTAATATTTCGAAGGTTTTTTCACGTTACTTTCCAGTCTCAGCAAACTGCTTCAAACGTTCTCCAATTTCATCACGTACTCTTTGGAAAGATACCCATTTCTCTTCTTCTGTTCCTTCTGCTTTTGCTGGATCATCAAATCCCCAATGAACCCGTTTGACATGTGAAGGTGTTACCGGACATTTATCGGCTGCATCACCGCATAGTGTCACAACTAAGTCAGCGTGATGCAATATCTTCTGATCAATCAGATCAGACGTTTGATTAGATATATCAATCCCTATTTCTTTCATTGCTTTTACAGCATTCGGGTTTAATCCATGAGCTTCAATACCAGCGCTATAGACCTTCCACTCATCTCCAAGATGTTTTTTAGCCCAACCTTCAGCCATTTGACTGCGGCAAGAATTACCGGTACATAAAAAGTAAATTGTTTTCTTTGACATGTTGATCGTCTCCTTTAATGTATAATCAATAGCCAGAAATACAAAGCTAAAAGTGTGATGAATAGTGTTGGTACAGTTAAAATGACTCCTATTTTGAAATATGTCCCCCAGGAAATCTTCACACCTTTTTGAGAAAGGACGTGGAGCCACAGTAGTGTTGCTAAGGAGCCAATGGGCGTAATTTTTGGTCCTAAATCTGAACCAATGACATTTGCGTAAATTAACGCTTCTCTCATCATTCCTTGTGTATCGGTACCGGATATGGCTAATGCATCGATCATGACCGTCGGCATATTATTCATGACAGATGAAAGAATTGCTGCGATAAATCCCATACCAAGAGTCCCTGCCAATAAACCTTGATCTGCTACAGCTTGGATCACGCTTGAAAGAGCATCAGTGAGCCCTGCATTTCGCATGCCATAGACAACAACGTACATACCTATGGAAAAGAAAACGATCGCCCATGGTGCTTCTTTTAGAACGCTTTTTGTTTGAACAGCAGGGCTTTTTTGTGCAATGACCAAGAATAAAATGGCAATCACACCAGCTATGACCGATACAGGTATAGATAAAAATTCGCTTGCAAAATAACCAATCAACAAAAAAGCTAATATATACCAAGATAATCTAAACATCTTTGGATCTTCTATTGCTTCACTAGGATGCTTTAACTCAGTCATATCATAGCGTTTAGGTATACTCTTTCTAAAGAAAAGGTACAGTACAGTGATACTCGCTAGCAATGAAAAAAGGTTTGGAACAACCATTCTGGATGCATATTCAATAAACGTAATGTTGAAATAGTCGGCTGTTACAATGTTCACCAAATTACTAACGACAAGGGGAAGCGAAGTTGTATCTGCAATAAACCCACTCGCGATAATAAAAGGGAATACAATTTTTTCATTGAAGTGTAATGCTCTGACCATTGCTAAAACAATGGGTGTCAAAATAAGTGCTGCACCATCGTTTGCAAATAAAGCAGCGACGATTGCACCAAGGATGGTCACATACACAAACATACGCAGCCCACTGCCTTTTGCAGCCTTTGCCATATGCAATGCTGCCCATTCAAAAAAGCCGATTCGATCAAGTATGAGTGAGATGACGATAATGGCAACAAAAGCTAAAGTCGCATTCCATACGATGCCTGTCACGGTGATCACATCATCAACATTCACAACACCTACGATTAATGCTAAAATGGCCCCTCCACATGCGGACCACCCTATGGATAAATTTTTTGGCTGCCAAATAACCAATACCAAAGTTAACAAAAATATGAGTAATGATAAAACGGCAAAACTCAAACCCATCCCTCCTTACGAACAAGAAATGTTTGTTGCGTTATGTTGTATGCTTTTTAAAAGGTCATCTTCTTTATCAATTAGATTTAAGATGATACAAATCGTCTCAAATTCTGGACACAGTGTATTGATTGAATAATAACGCCACTGCCCTTTTCTGTTCTCATGGACAAATCCAGCTTTTTTTAATTTTCGTAAATGCTGACTAATCGCTGGTTGACTCATTTCGAACTTATCTACCAGTTCACAAACACAATATTCCTTCTCCAAAAACAATTTCATCATAATGAGTCTTGTTTGATCACTGAGTATTTTTAAACAATTCGACATATGTAACAAACCAATTGAAACATCTGAAGTCACAATGGTTCCCTCCCTCTTTTCAAATATTGGTGACGGTCCCTGTTATCAAATCCTCCAATATTATATAACTGAATACTTATATAATCAATTGATTATATGATTTGAACAAAAATTTATTCGCGTTAAAATTATTGATTAATGTTTTTTTCTTTTATTTTTTATTCATCAAAAAAATTGATTATTGTAGAATCCTTATTTGACTATTGTTTATAAAGCATAAAATGGATCTACATTTCTTTCAATGGTCTGTCATATGACAATTCCTATTCTTATATAAATCCCAATGGCTCATTTTGTTGATGCGCTAGCTCCATTCCTCCTACCAAATAGAGAGCGTTCTTTTTATCTATATCATCATCAGGCCAAGTGCGGATTAGTTGACGCAATCTAACTGCAACGGTCTTACACACATCTTATTAAGTAACTATCAGAATCCTAAAGATCCAGCAATGGAATGATGTCATCTTGATAGTTTTCAAATGGAAGTCGGTGTAAGACCAATCTGCTTCGCAATGGCGGATTTCCATATTTTCAAAGAGAGACAATTCTAATAGGGTTATTTTGATTTAATCCCTGCACCACAAAGAGGTATGACAATGGTTTCTTCTGATTCCTTTTTATATTTCATGTAGCCAGCCAAATTGACTGCAGATGTCACTTCTACATAAAATCCTTTCTCACTTAGTTTAGAGCGTGCATTTAGAATCTCATCTTCTTTAATATCAATAAACGTACCATTGGTATCTAGTACAGCTTCTAAAATTTGTTTGGAGCGTGCTGGAGCAGCAATGGCAATCCCTTCTGCTAAGGTCCCTTTATTCGTCACAGGTGATGCTGATTCCTCTTCATTTTGATAAGCTTTCACAAGGGGTGCACAGTTTTTCGCTTGTACGGCAACGATTTTCGGTATTTTATGAATGAAACCATTTTCAAATAACTCTTTAAAGCCATAATACGCACCTAGGAGGAGAGTACCGTTTCCAACCGGAATGATTAAAGCATCAGGTGCTCCTTTTAGTTGCTCATAGATTTCATAGGCATATGTTTTTGTTCCTTCAAAAAAATAAGGGTTATAGACATGGCTTGCATAAAAAACGTTTTCATTGTCTACTGCCTTTTGTGCCGCAGCTGCAATGTCCTCACGTGTACCATGAATTGTTTTAATCGCTGCTCCATGTGCTTTTATTTGAGCAACCTTTTTAGGCGAAGTTTCATCGCTTAGATAGATGTCACAGGCAATACCACAACGTGCTGCATAAGCTGCAATCGCCGTTCCTGCATTCCCACTACTGTCAGCAATCACTTTTGATACCCCTAATTCTTTAGCCTTTGTCATTAGAACAGCGGCTCCTCGGTCTTTAAAGGATAATGTCGGCATCATATAATCAACTTTTACATAAGTGTTTGGCTCATTAGGGTCTAGAACGATTAAAGGGGATTGACCCTCCCCCATTGTGACAGTTTCCCAAGTCTTTGAACCTTTTGTAAATGGCATGGTTTCAACATAACGCCATAATGAACTTGGGTAGTCATCCCAAGCTGCAACATCTATTTTCGGAGTATCTTTCACCAGATTTAATACTCCACCACAATCACATTTCCATAGAGTTGGTGTCATCTCATACTTTCTCCCGCAATGGTTACAAATCAATTGATTCATCGATCATCTACCCCTTCGAATATTTTTTTATATGAAATATAATTTTTTATATAGAGTAGGCAAAAAAATATCTTAAATATATGCAATGGCATCAATTTCAATTTTGAAACCAAAATGTAATTCATTCGTTGGTACAATAGTACGTGCTGGTTTATGTTCACCGAAAAAATTAGTATAAACAGCATCTACTTTGTCCCATAAATGAATATTCGAAATGTATAATGTCATGCGCAAGATCTTCTTTTTTTTACTTCCAGCAGCCTCTACAATCATCTCTACATTCTTAAGCGCTTGTAATGTCTCTTCTTCAATGTGGCCGAACTCTTTTTCTCTCGTTTCGGGATTGATGGCAAATTGTCCTGAAACATAGACCGTGTTTTGATGAATGGTTGCGAATGCATAGTGTCCGTTTGATTTTAGATTTCCTACCTCGAGTATGCTTTTCATTTTGACACTCCTTACCTCGATTTATTTTTGATTTCATCCAAATAGCTATAGACGGTTACTTTGGAAATGCCTAACATAGATGCGACCTTCTCAACAGATCCTTTCATTAAAAAGATGCCCTTTTCATCCATAAATTTAATTAGTTCAATTTTTTCATGACGTTTCATGACTGGATGAACACTGTTTTGAATGATTTGTTGAATCAATTGATCTACTATTTCTTCCACATTTTCAAGATCATCATTTGATGTTGTTTCTTTCTCTTGAGCTTCCACTTGTGTAGAAAGAAAAGTATCCATAAATTGCTGCATTTGATTTAGTGCTTCAACATCAAAATTGATACAGAAAGCACCAATCACCTTTTGCTTTGAATCACGTATTAATGAAGTCGAAGAACGAATCGTACGCTTATCTTCTGTTACAAATGTATAACCAGCCAGATAATCTTCTTTAAAATCTTCTGATTGTAATACAGTCTTTACTAGATGATCAAATGATTGGCCGATTTCTCTTCCTGTCACATGGTTATTTACTGTAAACATGACAGATGCTTGAGGGTTCGTTAAATCATGAATAACCACTTCGCAATTTGGTCCAAACATTTTTGCAGTAGATTTTGCTAAAGGAATATAACTCTCTAATAAATTCTTCATATGTTCCATGCCTAAGCACCTCATTTTTTTATTCCACTAGATTATATAATTTTTTATATATAAAAACAATATATAGATTTATTTATATATCATGATGATCACAAGATCACAAATGTGAAAATAACCATATAAAAAAGCAGCCATTGACTGCTTTTTGCTTGTGCTCCTTTCTAATTGCTTTCTTTCTGGATTCCATACAAAATGACGTCAATTCCCCATCGGAACCGTTCCATTGATACGGTATCACCTGCAAACATTTCTTCTTTCAGGCTATGGATGAAAGGGAACCGCGTTTTGTCTGCATCATGAAATGTTTTTTTAATGTCTAAAATCTGCGTAGATCCATGTTTCTTCCAAGAGACCTTTTCGTAAGCTACGGAAGATACGTATAACAGTAACAGGTCTACTCCCCATGCAGCGGATGTAGATTTGATCCCGCCTTCATGCAATGCAGCGAGAATATGTTCGGTCAACTGAAGAAAGTTCGTTCCTTGTGGAATGGTGGAAAGAGAAATTTCAGCAAGACCAGGTTTTTCAAATAGCAGCAGGAAATAAGTATGCAATATTTCACATAACTTTTCTTTCCATGTGCCATCCACTGAATCTGGATAAACCATTTGGCCGAGACCATAATCCAATACGTAAGCACTTAGTTCTTGAAAATTGTTCACGTAGACATACAAGGATGCAGGTCCCGTATCCAATGCTTTAGCCACCTTACGCATACTCATGCCCTCTATCCCTTGCTCCTTAAGAAGCGAATAGGCAGTTTTAACAATAAGCTCACGGCTTAAGGGCTTTTTAGCCGGCCGAGACCGGCGACTTATAATACGACGATTTGAATTGTTCATACTCTCTTTATATCATGTCAAAGTAAAATAGTAAATTGAGCATCAATCACCGTTTACTTGAAAAGAATTCATCATATCTGCAAGCTTGACCGCAGCGTCTTTTGAAAAACACAGTTTTAAACTATTCTCCGATTCCTGAGCCTTTTCCGATGAATATTCATACATCATTTCTTCGTACTCTTCAATAGCCTTTTCAATATCATTAGGATGTCGGACAATAGCAAGTGCAAGCTCCATTGCATCAAACATCGCCATGTTTACACCCTCACCTGCGAATGGTGTCATGAGATGAGCTGCATCACCGATAAGTGTTACCCCTTTATGACGGTTCCATTTAAAACCGACAGGAAGCGTATAAATACGTCTTGGAATGATGACATCTTCTGCATAACGAATATAATTTTTCAGCTGATCATCCCAATCACTAAATAACTCTAATAATGGTTCTTTCGCTTCATTCGCTTGATTAAATGGAATGCCACAAGTCTCGATCCAGCTGCGTTCTACCATAAGGCTTGCATACACTTTTATTCGTCCATCTCCATTTAACTGACCAATAATTCCTTTGTGATCAGCTAAAGCAAACATCTTACCACGTTTATTAAATTCAGCTAAATCAGGTCCGTATTTGATGTTTTCAGCATCAATTTGATCTAACAGCATTTTACACAAAACACCACGATCAATTTCTGGCCGAGTGCCTTTTTCATGTGATTCAGTTTCTTCGTCTAGATAGATTCTTCCTGCTTTATCAAATAACCGGAAATCTTCTCCTTCATAGCGAGCGTTCTTTTGAAATTTCTCATAAACTCCTGCTTCCTTTAAGGCTTTTTGACCTGTTTCTTCGTGAATATCCAGTGAGCCTCCTCTTTCAAGACTCTTGTCATGCATCTCCCGTTCATAGATGGTTGTTTGTATACCGTAATTTTGCAGAATTAAGGCGAGTGTTAGCCCTCCTGGTCCTCCTCCAATGATAGCGATTTGCTTTTGTTTTTTAGATAATGCCTGCATCGTATGCATCTCCTCTTCTTTATGGAAGTAGTGTAAAACCACATCTCATTTATATTATAACGAACATCGTTCGTAAAGAACAGTGTTCGTTTAAAATGGTTTATTTCATGAATGTGTGCTTTAATTGTAATGAACCCAATCATTCGACACCCAAAGGATATAAATTGGACACTTCGATTTAGGGATTTTAAAGGATTTCAAATCATAACATGATTCTTAGATCAGTCGGTTCCTAATGTTTCAATGCTGAGTCTGCGAGGTGTTTCTATGAATAAATTATTGGCAATGTTGATATTAGGATTGAGCTTTAGTGGTGCTGCTCTCATTCTTTCTGTCCCTTTGTTATTCAAATCCAAACCAGAACAATTTGAGCTGATGTTTGCTGCTGGATCAGCAGGCGCATTCGCAGTATTTGCTGTCTCATGCCTAGTTTCTCGAAAACAATTCAATCGCTCATTAGAACAATGAAAAATCGTTTTTTGCGGCGTTTATTCACTATATATCTTTTTGAGTTGGATCAAATGTTTTTATCTTGTCTGCTATCATCTTCCTGTTTCATTCAAGATGGCTATAAATGTGCTATTACTAAATATCAAGTCTTTTAAAGTCACGCTACCTGAACGTCTTCAATTGATCGAAACAAAAATAAGCCATTGATTCAATATGGCTTATCATGTAAAACTATATTCAGTCACAGCAAACTGCTGTAATCAACCCCCAATTTCATCTCTCACCCTTTGGGAAAATGCCTATTTCTCTTCTTCTGTTCCTTCTGCTTTTGCTGGATCATCAAAGCACCAATGCACTCATTTGACCTATGGGATTAACACCGGAGTTAACGTTTTTAGGTAAGGTGATTCTTTCGATTCTGATGTTTATTGGCAGAGTAGGTTCTCTGACCATTGTATTTATCTTTATGAAACGAACCAAAAGCCCAATACGTTATCCGGAGGGAGAAGTATTTGTAGGCTAATATGAGCAATGATTGAAATGGTTCCCTTTTAATTTAATCATCAAGATGATGGATTGATCCACTTTAGATTTTTTTCTCTTCATTCACTACAAGCTGTTTGGAATACAGATCTGTTAGTACGGTCTCTTCTTTTCCAAACAATCAGCATTCGGTATTTAACGGAAAAGCTGAGATATTCAACTTTAAGCTGACGCTTGAAACGGCTTTGATCAGCAGATTCTCCGTTATTACTTGTTGCTCGTTTTCTTGATTAAGTCCACGCCATCATATGACAGGCTTTCCACACGTGCAGCCTTTTGCAGAATGTAATGATCACAAAAGGTCTTCGTATAATCCGTCATAAGATTTCGCATATCTAATGCATCCCTTGTGCCTCTGAGTTCCTCATCTACACCGGTAAACACGATGTCGCAGTAATCTAAATGTGCAGCGCGATCAACAGAGAAATAAAAGGTTTCCATGCTGTTGTTCACGCCAATGAGCGCATTCATATGATAGTTAGGTTCAGAAAACAACAGCAGAAAAGGTTTATTCAGGTCGCTATCGAGAAGGCCGAATGCCCCGCTGTCCAAGCCAATTCCGCAGGAAAACCGGTCGTCATCCCGGCAAACAACCGCTGCCGTAGGTCCTCCATAAGAGTGTCCGACGATGCCCATGCCGACGTCAAGCATCAGTCTGTCACGAAAGATAGAATCCAATTCTTCAGAGTTTAGTTTGTGAAGATGATCGGCTACGTACCTTACATCTTCTGCCTGTCGTTCACTATATAATGTTAACTGATTAATGATTGGCAGAGCCAGGACGTTACGGCACATCTCAATAGCCGTTTCATCGTCAGGCCGCATCTTCATCTTGCCAGCCAGCTCGATCATCTCCGGATCTTCAGAAAACGCCATAATGACATCCGAAAAATCCTTTGATACATTCAACAGCTTCCCATCTTTCCGTTTATACATTGTGCTATTCTGATGGCCGATACTGACGACAACATAACCCAGGCTTGCCAGGTCTGTACAGATGGCTGTCCCCCATTCCGGTGAACCGCCCCCGCCGCAAACATAAAATAACACTGGATAGCGCTTTTTCTTCCCAGAAAGAGCAAGGTCGTCGTAACAATGAGTCTTGATATCGATAGAGAAAAAATTCTTCTCTTTCAGATACTCAGTGACAAGTGGCTGCTCATGAAGCATTTCGTAGACTTCAGGAAACATGTACGTTGATGGAGTCTTCCCTTCGCTGCTATCGGACGGATAGTACACAAACGCGGTCAATTCTCTTTTTGAGTCATCTGATGCTGTGTACTCAAAATCCATCTGGGTACGAGCGGCGGTATAGCTGCCGATTGGTTCTGGGAATGTGTCATATCTTTTCATCCTTTTGTTCCCCCTTAATAAATGAAAGTGCGAATGTGAAATACACATGGCGATATAGCTTTCAAAACTGTAAAATGGTTACATCCAATCTTCAGTTCATCATCCTTATTCCTTGGCTTCCTTGAGATCGCTAACAACTTCAGCATATTTATCATCTCTAAGAAGCCCATGACCCATAAAGTCAGCAAAGTACTTGCTCATCTTATGCTGCAGGTTAGAATCCTTAATATCGAATTCCCTAAAAAACATGACTAAATTAAACTGCATAGATTCAAACATAAAAGAAATGAGGTCGTCATCAATATCAGGTCGTAGATATCCATCAACCCTCATGCGGCGTAACATGTCCTTGATTAAGGGGAATGACTCGCCCTTTAGCACATTCAAATATACTTTTAGTAAGGTGTTCTCTGGAATGTGTAAAAATGTTTCAACGAGTTTGATTTCCAGTTCATTCAATGGCTCAGTCGCAATGCCATTAGTGTTGTCAAATAGGCCAGTAAGGAAAAATTGAAAAAGAGAATCTTCATTGTTGTTATGAAAATACGCAGCTCTTTTCTTGGTCACATGTCGTATTAAGAGACAATAAAGGTCATCTTTGTCTTCAAAATACCGATAAAAAGTTCCGGGATGCATGGACAAACGATCCAAAACCATCTTCATCGTTATATCCTCGTAAAGATGATCAACAAAAAGATGCATAGCACGATTACATATGTCCTCACGTCTTGCTTCATCCAATCGAAAGAAAGTATTTTTTGGCATAAATGACTCCTTTATGTAAAGTGTGAACTCATTCACACCATATCGATAATTGATTCACATGTCAAGCTGTATTGAAATAGATACCCGCTCTTTGCTCGGACGGATTTCACCCCATTCGATGAATATAGCTTTGTGATATAATAACTAGTCAAGGTCAACCGCTAAGTGATTCGGAGTGAACTTGGTGAAAGGTATTCATCATTGTAAAAGATTCTGAAGAAATGATAGGGTGATAGCGATGAGAAGACTTGAGTCTGGTATATCAGTAGACAACGAATTATTTTCTGATATTGTCAGGTATGAACACGAAACGATAAGCAGAACGACGATCATCAACTCGAATGTTCGTTCACCTATATTTTGGAGCTGTCACTTACATCATCTTGTATTTGATACGTGTGATCTGACGAATGCGAGGTTTTTTGACGGTAGTACGATTGATCATTGTACCTTTATTCGTTCCGACTTGCGCTCTGTCGGTATTGCCAGAAACGAAGCTATTTTCACTAATTGCGAATTTTCCTCGTGTGATATGAGAGGTATGACATTGGAGAATGCTACGTTTATCGATTGCACTTTTTATCAATGTAGATTCAATGACCGCGTTTTACAGGCAGCGAATATCGTCAATTGTTCCTTTACAGGTAAGCTAGTGGATATAACGTTTGAAGGAAATGGCAAACAAAAGCTGATCGCCAATTTTGAAAACTGCACCCTTGACGGTGTTCGTTTTACGGGCTGTGACCTTTCGGCATGTATTCCGCCAACATCTAAAAACCATCTATATGTTGAAAAGTTATCTGCACATGTGAAAAATGCCTTGGAGAAGATAGACGTTGACCCTACTCTTTCTGACGATGATCGGAAAATAATGGTGCGTAGTCTGCGCAAGCTTGAGCATATGGAACAATATATTTTTAACACGGCGCATATGAAGAAAATACATGGGGCTACTTTTGTTGAGCGATTTTTCAGCTATCTGGAATGCAGCAAGGACAATGCTTGATGTTTGCTGCATCTCTTTCTACTTCATATCTAAGTGCTGCATCAACTTCGAGTATATTTGAGTGGAATGAGTTCTTCAATTTTTACCTTGACTAGCTCGCCATTCATCTCGATGATGACTAAACATGCGGGTCCGAAATCTGAAATGAGCTCTCTGCAAATACCGCAAGGACTCACTACCTTTATCCTTCGATCTTCTTCATCTGAATAGGGATGTCTTACTGCGACAATTGTTTCAAAATCCTTATGTCCATTCGATAAAGCACTGCCAATCGCAATAGGCATAAGCTTCTTCATTATGCTTTTTTATAGCGATGAATCATATATCGGATGATTTTTGTGATGACAGAGGTACACATGCATAGAAAGGTCATAGCGACTACCCAATATAAGTTCGACATGTCGAACCCCGTATAGGCAAAGATAAAAACGGTTGAAGCTGCAAATGTGATCATTAGAACGACATAGACCCGCTTAAAGACGAAGTAGCCGACAATCCCCCAGATCAAAGATAATAAAGGCAATGTAAATAAGATCAGAGCCATAGGTTGAAGAAAGGAAACACTCATCATTCACTCTCCTTTACTAACCGCCATTTGTATAAATCCAATGAAGAAGCGAACAATATTATATTAATAGGGAATATGTATGTTGTAAACAAAAAAATGGTATTTAAGGAAATTTTAATATGTAGTGAATTGAAAAAGGCTGCTTTCAAGTAAGCAGCCCATTCACTAAATTTCGACTATTTTAATCAAATCATTCTACCTTTTTGTGGTGTAAACTCAACCCCTATCGATTGATCACCTGAATGATTTTCTCCTGAGCATCTTGTGCCTCAGGGATTGGCATGACAACAAATACATGAAGCATTTCAGGATAAACAAAGGTTTTTATGTCAATTCCTTGTTCTGTTAGTTTTTCATCAAGCTTTATGGCATCTGGATATAACATATCATGTGTTCCAATAAAATGAGTAATCTTCCCAAGTCCTTTAAAGTCACCGTAAATGGGACTGATCAATGGGTCAGTTACATTTTTATCAGCTGTCCAAATCTTTGCAATGACTTCCATTCCTTCAGGACCTAGAATCGGGTCCTTTTTTGCATATTCAAACATTAGAGGATTGCATAAGCTCATGTCAACACATGCAGATAATAAAATAATATCCTTCGGCTGCGGCAGACCTTCCTTCTTTAAAAGGTGCGCCAGACCAAGTGAGATATTTCCGCCAGCTGAATCTCCCATGATCGTCAATTGATTGGCACTTCCGGCAGTTTTCAGAAGGTCTTTATATAGGTTTAGGATTTTCGGATAGGTATCCTGGCAGCTATAATGAGGCACTTTTGGGTAAATAGGAGCCACCACTTTCGCATTGAGTGATTGCGCCATCTTATCCATGAACCACCAATGGAAATTCAAAGGCTGATTTGTCCACGCGCCGCCATGTATATATAGAATGACTTTTTGTTTTTGTGACGTTTGGTCATTCAAAGTGAAAACTTGCATGCCTTCGAATGTCTGCTCTTTTATCTCACTAATTAACTTCACATCATCCCCAATGGCATAAGGCTTCGTATTTTCTATTCCTTTTTGATCAAGAAATTTTTTTGTGTTTTCAATACTAGAAAAACTCTCTTTATTACTTTGGGAAGCGAATAATTTTTCAAATTGAATACTTTCTTCAGAACGTTCTCCATTAACAATTTCCACACTCATTTGTTTTCTCTCCTTTAAGTCAATTGTTTTATTGTTGATGTATCACACGAAATGATTCGAGGTAGACTTGTATTTCTTTATCAGAGGTCTTTAACAAGTTAGATAAAAGGTCTTGAATTTGACGGAAGCGTTTGATTTTCCTTTCAATTTCTTCGTGTTTGTGATGGACTATCCTTCTTAAAGTATCAGGTTCTATGTCTTGACTCAGCAGTTCCATAACTTGTATTTCCTTTATCTTTCATGTAGCGTTCGATCTTTTAACATTTTTAAGGTTGCTGTAAGGTTCGGATTAATACAGGTTAAGGTTGAGGTTGTACAATGGGTTTGTAAGGAAGTGAGGGATGAGTCAAATGGTCCTCCTTCTAAATCAATCATAGAGGTGAAAAGGTTTGAGAGAAAATAAAATTTTGTCTTCATTATGTTACTTCAGTATCTTTTTTGCGCCATTTTTGTTTCCGATTATCGTCTATTTCTTAGGGAAGGACGAAGTAAAATATCATGCGAAAAAATCGCTATGGACACATTTTATTCCTTATTTGATTTTTGGCATTGGCATCCTTGGTTCAGGTTTACTTGGCATGAACGATATCAGACATGCTGGTCCGTTCTTAATTGCAACGTATGCTGTGACATTCCTTGTGGCGATCTACTTCTTTATTTGGAACATTGTCAAAGGCATTAAAGTGTTTTCAGAATAATAGATGGGAAAAACGGTTCTGTGATTGATCAGAACCGTTTTTTTGTATGTCCATTTATGCGGGTAATTGGATATCAATCGTTGTTCCTTCCCCTATTATACTGCGTATCGTAATATCCCCGCCGTGCTTTTGGATAATATCCTTTGCAATGGCCATTCCGAGACCAGAGCCTGCATGTGTTCCTCCTGTATTCGTCCCTCTATAGTAGCGGTCAAACACTTTTTCTAGCTCTGCCTCTTCGATTCCTTTGCCGTTGTCTTGAATCGTGATGTGGGTATTTTCTTTTTGTTCCAGCTGTACAATGATTTTCACATCAGAATCATTGTGAACAAGGGCATTTAAAATGAGATTGGTGACCGCTCTTCGTATGAGGATCGTATCAATATTTAGCATGAGCTTGTCTACATTCGATTGCAGCTCAATCGTCTGATCTGCATATCTCGAATCGTTTAGGATATCAATTAACGTTTCCCGCAGCAACGGCACAATGTTCACTAGCTCTTTATGCAGCATCACGTCGTTATTTTTCAGCCTTGTTGTTAAATTTAGATCCTCCATGACATCTTTGATGTACAGTGATTTATTCTCTACGATGCTGGCATAATGTCTGATGTCTTGATCAGAAAGAGGATAATTTGGATCTTTGATGATTTCTGCATAGCCTTGAATAGAGGATAATGGTGTTTTAATATCATGAGAAATATGACTGATCCACTCTTCCCGCATTTGCTCTAATTTGTCTTTTTCTTTTTGGCTTGAAGCGAGCTGCTCTGATAAGTGATTGACATTATAGAAGACATCTTTATATATTCCCTTAGTTGGCAGCTTTGTCGTATAATCTCCGTTTGCGAGCCGCTGGATTCCATGAATGGCACGGCCGAGCGGTTTGATGAGCTGCCGGCTGAATAAGTATCCAATGAATAAGGCAATGATGGCATCGATCGATAATAAAATCATCGTCCCGATATTGAATCTTGATATTAAGTCCTTCGTGTCGAAAGAGAATAAATATTTTCCGATGGCAGGGTTCTTAAATCCGATAAAGTAGCTGTATTCCCTGCCCTTTCCTTTTTTTCCGCCGGCATAAATGGTCGATAGCAATTGCTTATCTTTATATTTATGTATGTTCACGATTTCTATAGGTGTATATTTGCTCTTTATTCCTTTAGGTGCGTGTGCATGATAGACGTCTTGTCCATTTTCGTCTAATATTTGAATCCACGCATTTTGTTGTTTTAAGGCTTGCTGTCCTTCTTTGTTCACAGTGATGCCTTGATCGGAAAAGGTTATGTATTGTTCAAATGTTCTTGTGAAGGTTTCGGGCGTATTTTCTTCGTTTTGCTGGCTGCTTGCTTGTAGTACAAGCCAAATCATGAATCCAAATAAGTTAATAAAGACCGTGATAATGGTCACGATAATGACAGAGACCATATATCTGCCTGTTAATCGCCATTTCATCCTTACGCATCCTTTACAACAAATTTATAGCCAAGCCCTTTGACCGTCACGAGAAATTCTGGTGTAGATGGGGAATTCTCTATTTTCTCCCGAAGTCTTCGTATATGAACCATCACCGTATTGTCAGAACCGAAGAAATCTTCTCCCCAAACGGTTTGATAAAGCGTTTCTTTACTGATCACTCGATTCGGATGCTGCAAGAAATAGGTCATCAGCATAAGTTCTTTCGGTGTGAGCTCAATTACCGCTCCGTTTTTCGTCAGTTCGGCTTGCTGCTCATTTAACTCAAATGGCCCTTTTTTGATCACGGGATCAGCTTGAGAAGGCTGTAAGTATGATGACCGTCTCAGCTGGGCTTTTACCCGGTAGGCGACTTCCTTTGGGCTGAAAGGTTTTGTAATGTAATCATCGCCGCCAATGGCAAGTCCTACAATTTTGTCTGATTCCTCTCCCTTTGCTGATAAAAAGATAATCGGAACATGCGAGACGTCTCTGATTTGTTTACAAATATCGTAGCCTTCACCGTCTGGCAGCATAATATCCAGTATGACGAGATCGGGATGTTCTTGATGGAATTGCGTGAGCCCATCACGGGCAGTTGAAGCTGTTATCACCCGGTCAATGCCTTCTCTTGTTAATACTGTATGGATTAATTCCAAAATTTCTTTTTCGTCATCTATAATCAATACTTTGCTTTGAAGCTTTGGCATTATGATCACTCTCCTGAAGTCATTGTTATTATTATACCCAAAGTATAGACATCGTGAAAAATCAACATTCTATTTGCACAGAAAAAAGCCAATTTTCTTTTTTAATGAGAAAATTGGCTTTTGGTGTTTTTTTAGCGTTTGACCACAAATGTTGTCACACTTTGAGCCGGGAGATGAGCCCAAAATTGATTTCCTGATATATTTAAGTCAGTTCCAGGCTGAAGGTTGCTGTTACTACTCGTAATCCATCTTGACGCTTGTGAAGCGGTTCCATTTTGCATGACAAAGTGCTGGTTAACGCCTGTATTGTTTTTATTAATCGCTACAATGACGACCTTATTGTCCCCTTTATAGGCTGAGACGAAAACATTCGGTTCAGGGCTTTTCGTTGCATCAATTCTGACGTACCCTGGACGCACAAACTTGGAGAAATGCGCCATGTTGTAGCCACGTTTGCTAATCATTCCATCTTCCTTCATAGGACCGTATGATCTGCGGATGTACCACCAAACATACGCCTGAAAATCACCTTCCACCATCGAATGGTGAATATGCTCTGACACCCCTAATGCCTCAGGCCAGCGGTCCGCTGAATTGTTATCACTATTCGGGTAATATACCTCTGTCATCCACAGCTCTTTCCCCGCTCCTTTTTGTTTAAAAAGAGGATACGGAAGCTGGCTGATCTGGGTTCCATACAGATGGGCACCGAGAATGTCCATATTTCTAAGCGCCTGCGGATCGTTTAAGATAGGATCTGATATATTTTTAAGGTATTGAAAAGATTCTGGTGCAATCACGCGTGCATTAATGGAGCCGGCATTTTCTCTCATGAATCGCAGGATTTCCTGAGGCGTCCACCATGTCCATTCGTGTGCATAATCAGGCTCGTTTTGTACAGAAATGGCATAGAGGTTGACACCATTATTTTTCATGTATGTCACAAAATCATTCAGATGCTGAGCATACGCGGCGTATTGATTGTATCTCAACCGCTTTGCAGACGCACCATTACGGTTGAAAGTCTCCACCATATGGCTTGGAGGATTCCAAGGCGAAGCGATCACTAAAGCGCCATGCTCTATTGCTCTTTTGGCGGTAGCAACTTCTCTGTGCCAATTATTTCTGTTCTCGTCTACATTAATTCGTAGAATGGAGAATCCTAATTGATTCTGCCCATTGCCAAAGGCGGTTTCCCTTTGAGGGGCGGTTAAATCACCAATCCAAGCCGGGTGGTTCATTCCGCCAAAGCCGCGAATCACTTGTCTTTCCGCATTGACATTAATATTCGCATCACTTGCTGCTGAAACCTCAGTTACCCCAGGCCCTATGAACATGACAGACAGCATAGTGAAGCAGATCAATAAAGTACAAATTGGTTTTTTGATTATGGACATCAAATTTTCCCACTCTCCCATCAACCAGTGATCGATGCCGCAGCATCTGATTTTGTTTACCTTTGAGTAAACTGCCAGGAATCAAATTGGAATAGGTTGGCACCATTTCCTTTGAAGACAAAAAATACGTTGTGCACTCCTGCTGCTCCGTTCACTGCCGTTTCTATTTCTCGCCAGTTTCCGCCTGTGGAAGGGACATTGAGTGTTCCGGCAATTCTGCCGTCTGGACTGCCAAGACGTACTTCTATTTGTCCGCCTGAAGCGGATGCTACATTGGCTTTAAAGGTTCTGGCACCGCTCGATCCGAAATCGACATTACTGACAGCCACCCAATCACCGTTTTGAATGTTTGTGACATGCTGGTTATTGACTGGTCCACCTGGTGCTGAGGAAGCCTCTGTTAAAATGCGTCCATTCCAAGCGAATGTTTCAGCTTCTACCCGTTGATAAGGATTCAGGTTGGAAAGCTGTTTAACTCCTTCAAAATTGGCTGCGACCTCTCGAAGGGAGCCGTCAGCATTATGCACAAGCTTATTAATGTGTGGAGATCTGTAGCCTTTCCCTGCTCCATATAAGGCTGAGCTCACCGTTTGCGTGTGATACACGACATACCACTCGTTTTTAAAATGGAACACAGCATGATGGTTGTTACCGCCGCCGCCGAAAAATGCACCCGGATTTTTCAGGAAGTGTCCTTTATACGTAAAGGGGCCCATTGGACTTGAGCTCGTCATATAACCGATCTCACCAGGTGGTTTATCTGCTGGGTGGGAGCCGCCAAAATTGATGCAATAGGAATAGTAATAGGTACCGTTATACTTATGCATACCCGAATCTTCAAACATAAAAGGAGCATCAATGGTTGATGCGCTGCCAACTACACTAGTCATGTCAGATCCTAGTTTCAGAACTCTTGCTGTTTTAGGATTGGCCCATTGTCCCTGCGTTGGATTTGAACCGCCTGGAACGCCTCCTCCGGCATATAGATAACCGGTTCCGTCATCATCTACAAATACGGCTGGATCAAAAAGCCATACAACACCGGACATCCCTGGTGTATTTGGCGTGACGAGCGCTTTTCCGATAGGATCTTTCCAAGGTCCAATCGGGCTGTCTGCTGTCAAGACGCCAATCCCTCCGCCGCTGTTAGCAAAATAAAGGAAAAATTTATCCTTCCCATTGATCTTTTTCACCGCAGCGGATGGAGCCCAGGAAGCGCCTGCCCATTTGGCAATCCCTCTCCCGCCATTGGCCCCATTTGCGCCAGCTACTGGAATCGCTCCGTGATCTGTCCAGTTCACCATATCCGCCGAAGAGATGACAAAGACCCTATTCAAATTCGCAAAAGAATTATCCTTAATCGTTCCATTGCTGTGATATTCATAGTCATCACTCGACATATAAATGTACACTCTGCCGTTATAGGTGAGCGCAAACGGATCCGCCCCCAGGTGATGGTCTATGAGTGGATTTGCATTTCCTACTCGTTTTGCAATGGGGGTACTTGCTGCACTCGCATCATATACCGGTATACAGCTCAGCACCAAAGCAAGAATCAAAAAACCTACACCGCACTTCATCCTCTTCCTCATCGTGTCATTTTCCTCCTGTTTTCATCTTCCTAATATTGGGGTTTACGCCCAATTTCAAATTATGTTGATATGCGCTGATGAAGAATGAATACAAAGGATGATTTCTAGGGGAAATCACTGCTGAAATCATCATGAAAACCCTTACTTTTTGACTAGGAGACAATAAAAAATGCAGTCCTCCACTTTGGAACTGCATTTTTTCTTCTTATTCAATGAATGTAGATTACATATAACGAGCGGTCACCATTTTCTTTCTTGTGTAAAACTCTACTCCGTCTGTTCCGTTCGCATGTAAGTCCCCGTAGAAAGAATCCTTCCAGCCGGAAAACGGGAAAAATGCCATTGGTGCGGGCACACCGATATTCACGCCGAGCATACCTGCTTCGATGTTTTCGCGAAATTCTCTGATGCTTGATGCGCTGTCCGTGTAAAGGCAGGCACCGTTCGCAAATTTTGATTGATTGGACAGGTCGATCGCTTCTGTTAGTGAAGAGACACGGACAACTGATAAGACTGGGGCGAAAATCTCGTCCTGCCAAATTTTCATTTGATTTGTGACATGGTCAAAAATCGTCGGTCCAACGAAATACCCTTTTCCATTTGTTTCAAGGTCATTCCTACCATCACGAATGAGGCTTGCTCCTTCTTCAATCCCTGACTGGATATATTGAAGCGTTCGTTCTTTATGTTCCTTTCGAATGACTGGACCAAGAAAGACATCTTCATTTATTCCATTTCCAATGACGAGCTCGTTCGATTCATCAACTAATTTTTGAATGAACTCATCTGCCACTTCTTCTTCCACCGCGACAACGGCCGCGGCCATGCAGCGCTCTCCCGCTGATCCAAAGGCAGCACCAATGATTTGTTTCGTTGCCGCATCTAAATCTGCATCTTTGAGGACAATGGAGTGATTCTTTGCACCTGCAAGTGCTTGGACACGTTTGCCATGCTCTGTGCCTTTTTTATAGACGTATTCTGCGACTGGCTGAGAGCCGACAAATGAAATGGCTTTGACCTTTTGATGTTCAAGCAGACCGTTGACGACATCGTGAGCCCCATTGACGATGTTGAGAACACCTTTTGGAAGACCCGCTTCTTCAAATAGCTCGGCTAACCGCGCGGCAAGAAGGGGCGTTCGTTCTGAAGGTTTTAAAACAAACGTATTTCCGCAGGCAATGGCAAGCGGGAACATCCAGCACGGGACCATCATCGGAAAGTTAAATGGCGTAATGCCGCCAATGACACCAATCGGATAGCGGTACATGCCAGATTCGAGTCCAGATGCGATATCTGGTAATTGTTTTCCCATCATTAAGGTCGGTGCACCAGCGGCAAATTCCACACATTCAATCCCTCGCTGCACTTCTCCTTTTGCCTCTGTTATGCTTTTTCCGTTTTCAATCGTTACGAGTTCAGCCAGCTCATCCCATTTTTCAACGAGTAACTGCTGGTATTTAAATAAAATGCGTGCACGTCGGGGAACTGGTGTTTTCGACCAAGTGGTAAATGCTTCTTGTGCTGCCTGTACCGCACGTTCGACATCCTTTTTTGTTGAAAGCGGCACTTCTGCGATGATCTCGCCAATAGCTGGGTTATATACTGCCTCTGTTTGACTTGTTTCTGCCTCAATCCATTGTCCGCCAATATAATTTTTCAACATTTTTACATCTGTTTTGGTCATGTTCCCTCTCTCCTTTTTATGAAAGAATGTCATGCTTATAGGATGTGTATGGTTGTCATTGTCTCATCTAACGGGCGCCCATCTGTATACACTCTTTGTCAAATGAAACTGATGTTTTGGTTTACGTTGTGATAAAGAGCTTGCTCTAAAGTGTGAAAGGTTGCCGCCCATCGATTTGTTTGTGAGAAATGATTCCGGAATGTGATTTATTCATGGTATATTTTTGATAAACTATTGGGTAACTGTAGAAAAATCATAATATTAAAAACACTTTCAGTCAATCCTCTTTTTGCAACATAAGAAAAACCTGATGCGCGTTGCATCAGGTAGAGGCTGGTTCTTTTCTTTTATTTAGTTGATGCAGCATATTGATTCGGTTCTGCAAAATGCGGGAGCATATCACCATGTGCTTCAATGAGTTCATCGCATAATTTGATGATGTCATCAATGGATAGTTCAGCGCTTGTGTGTGGATCAAGTAATGCCGCTTGATAAATGTGCTCTTTTTTGCCGCTAATTGCTGCTTCGATTGTCATGAGCTGTGAGCTGATATTGGTCCGGTTGAGTCCAGCCAATTGTTCAGGGATCTCTCCGACATAGCAAGGCATGATGCCGCTGCGATCTGCAACACATGGTACTTCGACACACGCTTTTTCAGGCAGATTGTGAATGAGTCCTCCTGTGTTCAGCACATTCCCGCCAAATTTAAAGGGAACGTTCGTTTCGATCGCTTCAATGATACGAGAACCATATTCTTTTGAGCGAGTATGTGTGATCTGTGTATTGCCCACAAGGTCATGCTTCATTGTATTCCAGTTGTTGATTTGTTCCTCGCAGCGTCTCGGGTATTCATCGAGCGGAATGTTAAATTGACCGATCAGTTCTGGATAGCGTGCTTTGATAAAATAAGGATGGTATTCGGCATTGTGCTCTGAGGATTCTGTGACATAGTAGCCGAATTTATCCATCAGCTCAAAACGTACCATATCATGGGGCCGCGCTTGCTGCTTTTCTTTCGCTCTTCTTTTGATGTCTGGGTACAAATCTTTTCCGTCCCGTTTCACCTCTAATAACCATGCCATATGGTTGATGCCGGCAATTTTTTCTTCAATGCCTTCATGATCCATTTCAAGTGATTCAAATAGATCCTTTGTACACACCTGCACACTATGACAAAGACCCACCGTTTGAATCGGTGTATAGCGCAGCATCGCACCTGTCAGTGTGGCCATTGGATTTGTGTAATTTAATAATAAAGCATTTGGACAAACCTCTTCCATCTCCTTTGCAAAATCAAACATCACAGGAATTGTTCGAAGGAAGCGGAAGATGCCGCCGATGCCAACCGTATCCGCAATCGTTTGTCTTAATCCGTATTTTTTCGGAATCTCAAAATCAATCACAGTGCTTGGCCGATAGCCTCCAACCTGGATGGCATTGATGACATATTTCGCATCCTTTAAGGCTTCTTTTCGGTTGTGATAGGGCTTAATGGTCACATTTGCACCGTAGTTCTCTTTTAAATGCCGAAGCATCGTGTCTGATTCATTCAGCCGGTTGTGGTCGATATCATATAATGCGAATTCAAAGCCGCTAAGTGCAGGGACGAACAAACAATCTCCTAATATATTTTTAGCAAACACGGTACTCCCTGCACCGATAAATGTAATTTTAGACATTGACGACTCTCCTTTTTACATCCATATTGAACTACCCTTTGACAGAGCCTTGTGAAAGCCCTGCGATAAAATATTTTTGCAACAGTAAAAACATCGTAACCATTGGCAGCATCGCAATGAGCGCAGCGGCACCAACGAGCTGGAGCTGATGCTGATTTTGACCAAAAAAATGGGATAAGGCGACTGTGAGTGTATGCATTTCTTTATCTTGCAAAAAGAAGATGGCAAATTGATAGTCGTTCCAAATATACACACAGGCAATGATTAAAACAGAAGCGGTAATGGGCTTCAGAAGAGGAAAAACGACAGTGAAAAAAACTCTGAGTGTCCCCGCTCCATCAATACGGGCTGCTTCTTCAAGCTCCTTTGGAATGGTCGACCGGATAAAGCCTGCGTATAAGAAAATGGTTAGCGGCAAAAAAGCAGCGACATTATTTAAAATAGCGATTTGATAGGTGTTCATCATCCCGATTTGAACGACCATTTTATAGAGCGGGACAAGGGCTGTGAGCGGTGGAATGACCATAATGGTGATGAATAAAACATAAACTGCTTTATTTAGCTTTGTGTTTCTTCTTGCGAGCGGATAGGCTGCAAGAGATCCAAGTATGATGAGTAATACAGCGGAGGTAAACGTAATCATCACTGTATTCAAAAAGGACTGGCCAAGCTGAGCCTCTGTCCATGCCGTGCGAAAGTTTTCAAGATGGAGCACTTTCGGAAACAGCCATTTTGAACTGAAATCTCCTATCCCCTTTAATGATGTCGTCACCAAGATATAAAATGGAATGAGGTGAAGCAATGTCACCAAAAGTGCGAGGAAGGTGTACCATCTCTTTTTGCGTTTAAAGGCGTTATCCATCACACCTCGGTCTCCTTTCGTTTGAAATAAATCAGTGCTGCGACACTAATGACAAGGATGATGACCGCCATGAAGACTCCTTGCGTTGCTGCATAGCCTGCATCCTGACGTTTGAAATACAGATCATACATAAAGGTCGACATCGATTGCGAGGAATCTCCAGGTCCGCCGCCTGTTAGTGCCACAATGACATCAAAAAGTTTCAGCCCGCCAATGACGTTAAGCACAACATTAATGGTGATAGACGGCATAAGCAGCGGCAATGTGATCCGTCTGAATTGCTGGAGGCTTGATGCGCCGTCTAATTGTGCCGCCTCATAATAATCCTTAGGAATACTTTGAAGGCCTGCTAAATAAATGATCATCGCAATTCCGACGAATTGATAGGTGTTGACAAGCACAATGATCCATGTGTTTAATTGCGGATTGCCAAGCGCATTCATTTGGTCAAATCCAAAAAATGTCACCACATCGTTTAAGGCACCGCCTTGGTAAGCAAACACAAAATACCAAATATAGCCCATGGCAATCGGACTGATCATGACAGGTAGATAGATCACCGTCCTTGTGATGCCTCTTATCTTTAAACTTTGGTTTAATAAGAGAGCATATCCAAGTCCAATGATATTTTGTAAGATTGTACTCCCAATTCCGTAGAGAAGCGTGTTTTTGACAACAAGCCATGTCGTTGGGTCTTGAAGCAGACGTTTATATTGATCAAGCCCAATCCATTCATAAGTTTGTGAGAACCCGTTCCAATTCGTAAAAGATAGCTGAATGCCGTTCAAAAAAGGATAAATGATAAAGGTACTGACGACGAGTACAGCTGGCATGTACATCCACCAAAGTGATGAATTCCGGCTTTTTTGCATCTTTTGTTTTGGTAAAGAGGTAAATGCGGCTGGCTGCTTTGCTTTTGTGATGTCATTCATTGGCTTCACTCCTGTTTCAGCATGGGCCTGCTATTGTTTTTTCAGACGCTTATATTCCTCTTCCATCTTCTTCGATAATTGTTCTGGTGTGATGTAGCCTGCTAATAATTCTTGACCCGTCGTTGCCATGACAGCCCACATTCCGCTTGGTAAGTATTTTCGATCGAAGTAAGGTTCAATCTTCACCTGTTCGTATTGATCGTAAAACGTAGAGTAATAGTTTTTCACTTTTACATGCGTTAAGGCTGCTTCAGAGGATGTGCCTTCTGCGATTTTTTCCGCATTTTCAGGCTTTGCGAGAAAATCGATGAATTGTTTTGCTTCTTTTAGATGCTTGGAGTCCTTCCAGGCAGCGACAGTAAATCGTTCTCCCCCAATCCAGCTTTGCTCATCTCCTTCATGAATGGCAGGAACAGGTATCGTGCCTACTTTGATCGATTGATTGAGTTCTGACGCTTCAGGTCCTAAAGAACCTCCGACAAAGGTGAAGGCTATTTTGTTTTGTGCCATCAGTTCAGGTGCTTGAGATAGTTTCGCTGTCAGGACATCTTTGTTTAAAAAATCTTGATCCTTCAGCTCCTTCATGAACTGTGCAAGCGGTGTATAGTGAGACCAATCAAAAGATCCGTTTTCAAGTTCTTTTCCGTATTGATGTTTTGGATCGGTGATTAATAAAGGTGTGGCTAGTTCATCAAAGACTTGGGCGATATTTGAGTTATCTCCTCCTGGTATCCAGAGCGGCACAACCTCTCCTTTGCTCTTTTCTTTAACTGTCAGCAAAGCAGATTTTAATTCATCAAGTGTTTTAGGGACTTCAATGTCATAGTCCTTTAATAGATTGGCATTAAAGCTAAGCCCGTCTTTTGCTTGATTCAGCGGATACGCGTATACTTTGCCATCTTGGTCCTTTAAAATCTGATCGAGAGATGGATCAAGCTGTTTGACCCAATCCATCTCTTTTAAATCAGCCACATACTCGCTATAGCGCAGTTTGGCCCAGCCATGTGTGTCAAACAGATCCGGCATATCGTTTGCCCCTATTTTGACGCGAATCATATCTTCATAGCTGTTGCCCGGGAAGTTGGCATCGATTCGAATATGTGGATGCTCTTTTTCAAACTCACGAATCACTTCTTCAAATGCTTTTCTTTCCCCGCTGTTGCTCATCGTCGAAAAGAGAGTCAGGGTGACCTTTCCGTTTGCTTCGGACGTACCGTTATTGCCGCAAGCAGACAAAAGAATGGTCAAGACAAAGGCCGCAGTCAGCAGCATGAATTTTTTATTCATGGTTTCCTCCTTTTGATCACTGAAAATTCAGACGATAATCGGTAGAATTCATGCAGTTGCGGAAACAAAAGAAGTCCATTATACTGGAATTCTATTCTTTTCAAAGAGATAAGAGAGCATAACGGCAGGCTGCCTTGTTCTTAGCATGATCTGGCCATCATGCTGAGCAGCTGCTTTCTGCTTTTTTGTCTCTTTTTTGTTTGCTGAGATCTTGGTTCACCCCCTTTCATGGATGAGACATGTGCTGCCCCGTTCGATGAGTTTTGTTGGCACGACGACTTTTAGAGGGAGCTTTCTTCCGTTTATTCGCTCAAGCAAAAGCTTCAAGCCGACTTCCCCCATTTCTTCTGTATATACTTTTACGCTTGTAAGCGGCGGACTTGAAAATGAAGCAGCTTCAATGTCATTAAACCCAACAATGGATACATCGAAAGGAACACGCAGACCGGCTTCGTTGAGCGCACGCATTGCACCGATCGCCATTGAATCACTTCCGATAAAAAAGGCTTGTGGAAGGTTTCCTTTTTTAATGGCTTGCTGCATAAGCGTATAGCCTTCTTGCATGGAGTATTCCCCAATGTGGATGTCATCCAGATGAAGACATCCCGCCTCCTGCATTCTTCTCATAAACGTCGTTTGCCTTTCGTCCTCAATCACAGCGTTTCCTTCGAAATAATGCTCCCGCTCCTTTCCGCCAATATAGCCTAGATGTGTATAGCCAAGCGATTGCAGATGGCGAATTGCTCGATCTGCCGCTCTTACAAAATCAACATGTACACAATCATACAAATCTTCATCCGCATAATGATTAATAAAAACAATGTGTTCCATTCGGTTTGTCATTTTTTCAACTGTATCGGGACTGATTCGTCCAATGACAATCAAACCGTCAATATCCTTTAGCATCGCCCCTTTGTCCATGCTTCTCAGGCGAAAGGTATGGAGGGTGGACAGCCCTTGTTTGGCATATTCTTTTTCAATTCCTTTTCGAATCGATGAAAAAAAGGGATCATTTAATTCTTCGTCAATGGATTGAGCGACAACGATACCGATGACTGGGGATTCAGATGGAGGTTTTTCTTCTGCTTGATCGGCTTTTCTTGCTCTCACTGGGGTATAGTTTAGCTTCTTTGCAATGTCGAGGATGTTTTGTCTTGTTGCGTGTGAAACGGCAAGTGTTTGATCGCCATTTAACACACGGGATACAGTGGATACGGACACTTTTGCATCATGGGCAATATCTTTGAGTGTGGTCATAGGCAAACTCCTCTTAGATTTTGACTAAATATTTACTAAAGATATTTGAAGGATAACATATAAGTAAAGCGCTTTCAATTGTGGATTTGTAATTTTTTATTTTGTATTCGGGTATGTTTTGGTGAGATTGCGGTATTTTAGTAAAATTGCGTAAAAAAGAGGATGGATTACATCCTCTTTTACTAACATGATTCAATTGAGGCTGTTTCTTTTGCAAACAATTGCTTCATTGTCTCCCAAGCTTTATCGAGTTGATTGTGAAGTCCAAATAAACCTGAGTTGCCGATGATATAGATCTCATTTCCAGCCTCAGCAAGCAGCCGGAACGTGCTCTCATTACAAGAGCCGTCTACTTCAATTGAAAATGAGTATCCTCCTTGCTCTTTTATCTTTCTCACCTCTTTGATTTTACGAAGCATTTCTTTAATAAAAGGCTGTCCAGCAAAGCCTGGATCGATCGTCATGATCGTCACTCGGTCTATTAAATGTATAAAGGAATTTAACACCGCAATTGGTGTGGCGGGATTTAAGACAAAGCCGACCTTGCAGTCTCTTTGATGGATATGCCGAATGATTCTAAAAACGTCTCTTTGCACGACCTCTGGGTGTAAGCAGATCATGCTTGCGCCTGCATCAATGCAGGCATCGATTAAAAATTCTTGGGGGTATTCCGCCATAAGGTGAACATCAATTGGTCTATCTGTCAGTTTTCGAAGCTGTTCTATGAAAAAGGGCGATAAGGTGATATTTTTCACGTAATGACCATCCATGACGTCGACATGATATCGATCTGCTCTTGTGTTGAGTATATGAATTTGTTCGCGGAAGTGCGTTAAATCCATGCACATCAATGAAGGTGAAAAAATGGCTGTCATTCTGAGGCTCCTCCTTTTTAGAGTTGAAATAAAAGCTTGATCAATCCAATCAAGATTCCGATGATACCAAAGTCTGTATCTCCAAAAGTTGTCCCTTCAAAGCCAAGGGTTCCTAACACAGGTAATAAACAAGCAGGTAAAAAGGAAAGAAGCAATCCATTCACAAAGGCCCCAGCGACAGCACCTCTTACGCCTCCTGTTGCATTGCCATACACTCCTGCTGTAGCGCCGCAAAAAAAGTGCGGGACAAGACCAGGGACAATGACAGTTAAACCAAACAAAGGTAAAAGAAAAATGGATACGATGCCTCCTGCAAAGCTGCATAAAAAACCGATAATGACTGCATTTGGAGCAAATGGAAAAACGGTTGGCGCGTCAAGTGCCGGCTTTGCCCCTTTCACAAAACGATCGGCAATCCCTTTAAAAGCAGGCACGATTTCACCGATTGCCATCCTCACCCCGGCTAAAATAATGTATACACCAGCGGCAAAGGTAATAGCCTGAATGAGAATGAAGACAGCGAAGTTCGTGCCCCCGCTAATTTGTTCTATAAAGGGAATCCCTGCAAACGGTGCAATCGCAAAGAACAGCAAAGCCATCGTGATCGAAATGGCAACAGATGTATCTCTTAGAAAGCCGAGTGATTTAGGCACTTGAATGGTTTCCGTTGATTTCTCTGGACGACCGATCCATTTGCCGATCATTCCCGCTGTAAAATAACCGAAGGTACTGAAGTGTCCGAGCGCGAGATCATCGCTTCCTGTGACTTTCCTTGTGAATGGCTGAAGGATAGCCGGTGCAATGACCATAGCTGTTCCTAATATAATCGAACCGGTGGTCACAAGAAATCCTCCTTGCATTCCGGCTGTCGAGAGAACGACTGCGAGCATTGCAGCCATATACAAGGTATGGTGCCCTGTTAAAAAGACGTATTTAAAGGGCGTGAATTTTGCCAATAACAAATTGACCAGCATGCCAAAAATCATAATGAGAGCCGTCTGTGTACCGAATTCCTTTTGGGCAATGGCCGCCATGGCATCTGTATTTGGGACAACCCCTTGAATGTGAAAGGCTGCTTCAAACATTTTTCGAAAAACTCCAAGTGAATCAGACACGACCGTGGCGCCCGCTCCTAATATTAAAAAACCCATGGTTGTTTTCAAGGTGCCTGACACGGTATCTGCGGCTGATTTTTTCTGCAAAAGTAAACCGGCCAGTGCAAACAAACCGATGAGAATTGCCGGTGTGCCCAATATATCGTTCATGATCAGTTCTATCATGATGTGAATCCCCCTTTTTTGTGGCTTATATGTGTTTACGAAGGACGTCTTTAATGGCTTCCTGGTCTAACAAGTTATTTAATCCAGCGACCTTTCTTGTGCCGTCATCCAGCTGGTCGATAATGTCTGTTGCTCCGATATATAGATCGGCCTGTTCATTTTTACTTGTGCTGAGATCGGTATGATCCACTTCAGCTACAAGTCCTAACTCTTCTAATGCTTTTTTGACATTCATTTCTACGATAAAGCTGCTTCCTAATCCGTTTCCGCACACAACAAGAATTTTTTTCATTCTCTTTTTCCTCCTTTATAGTTGTGAAAATTGATCAACTAGTTTTTGCACCGATGCTAATTCCTTTGCTTCAACCAGTTGTTTTCTCCGTTTTTCATCACTTAACAGCATGGTCAGCTGTTTGAGTGCTTTCAAGTGGGTCATACTGTCAATGGCTGCTAGCACAATGATGAGACGAACCTGTTTTTTTCCATCTTTAGAGAAAAAAACGGGCGGTTCAAATGACATGAGTGACATGCTTAATTTGTTCACGCCGTCCTCTGGTCTGGCGTGCGGAATGGCTACTTGTGGTGCAATCACAATATAAGGTCCATTTTGATGCACAGACTGAATCATGGCCTCCACATAACCTCTCTGAATGGCATTTTGATCGAGTAAAGGCTGCGCTGCTTTTGTGATGGCCTCTTGCCAAGTATCTGCTGTTTGCTGGAGATGAATGGTTTTTTCTGTTAATAAATCGTTTAACACTGGTTTCCACCCTTTCTGATGGGATACATATGCGGGATGAAGTAGCTCTTTAAGATCACGAAGCAGTGCTTTTTCATTTTGTATGATGGTATGCTGCTGAATGATGTTGAATAAAGCGTCCACATTGTTCTCATCAAGCCTGATTTCTGCACCTTCCCCATATTGAAGTAAGGTTTTTTTCTCATAGGCAGTGAGAATGGGATGAACGAGGTGAACAGGTTTTCCTTTAAACGAAATAGGTGTTGTTGACACAACAAAGTCGACATCAATGGATGACATTTCTTCATATGAACGCTTTGATAATAGTTCACGTACTTCGATATAACCGATTAATTCGATAAGCTGTGTTTTCAGCATGTGACTTGTGCCAATTCCTTCGCCGCAGACAATGTATACAGAACGCCGCACAATTGGTGAAATCCCTTCTCTTCTCATCCAACCACCAAAATGCATCGCCACATATGCAATTTCATGGTCGCTGATCTTTGAACAGGTCGCCTTTTCTAAATGGCATACGACCTTTTGAGTGATTTCAAACACCTCTGGCTGTGCTTTTTTAATAGATTCTGTTAATTCATTGTTGATATCAATGTGATAGACGAGTCTGTAATAGGCCGGGATGAGATGCATGGTCAAGTTTTGCTCCAAGGCTTCGTACTCTTGAAAGGAAATACATGCATACCGCTGAAAGTCAAAAATCATTTGTCTGGCAATGGTGCGAATGAGATGCTCTTCTGGTTTTTTACTTGATGGAAGCTTTTGTTTCTTGGCGCTGAGCCATAGAGTAGTAAGAAAATAGATTTCATCATCATGAACATGAAGGCCCGTTTCTCTTTGAATTCGTGCCATGAAACGAATAGCCGCAAAGCATTCATCTGTTTCCTGCAATGTACGCTTTTCTTCGTTTGAAAGGTGTACAGCACGTTCTAGCTTCATCCGCTTAAAGTAGAAAAAGAGATCCAAAGACAGCTGATCCAGCATGTCATCTGCAAACTCGAGCTTAAGCTCTTGTTCTGACTGCTCGAGGAGATGCTTTAACCGTTTATATGAAATTGGCCCCTTTAACCAAAAAGGTGGAAACGCTTTTTCGTTTTTTATCATTGTGCGAATGGAATGAATATAAGGTTTCAGCGCCAATCGAATCGCTCTTTCTTCTCCTGAAATCAAATAGCCGCAGGCTGCCTGATAGTGGAGGATAAGCTGCTGCTTTGAAAGTGCTTCTTTTAGCTGTTTCATATCTTCAAGCAATGTATTCCGGCTCACTTTGGTCATCTTCATAAAATCATCAATTCTTAGGCGTTTCTCACTGCATGCAATGGATAAGAGCAGGATGGCTCTTCTTTCCTTTACACATGGTTCATAATCATGGCCAACGAGAATGGTGTTCGCTTTTTGAATAATGACTTCTTTTTCATGTGGGTGTAAGTAGTAGCCAAGTTGATCTTTTCGCTGAATACCACTCAGCTGCTGAGTTTCCAGCCAGCTATTCATGCGTTTGATTTCAGAGTAGACGGTTCGAGTAGAGACATTCAGTCGATTCTGTAAATCTTCAATTGATAAATAAGATGTCGTGTGAATCAGCATTGATAGTAAAGTCGTGCCCCTTTTGGTTAAATACAGTTGGAATTCCTCCCTTCTTCCCTTTGGTTATAAGTCTAATCAACTCACATGCGTCAAAGAAGCCCAAATGTCTTCAGCGCATGCTGTGCAGCTTTTGGGTGCTCTTTTGCCATAAGAAAAAGCACACCCGCTTGAGTGTGCTTTGAGATTTGTACAAAAAGAACCCTTTGTCTTCTTTTATGTGATAGAAAACGTTTGTAATGAGGTCATGGATGTACTGAAAAATCTTTTTGAATTTTTTTGATCCTTCACAATGCTTTTGGCATTCTTGATTCACACATATGTACTGCATCATCGCCGCCAAAAAAAGCGGACACCAATCAAGACCTTAAGTGCCCAATGATCAGTGTCCGCAGGTTCTTTCTTATGTAAAAAAATTCTAATTTCGTTTTGTTATTTCATTTTCACTGCTTCTTTCATTTCCTCAATTATTTTATTAAACCACTGTAGAGGGTTTAATGAGATCTTGTTCGATAGGGTGAGAAATATGGAACTCTAGGCAATATAAAAAGAGCCCATTATGGACTCCTTAAATCATTACCAGCCTAAAGTCTGTCTGAATAGGTTTGGTGGTAATCCTACGAGTTGAACATCAAGTTTCAATGATCCTTCAACTCTGGAACTAGCGTTATGAATACGAGCAGAGATTGTCCAACCTTCATCAAGAACAATTAAAATCGTGTTATCTGATCCAGGTTTGAAATGAATATCATAAAATCTTGTTGGTAGTCTGAATTGCTGCATTCTTAGAGTTGGTCTTACACCAGGAGATCCCTGATTCAATGTCCCTTGTAAGTTGAAACCTTGGAGCTCGGTTGTTCTGCGACCAGTTTTAACAATCGCCTTGTAAAAATCGTGTCGTCCCAATAAGTACGTCAATAATCTTTGAGGAATCTGGTCAGGATAAATCCCATCTAGTCTCCTTAATTCATCGATTAACGCATTAAGGACGGGTACATAATATCGAGTAGCCTTATCAGGAATCTGGTTCCACAACGTACCTTGCGTTTTTAAATTACTAAGCTCTTCAAAGATTGGTACTACTTGGCGGAAATAATCAACTGTTGAATTATAACCAAACCAGGAATCACCTACATCAATTGTTGCTGATAATCGTGAATGCTTAAGAGCAGCATGATTATTCTTACAAGAGATTCCTATCTCCCAACCTTCAGTGCTCCTAACAGCTAGCACGTCACGAACATCACCAGCTTGACCTGCTGAATCAGGTAATATTGAAAGCTGTAAATTTCCATTGCCATTAGTTAAACGTGGCTCTAATTGAAGAATGGTATTTATTCCTGCGTCAGCACCTTCACTCATTTTCTGTTGTTCCGTCTGTGGAAGTGATAAAAAAGCGTTATGAGCTGTTTGTAACTGAGGAGATCCAATTACTTGAACATTAGCTCGTCCATTTAAAGATTGATCAAGAGATTGTAAAAATGCAAACTCTAGGGCCTTTCCATTTACTGTTTGACTTGCCATTAAATCACTACCTTCGTTTTCTCTCTTTCTAAGGCTTTCTCGAGGGCTTCGGCAAATTTGTATCCAACGGCTTCGGCAAGTTTCGGCGGAACAGCATTTCCAATCTGTTTATACTTACTCGTTAAATCCCCTTCAAATACAAGAGATTCTGGAAATGTTTGAACAACCGCAGCCTCCTGCCAGCTGAATCGTCTTGTTGTTCCTTCACCGAATTTCCATAAGTCTCTTTCAAGTTTAGTCATATCTGGTGAACTTGGATGTAGTGTTACTTGTTTAGCCATTGCTGGTATAGTGTAACTCACTTGATCCCAATCACGTTTTCTGTTTCGACTCATGTATCTTGATGAATATGGATCTTGACAAACATCATTTGAATTTGGTTCTGGAAAATGTCCGATTGCCTCTCTAAGAGTAACTCGACCAGTAGGCTCGGGAAACTCAAACCCTTTATCAATATCTTGTCTGATTCCGACTAGAATTACTCGTTCACGATCCTGTGGAACTTGATAATCGGCAGCATTAAGAACTTGGTGATACAAGTTGTAACCTTTTGAACTAAAGTCTTCAACAATTTTCTTTAAGATCAGGCCATCTTCCATTGTTGTAAGTCCTTTAACGTTTTCCGCTAGAAATCCAATCGGCTGCTTAGCCTCTACAACTCTACAAAGTTCTAAATATAGTTTATTTCGTACATCAAGAGCTTGACGTGGACCAGCCGCCGAGAATCCTTGACAAGGGAATCCACCGGTAACAATGTCAATATCATCTGGAATTTCATCTGCACTAATATTTTCAACTTTGCCAGGTACTACAATTGCCTCAGACCACTTCGAAAAAGTCTTACAAGCATCCTTGTCCATATCATTGGCAAAGACCGTCTGGAATTTTCCAGTTGCTTCTAATCCTAAGTCTAGACCACCAGCCCCACAAAATAAAGAGACAACTTTAAATTTCTTCATATTATTTACACCTCATAACTTGTATTATATCTTTTTTTATCTGCTTATCCAACCACTTAAAATTGGAATGATTAAGCTTGTTCACCATGCGAACCTTTGTTCTTATTTTACTATATATGACCAAGCTTGTAAAAATAAAAAAAGGAGCTTCCTCGGCTCCCCAGATTGTCCATATTTAGTTAGATTGTATGTTCGTATATATAAATATTTACAATCTCAACTGGCTCAATTTCGGGCTTCTGGTGATTATGTAACATTATTCAATATCAAGTAGGAGAAGATTAGATAGAAAGTTTCTAGTTTCATTTTATATTATAATTATTGTTAGAGATACTAACATAAAATCGTTTCAGCAAGCAGTCATTCTATCATTAAAAGTAGAAGAACCCGTAATTTTAGGATTACTTTTCAACCTTTCTAATAGTTCTTCATCTGTTTTCCCAACATGTCTCTCAATTAAGTGCCCACATCTGGATTGATGTGTAGCTAATCCATTACCTGGAGATAAAGAATTTTTCTAGCCTTTCTTGATTCCCATCTTCCCATGAAACCCTTTCGCCCCAAACGGCAAAATCATTCCGAGAGTGCCGTATTCATACTTGCTTCCTGCTTTTCTTTCGAGATCTTATTTCCAAATATATCTCGACCCGTAATCGCTTCGCTGAAGCCGTTGGTTGAGGTGAGACCATATAAAACTTTTTGAGCTGTTTTTAAGGAGTCAAATGATTTTTGCATCGACTGCTCTGACTGCAGCTGATGTGGCTTGAGTCGTTTTATAGACGGTCTTTCCGCCTTTGAAAATGCGACCTGCCCACCAACGATAGGGATGTAGCCGGCTGCGGCGACTCGCTGGCCTGCAGTAAGCTTTTTGCCTGTTATTGAATCAATGCCCGTTGTGGCAATTCACACCTGTTAGCTCATTGACAATGTTTCCGCCATAATCGAGGGCTTTTTCATAGCAAGGACGTTTGGCGAATGCTTCTTGTTCCTTTGCTATCTCGCGAGCTTCTTCTTGTTCTTTTTTGATTTTGAGATATTCACCAATTTGCTTCTCAATATCGCTTTTTACCTTGTAGATTTCACTAACTTGAAATGCTTTTTTGGCAAAACTCATTGGTGAAATGGCTTTTCCGTCATTTGTCGCATTCATCATTTCCGCGTACAATGCCATTGTAGCCTTCTCCTCAGTCTCTGACAAAGCATATTCATCTTTTAAATTTTGATCAAGCTGCAATACTTTTCAATTGCTTCATTGTCTCTTTAGGAACAGAACCCCTGAGTTTCATGTTACTCGCTCCTTGTCGAATAAGCACCACCTTACGCTATTCGCTTAAATAGATTTTTAAATGATGACTACACTCCGAGAGGATACCAAGTAGTACAGTCAATCATCAAGTAAAATGAAAAACTGTCCTCGATACGGCTGCCGCAGACTAGCTGATATCCAGGCTCAGAATGTCCCTTTCGTATGGTCACATTTCTCAACACCTTTGTTCCATATCTAGATACGGCATTGATAAGGGAAATAAGGGAAAGACGCCTCTCCCAATAAAAAAAGCGGACACCAACCATGGCACTTAAAGTGCTCAATGATCAGCGTCCGCAGGTTCTTCCTTCTGGACAAAATATTCACGTTCGTTTTGCTTGTCTCTATCATACGATGATCCACAAAGGAAAAAGTTCCCCTTTTTCTCGGTATGAAGTCCAATAAACACAACAAAACCTTAAAAGGCACTAGCCAATCAAGGTTCATTTTGTTACTTCATTTTCACTGCTTCTTCCATTTTCTCTATTATTTTATTAAACCACTGTATAGGGTTTAATGAGATCGCCGGAAAATAGATTTCTGCATTACTTTCGATAAAGCTTTCTTTTTCTTCTATTGTTAAAGTACCATTCAAAAAATCCTGACAATCCTTTATAGTAGAGAGCAGACATTCTTTAGTAGCTTCATGAATAAACTCCTCTAACGCTTCTTCTGGTGAATCGATATCCTGATGAAATGTCCCACCTAAAAAATCTTCTAACTCCTCTAAATAACTGTAACTCTCATTCATTTTATCATCCTTCTTTCTATTTAACAGGGTATCCCGTTAAAATAAAACCGCCATTCTCATCTTTTTTCAGTATAATTTTTGCATTTGTAACATTCTCGACTACTTCTGAATTTCTCGAAACACTTCTGCCAATTACCTCTCCATCACCCTTATATTTTAATGGTAATGTAGGTCTACTGTTGGGGTCAGATAACCACTTTTGTATTTTATCAACACTCTTAGGATCACCCAGAACTGAATCAGCAACTCTTTCTGCAGTCATTCTATCGTTAAAAGTAGAAGAACCCGTAATTTTTGGATTACTTTTCAGCCTTTCTAATAGTTCTTCATCTGTTTTCCCAACATGTCTCTCTATTAAGTGCCCACCTCTGGATTCATGTGTAGCTAATCCATTACCTGGAGATAAAGAATTTTTCTCACCTTTCTTGATTCCCATCTTACCATGAAACCCTTTTGCTCCAAACGGTAAAAGCATTCCGAGAGTTGCATTTAGACTCGCTTCCTGCTGTTCTTTCGAGACCTTATTCCCAAGCATGTCTCTACCTGTAATTGCTTCACTGAAACCGTTGGTGGCGGTGAGGCCATATAAGCCTTTTTGGGATGTTTTTAAGGCATCAAAGGATTTTTGCGAGGTCTTGTAGATGTCGACTGCTCGTACTGCGGCTGAGGTGGCTTGAGTCGTTTTATAGACGGCTTTCCCGCCTTTGAAAATGCGTCCTGCCCAGCCGACGATTGGGATATAACCTGCCGCTGCCATGCCGCCTGCGGCGACCCGCTGTCCTGCGGTGAGTTCTTCCCCTGTGATTGGATCAACGCCTGTTGCGGCGCGTTTTGCATCGTTCACACCTGTCAGCTCATTCACGATGTTCCCGCCATAGTCGAGTGCTTTTTCATACCAAGGACGGTTTGCGAGGGTTTCTTGTTCCTTTGCGATCTTGCGGGCTTCTTCTTGTTCTTTTTTGATTTTGAGATATTCAGCAGTTTGCTTCTCAATATCGCTTTTTGCCTTGTAGATTTCGCTATTTTGATACGCTTTCTTGTCAAAATTCATCGGCGAAATGGCTTTTCCATCATTTGTCGCATTCATCATTTCTGCGTACAATGCCATTGTAGCTTGCTGCTCCGTTTCTGATAAAGCATATTCATCTTTTAAATTTTGATCAAGCTCTCTTAGGTCTTTTACTGTCTTTTTTCGTTCATCTTCTGCATTTGCAATTTTTTCATCAAAGGTTTTGCTGTCAAATACCTCTAGGGAAATGAGGTCGTCGATGTCTTGAAAAGTGGTTTTGAGTGCCTTTTTTTGATCCTTTACAATGCTTTTGGCGTTTTTGATGCCCATATGTACAGCGTTGTCTAAAAAGTGTTCTTCTACAAAGGTATCGCCGCCAAAGCTTGTATCATCTAGTGTCCCAGAAACACCTTCATGAAAGGCTTTTTGCTTATCAATGAAGCTGATAAACATGTCCACATTTCCAGCCAGCTCTTTGTAGAAGCTTTTAATGTTATCGGCACCTCTCCCAGTGAAGTCGTCACCGAGATTAGAAACACCTTGTAATGCTTTTTTTAAATCTACCATTTGTTCGCGGAGTTCCTGGTAGTGTTTTGCCCTTGCGTCCATGGCACTTGTTAGTGCTTTTGCATCAAGTATCTTCCCCAGAAGAATTCACTCCTTCCTATTCATTGACAAGGTCAATTTTACCAACACAAAGTTTGTCATTAAATAGGAATATAGATACAAAAACAGTACTTAATATGTAAATGATCAGAATCATATCCTCGCTATTTTATTTCAAAGAAAAGCACACCCTTAACATTGTGCTCTCTTAAGACTTAGACTTAAGCAATTGCAGCTCTTGGTCCATAATATCTGCTGCTTCGGTAATAAATTGAATGATTAAGTCTAATTCTTCTCGTTTGTATTCGTTTGTGAGCTGTTTAGTTGATGCCGATAAGGATTGGAAAAGTTCTTTTACTTGTGATTTCCCTGCCGTTAATGGAACGATGATAACTCTTCGTTTGTCTTTTGGGTCCTTTTCTCTTTTGGCGTAGCCCGCTTTTTCAAGGCGGTCAATCAGAGCTGTGACCGCACCTGAGCTAAGACCTGTTTTTTCACTTAATTCTCCTGCTGTGAGAGGACCGAGTTCGTTTAATAAATCGGCTGATTTGAGATCTGTTGGGAAAAGGCCGAGCGATTGCGCGGCCGCTTGATGGAATAAAACCGTTCGTGTGGCGAGGCGCCTCATTGTATGTATGATCAGGTCTGCTCTGTCTTCAGCGTCGTTCTTTATTGACAACTTGTTCTCCTCCCTTTAAAATCAATTTATCTTGATCATCAAGATAAATGTTCTCTTACTTATGGTTAAGTTGATCATAGCAAAAATAAGAAGAGAACGTAAGCAGGAGGTAAATGAAATGAATCATGTGGATAAAGGTAAGGCATCCACTCGCTTTGTTGTCATCGGTTTGCTGTTAGGGATTTTTATGGCGGCGATGGACAATACCATTGTTGCAACAGCAATGGGAAGCATCGTAGCAGATTTGGGCAGTTTTGATAAATTTGCTTGGGTGACGGCTTCTTATATGGTGGCAGTAATGGCTGGAATGCCGATTTACGGAAAGCTTTCTGATATGTATGGTCGAAAGCGTTTTTTTCTGTTTGGACTTATTTTCTTTTTAATTGGATCAGCGCTGTGCGGTATCGCACAAACGATGGATCAGCTCATTATTTACCGGGCCATTCAAGGGCTTGGAGGCGGTGCCCTTCTTCCGATCGCGTTTACGATCATCTTTGATATCTTCCCGCCTGAAAAGCGCGGAAAAATGTCCGGTATGTTTGGTGCAGTATTTGGTTTATCGAGTGTACTAGGACCACTGTTAGGAGCTATTATCACAGATTCGATCGGCTGGCATTGGGTTTTCTATATTAACGTGCCAATCGGTATTGTTAGTGTGTTCTTGATCGCCAGATACTATCATGAATCGCTGGAACATCGCAAGCAAAAAATTGACTGGTCAGGTGCTATTACACTTGTCGTGGCAGTTGTGAGCTTAATGTTCGCACTTGAGCTTGGCGGTAAATCTTATGCGTGGGATTCGGTGCAAATCCTCACACTTTTTGCCGTGTTTCTTGTGTTTGGTACCATCTTCTTTATTGTTGAGCGTAAAGCGGAGGAACCGATTATTTCTTTTTGGATGTTTAAAAATCGTTTATTTGCGACATCTCAAATATTGGCGTTTTTATATGGGGGGACATTTATTATTCTTGCCGTCTTTATTCCTATTTTCGTGCAAGCGGTGTATGGTGAATCTGCGACAAGTGCAGGGTTTATTTTAACACCGATGATGATAGGATCTGTGATTGGCAGTATGATTGGCGGAACGATGCAGACGAAAGTGCCTTTCAGACGTCTTATGACGATCTCTGTTATTTCATTTTTTGCTGGGATGCTGCTTCTTGCCAATATGTCACCAGATACAGCTAGACTGTGGCTTACACTCTTTATGATGATATCAGGCTTTGGCGTCGGCTTTAGCTTCTCCCTTCTGCCTTCAGCTTCAATGAATGATCTTGCCCCTCGTTACCGAGGCAGTGCAAACTCAACCAATTCATTTATGAGATCACTTGGGATGACGCTTGGTGTCACGATTTTTGGGACGATTCAAACCAATGTCCTAACGAATCGCTTAGCAGATGCCTTTAGCGGAATAAAAGGAGCCCCTTCTCAAATAGGCGATCCACAAGCCATTTTTCAAGAAGGTGCTCGCTCACAAATTCCGCCTGATATTTTAAATAAAGTCATCGATGCGATGTCACAAAGTATTACGTACGTGTTTTTGATTGCGTTGTTTCCTATTGCCCTTGCAGCGATTACGGTCCTATTTATGGGAAATGCACGAGTACGCACATCAAATGAAATGAAAGAAAACGAATAATGTGAAAAAGCAGAGCTTAAGCCGCTCTGCTTTTTTGTTTCACTGATATAGAGGATGGGCTTTGCCCTCACTGCCAACGATCCGTATTTTCGATGTGACCATGTCTTTTGCTGCTTGTTTTGCTTTTTGTAAATACATACGTGGATCTAAGCTTTCAGGTTCGTTTGAGAAATGATCACGGATGGCTTCAGAGTACGCATTTTTCAATTCAGTAGAGACATTGACCTTTGCCATACCAAGTGCTACACATCGTCTGACGTCCTCATCCGGTACAGCGGAACCGCCGTGCAGCACAAGGGGAACATCGACCAGCGCTGCAATTTGTTCAATGCGGTCAAAGTCAATATCCGGTACCCCTTTATAAATGCCGTGAGCGGTACCAATCGCAGGCGCTAAAGTAGGTACCCCAGTTTCTTCTACAAATTGACGGCATTCTGATGGAATGGCTTTTTCAGCATCCTTTTCATCGACGACGATATCATCCTCTACGCCGCCTACCTTGCCTAATTCTGCTTCGACGTTCACCCCTACTTTTAACGCGAGGTCTACGACTTCTTTTGTGCGGCGTACATTTTCTTCATATGAATGCATGGATGCATCGATCATGACGGATGTATATCCCGCTCGAATACAGGTGAGAATCACATCAAAGTCCGTGCAGTGATCAAGGTGCAGACCGATTGGGATTTGATATTGATCAGCCGCCGCTTTGACTGTATCTGCAATCGCTTTTGCTCCAAGTGATTGAACCGTTCCAACCGTTGTTTGCAAAATGACAGGTGATTTTAATTCTGCGGCCGTTTCGAGCACCCAATAAATACTGTCAAAGGAATGTACATTGAATGCAACGATTCCGTATTTTTCTTTTTTCGCAGCCTCAAGCATCGGTGTTGTTGAAAGTAAAGGCATGATCAAACATCCTCTCTCGTTAAAATATCTGTTTCTAAAACAGTAAGCATGTCTTCATTTGTTCTTGTTTCCAGTAGCTTTTGTCGTTTCGCTTCATCCATTAATCCTCGTGAAAGGGCAGAAAGAGCCTTTAGATGAGTGGTGCCCGCTTCATTTTTGGGGATCAGTAAGGATAAGAAGAAAAAGCATGGCTTCCCATCAAAAGCGTCCCATTCAATGCCTGTTTCCGTGCGGACGATCACGAGTGCTGGTTTTGTGATGGCTTCTGTTTGTGTATGTGGAATGGCAAATCCATCTTGAAATCCAGTCGTGCTCAGTGCTTCCCTTTCAGCTAAGCCTTTTTTGACATCCTCTGCTGATGTACAAATACCTGCTTTGTAGGCAATGTCAGCAATGGCTGTGAAAACGCCAGCCTGTGAAGAAGCTGTTTCATGAAGATTCATATAGATATGTTCCATCATTTCTCTTCCTCCCTATTAAACTGCGGGTTTGTCTATTTTTTTACGGTAAAGTCCGTATAGAATGGCACCTACAAGTGATCCGATCAGTATGGATAGTACCCACTGAAATGCACCTGTGACGACTGGAAGGACAAGGAATCCACCATGTGGAGCTGGAACCTGTACGCCAAATAGATACGTCAATATAGCAGAGATGGCTGAGCCAAACATGATAATTGGCAGGACAACGATCGGGTTTTTTGCCGCAAATGGGATGGCACCTTCTGTAATATGTGTCGCCCCTAGAATATAGTTGATTGCCCCTGCATTTCGTTCCTGCGGTGTGAAATGTTTTCTGAAAATCGTTGTGGCAATCGCAATGATAAGTGGTGGCGTGATACATGCTGCGGACACACCTGCCATGAAGTAAAGGTTGCCTTGTGCAAGTAAAGCCGTTCCTGTGACATAGGCTGCTTTGTTAAAAGGACCTCCCATATCAAATCCACACATCGCTCCAACAATTAAACCTAAGAGCAGCGGGTTCGTGGATTGAACAGCTGAGAGAAAATCCATTAATGAATTATTTAGGCCTGTGATCGGAACTAATAGTGGTGTCATCACAGCTCCAATCAAGAAAATACCGATAACAGGATAGATGAAGATTGATTTTAAACCGTCAAGTGATGCAGGTAATTTTTGAAGCAGGAATTGAAGGAATACGATGATATATCCTGCTGCAAAACCTGCGATAATACCACCTAAGAATCCAGCGCCACCGTCGTTTGCAAGCAGGCCGCCGATAAATCCGACAACCATCCCTGGGCGTCTGGCGATTGAATCAGCGATAAATGCTGCTAAAATAGGCACCATTAAGCTAAAGCCGAGTCCACCAATGCTTTTTAAATAGGCAGCAAACGGATGATACGTTTCATGCTGAGGATCAGCTGAGTAAATACCGAATAGAAAAGAAATAGCAATTAAGACTCCGCCTCCAACGACAAATGGAAGCATGTGTGATACACCGTTCATTAAATGTTTGTAGATCGTGTGTATCCACTTATTCGTCGTCTTTTGTTGAGAGGATGAAGGAGCAGATGTTTTCTCCGTCCCAGAAGCCCTTCCTTTCACTTGATGAACGGGTGCATCTCCATTGATAATGCCTTGGATCAGTTCTTCTGGCGTGCGGATGCCTTTCGCTACAGGCACTTCAATCAGTGGTTTGCCGTGAAAACGATCTGTATTCACATCTTTGTCAGCTGCGACAATGACCCCATCGGCCTCCAGAATGTCTTGATCGGTTAAAGCGTTTTCAATTCCTACTTGACCATGCGTTTCGACTTTGATGTCGACCCCTAATTGCTCAGCAGCTATTTTTAATGCCTCAGCTGCCATAAACGTGTGTGCAATGCCTGTTGGACAGCCAGTTGCAGCGACAATTTTTTTACGGCTCATATCTGATTCCCCCTTATATCTTGTGAATGTGTACTTGCTCAATTAATGAATGAATGTCATGTAAATCACTTAAGCCTTTAGAAAATGCAGTAGATGCGCCCGTTGCAATGCCGTAACGTAAGCATTCTTCAGGTGAATGACCTTCAAGCTGTTTACTAAGAAAGGCTGCGAGCATTGCATCTCCAGAACAAGCTGTGTTTACCACAGTGCCTGTCGGTGCGTTTCCTTTTAAGATGACGTCTTTCGTAATGAACAAAGCCCCTTCTCCTCCGCGGGAAATAAGCACTTGCTCTGCACCCATCTCAATGAGTTTTTCTCCTGATTGAATGAGTTCTTTTTCTGACATAGGATGTATTTTGCCGAAAAAAGCAGCGATTTCTTCTTCATTCGGTTTTAATAAATACGGCTTGTATTGAAGCGTCTCAAGAACTGCTGCGGAGCTTGTGTCTAAAATAAATTTGACGTTGTGCTGATGACAAATAGCTGCTACTTCTGAAAAAATGCTGGCGGGTACGCCCTTTGGCAGGCTGCCTGACATGATAAGGATGCCCCCCTGCGGGATGGCCGCTATTTTTTCACGAAAGGCGTGAAGCGATTTTGCTTCAATCGCAGGTCCTTGGTTCACGAGCTTGTATTCTTCTGTCGTATTAATAAAAACATTAATGCGTGTAATTCCTTCAACCGAGATAAAATCGGTTTGAATGGAAAGGTCCTTTAAGGATTGTTCAATATAAGAGCCTGAAAACCCAGCAATAAATCCTAATGCAGTGCTGGTGAATCCATATTTCTTTAGCATAATGGAGACATTGACTCCTTTGCCATTCGGCTGATAGTCTTCATCTTCTGTGCGGTTGACTGCATTTGCCCTCATTTCTTTTAATGCAATATATAGGTCAATAGCAGGATTTAAGGTGCAGGTATAAATCAATTGGTTTCACCTTCTTTCTTTTCTCTAAAGAAAGTATCTCATACGATGGAGTGAAAATGTTTTCAGATTGTGTAAAGGTTTTCATGATAAAAAGCCTTCCAGATCAAAGTCTCGAAGGCTTCTTAAGCGGTTATTTCATTCGGATCACATAGGCATCTAGTAAAATGCGGGCAATGACATGAAGAGACAGGCGCGATCTGACTTCATAATCTGGGAAGAAAGATTGTTCGCCTTTATATCCGACTAGAGTCATATCTGATATTTTGCTTAATGTAGAATCTATTCTTGTCGTGACGGTAATGGTTGTGACTTGCTTCATGCTGAGATTTTGACACGCTTCAACGAGCTCTGCTGTTTCGCCATTTAATGAAACAAAGATCGCAAGTTCATTTTTACCAATATCTCGTGATTTCAGCCGAATGATATTCGGGTCGTCGTGTACTTCGCATGTTTTTCCGATGAGCTGTAATTTGATGGTCATTTCTTTAGCAATCATCTCTGAGAACCCTCTGCCGAAAATATAAATTTTGTCCGCATTATGTATTTTTTGAACGGCATCTTCAATTTGCCCAATACTTTGCAGCTGAATCGTCTTTAAAACCTCTTCTTCATTTTTCCGAATCGCTAGTTTGATGTCTTCATCGATGTTTTTTAGCTGATCACTTACATCGGTCATTTTCTTTTCTTGTTTCAATCGATACTTAAAGGAAGTATAGCCGTTGTAACCAATTTTTTTCATCAATCTGACAATTGTGGCTGTCGACACATTCGCTCTTTCACTTAATGTGACGATGGATAAGGTGGAGATATCCTCTAGATGCTGGTGAATATAATGGAGTAAATAACGTTCTGTTTCACTTAACGTTTGATACACATCGCTTGGAATGTTAAATAGTGGTTCATTCAATTCGATTCCCCCTTACTCATTTCATACTATAATTAAATACCCAATAAAAACAAGGTGATTCTTTTGTCATATATTTTGATGGAAAGCCAAAATGAGTGAAATTTGATTTTTGACATACACTAAGGAAAAGTTGTGTCTGTGTGAAAGGAGCTGATACCTATGCTTCATCTCTTGTTTTTTCTCATCCTTCTCTATGTCGTCTATGTATTTTTGACCGCATTTGTTTTGTTTTATTTACCGATACGAAAAACATGCAAAGAACATTGTATTTATAAAGCCTCTTCTATCTCAGGAGACGATCAGGGGACAAATCAAGTGATGCTTCTTGACGATGGGTTTGAATCTGGTCAGGTTAGAATCCAAATGATTCGTGAGGCAAAGAAGGTGATCCGTCTCAGTTACTATTCCATTCAAAAGGGAAAAACAGCCGAATGGGTACTAGGTGCTTTAATTGAAGCAGCTGATCGAGGTGTGAAAGTCCAGGTGTTGTTAGATGGCATTTGTCACAGTTTGCGCGGGCCGCTGAAGCATTTGCGCTATGCGGTGGCAAATCATCCGAACATGTCGATTCGTTTTTATGAGCCCTTTCGTTTGTTCAAGCCATGGACGTGGCATAATCGGCTTCACGATAAGCTGCTACTAGCAGATGGCCGAGTGGCTGTGATGGGCGGAAGAAATATCGGTGATAAATACTTTGCAGATCAGCCGCCGAAAGACTTTGCTTTTGACCGCGATGTGCTGCTCTATAACGCCAAAAAGGGAAAAGTATTAGATGAAATGGAGCAATATTTCGTTTATCTATGGAATCATGATTTTACGAAAAGAACAAAAGATGTGTTCTCCAAGCCAAAAGCGAAAAAAGGGTTAAAGCTTAGAAAACAGCTGCTCAGATCCTATCAAGAAGCAGTGCGCACAAAAGAACCTTTTGTGATGTCCTCCTTTGATTGGGCAGCAGATGCCACTTCAGTGAAACAGATTGCCTTTTTCACAAATCCTGTGGAACGCTTCAATAAGCGGCCGCTTGTGCTGAAAAAACTGAACGATCTTGCGCACCGGGCAAAGCGTTCTGTGCTTATACAAACGCCTTATGTCATCCCAACACGCCCAATGAAAGCCGGACTCACCCCCTTAGGTAGTGAGATTCAAACGACAATGGTCACGAATTCTCTTACAGCGACACCAAATCCGTTAGCCTTTGCTGGATATTTAAGCACGAAAAAGGAACTGATGAAAACAGGCGTTCATTTGTATGAATATGAAGGCCCCTATTCCATTCATGGGAAATCAATGGTGATTGATGATTACTTGAGTATTATTGGGACATATAACTTAGATGCGAGGTCTAGTTTTTTAAACACAGAGTCGATTTTGGTGATTGACAGTGCCCCGTTTGCGTTATCACTTACACAGGCAATCGAACGAAAAATCGCCTACAGTAATCTCGTTGCTAAAGACCGAACAGCCTATCATGCGAGCGCATATGGGCAGAAAAAAAAGCCTTTGATGAAAAGGCTCCTTTTAAATGGATTATCCGCGATAACGGTATTATGGCGGCGATTGATTTAAAAAAGGGCGGCTACTCTTGTGGCAGCCCTTTTTCTTGCGATTGATCTTTTTCTGCTGACTCCAATTTGGTCAATTTAAACACTAAGATCCCAGCAACAATCACAATGACTCCTAATAGTTTTGTAAAAGAAAATGCCACTTTTTCTAACCCAAGCCAGCCAAGCGAATCAAACAAAAGAGCGCAGCCCAGCTGTGACGTGAGGACAATCGAGATGCCATAAGTCGGTCCAAGACGTTTGATACTCTGAACAAGACAAATGACCACTCCTACCCCAATGGCTCCGCTGATCCAGTACCAAGCTTCCATATGTCTTAATTGAAACATGCCAGTTCCCTCTAGTAAGAGACCCATCAGGAGTGAAGCAATAAAGCCCATTCCAAGAACGAGGGTTGTAGTTGACCAAGAGCCTGTATGCTCATTGACCTTACTGTTAAAAATGGTTTGTAAGCTGACGAGTGCGCCAGCAGTGATAGCTAATAGTATTCCTATGATCATATATAAATCCCTTCATTTCTTCTATTCATAAATATTGTGCCCTGCTATTTCTAGGAGCCCTTTCCGGTCACAAATCGTAATCTCTCCTCTACGCCTCTCTATCAGCCCTTTTTCACAGAATTGCTGAATGACCCGGTTAATATGACGATAGCTTGTACCGATTAAGCTTGCCGCATCAGTGAGACGAAGGGCGCTCGCGCTGTCATCATTTGTTACAACAGACAATAAGTAGCTTGCAAGCCTGACCTCCACAGGATATAAAAGGTGGAAACTCAAATCGTTTGATTTTGTATAAAATTTGTTTGTGATGCCTTTTAGCAGAAAGGTTAACACGCGTGGGTCATCCTTCTCATGGCGCATGAGCGCTTGATGAGAAACCCTTAGCATATGTACTTCTGTGACAGCTTCGACTGTATTGACCATATCCGTCTGCTGAACGTATTCAATATCTCCAATCGCTTCAAGGGGATGTTTAAAGCTAAGAATAAAGGTCTTCCCTTCCTTTGTGGTCGTGAAAATCTTTAATTTTCCTTTCACTAACAAGTACAGGTACTCCCTCTTATCCCCTTTTGAACAAACGAGCTCACCCTGCTCATAGCGCCACAAGCTCACGTGTGATATGAGCTTTTGATGAAAGACGTTTTCTAATTGATGTGCCTTCATATATGAGGCAAAAAGAGGTTCATCATAAAGCTCCTCCATCTGACGCCCTCCTTTATAGCTTTAAAATGATCACGCCTGCGACCATCAGTAAAATTCCTGCATAATGAGGCCATTTCATTTTCTTCTTCTGTACACCAAACCATCCTTTTGCATCGATTGCAAAGGTAAAAGCAAGCTGTGCAATAAGTAACGCTGCGATGGTGAGTGTGACACCGATCATTTGAATCGCGGTGACTTCATTAAAAATAATAATGGCTGCAAATGCGCCGCCTATTAAATAAAGTGGCCGCACCTTTTGATATTCCCTGAAGTGCCCGTCTCGAACGATCAGTAAGATGACAAGCGAGATGATAAAACCGGTTAGCTGTGTGATAGTTGCTGCCTGCCATGTGCCGATATCCTGGCTGATTCTTGCGTTGGCCACGCCTTGCAGTGTAATGCAAGCGCCTCCTAATAAAGCGAAAATAACACCTTTCATTCGTTCAAATGCTCCTTCTTTTTTCAGTCTAGTTCCATTAAATGATACATGCCCATCTATTGAAAAGGACATATGTCCCACTTTGCGTATTATATCAGAAACTTTTTCTTTTGCAGTTTCTTCGTTTTAGATTTTTCACAGTGGGTACAGTTTTATATCAGCTGAAAACAGAATATTGATTGAATCACATATAAAAAGGAGACATGTCAGAATGAGAAATCAAGAGAAACATTTTATTAATGGAGAATGGATTGCTTCAACAGGAAACGAAAAGACAGAGGTCATCAACCCTGCGACAGAAGAAGTCATTGGCACCATTAGCTTAGGAACAAAAGAAGATTTAGATAAGGCAGTGAAAGCAGCTCGTGCCGCCTTCCCTTCTTTCTCGAAAACATCTCGAAATGAACGCGTGAAGATGCTGGAAAACATTGTGCGCGGCTACGAAAAACGCAAGGATGAACTTGTAGAAGTGATGACACAAGAGCTCGGTGCACCGCTGAAAGTATCAGAAGAAGTTCATTACACAATGGGCTATGAACATTTTTCTAAAGCAGCGGAAGCACTTAAATCTTATACATTTACCGAGGACCGCGGCGGACATACCATTATAAAAGAAGCGATTGGCGTCAGCGGATTGATTACACCGTGGAACTTCCCAACGAATCAAACTTCTCTTAAAATTGCGGGTGCCATTGCGGCAGGCTCACCAGTTGTCTTAAAGCCAGCAGAAATTACACCTTTTGCTGCGATGATTCTTGCAGAAATCATTGATGAAGCAGGCGTACCGAAAGGAGTCTTCAACTTAGTAAACGGAACTGGTGACGTGATTGGTGACGGTATTAGCTCACATCCTGATATTGACTTTGTTTCATTTACTGGATCAGGTGCTGTCGGCTCGAAGATTATGGAAAACGCTGCTGACAATGTGAAGAAAGTGGCTCTTGAGCTTGGCGGGAAATCCCCTCTTATCGTCTTAGATGATGCAGATGTGGATGAGGCAGCAGAAACCGCCGTTCATCATATTGCGATGAATACAGGTCAAGTGTGTTCTGCGGCTACGCGTGTGCTTATTCCAGAATCAATGAAAGACAAATTTGAAAAAGCGCTGCTGAATGCCCTGCCGAAGTTTACAGTTGGTGATCCGAGAGAAGATCACGCTACAGGCCCGCTTGTTTCTAAAAAGCAGTGGGATACTGTGCAATCTTATATTGAAAAAGGAATCGATGAAGGTGCTACTCTGCTTGCAGGGGGAACTGGAAAGCCGGATGGAATCGATAAAGGATATTTCGCCAAGCATACCATTTTCACCAATGTAAAAAATGATATGACCATTGCGCAAGAAGAAATATTCGGACCAGTCATGAGTGTCATCACGTACCATGACCTCGATCATGCCCTTGACATCGCCAATGATACGGTTTATGGCCTTGCCGGGTATGTTGTTGGAAAAGATGAAAAAACTTTAAAATATGTAGCTGAACATATCCGTGCTGGCCAAATCACCATTAACAATGCCGAAACAGATTACTTTGCCCCATTTGGCGGCTTTAAGCAATCTGGTATCGGAAGAGAATGGGGAGACTTCGGCATCGAGGAATATTTAGAAGTGAAAGCTGTGATGGGACTTCCAACGGCATAAATTGAGAAGGGAGAAAAACTCTAGGGTTTTTCTCCCCTTTTTATTTAATTAATAAGAACCCATTTCGAATTTTAAGAACTGCTTACTACTCCCCTATTTATCCTTATCCATAATGATGAGATCATGTATCAATAAAAAGAGGAGTATTTAATGAATAATCGTGAACTCAATTTTTAACTAATTCCCAAAATTACTTCAACTTCTTTAATATGATCTAATTCATAGAACATAAAAAATTCAGCTTCTTTTCGATTTGGAGATTTCATTAAAATCTCTAAACGATTAGAATAATGAACACAAGAGATTAATTGCCAATTCATAGCTCGTATCTTTTGCAATTGTTTATAATCTTCTTGAAATTGTTCCTCTCGTTTTAATTTCATGTCATATATTTCATCAATTAAATTAAAAAGTTTATTTGTTTTGGAAACATCAACTCTTCTAATGAGAAAAACAATAAAAACAACTATTAAAACACTTGAAGCAAAATAAATATAAGTATCAAATATATTGATCGAAAGTTTATCAAAATCATTTTGCTGCTCATGTGAGTTATCTAGTAATTTCGAATCGTTAACGTTGTATTTTCTAGAAATAAAATTTAATCCAAAGTTAAAATATGAATTAAAGTAAGAGTTCAAAAATAAAAATAATGGCACAATTGTTATTGTAATAATTGAAGCTTTTGTAGAAAAATTGGCAGCTCTTTCGTATTTATCTTTCGCATAAATGCGAAGATCTGCAACTTGACTCAGATTTAATTTTTCTAATTCCTTTCTATGGATAGACACATTCTTTACTAATTTAAACTTAACTTTTGGATCTTCCAAATCTCTAATAATACTCATATTACCTCCTTGACCAAATAAATTAATTTCACCATGTATAGGTATTAGAAATCTTAATCATGACAATCAATATTATATATTTTACTTAATGGCAAACTTTCGGTAAAGTTCAAATTGAACCTATATATATAATTCCTATCGAATTAATCTATGTTTATATTTCTTGTGAGGTGGATATCGTTGCAACTTCATGTATTGAACAGTCCTTTTAGTCAGCAGCAGGCAGACTTGCTCAATCAGCTGCTTCCGACTTTAACAGATCAACAAAAAATTTGGCTTACCGGTTATTTATCAGCACAGGCAGCTCTAGCCGGATCAGAAACGGCCGCTCTGGCCCCTACTCCTTCTGCCGCAGCCCCTGCGCAGCCTGTCAGTAAAGATGTGACCGTACTTTATGGCTCGCAAACAGGAAATTCTGAAGGATTAGCGAAAAAGACAGCGCAGCATCTCGAGGAGAAAGGTTTTCAAGTGACGCTCTCTTCTATGTCAGATTTTAAACCAAATAATCTGAAAAAAATACACAATTTACTGATGATCGTCAGCACACATGGCGAGGGAGATCCGCCTGATAATGCCCTTTCTTTCCATGAATATGTCCATGGTAGACGTGCGTCAAAGCTCGATCATTTAAGCTTTTCTGTTCTTTCGCTTGGCGACAGCTCTTACGAATTCTTCTGTCAGACTGGAAAAGAATTTGATGAGCGCTTCAAAGAACTTGGCGGAACGCGCCTTATAGGCCGAGTGGATTGTGACCTTGATTATGATGAGCCGTTTTCTGAATGGCTTCAAGGGGTGACATCGGCACTTAGCGAAGGTGAAGCCGCAGCATTCCCGCAAGAATCAGCAGGAGCAAACAACCAAACAGCAGCTTCTGAATATTCAAGAACGAATCCTTTTTATGCGGAAGTACTTGAAAATATCAACCTAAATGGCCGCGGCTCTAACAAAGAAACCCGCCATTTGGAGCTTTCTCTTGAAGGATCAGGACTTGTATATGAGCCGGGTGACAGTCTTGGAATTTATCCAACAAATGATCCTGTGCTTGTTGATGAACTGCTCACAACATGCGGATGGAATGCAGAGGAAGCCGTAACTGTTCATAAAAACGGCGACACTCTTCCTTTAAAAGAAGCACTTACCTCACACTTTGAGATTACAGTATTAACAAAACCCCTTCTTCAAAAGATGGCGGACTTGACGAAAAATGAAGCCCTCCATGCCCTTTTAGAAGAAGGAAATGAAGAAAAGTTAAAAGCGTATATAGCAGGAAGAGATTTAGTCGATGCTGTGCGCGACTTCGGTCCTTTTGAAGGAACAGCCGCAGACTTCACTGCTATTTTAAGAAAAATTCCTGCTCGCCTTTATTCAATTGCAAGCAGCCTGAAAGCCAATGAAGAAGAAGTTCATTTGACAATAGGTGCTGTGAGATATGATGCGCACGGGAGAGAACGTCAAGGTGTCTGCTCCATCCTATGTGCAGAGCGCTTAGAGCCAGGTGATACACTGCCTGTTTATATTCAGCACAATCAAAACTTTAAGCTTCCTGAAAACCCTGATGCACCGATCATTATGGTGGGACCAGGCACAGGTATCGCTCCTTTCCGTTCGTTTATGCAGGAACGAGAAGAAATCGGTGCAAGCGGAAAGTCGTGGTTATTCTTCGGTGATCAGCACTTTGTGACGGATTTCTTATATCAAACCGAATGGCAAAAGTGGTTAAAAGATGGTGTCTTAACGAAAATGGATGTGGCTTTTTCAAGAGATTCAGAGGAAAAAGTATATGTTCAGCATCAAATGAAGAAGCAAAGTAAAGAATTATTCGAATGGCTGGAGCAAGGTGCCTATGTATATGTTTGCGGAGATGAAAAGCATATGGCGCATGATGTTCATAGTACCCTTCTATCGATTATCCAAGAAGAAGGTGCGATGAGCAAAGAGAAAGCAGAAAGCTATCTAGCTAACTTGCAGCAGCAAAAACGCTATCAGCGCGACGTATATTGATGGATTTGATGCTTGAAAGAAAGGAGTTTTTACGACATGGTGAAGACAGCATTAACAGCGCCGGATGGACCTCCGAGCGACGTAGAGGAAATCAAAGAAAAAAGTGATTATTTACGGGGTACGTTAAAAGAAGTGATGCTTGATCCGATTTCAGCGGGAATTCCTGATGATGACAACCGCCTGATGAAGCATCACGGCAGTTATTTACAGGATGATCGAGACCTCAGAAATGAACGGCAAAAACAAAAGCTTGAGCCTGCCTATCAATTTATGCTGCGCGTGCGCCTCCCTGGCGGAATCGCCACATCCAAGCAGTGGCTTGTAATGGATGAGCTTGCTCACAAATACGGCAATGGCACGTTAAAGCTGACAACTCGTGAAACCTTTCAGCTTCACGGTATTTTAAAATGGAACATGAAAAAGACCATTCAAGACATCCATTCGACTATGCTTGATACAATTGCTGCTTGCGGCGACGTAAACCGGAATGTGATGTGTACATCAAACCCCTATCAATCAGAAGTGCACCATGATGTATACGAGCTGGCCAAAAAATTAAGTGATGACCTGCTTCCGCAAACGAGAGCGTATCATGAAATTTGGCTTGATGAGGAAAAGGTTGCGGCAACGCCTGATACGGAAGTTGAACCAATGTATGGTCCGCTTTATTTGCCAAGAAAATTCAAGATTGGTGTGGCGGTCCCTCCTGCTAACGATATTGATGTCTTTTCGCAGGATTTAGGCTTCATTGCGATCATCGAAAATGAGCAATTGATCGGCTTTAATGTCGCAATTGGCGGTGGAATGGGCATGACTCATGGTGATACAGCGACCTATCCTCAGCTTGCAAAAGTGATCGGCTTTTGTACACCGGAACAAGTTGTAGAGATTGCGAAACAAGTGATTACCATTCAGCGTGACTATGGAAACCGTTCCGTGCGAAAAAATGCCCGCTTTAAATATACAGTGGACCGCCTCGGTCTTGAGAATGTAAAAGAAGAGCTTGAACGACGCCTTGGGTTTGCCCTTTTAGACGCAAAAGATTATCACTTTGATCATAACGGAGACCGCTATGGCTGGGTAAAAGGCATCAATGGCAGATGGCATTATACGATGTTTGTAGAAGGCGGACGCATCACAGATTATGATGATTATCCGCTGATGACGGGCATTCGTGAAATCGCAAAGATTCATACAGGTGACTTCCGCTTAACAGCGAATCAAAATTTGATCATTGGAAATGTCACTTCTCATAAAAAGAAACAAATCGAGCAGCTCGTTCAGGAGTTCGGTTTATCAGATGGCCAGCAGCACTCTGCACTGCGCCGCAGTTCAATGGCCTGTGTTTCTCTTCCAACATGCGGCTTAGCGATGGCAGAAGCAGAACGCTACCTTCCACGCTTGATTGACAAAATTGAAGAGATTGTCGAAGAAAATGGCTTAAGTGATAAAGAAATCACGATTCGAATGACTGGATGTCCAAATGGATGTGCCCGCCATGCGCTAGGTGAAATTGGCTTTATCGGCAAATCACCTGGCAAATACAACATGTATCTTGGCGCTGCGTTTGATGGCAGCAGATTAAGTAAGCTGTACCGTGAAAATGTTGGTGAGGAAGACATTTTAAACGAGCTTGGCTCTCTGCTCCCTCGCTATGCAAAAGAACGAGAAGACCAAGAACATTTCGGTGATTTTGTCGTTCGGGCAGGGATTGTCAAAGAAACAACAGATGGCACGAATTTTCATGTGCAATAGAAAAAGACAGGACACTCTCCTGTCTTTTTTTATGGATTCTGTTTCCGTTTCAAGTATTCGCAAATGCTTTTGTACACATGAGGGTTTTCTAAAGAAGAAAGATCTAGTGAAGGCTGCTGTTCATAGGCTCCTTTTAATAAACGCCGGACGATTTTTCCGTTTCTTGTTTTCGGTAAAGTTGAAATGAGATGAATTTCCTTTGGCATGAGAGCTTTTCCCGCGTGTGAACCAACATGTGTTTTGAGCTCTCGAATCAGTTTTGCTTCGTCACAAGATTGTGAGCTAGTCACGATGAAGCACACGAGTGCCTCCCCTTTCACCTCATCCTTTACCCCAATTACAGCTGCCTCGTGTACGGCTGGATGTCCGACAAGAATGGATTCAATTTCTGCTGGACCGACACGTTTTCCTGCTGAATTAATGACATCATCCGATCTGCCCGTGATATGGAATGTGCCATCCGCTGATTGCATCACCCAATCCCCATGTGTCCACACCCCATCAAATCGTCTGAAATACGTGTCTTCATATCGCCCCGGATCTTTCCAAAAACCACATGTCATGCCGACCCATGGCTTTTTCACAACAAGTTCTCCTACTTCATTTATGACGCTCTGACCTGCTTCATTATACACATCTGCCGCCATTCCTAAGATCGCCGCATTAAAAAGAACTGGTTTGATTGGGCGAAGCAGCGTACTTCCTACAATTCCGCCAGAGACCTCTGTTCCCCCTGAATAATTTAGGATCGGAATATGCTTTTGACCGATCTTGTCAAAAAGCCATTGCCATGGTGCTTCATTCCACGGTTCACCTGTAGAAATGATGGCTTTGACATGCGGCAGCTGAATACCTGAAAGGTTTTGCTGCATTGCAGACCGAACAAAAGTAGGTGAAAGTCCAAAATGGGTGACTTTTTGCTCGTGGATGAATGACCAGAGGTGCTGTTCATCTGGATAATCGGGTGCACCGTCATATAAAACGATTGCAGCTCCGTTGATCAAGCCGCCAAAGACGAGAAATGGCCCCATCATCCAGCCCATGTCTGTGAGCCAAAACAAACGGTCTCCTTTTGCAACGTCCATACAAAGACCGGCGTCAAAAGCAGCTTTTACAGGGAAGCCTGCGTGTGTATGGACAGCTCCTTTTGGCGTACCAGTTGTTCCAGAAGTGTATAAGATCATGAGAGGCTCTTCATTTGTGAGATAGGTCGTTTCACTTATCGGATCTTCTTTTAACAAATCGTTTAGCCTAATATCTCCTTCATATTCAGTATCAGAGGAGGTGTGTACAATGACGGTTTTGACGGTCGTGGTTTTGTCGATGGCTTCTGCTGCACATTCCCGCATATTGATCTTCTTCCCGCGGCGCGTCATGTCGGAGCCTGTGACGACAATGGCTGCACCTGACGCACGAATACGCACGGCAAGAGGCTCGCTTCCATAGCCGGAGAAGACGGGGCTAAAGATGACACCAATTTTTGCAAAGGCTAGCATGACGGCAACCGTTTCAGGAATCATTGGCATATAAATGACCGCCACATCTCCTTTTTGAAGCCCATTCTTCAAAAAACCAGCAGCGAGGCGATTAACCTTTTCCTGAAGGTTGAGATACGTCCATCTCCTCTCTGCCCCAACTTCATTTCTCCAAATCACAGCTGGCTGATGCTGGGTCTCTTTGTTCTCTGCCCATTTGTCCACGGCCGTTTCGGTCACGTTTAGTTGACCGCCTTTATACCACTTCGGCCACATGAATGAATCTTGACCTAATGCGGCTTCATACGGCACCTTCCACTTGATGCCGACCGCCTTTTCAACTTCTCTCCAAAACCAATCGGTACGCTCGATACTAGCTTCGTAGAATGCATCATAAGTAGAGAAACCAAGTGAGTGCATCCATTTGTAAAGACGTGTATGTTTCACCTTCTGCTCTTCCGGTACCCATGCTGGTTTCAGGTTCATCATAAGGATGCCCCCTTTAGACCGGATAGACCGGATGTTTTCGTCTTGTAAATGTCATCTCTTTTGAGGAATAGGCTTGTAATCGATGACAAAGCTCAGCTCGCAGGTGGTCAAACGGGATGACGCCATCGACAATCATTTCAGAGGCAAGCTCATATATATTCATATCTTCCTGATATTCCTTACGTTTCTCTTGTATAAATGCAGCTCTCTCTTCGGCAGGCAGCTCGGCAATTTTATTCGCATAGACAGCATTCACAGCGGCTTCTGGCCCCATGACAGCAATTTGCGCTGATGGAAGAGCAAGACAGCAGTCTGGTTCAAACGCTGGTCCTGCCATTGCATATAAACCTGCACCGTATGCTTTACGCACAATGACCGATATTTTCGGAACGGTTGCCTCTGACATAGCGGAGATCATTTTCGCCCCGTGTCTAATAATGCCAGCTTGTTCCACTTTTGTTCCAATCATAAATCCCGGTATATCCGCAAGAAAAAGGAGCGGGATATGAAAGGCGTCACATAGCTGAATAAACTTGGCGGCTTTGTCAGCTGAGTCATGGAATAACACACCGCCTTTCACCCTAGGCTGGTTGGCAATAAGACCAACAGGCTGACCATTCATGCGGCCAAAGCCTGTAATCAGCTCCGCGGCAAACAGTTTTTTGATTTCAAAAAATGACCCTTCATCAATGAGTAAATAAATGAGCTGATACATATCAAAAGGGGTATTCTGCCCCTTAGGGATAAGGTCTTGGATGGTCATCTCAGATGGCTGAGGTGCTTTTGCGGCTGCCCGTTTTGGTTTCTCTGTATAGTTGGCAGGCATGTAGGTTAAATAGTCGCGAGCGATTTGAATGGCTTCTTCCTCTGTTTTGGCTAAAATATCACCACATCCTGATATGCTGCAATGCATGTTTGCCCCGCCCATTTCTTCTAGTGATACTTTTTCTCCAATCACCATTTCGGCCATTCTCGGAGAGCCTAAATACATCGAGGCATTCCCTTCGACCATAACGACGATGTCACAAAAAGCAGGAATGTAAGCACCTCCTGCTGCAGAAGGACCAAATAGTAAACAAATTTGCGGGATACGTCCAGACAGCTTCACCTGGTTATAAAAAATGCGTCCCGCGCCCCTTCTGCCTGGAAACATGGCAATTTGATCGGTGATTCTTGCACCCGCAGAATCGACTAAATACAGCATCGGGCAGTTGAGCTTTTCCGCTGTTTCTTGGATTCTAATGATTTTTTCTACCGTTTTGACGCCCCATGATCCAGCTTTGACGGTAGAATCATTCGCCATGACGCAAACCGTTTGCCCATTCATCCGCCCCGTCCCTGTGACAACCCCATCTGCTGGTAAATGTTGATCTTTACACTCGGCAAACATGGCATCCTCAATGAAAGAATCCTCATCTAATAACAACTGGAGCCGGTCACGGACGAACAATTTTCCTTTTTCTTTGTTTTTTTGATGGTATCGTTCGGCTCCTCCTTTTACAATCCGCTGTTTTTTCACTTCATATTCTTCGATCATGCCCATTCCCCTTTCTTGCTAGTTGCCTCGGTAATGAGGCGTTCGTTTTTCTTGGAAAGCTTGAAGTCCCTCCATTCGATCTTCTGTATCAATGAGCCGTACATAGGCTTCGTATTCCTTCATCAGACCTGTACGTAAATCATGATCAAGGCTCATTTGAATCGCTTGTTTCGCTTCTTTTAAAGCAATTGGGCCGTTTTTGGCGATTTGTTTTGCGAGAGAAATGGCGTCATCCATAAGAGAATCTGCTAAAGAGAGGTGCTCAATCAACCCGATTTGAATGGCTTCTTCAGCTTGTAATGAACCACCTGTGAAAATCAGTTCTTTTGCTTTACCGAGTCCAATCAGGCGCGGAAGCCGCTGGGTTCCTCCGGCTCCTGGTATGATGGCTAGTCCAGTTTCTGGCAGGCCGAGTCTTGCTCCGGCTCGTGCGATGCGGAGATCACAAGCCAGTGCGAGCTCAAGGCCTCCGCCGAGTGCGTGTCCATTCATCACGGCAATGACAGGCACAGGAAGGGAGTCAATTTCTGTAAAGGTTTGCTGAATCGACAGAACCGCCGCTTTTGCTTCTTCTTCTGTCATCAATCGTCGCTCTTTTAAATCAGCTCCTGCGCAAAAGACGTTAGAACCAGCTCCTGTAATGAGCAGACAGCGGATGCTTTGATCGTGTTTGATTTCTTGAATGATTTGATTGATTTCCTCAAGCATCGCAGCGGATAGGGAATTCGCTTGTTCCGGCCTGTTTAAGGTCATGATCCCAATCCGTTCATCTTGTATCATAAAATTAACCAATGATGTCATGTCACATTCATCCTTTATGAAGTAGTATGAGAGTGAAAAGCACGTAAACAATGACTAGGCAGGGTTCGATCTACTTTTGTTTCGATCCATTCTGCCGCGTCTATCAATGCTGGAAAATCGATTTTGGTTTCAATTCCTAGTTTTTGAAGCATATGCACTACATCTTCTGTCGCGACATTTCCGCTAGAGCCAGGTGCATATGGGCAGCCACCAAGTCCGCCGCTAGAGGAGTCAAATGTTGTGATTCCCGCTTTTAATGCCGTATAAATATTGGCAAGACCCATCCCCTTCGTATCGTGAAAATGTAGAGCGATTTTATCAGCAGGAAAACGTTCAAGTAAAATGTCTAATCGCCTTTCTACTTGAAGCGGATGGGCTTCTCCAATGGTGTCGCCGAGTGATATTTCATCAATGCCATAAGAGAGCAGAATATCCGTTAACCGCAGAACTTGATCCATTGGCACTTGATGTTCATAAGGGCAGCCAAACACGGTAGAAATATATGCGCGCGTGATCTTTCCTGCTGCTTTTAAATCAGCTGTCATTTGTTTGATGACAGGAAGTGTTTCGTGGATGGATTGATTCATATTTTTTTTGTTATGTGTTTCACTCGAAGAGATAAACATAGCGCCTGCGTCAAGATTTGCTTCAAAAAAGTGAGCCAAGCCTTTTTCATTAGGAATGAGTGCAGCATAGGTGATGTTGTCATTTTTGTGTAAGGATTGAGCTAACTCTTTGGCGTCTTTTAAGGCTGGGACCCATTTAGGATGAACAAATGAGGTGACTTCAATATAAGGGAGCCGGGCTGCTGTGAGCAGTTCAATCCACCTTTGCTTCTCGCTTGTGTCCAGCCAAGTGGATTCATTTTGCAGTCCGTCCCGCGGGCCGACCTCTCTGATAAGTACACGCTTTGGTAATGCCATCTCGCTCCCTCCTATTCTGTCAGCTCTAGAAGGACCTCTCCTTCATCGACAAATTCCCCCTCTGCCTTATACACTTTGCTGATGACACCAGCCTCTTCTGCAACAATTGGAATCTCCATTTTCATTGATTCCAAGATAGCGACCTCCTGTCCTTTTTGCACTTCATCGCCTTGTTTCACAAGAAGCTTCCATAAGTTTCCGGCCATTTGTATCGTGACCATTTTCATGAACGGTTCCCCTCCCTTTTTTTCATGAGAAAATCGGTTGTGATGCTGCCATGTAAGAAAGCAGAAGATCCAGCCATTTCCCTTAAAAGCGGTAAGTTGGTTTTGATCCCTTCTATTTCATATGCTTGTAACGCATTTTTTAATCGTTCTATTGCAAGTTTTCGTGTATCACCGTAAACGATCATCTTCGCAATCATTGGATCGTAATATGGGGTAATGACGCTCCCGCTTGTCACACTTGATTCATGGCGTATATAGGGAGCTTCTGGCATAAATAGCCGAGTGATTGTTCCTGGTGACGGATAAAAGGTAACGGGGTCCTCCGCATAGATTCTGACCTCGATGGCATGCCCAATTTGATGAATATCCTCCTGAATGAAGGAAAGCGGCTCTGATGCAGCGATTTTCAGCTGCTCCTCGACAAGATCAATACCTGTAATTTCTTCTGTGACAGGGTGCTCTACTTGTAATCTCGTGTTCATCTCTAGAAAATAAAATTGTTGGTTTTGATCGACTAAACATTCAATCGTCCCTGCATTTTCATAGCCAATGGCTTTGGCTGCTTTGACGGCCATCTGTCCCATCTGTTGTCTCACCGATTCATCGAGACAGGCGGCAGGTGCTTCTTCGATGATTTTCTGGTGTCTTCTTTGGAGTGAACAGTCGCGCTCAAATAAGTGAACCCCATGGCCGAAGGAATCAAAGAGGACTTGAATTTCAATGTGCCGCGCGTCTTCAATGACCTTTTCCATATAAAGCGTCCCGTCGTTGAAAAAACTTTGCGCTCTTTTTTGATTTCCTTCAAAAGCTTTATGCAGCTCCTCGTCATTTCGCACAAGCTGCATGCCAATTCCCCCGCCTCCGCTTGATGCTTTGAGCATGATCGGATAACCGAGTGACTGGGCTTTACTGACTCCTTCTTCTGCGTCATGGAGCGGGGCTGAAACGCCTGGTACAATGGGAATCCCCGCATGGTCCATCGTTTTTCTCGCTTCAATTTTATTCCCCATTCGCTGAATGACCTGTGCGGATGGTCCAATAAAAATAATTCCTTCGCTGCGGCAGCGTTCAGCAAAGGCCGCATTTTCAGATAAGAGGCCATATCCAGGATGGATGGCATCTGTATTTGTCTGCTTGGCAACCTCGATGATCACTTCCATGTTTAAATAGCTTTCAGATACTTTCGCTCCTCCAATGAGATAGGCGCTGTCTGCTTCTTGCACATGAAGCGCATGCTGATCTGCCTCTGAATAAACAGCCACGGTGTTGATCCCGAGCCTTTTACAAGTCCGAATAATTCTACGAGCAATTTCGCCTCGATTCGCAATGAGTACTTTTTTGAACATCGCTGCCCTCACTCCTTTATTAGATCAAGCGCCTGTTTTTTCAGACGAAATTTTTGAATCTTCCCTGATGCGGTCATCGGATACTCGTCTGTGATGAAAAAATATTTTGGAATTTTGTAGCGAGCCATTTGTGACTGACAATAGCTGGTTAATGACTCAATCGTCACTGTGTGACCTTGTTTGAGCCGAATGAATGCGGCGGCTTCCTCTCCATAGGTCTCGTCAGGAATACCAACGACCTGTGCATCAAGAATGGCTGGATGCGTGTAAAGAACGTCTTCAATCTCTTTTGGATAAACATTTTCCCCGCCTCTAATGATCATATCTTTCAGCCGTCCTGTGATTTTCACATAGCCATCCTCATCCATCTCCGCTAAATCCCCTGTATGAAGCCACCCGTCCTCATCAATGACTTCATTTGTGGCTTCTTCATTTTTATAGTAGCCTTTCATCACATGATAGCCTCTTGTACACAGCTCGCCTTGTTCTCCTCTTTGTACTTCATCCGGCGTACCTGGGGCGGTGATTTTTACCTCGATGTGAGGAAGTGCCCGACCGACTGTTTGAACCCGCCTTTCAAATGAATCATCTGTTCTTGTTTGGGTAATGACAGGTGAGCTTTCGGTCTGACCGTAGGCAATCGTGAGCTCCTTCAGGCCCATTTGTTCAATGACTGCTTTCATCACATGGGATGGGCAAAGAGATCCTGCCATAATGCCTGTTCGTAATGTGGACAGATCGTATTGGTGGAAATTCGGATGATCGAGCTCTGCAATGAACATTGTCGGGACGCCGTGAAGAACAGTGCACTTCTCTTGTTCCACTGTTTGAAGGACTCGCTCTGGGTGGAAAGATTCAATTGGAATGATCGTGCCTCCTTTTGCGAGACAAGCAAGTACGCCAAGAACAGATCCAAAGCAATGAAAGAACGGCACGGGGATACACATGCGGTCTTCATGGGTGAGCTTCATGCAATCTGCGATCTGACTGGCATTGCAGACGATGTTTGTATGGCTGAGCATGACGCCTTTTGGGTAGCCGGTTGTGCCAGAGGTATATTGCATATTAATAACGTCATCAGGCGCCAGCTCATCCATTCGTTTCTCCCATGCATCATCCTCCATTCTTTTAGCAGCAGCTTGAATACTGTCCCAGCTGCGCATGCCCTTTGGCGTGTGCTCGCCAATATATACAACACTTTTTAAATATGGAAATGATGATGAAGTGATCTCGTCTTGATGAGCTGTTTGAAGCTCTGGAATGAGGTTTTCAAGCATCCTGACATATGATGTCTCTTTAAACCCGTCAACGATAAACAGCATGCTGCTATCAGAGTGCTTTAGTAAGTAAGCGAGTTCTTGTGATTGAAAGTTCGTATTCACGGTGACAAGAACGGCTCCAATGGAGGCGCAGGCGAATTGCAGCATGAGCCATTCAGGGACATTAGGTGCCATGATGGCGATATGATCCCCTTTTTGAACCCCTAATGCCATAAGACCTTTCCCTGTTTCCTTGACCTCTCTAAAAAACGCTTCGTATGAATAACGTAATGAACGTTCTGGATACACAATGGCTTCATGTGCTGGGTGCTGCTCCTTTTTCTCTTTTAATAGGGAGCCGATCGTTTGTGGATGAATCGACATCATGATTTTCCTCCTCCATCAGTGGTAAGCGTTTTCATAAAAGGGTTATGATAGCAGTTGTCTCGCGATGACTAGACGCTGAATTTCAGAGGTGCCTTCTCCGATTTCCATGAGCTTGGCATCTCTCACAAGCCGTTCTACCCCGCACTCTTTCATGTAGCCTGTTCCTCCGTGAATTTGGACAGCATCAAGACTTGCTTTTGTGGCCATTTCCGAAGCGAAAAGCTTGGCATAGGCAGCTTCTTTTGTAAATGGCTTTCCATGATCTTTCAGCCAAGCGGCTTTCCACACCATTTGACGAGCAAGTTCTATTTGCATCGCCATATCTGCCAGTTTAAATTGAATGGCTTGAAAGGACGAGAGGGTCTGCCCAAATTGCTTTCTTTCCTTTGCATAGGAGAGAGAAGCATCTAGTGCAGCTTGCGCGATACCAACAGATAAGGCAGCAATTGATATGCGTCCCCCGTCTAATGTATATAAAAATTGCTTGAAGCCTTTGGCTGGGTCTCCTAATATATGATGTGCTGGTACACGTACGCTGTCTAAAATGATTTCAGCCGTATCTGAACCGCGCACCCCCATTTTGTCGTATGGATTTGTAATGGACAGCCCTTTTTGACCTTTTTCTACAATGAAGGCGGAGATGATCGGGCGGCCGTTCTCATCATGATCCGTGACAGCTGTGACGATAATGGTTCTGGCAAAATTGGCATTTGTGATCCAGCACTTCTCCCCGCTAATCACATACTCTTGTCCGTCTTTGACCGCTTTTGTTTTCGTCCCTTTTGCATCTGATCCTGCATTTGGCTCTGTTAATCCGAAGGAACCGAGTGCTGTTCCAGATGCCAGCGGGACAAGGTGATCCATCTTTTGCTCCTCTGTACCGAAGTAATAAAGCGGGCTTGCGCCTAAGGAAACGGCTGCGGCATAGCTAAGACCTGTACTGGCACACTGTTTTCCGATTTCTTCTACAGCGAGCGCATATGAGATCGTATCTCCTCCTGAGCCTCCGTATTTCTCTGGAAAAGGAATGCCCATCAAGCCGAGTTCCCCCATTTTTTGAAAAGTTTGGACCGGGAATACGGCCTGTTCATCAATGGTTTGAGCGAGTGGAGCAATTTCTTCCTTGGCGAATTCTTTGACCATCTGCCGAATCATTTGTTGTTCTTTCGTTAATTCAAAATCCATCTTGTTTCCCCCTTTGGCTCTTTTCTATCATATTTATTAATCAAGTGGCTGCTTCATGCCAAGCTTGGCTGAATTCAGAAAATTAAAACAAAAATAATAGAAAAAAGCATGAACGAAGAAAATCCTCATTCATGCTTTTTCGTTATCTCACTCTTTTTGTAGAAGGCTTGCTTTCGTGATGAAGTCGATTGAGAGCCGTTACTTTGTAAGTATCACTCTTATTCTGATGAACTGAAAGATCTTTGACAGATGTCAGCGTGCCGGTTTCTTTTCTAACGGTTTGCAGCAATTCATATGTTCCTTTCGTCGTCAAGCGATAGACCGCGTAATAGGATGCGGTAGATTGCGGATCATTTTTGATCTGTAAAGCCGCACCCTCTGCTGTCTTTTTAATAGATTGAATGATTGGTTTTTTTGGCGCTTTCTGATGAAGCCAAGGCATTTCTGGAATGAGAGCCGGTTTACGGTAAGCATCTTCTATCAATCGATTTTTGACATTCAAAGGGTTGCGATTGATATCCTTTAGGCTAAAGTGCATGCTTCCCTGCACGAGAGGCGACTGTCTGTTCAGTTTGATCTGCCGAAAATATTCTTCTGGATCAGACCAAGCAGGATCACTGTTTTGATTAATTTTATACGTCGCCTGACCAATGTACAGGTGAACAGGCTCTCCCTTCACTTCATTTGACCACCATTTTGTTAGCACATCGTATGCGGCTGCCTGAAAGCCGATGCTCCAGTAAATTTGCGGGGTGACATAATCGATATCGTGCTGCTGAATCCACTCTCTTGTATCAGCATACAAATCATCATAGTTGGTCATCCCTGCTGTGGTGTTTGAACCAGTCGGATCATCCTTTATGTTGCGCCAGACTCCGAAGGGGCTAATACCAAACTTCACATACGGCTTTACTTTCTTCACGGTGTCGTTGATTTGCTTGACCAATTGGTTCACATTATCTCTTCGCCAATCTTCTATATGCGTGAATGCTTTTTTCCCATATGTTTCATACGTTTCTTGATCTGGAAACGGCACACCGGCTATTTTATTCGGGTAAAAATAATCATCCATATGCACTGCATCAATATCGTAGTTTTTCACGACTTCTTCTATGCTGCCGACAATGAACTCCTGAGCTTTAGGAATGCCTGGATTGTAGTAAAGCTGATTACCGTACGCAATAGTCCAATCTGGATGTTTTTTTGCAGGGTGATCGGCTGATAAACGGCTGAGGTCGGTATGATTCATTGTGATTCGATACGGGTTAAACCAAGCGTGAAATTCGAGCCCGCGTTTATGAGCTTCTTCGATCATGAATTCAAGCGGGTCATACCCGGGATCTTTCCCTTGTGTCCCGGTCAAATATTCGGACCACGGGCCGTATGCCGAAGGATAAAAGGCATCTGCTGTCGGTTTAATTTGCATGATCACGGCATTCATATTCATCGCTTTGATCTCATCTAACAAATGAATAAACTCTTGTTTCTGCTCTTTGACAGGCAGTCCTTTCTTTGAAGGCCAATCTAAGTTATAAACCGATGCGATCCATACCGCGCGCATCTCTCTTGTGCTTTCAAGCTTCCCTTTTGGCATTGGACGAGCTAGACTGCTAGAAGGAATCAATAAGAATACAAGCATCAAAATTAGTGTTAGACACGTCATACTGATTTTTTTCAGCATTTTTTGCATCACCTCATATTCAGTTTATTCCGCTTTTTGAGATCGAATGCCAGCAGATGGTGTCAGCAGGATGTTTTTCATTTCCTTGAGCTGAGCTTCAGGTATTTCGCAAGCCTCGATTAAATACCGCTCTGCACTTCCGTATGTGTCCATCATTTCGTTTAGCACATCTTCCAGGTAATCTTGCTGCACACCGAGAAGCGGTTGAATTTGCTCTTTTGACACCCGGTATAAACTCATCATGCGGACAAATCGCTGCTGCCTTCTGACAAGCATTTTCACACCTTCATTGGAACGCATATATTCACTTAAAACGGCCGGCATCGGTACACCTGCTGCTAATTGAATGAGGGCAGATAAAAAGCCTGTCCGGTCCTTACCGCTCGTGCAGTGAAGCATCAGCGGGTAATTGCTCTTATCTGAAAGCAGTGAGAACAGCTGCTGAATCTCTTCTTTACGCTCTGTGAGCATACTTTGATATAAATCTTTCATAATCGGTGCAAATGAAAGAGATTTCCCTTCAGTTGTCAGCATACGAAACATGGTCCACTTACTTGGCATCTTACTGTCAGGCTGCATCGGGATATGAACGATTTTGTTGTGTTCCTTGATTTTTGGCGGATGTGATTTGCGTTCTGAGCTTGTTCGGAGATCACAAATGGTTTGAATCCTAAGCTTTGAGAACGTCAACATATCTTGTTTTGTGAGACGCGATAGATCTGCGGATCGATAAATCATTCCCTGCCTGATCACCATCTCACCTGTTGTTTGAAGTCCCCCTACTTCTCTAAAATTCGCAAGCTTTGAAAATGGGTTGTTTGATTGATTCATAGAAGTGAAAATCCTTTCCGTTACGTTCTTTTCTCTATCATACGCTTTTATTGAGATGGGGAAAAGAGAAGCCATTTGGTATAATGGAAAAAGGAGATTCGGATGGATTGGAGATATGAAGCATGATAAAAACAAAACGGATTCAGCAAATCAAAGAGTATGTGTTTGACCGGGAATCTGCCTCACTTGATGAGCTTGTGGCGCATTTTGGCGTCTCAAAAAACACGATACGCCGAGATGTACAAGCATTGGTCGAATCCGGCGTGCTCAAAAAAGTATATGGCGGAGTGGCTGTGAACCACTCAACGTTAGTGGTGTATCAGGAACGAAAGATTCGTCAGCTGAGTAAAAAGCAATTGATCGGTCAAACGGCTGCTGCTTTTGTGGAAAATGGGGATATGATTTTTGTTGATTCTGGTACGACAACACTTGAGATGCTTCCCTATTTGACTGAGAAACAGGTGACCGTTGTGACCAATAATGTAGATTTTATTACACAGGCGATGCCTTATGAAAATCTCACTATCTTTTCCACCGGCGGGATGCTTGAGAGAAAAACGAATTCTTTCGTTGGCTATCAAAGTGTAGAGCGTTTGAAAGCTTACAATGTCAATAAAGCCTTTATCGCATCAACTGGTTTATCCATTGATCACGGAGTCACGAATTCGTCCCCGCTTGAAACGGATATTAAAAAGACGGTTGTTGAAAAAAGTACCAAAACGTTTTTATTAGTTGATGATAGTAAGTTCGATCACTACGCTTTGACCACGTTTTGTGATTTACACGATCTTGATGTCGTCGTGACGAATAAACAGCCAAGTGAAGATTATCTTCAATATGGAAAAGAGCATGATGTACGGTTTGCCACGCCTTCATCAAATGAGCAGACGTAAATAAATGGATCACAAAAAAACGGCTCAGGAATTTGAGCCGTTTTTTGATTCATTCATTTCAAGCTGCATGATCATGCGGAATAAAAAACGGTATACGGCTGAGATGACTTCAATGAAAGGCATATCTTCGTGGATGTCCTCAAGCTCAAGAAGCTGTAAATTCACATCGAATAAGCCGTCTTGCCCATTAAATTGAAGCTGCGCACCATTTAATGGAGCCAGCATGTCTTTTAAAATGCCTGTGTCTTTTTTAGGACGTTTTAAACCGAATAACACGGTATACGTTTGAAACACTTCGTCCCATTCAATGGCTAATCCATCGACTCTCACCACATCAAACCACTTCGATTCGATATAAATGAATTCTTTTTGATGTTGTTTTACATATGTAAGCGGTGTGTTTAGAAATGAGGCGCCTTCTGTTTGAATCATGTCCTCGGATTCTTTGTCTACACGCTCTATATATACATCGCTAAAGCGTGCCTCTTCCTTTATTCTTGCACCTTCTAAAGGCCAATTGTGGCGCGCCGCTTCGTCATATTCAAAGTCTGTCAGCGCTTGTCCTTCTTTCAATAGATCTTGTAAGCGATTTTGCAATGACATGGCTATGTCTCCTTTCTTCTCTTTCATGTGCGTTTATTATTTTAGCATAACTCATGAAAAGAAAGATATGACTCAGCATATGATGGTATGATAGTGTCAAAAGAAACATCTCGGAGGGGTACGTTTTGCTCACAATGACACTGGCAGAAAAAATCGTAGACGAGGTCAAAAAAGTGCTGACTGAGGAAATCATCATCGCACAAACAAACGGCACCATCATTGCGGCAACAGATCCAGCGCGCATTGGTCAATTTCATGAAGGGGCGTATCTGACATCCTTTGAAGGACAAAAACGAATCCTCACAAAGGATGATGAGCAGCAAATGAAAGGGGTCAAAGCCGGCATCAATCTGCCTATTTATTTTAAGCAAGAGGTCATTGGGGTGATTGGGATGACAGGAAATCCCGTCCATGTCTCTCCATTTGGCGAAATATTACGAAAAATGACCGAACTGCTTATTCAAGAGCATGAATTTTTTCTAGAAACGGAAACCGATGAACGGCAGCTTGAAGCGTTTGTGTTCGACTGGCTTCATCTGCCAGAGACAGCAATCAATCTCACTGAAAAAGCAGCGCGGCTTCAGCTTGATGTCAAAAAACAGCGTATCGTCGTCCTCATTGATTGTCACGATGAATCATTTATGAAGCAGGATCAATATAAAAAAGTTAAGGAAATGCTGCATCTCACAAATCAGGAAATGATCGTCCGCTGGGGACATGCCCGCTTTTTGCTCATGCTGCAAACCTCGGCAAATGATCGTGATACCTTGCAGCAGCGTCTTTTTCACATCCATGCTTCCCTCACCTCACGTTCCACGTCAAAGGTTTTGATAGGTGCGGGAAAACCAGCAGCTGGACATATGATGAAGCAATCCTTTCATCAAGCCTTTCGTGCCTTAAAATTGGCGAATGTGGATACACCGATTGTGTTTGATGAGGATTTAACACTTGAACTTTTTATAGAAGAAGTGAGTCAGGAAACAAAAGAAGTGTTCCTTGATCGAACGATCGCCCCACTTCTCCCCTACCCTGAACTAGTGAAAACATTGCGTGTACTCATAACATCAGATTACTCATTGAAGTATACCGCGGAAGCGATGCACGTACATATCAATACACTGCATTACAGACTAAAACGTATCCAAGATTTAACGACACTTGATCCAAAACGCATGCAAGATGCGATGCTCTTTTATTTAGCCTTGATGCTATTAGATCATCATCCAAATAAACGAGGCGAACAGCCCAATATTTTGTAGAATCGTCCATAGGCATGAGACGATTCTTTTTTTATACTGAAAGAAACGGTATGTCTAATCAGTAGGAGTGAATGCGCATGTTAAATTCTGAATTTTTAAGTCAATTAAAAAAGATTGTCGGGGCGCCCTATGTACAAGACAGTAAAGCCGATCGGCTTGCCTACTCTTATGATGCAACACCTAATTTTCAGCATATGCCAGATGTCATCGTAAGCCCGCGCGCGGCTGAGGACATCCAGCAAATTGTCCGGCTCTGCGCTTCATATAAGGTGCCGATCGTGCCAAGAGGATCAGGAACGAACCTTTGTGCAGGAACCTGTCCTACACAAGGCGGACTTGTGATGTTGTTTACAAGAATGAACCAATTCATCGAAATAGACGAAGAAAACCTCACCGCAACGGTCCAGCCTGGTTTGATCACACAGGAACTTATTCGCCAAGTAGAGGCAAGAGGTCTCTTCTACCCACCAGATCCAAGCTCGATGAAAATCTCCACGTTAGGCGGCAATATTAATGAAAATTCAGGTGGTCTCCGGGGGTTAAAATATGGCGTGACGAGAGATTATGTACTTGGACTTGAAGTGGTTCTGCCAAACGGTGACATCATCAAAACGGGCGGCAAGCTCGCAAAGGACGTGGCCGGATATGATCTGACCCGTTTATTTGTTGGATCAGAAGGAACGCTCGGAATTGTCACAGAAGCCACGCTGAAGCTTTTGCCGCTTCCAGAAACCAAACAAACGATGCTTTGCTTATATGAAAGCCTAGAGGAAGCAGCCGCTTCAGTTTCGGCGATTATTGCAGAGCGTATTATCCCCGCCACATTAGAATTTATGGATCAGCCGACATTGAAAGTCGTCGAAGACTTTGCCAAAATCGGCCTGCCGACTGACGTTCAAGCGGTGCTATTAATCGAACAGGACGGCAACCCTGAGGCCGTTTCCCGTGATATAGAGAACATCGCAAAGGTCTGTCAGCAGCACGGTGCAAAAGGAGTAAATATCGCACATTCTGAAGAAGAGGCAAGTGCCCTTTTAACAGCGAGACGAGCCGCTTTATCTGCCCTCGCCCGTTTAAGCCCCACAACGATTTTAGAAGATGCTACAGTCCCCCGGTCTGAAATTGCGAACATGGTGCGGGCGATCGAAGACATTGCGAGAGAGTACGAAGTGAAAATCTGTACATTTGGTCATGCAGGTGACGGGAATTTACATCCTACTTGTGCAACCGATGCAAGAAATGAAGAAGAAATGAAGCGGGTCGAAGAAGCCTTTCAGGCCATTTTTGAAAAAGCAGTCTCCCTTGGCGGCACCATTACGGGTGAACATGGCGTGGGTCTGATGAAAGCCCCCTATTTAGAGCTAAAGGTCAAAAAAGAAGGAATCGCTGCAATGAAAGCAATCAAACAAGCGCTAGATCCAGCAAATATTATGAATCCTGATAAGGTGTTTGGAAAAGCAGCAAGAAAGCGGGTGGTGGTCTCATGAATTCCCCTAAACAATCAGAGATTCAGCAAAACTTTCAGCAGCAAATGGATGAAAAGGAGCTGCTCAACTGCATGCGCTGCGGCTTCTGCCTCCCTTCCTGCCCTACTTATATTGAATCCGGTCAACAAGAAACTCACTCTCCCCGCGGCCGGATTGCTTTAATGAAGGCGGTGAGAGACGGCGTGATTGAGCCGGATGAAGATGTCGAACATTCACTGAACCTTTGTCTTGGATGCCGTGCATGTGAACCGGTCTGCCCTTCCGGCGTCAAATATGGACGTTTACTTGAGGATGCGAGAGACATCCTTCAGCAGCACAAAAAACAATCTCTTCCTGTCAAATTTGTGAGACGTGTTGTGTTTAAAGGACTCTTTCCTTCACAAAGCCGAATGCGTCAAGCGGCTGGACTTCTGCGATTTTATCAAACCTCTGGTCTGCAAACGGCCGCCCGCAAGTCTGGCATGCTAAAGGTGCTTCCGCCGCATTTACAGCTGATGGAGCAGGCCCTTCCAAAGGTGCCGCGTCAACAAAAAAGCCGTGCGTTAGAATACAAAGCCATTGGCACGGCAAGAAAGCGTGTGGCCTTTTTTACTGGCTGTTTAATGGACACCGTTTTTTCCAGCACAAACGAAGCGACCATCCAACTTTTGCAGCTGGCCGGCTGTGACGTTGTCGTCCCTCCTGTTCAGACTTGCTGCGGTGCACTTCATGGCCATAGCGGAGAAAAGGAGCAAGCGAAACAGTTAGCAAGGCGGAATATTGAAGCATTTGAGGAGATTGAGGCAGATGCCATTGTCATGAATGCGGGCGGATGTGGTGCCTTTTTAAGTGATTATGATCATTTGCTAAAGGATGATCCGGCTTTTCAAAAGCGAGGTGAAGCCTTCTCAAATAAAATCACGGATATATCAGATATTCTCGTGGAGCTTAAGTTTCACCGGCGTACATCGCTTGCCTTGCCAGAGCAGATCATCACCTATCAAGACTCTTGTCACTTACGAAATGGAATGGGTGTAGAGCAAGCGCCAAGGGTGCTGATGAAGGCGATTCACGGGGTATCATTTAAAGAAATGAAGGATGCCGACCGCTGCTGCGGATCCGCCGGAATTTATAATATTTTGCAGCCAAAGATGTCGATGCAAATTTTAGATCATAAAATGACAGAAGCTAGTCAAACAGCGGCGGCTGCCATTGTCACGTCCAATCCAGGCTGTCAATTGCAAATGGCAGCGGGTATCAAACGTTCAGGACAATCGCCCAGCATGCGTGCCGTCCATCTCGCAGATTTTTTATTAGAAGCCGTTCAATATGGAAAAAAAGCGTCCAGCTCATCAAGCTGAACGCTTTTTTTCATGCATATCTTCAGACAATTAGTTGGATAATAGAGGCAAATCGCGGAAGGAGATGATTCAAGTGCTGAAGAAAAACAAACAACATCAAAAGGACCCAAATTCAGTATTTGAGGCATTGTCACGTTCCTCTGATTTTACAAACGAATTGTCACGAAGTGAAGGTTTTCTTTATCGAATCTCTTTTTTTCGTTCTTTAATTAATGGTCATCTACTCCATGAACAAATTTTGCCCTGCATGAAAGAGTTGCACCTCACCCCCACTCTTGAGGAGCTGAAAGAACGAATCCCCATTGAACAGTCTGTCATCACGACCGATCTTCAAAAAGTGGAAGAAGCCCTTCATCTGGGCAATATGGCCATTCGGCTCGAAACGGACTGGGGCAAAGCACTTCTGATACCGATTGAAGAAAAGAAAGGCAGACAAGTTGGGCCCCCCGAGATTGAATTTGGCATTATCAGTGCCCAGGAAGCATTTGTGGAGGTTTTGGATACCAATTTAAATTTGGTCAGGCGGCGGCTGCCGACGCCGAACCTGAAAGTGGCAGAAAAGACAGTTGGCACGCTATCTCAAACAAAAGTAGCGGTGTTATATATTGAAGAAATCGCCAACCCGCAAAACATCGAAACCGTTCTCCAGCGCATTGAGGACGTTGATTATGATCAGATTTTAGATGCGAATTACCTCGCTCAAATGCTTTATGATGTATCCAATACGATCTTTCCATTGTTTTTAAATACAGAAAGACCCGACCGCGTGTCGTCAGGTTTAACAGAAGGGAAAATTGCCATCTTAGTCGATGGATCGCCTCATGTCTTGCTTGCCCCGACTATTTTACTTGAGTATTTTTCCACAATGGAAGACTACAATATGTCGTGGATGGCGGCTTCTTGCTTTCGGCTGTTACGCATATTTGCAGTGATATTCTCCATTTTTGCGACACCTTTATATGTAGCCGTTTTAACCTTTCATTATGAGCTGATCCCAAAGGATTTATTAGAAACCATTGTGTCCTCGCGCTATCTTGTTCCATTTCCTCCGATTATTGAGGCCCTATTTTTAGAGATTTCGATTGAATTACTAAGAGAAGCAGGTTCGAGGCTCCCAGCTAAAGTCGGGCAGACGCTCGGGATTGTTGGCGGGATTGTCATTGGACAGGCTGCTGTGGCAGCAGGCTTAACAAGTAATATTTTACTCATTATTGTCGCCCTTTCTGCTCTTGCCTCATTTGTCACCCCTATTTACAAAATGGGCAGTGCCATTCGGCTGCTGAGATTTCCATTTCTATTTGCAGCACAGATTTGGGGTGCATTAGGCATTGCCGTGATGGGATCTTTCCTACTCACCCATTTAATGAAATTAACGTCTATTGGAAGGCCGTATCTAGAGCCTATTTTTCCGCTGCGTCTGACGGATTTAAAGGGTAGCTTGATTCGTCCTCAGCTCCGCTTTTTGAATAAAAGACCGGAAAATTTACGCCCGCAAAATGAAACGATTCACCGGCAAAAGCCTAAGCAAGGCCGTAAGGGGAAAAATGATTTTTATGAATAAGGAAGTGAAAGCATGAGTTCTTCTTCTGTGAAAGAAAAATTTCAAGTTTCCCCTTTTTTTGTGTTTTTTCTCATCAATGCCAATCAAGTAGGTGTCGGCATTTTAAACTTTCAAACAAACCTTGTTCGTTCTATGAATAATGATGGATGGATCGCCATTCTTATTTCTGGCATCAGCGTCAATGTGATGATCTTTCTGATGTACTTGATGTTTAGAAAGGCCCCTTCGGATGAATTTGGTGATATCACGCAATACGTATTTGGCAAATGGATTGGGCAATTATTCAACATACTCTATATCTTATATTTTGCTTCTTTGTCGTTGACCGTTCTCGTCCACTATATGGATGTGATCCATGTATGGCTGTTTAAAGAAATTCCTGGTCTATTGTTTGCGTCTGTACTGCTGCTGCTTGTGTATTACATTCATACCGGCGGCTTTAGAACCATTGCTGGATGGGCATTTTTTAGCATTGTACTGACGTATTGGATGACGTTTATTTGCTTTTATGTCATGAAATATAGTCACATTCGCTTCATGTTTCCGATGTTTGATCATACATTTTCGCAGCTGGTAATGGGCGTCAAAGATGCCTCCTTATCCATGTTTGGTTTTGGCACGCTGCTTGTCTATTTTCCCTTTATTAAACAAGCACAGACGTCACAAAAATTTGCCCACATGGGGGCATTATTCACGACATGCTTAAATTTACTTGTCTTTCTCGTCTCCATTGCGTATTACTCTAGTGCTCAGCTCAAATTAACAAAATGGCCGACATTAACGTTAACAAGTATTGTGAAACTTCCCTTTATCCAGCGCTTTGAATTTATTGAAGTGTCCCTCTGGCTGCTTCTGATCATTCCAAATATCGCCATTCCATTATGGTCAGCGAGCCGAATGGCGAAACAAGTATTTCATACGAGTCAGCGCGTCACTTTAATCTGTCTCAGCATCCTCATTTTGGTCATGTTTTCGTTTTTTGCCGGGGCAACCTCTTTTGAAGCCTTTAATCAATGGGTGGAATATAGCGGATACATTCTTATATATGGATTGATTGTCTGTATGGTCATTGGGCTGATGCTGAAAAAAAGGTGGGTGAAAAAACGAGCATGAAACGTTATATACTCATGGGTCTCATGTTGTTTAGTCTTTTGTTAACTAGCTGTGCACAGCCTCGCCTTTTAGATGAATTAAATATCTCTCAGGCGGCAGGATTTGATTTAGTAGAAGATGGCGAAATGAAGGGCTTCTTCGTCTTCCCTGTCTTTAAAAGTGAAGAGCAAGGAAGTTATCAAATATTAAGTGCGAGGTCAAACACCATTAGTAATATTCAGTTTCTCGTGTCAGAAAAATCACCTTTTCCAGTGGTCATGGGCCAGGTGCTCGTTATTTTAATCAGTGAAAAATTAGCAAAAGAAGTCGGCATGATCGATTTAATGAATTACATTTATCGTGATCCTATCATTGGTTCACGCCAAGTGTTTGCGATTGTAGGCGGAGAAGTTGAAGAGTTATTATACACAAAAATGAATCAAACGAACTTGAATATTGGCGTGTATCTCTCTGATCTGTTAACCCAAAATATGCGAAATGGCAATGAACCTGTAACCAATCAGCATATTTTTATGAATCAGATGCTGGCAAAAGGGGTCGATGCTTACCTCCCTTACATCAAAAAAACAAGCAATGCCATCAAGGTCACAGGAGTCGCTCTGTTTGATCAAGAAAAAATGGTGGATCATATCCCTGGAGAAGAAACGTTCACATTTAAAGCGATGATTGAAAATCATAAAAATGGCATCTACGAGTTTCAATTGGATGATCAAGCAAAGACCCATGTCGTCATTGAAAATATCAAATCACATGTGTCTTACCAGATCAAACCAACGAAAAACCTAACAAAAAAGCCTCATATCACGATTGATATCAAGCTGAAAGGTGAATTAAAAGAATTTATGAAGTCCAAAAAAATTGATAAACCTTCTATATTGGACCATGTTGAAAGAAAAGTTGAAAAACGTGTCGCTCAGCAAGGACAAGACCTTGTTCAGTCCTTTAAAAAGCAAAACATAGATCCGCTTGGGCTGGGTTTGAGGTATCGATCAAAAGACAAAGCAATGACACCAGAAAAATGGCAGGAAATCTATCCTGATGCGGATGTACAAATTAAATGCCATATGAAAATTGTTCAAACCGGTGTCAGTCAATAAATGAGTGAAAAATTATTCGAAAATGTCTTCTTTGTTATTCATTATTTTAGACACTTTCATTTTGACTCGTGGCACGCGATCTTTTTGAAGATAGTCATTTAAAGTGTTCTCTACTTCATTTTTATCTGTTCTAAGGATTTTAGGTGAACATTGTTCCACAAGGACTGGTCTATTCCCTTTAGCGCAGTTTGCCATTGTATCCAGTGCAATTAAGCTGAAAGGTCTTCCTTTGTCGAGCCATGTTTTCATTCTATCCCAGGTTGGACAGCTTACGGCTGCCAGCCTTCCCCAATGATCGTGAAATTGGGTACAGGCAGACTCCATCCAATCCATGATTTTGTAAGAACGGAAACGGTACAGGCAGATAAAAGCAGCTGTCGGCAATTCTTTTTCACTGATCGATTTCAATTTCTCTATCACATGTTGTAAACCCTCATCTTCTGGCAGGCTGCTGGCTGCTGCCCAGGAAAGTGGATAAAGAAATTCTTCGTCAGCCTGATCCAAAAGTTCCCTAACCCACCCAGCGGCAGATGTACCTAAAACATCAGCCGCGATTTCTATCATTCGTGATTTCACTTCGACATGCCGAGTTTCATCAAACCGACTTTGAACAGAGTCTAAGATCTTTTTCTCATCGTGCTGTTTCAGAGCATCGATGACATCACCCTCAAGAAACCACCTAGTGATTGAAAAGTCTAATAAAGACGCCAAATCTTGCCGAACGTCTTGTAATGTGGGTGCTTTATCTTCTTTGGTGACGATGACATCATCCTCTAATTGGAAAGCCTGTCCGTCCTCTCCATAAAAGTCATCGTGCAGTAAAAATTGTTTAGGAGAATGGAGAACGGCTAAGTTATACCATTCAATAGGTCGTAATGAATAGTTGAGTAGTCTCTTGTGACACGGATGACATAATTGATAAGGCTGTTTCGGCTCATCAGAATTCTCTACTACATTCATTGCGTTTTTTTGACAGGCTTCACATAAAGCGGCTTTTTCCACTCCATTCACTTCCTTTTATTGCATATGTATGATCTTTTATATTTGTCATCATTGAATCATGTGAAAAGAACAATGTTTTCTAATCTTCGTCCTTTACATCTGGATCTTCAGGAATCGGTTCATTTAAAATCTCTTGGACGAGCTCTTTGTATTGTTCAAGCTGCTTCATATGCGTTTGAAACTGTCCTTGATAAATCAGATAGGATTCGCCGTCAAATACATAGCGGATCTTTTTTTGCTGGATTAATTTCTCAATATACGCTTCAGCTACTTCTAAGTATTCAGCTGTTTCTGCGATTGTTAAATACATGTTTGTGCACCACCCGTTCGTTTCATCTAACAAATTATATCATGATCTGTTGAAAAAAACGGATGCAGCCTGTTCATATTTTCTTTACTGATTTGACCACTGACATCATGATAGTTCTTCACATAACAAGTGTTCAGCAAGTAGATCGTCTAGGTACAAGCAAATATGGTATGATAAAGTTTGCTAGACGAGAGTTTATCGTCACAGACTTGGTGGAAAAGCCAGGCATTCATGAGGCGTCTTTCGGTTTAGCCGTGGGAGGTAAGCGGAAAGCATACTCATGAGAAAAGCAAAACAAGCATAGGCTTTTATAAGGATGCTTGAAGAAAATTCGTATTTAAAGGCAGAGTGAAATGAATGGGAACCTTGTTCAATGAAATTTTAACCTGGCTGACAAGCCTTGGTTATGTAGGTGTAGCACTAGGTCTGATGATTGAAATCATTCCGAGCGAAATTGTTCTTGCTTATGGCGGATATATGGTGTCAACAGGAACAATCGGTTTTGTTGGAGCTGTTATCGCTGGCGTCATCGGAGGTACGCTCGCACAGTGTTTTATATACTGGATCGGCCTTTATGGCGGAAGACCTTTTTTAACAAAGTACGGAAAATACTTATTCATCCATGAACACCATATCGCAACTGCAGAGCGCTGGTTTGACCGATATGGAACCGGTGTGGTGTTTACAGCGCGCTTTATTCCTGTTGTCCGCCACGCCATCTCCATTCCAGCAGGTATTGCCAAAATGCCTTTTTTGAAATTTGTCCTCTTGACAGGATTAGCTGCCATCCCTTGGTCGATCTTATTTATCTATCTCGGTATGCAGCTTGGGACAAAGTGGGATCACATTCAAAGTGTTGCTCACGCTTATACAACCCCTATTATGGCCATTGCGATCGTCCTGATCGTTCTCTATTTTGTCCTCAAAAAAATTCGTACGAACCGAAAACGGACAATCTAATGAAAAACGCCTTCCACTGATCGGGTGAAAGGCGTTTTTTCTATGAATGTGATGATTGTTTTTTCATATATTGGGATAATTCCATAATCATTGCACCCATTCTCTCAAGTGACGGAGCTAGAATTCTGTCTATTCCCTCTTCTTTTAAAGCTTCAGCTGTGACTTTTCCGACGGCCACTGCCAGTACGTGCTGCTCGAATAGCTCTTGGAGTTCTTGTTTTCTGCCCCATTTTGCCGCTAATGTGAAAAAGGCGTGAACCTGAACAGCGGTTGTAAAACAGACGGCATGGACTTTTTCATCTTTCATTTCTTGAAGCAATGTTTCTGCGGCCTCTGGTTCAGGAGGTGTGTGCTGATAAGGTAAAAGCGGCAAAACATCAGCCCCTTTGTCATGTAAAAACTGGATGAGAGCCGGAGCGTTTTCCCCGTGAAGCTGCACCATGACGCGTTTGCCATGAAACTCCTTGTCTTCAAGCTTTGAGATCATGTCACGAACCGTTCCATCTTCATCAGATACGTCTGGCTGAATTCCGCGTTTTTTGAGTGCTGCAAAGGTTTTATACCCTCTTGAAGCAATATGCGCATTTGATAGAATGTGCATAAATGCTTCCCCCAGATGAAGCTCTTCTGCACTCTCAATCAATGTGTCTGTCCCGATGCCTGTTGTGAAAATCACCCAATCCGCACCTTGCTTCACAAAGGTTTCAATGCCTGGCTTTAACTCCTCTTTGGCTAAAAATACAGTTCCTTGAAGAGAACGAATAACGGCTTGTCCCCCTTGCTTTTCGACAAGTGTACGCATTTCTTCTGTTTTTCTCGTTCCACAAATGGCAATCGTTTTTCCAGCTAAGCCTTTACTCATTTTATCCCTCTTTTTCTATCACATTTGATATGTATTAAATATAGATTTATTTGGAAGACGTTGCAAGTGTCTACTAAAAAAGAGCTTGACGTTTCGGTCTAATTCGAGTATCTTTTGTAAGTGCAAATTGTAGGAGGTCATTATGGAAAAACAGAATGTTCAAGCTATTCGATTATCAATTGCAGACCCAACACCACTTGGTTTGTTTGGTTTAGCAATGGTGACGCTCGTTGCGTCCTCACAAAAACTAGGAATTACAGATGGCACTTCCCTTATTTTACCTTGGGCTATCTTCCTTGGAGGCATCGCGCAGCTAATCGCGTCCATACAAGATTCAAAGCATCATAATATTTTTGGAGCCACTGCCTTTGGCGCATTCGGTCTTTTTTGGATGGGCGTTGGAACGACTTGGCTCATTCAAGCCGGCGTTTTTGGGAAAACGCTTGCGGGAGCAGCAGATCCAAAACAACTAGGTTTTGCGTTTATCGGTTATTTGATTTTCAGCTTGTTTATGACGATTGGTGCAATGGAAACACATAAAGTATTATTTTTGATTTTCGTCTTTATTGATTTCTTATTCCTTGGTCTTTCCCTTAGCTCGTTTGGTGTGATGTACGATGTGACTCATACCATTGCAGGTATCGCAGAATTGATCATTTCCCTGCTTTCGTTTTATGGTTCAGCAGCAGTTGTGCTCAATACTCATTTTGGCCGTACTGTGCTGCCAATTGGACAACCATTTCGTATTTTTACAAAAGCATAAATAAAAAAGAACTGCTTTGTGCAGTTCTTTTTTCATGTTTATTTTTCTTGTGCCTCTTGGAAGATCTCTCCGATGATTTCATACGAGCGCATTCTTTCTTGATGGTCAAACATATCCGAATTAATCATCACTTCGTCTGCTTGAGTGGCTTCAATAAAGGCTTCCAATTCTTTTTTCACCTTTTCTTTATCCCCGATCATTGTCGAACTTAATTGTTCATCCACCATCGCTTTTTCATACGGACTCCAAAGGCCGTCCATACTGTCGACAGGCGCTTTGAGTTTTCCTGGAGTATTTCGAATGAGACTCAAAAACCGCTGATAATGAGAGGTCGCCAAATATTCAGCTCGCTCTGTTTGATCTGCAGCAAAAACTGTCACACCCACCATGGCATAAGGCTCTTTTAACACATCAGAAGGTCTAAATGACTGTCTATACAACTCTAAAGCAGGAATTGTATTTTTAGGTGAAAAATGTGCCGCAAAGGCAAATGGCAATCCAAGCTCTCCTGCAAGTCTTGCGCTAAAACCGCTTGAACCAAGCAGCCAAATCGGAATGTCTAGACCCTCTCCTGGAACGGCTCTTACATGTTTTTTGACCTGTCCGGTTGGTTTAAAATATTGCCGAAGTTCTTCTAGCTGCTCAGGGAAGTCTTCTCCGTTATGAAGGTTACGTCTGAGAGCTCTTGCCGTTAACTGATCTGTCCCTGGTGCTCTTCCAAGACCTAAATCAATTCTCCCCGGATATAATGTCTCAAGTGTCCCAAATTGTTCAGCAATGACAAGTGAAGAGTGGTTTGGCAGCATAATCCCGCCAGATCCTACTCGAATTTTTTCGGTTCCCCCAGCAATATATCCAATTAAAACGGACGTTGCAGAGCTCGCAACACCTTCCATATTATGGTGTTCTGCTAGCCAGTATCTATGATAACCCCACTTCTCCGCCTTTTTTGCTAAATCCATACTATGTTCAAAAGACTCCTTAATGGTGCCTCCTTCTGTCACAGAGGATAAATTTAAAACGGAATAAGCTGTGCGCTGTAAAACTGATTGACTCATAAATGATGTCCCCATTTCTGTCAAAAATCATACTAGTTATATACTTTCAACACCATAACATAAAATCATGAAACATTTAAATGATTTGATTCGATGATTTTCGAAATGATGAGTTTCTAGGTTTTACTTCAAATTTGAAAATTTGCACATAGAATGAAATATCAATTTTAGGAGATGGGCAATTTGTACAATCAATTCGATCACAAATGTCCCTTTTGCGGTAAATATCATGAGCAGCCTCATTACAAAAGATTACGTCTTGACCGTCCTCAAAGAAGAGACTGTCCATTTATCAATCAAGAACATTCAAAACAAAACAGGTCTCGAGGGAATCCCCCTGTGAAAAAGGAGAAAAACAATCAAAAACAATTCAAAGGGTTGGACGAAGAGGCCCAGCAGGTCCCGCTGGGCCAACCGGACCTGCTGGCGGATTAACCGGCACCCTCCCTTTTAACCCCTCACAATCACAAGATTACGAGGCGGGTCAAGTTGTCACGTTTAATGGCAGTATTTATATAGCCAATGTAGATGCTCCATCAGGAATACCTGGGCTCTCCCCCGACTATACACTTTTGGCAGCTTCTGGGGGAACTGGTCCGACTGGAGTTACAGGAATCACTAGTGTTGCTGGAACAGGTGGTTTTACGGATACAGCACTTTATGCTGCTAATAGTTCTGGCCCTACCATTGTTACTGTAGCCGGAGGAACGAATATTCCTTTGCCAAACTTTCAAAACATTACTGGTTTTACAGCAAACGGCACAAGTACTGTTTTTACCGTTCTGCAAACTGATAAATATTATATTACGTATCAAGTCAACACCACTGCAGCTCTTTTAATTAATACATGTTTGCTTTTAAATGGAGCAACCACTGTGCCTAGTTCTGTTCAATCACCTGTTATCTCTACTTCGTTTATCCATAATACTGTAATCGTTAATTTAACAGCTGGAAGCATCATTTCACTGCAGTTTTTTGGGGCTGTTGCCACAGCTGTTTTAGTTGGCGGGGGTGCTGCTGCAGGTGCTGCCTTGACCATTATACGGCTCAGCTAAACGAAAAAAGAAAGGCTTTTTCAGCCTTTCTTTTTTATGTCTTCTATTACATTTATACAATGTTCAATATCATGAGACTGCAAAAGGTGAAAAATAGATTGGATGATTGCAAACTCTAAATTCCACCATTCTAATAATTGAAGTTGTTCAATTATTTCCGATGAAAACCGATATTTCATGAACTGCTGCGGATTTCCTGCAGCAATTACATATGGCGGCACATCTTTTGTGATGACACTATTTGCTCCGATCACTGCTCCGTTCCCTATACATACTCCTGACATAATCGTCGCGCCATATCCAATCCATACGTCGTGTCCTATCTGCACATCTCCTTTTGATTTGGGATGTCCTTTGATGTGGGCAGCTTCTTTGAAAATTTGATTAAACGGATACGTTGTGACCCAATCTGTCCGGTGTTCACCGCCAAGGAAAATTTTCACTTCGTTTGCGATGGAACAAAACTTCCCAATGTTTAGTGTCGCACCTTCCCCCCATGTCAGCACTTGGAAATCTGGTCCGGCATAAGAAAAATCACCGATATTGTGCGAGCTCAGTTCACTTCTTTGATTCAAAAACATAGAAGATCAGACCTCCTGAAAAGTGATAGATCTTCGTATGTATATGCTGCTTCACACTTTCACATTATGACTGAACAAGCGCTACAATTTGTTTTTTCTTCCATACGAGCTGATAGTAGCCGTATTGAAGGAGTAAGTTCACAAAGAAAGCCGCAGGATAGCCAATCCATATGCCCTTGATGCCAAGGGATGTGTAGTGCGATAGCACATAAGCGACTGGTACTTCTACAAGCCAAATGGAGCAAATACTAAAGATTGTTGGCCATAAAACTGTTCCACTTGCTCTCATCGTGGCTGCAACAATTTGGGCCGTTCCAAAAATAAGATAGCTCCATAATGTAATGACGACCAAGCTATAGGCAATGTCAATCGTCTTAGAATCTGTTAAAAAGATAGATAAAATCTGTGGTGCAAAGAGATAAACGATGATAATAATGAATCCGCCTATGGCAAAATTGAGCCCTAACCCGATTTTTATCACATCTTTCAAGCGGTTGATATTCCCTGCACCGATGAATTGTGCTGCAAAGATAGAGACTGCAATGCCAAGACTCACTGCCGGCATCTGCACATAGCTCACGACTTGATTGACAACACCATAGGCAGCTGTGGCCTGTGATCCATAATCGTTGACAAAAGAAATAACAGCAATTTCTGATAAAGAAATAAGGATCATATTAATGCTCGATGGAATGCTGAGCTTTAATAATGTTTTTAGTAGATCCCCTTTCATCAATAAATGCTTTCTCACTGATGCATCAATGCGAAGCGGGTGCTTTGTCTTATATAAGTAGATATGTAGAATAATAAACGTCACAATGGTTGAAATCACAGAAGCATATGCAGCGCCGTATAAACCAAATGCCGGCAGTCCCATCCAGCCAAATAATAAAATGGGCAGCGTCAAAATATTCGTTGCCGTACTAATCATTAAGAAATAAAAAGGCGTTTTTGAATCCCCAGTTCCTCGCAGGAAGGTCGTGTAAACAAAATAAAGAAATAAGATCGGCATTGAGATGAATAGAATTCTGGCATATGCCGCACTTTCCTCCACAATATTTGCAGGTGTTCCCATGAGATTTAGGATGTCTGTTGCAAATAAACCTCCAATGATCGCTAAAGAAAGTCCGATTAAAAAGGTGAATGAAAGCGTTGTGCCAATAATTTCTTTTAATCTTTTTTCATTTTTCGCGCCATACGCTTGTCCAATAAGGATGGAACTTCCCGATCCAATTCCAATGGAAAAAGAAACGAGTAAAAAGAAAAGCGGAAAGAATGCAGAAATAGCAGCTACTGCATCCTCTCCAATCCATCTACCGACAAGAACGATGGATACAAGCTGTCCGATTGATTGCAAAATATTGCTAAGCAAAAGCGGGACGAGAAAAATGGACATGGTTTTTACTAAAGATTGATTGTTATCTAACGTCATGATGGTACTCCTTCTCTATCTAAAGATTCTCAGCTAAAATGCTGACAATATGGTCTTCTATCTCTTTCCCTTTTTCGTCATCAACAAGATGATTTAATAAAATGGAAAAGGCGACCGTCTTTCCGCTCTTCGTGTCAATATATCCAGAAAGTGTGCTAACCGTTGTTAATGAACCTGTTTTTGCACGTACTTTTTCTAGTGTAGCTGGTTCTTTCAATCTGTTCCTTAACGTCCCTCCGACCATTCGTTCACTTGCCCCTGCTAACGGAAGCGCATGTTCATAGGTCTTAAACCATTTTTCCTTTTGAATGTTTGTCAAAAATAACGTGAACTGGTTGGCAGAAACAAGGTTAATAGGTGATATGCCCGACCCATCTCGCAGCACTGCATGCGAAGGATTGATGCCAAAAGCAGGAAGCCTTTCATTCATGACATCCAGTCCATCCTCAAAGCTCCCTTTGCTTTTCACTTGTTTTCCAAGTTCCTTTAGCAACATTTCTGCATGGGTATTGTTGCTGAGTTTCATCATGGGAACAAGCAGATCTGATAAAGGCATCGATGAATGGGTGGCAATTTTCTTGGCTTTTTTAGGAACTTGTTTTGTTTTAAGCGGTCCTTTTACTTGAATCCCTTCCGCCTTTAACGCTCGTTTCATTAAATCTAACGCATAAGTGGTTGGCTCCCATAACGCTACCCATTGTCTAGATGAACTCGCTTTAACCGGAATGGTTCCAGTCAACGTAATCTTGTTTGTGCCGTGAGAGCGCTTAAAAGAAATTTTCTTTTTTCCGCCTTCTGGCACGGTTTTTACTTGATTCATGACTTGAGGGGCAGAAGTCTTCGGGATGATGTCATAGGTCGCTTTTTGCCCTGCTTTCTTTCCTGGTTTTACTTCGAGAATCACGGTTCCTGCATCATAATCTTGATTCGGTGAAGCTGTGAGAGCAGAGATTTGTGCACCGTAATATTGATCTTCATCACTCCAAGGCAAATCAATAGAATATCGCGTATCATCATACCAAGTGTCATCTGCCGCAAGCTGTCCGCGAATCGTATGTATTCCGGCCTTTTTCACTTGTTTGGCAAGTGCTGCAAAATCCTCCTCTAATAAAGTCGGATCCCCGGTACCGCGTAGATACAGGTTGCCATGTAACGTTTTCTTTTGAATAGAACCATCCATCCAGATATCTGTCAGGAATGTGTGTGTTTCTCCTAGTATATCAAGGGCGATGGCTGATGTGAGCAGTTTCATATTAGAAGCAGGAGTAAGACGAATATCGGCTTGATGTTCATAAAGAAGAGAGGAGTCAGAAGTATTGCGGACGCTGACGCCGGAGATCGCGCCCTCTAAATCAGGTGCTGTTCGTATGAATTCATCTAAAGCTGTCATCCACGGCAGTGAGTCGTCACGAGCTGTAAGTTGATCATCTTTTGCTGAAAAAGGGAGAAATAAAATCGACAGGATACATATTTGTAAAAACAAGAGCTGTGAAAAACGCTTCACGCAATCCCTCCTTTTTTATCGCAGCCAATTTTAGAAGAATATGTTCATTATACACAAAAGAACGTTTGTTCTCAAAGGTTTTTTAAACAGAAAAGTCAGCTTTCTTTGACGAAAACTGACAAGCCCTTTACCTCTTTTCTGGATTCCAGCCATCGGTTCCGCCAAGAACAGCTTGCACCGTGATTTGACTTGCTTCGTTTTTCGTTAAAATGTTGGACCATTTAACGCGATTTGCTACATTGCTTCCGGTCCCAGTCGATCCATATTCTTTATATCTTGCTGTTCTTTCGTTATCACGGTTATCCCAGTTATGCCATCCCTCTGCCTTAATATGTTCATCCATTTTTGTATAGAGGAATGTCACAGCGGAATGAGGCCTCCACGGACGTCCTAAATAAACCGATTGAGCAGCTGCCGTCCCCTTTTTCAACGTAGAATCGATGAATACATAGCCATACCTTTGTGCTTCTGTTGTGGATGCTGCAGTAATATACCCATTTCCAAGACTTTTTATTTCAGCTCTTTTAAACACAGCTGTGGCTGATCCAAAAATAAAATCGACCGTGCCCTCGATATAGCAGTTTTCATAATATTGCCGGTCTGAGCCTGTTGCATAAAGTGTATCTTGATACCCTAAGACCCGTATTTGTTTGAACGCAGCCCGGTCGCCAGACACATACAGCGCAACCGCCTGACCAGCATGTCTGCCAGCTGTATTTTGAAAGGTGATATTTTCTGCGTAAAAGTCGTTCGAACGAATCATAGTGCTGGAGCTATTTGTTGTGCTGCCAGTTCTTGCATTTGTATCATCATACGTCAGAATCGTCTTGTGCTGGTTTTCGCCGATAAAGGACACGTGCGGTTTATTTTGCGGAAGCAGGATCTTTTCTTTATACACACCATTTTTAATATAGATCGTTACGCGCTGTTGATTGTTCGCTGGAATCGCATCAATGGCAGACTGAACGGTTCGAAACGTGCCATTTCCCTTATGATCGACCACAAGGACGCGGTTTGTTTGATTCTGATGTCCGGCTGCTTGAAGTGAAGCTGAGTCAAATAGTAATAAAGACAAAACGAATACAAGCCATACCTTTCCATACTTCATCGCACATCTCCTCCTCTTTGTGAACATTTTCAATCAAACATTCTTTTTGATCCTATTCATGACACACAAAAAAAACACCCACTTAATTTTGTTGTGGATGTTTTTTAGATTTTTCATATTTTATCGCATAAATCCCTTCATTTTCAATCCATTCACAAAATAGAACGTCTCGATGAGAAGAAATGTGCTGCTTTTTTAATTGCTCACTCAGCCATGTTTCGTCAAAGCCAGCTTCTTGTAGGTCATCTTTTAAAATTTCGCCATCAATAATAAATGTTCTAGGCAATTTGACTTCTTTTCCCTTCACGTTCACATCTTCTGCTGTGGCAGTTGCGTATTTCATTTTCGGAAGAACACTGACAGAGCCGTCTGTTTCCAAAATGGCATATTCTATTTCATGCAAGGCAAAATGACCTTTCGCGCGAATCAGTGTCTGCAGCTGATTGAGATCAAGCATATTTTTCTTCAAACGATTGTAGTGAATGTTCCCTTTATCAATGACAAGCGTAGGTCTTCCTTCTAAAAAGGCTCGAATACCTTTAAAGCGTTGTGAAAACCATTCAACTGTATAGATGAGAACGCCCCACACTGCAACAGCAAACAAAATGTGCTGAATCTTGACTTCTGGGTCAAAAATGGCGTTTCCGACCATTTCGCCTAAAATCAGTGCAGAAATAAAATCAAACGGCGTGATTTGTGCAAACTGTGTTTTCCCTAATAATTTTGTAATAAAAAATAAGGCGGAAAACCCGATAAATAGTTCAATCAAAATACTAAAAAACGGCACAGAAATTCCTTCCTTTCTTGCTGCATTTACATACAGCATATACATGAAAGGAAGGATCTAAACTATTTATGAGGGCAATAAAATAAAGACATCGTCCCCCTCGACCAATGTTTCATACGTTTTAACGCATCCGTGATCTGGTGCTTGAACGTTCCCTGACGAAAGATCAATCTTCCAATCATGCATTGGACAGAAGACATGGTCTCCACTTACCATTCCTTCAGCCAGAACACCGCCTTTATGAGGGCAGCGGTTTTCAATGGCTTTGAACTGCTTATTAGAGGTTTGAAAGACAGCTAATTCAAGAGTACCGGCTGCGACTGTTTTCCCTAGCTGCAGCGGAAAATCTGAAAGGGTGCCAATGTGAACTTTTACAACTGAAACTGTCATATGATCTCATCCCTTCAATTGATTTATACAGAAGCCGTCGCTTTTTGAAATAATTGTTTCGTGTCTTTTTGACTCTCGCGCAGCTCCTGCCAAGGCTCCTCATACGTTGACAGTGCGATGTCCATTCTTTGGATTAAGGCTTCTCGTTTCTCATCATCTAGGAGTACTGATTGAATATGATCTAATCCAAGTCGTTCAACCCAAGCAGAGGTTCTTTCTAGATAATTTGCCGTTTCTCTGTAATATTGAAGGTACGCAGCTGCCACTTGCTCTACTTCTTCTGCTGTACTGACCTTCATCAATAAATCTCCAGCCCGCAAGTGTGTGCCGCCATTTCCGCCGGCGTACAATTCAAACCCTCCATCAATTCCCACAATGCCAAGGTCTTTAATGCCAGATTCTGCACAGTTTCTAGGGCAAGCAGAGACAGCCATTTTGACTTTATGCGGTGTCGCAAGACCTTCGAATTTCTTTTCAAGTGCAATGCCAAGAGCCATCGAGTCCTGTGTGCCGAACCGGCAAAATTGTTCTCCAACACAAGTTTTGACCGTTCTTAAAGATTTTCCGTAAGCATAACCAGATGGCATATCCAGGTCTGCCCATACTTTAGGTAAATCTTCTTTTTTGACACCTAGAAGGTCAATACGCTGGCCGCCAGTCATTTTCACAAGCGGTATTTCATATTTGTCGACGACATCAGCTATTTTTCTCAGGTCATTTGCATTTGTCACGCCGCCGTACATCCGCGGAACAACCGAATAGGTGCCATCTTTTTGAATATTGGCATGCATGCGTTCATTCACAAATCGTGAGCTCTTTTCATCTTTGTACTCAAGAGGTTGAAGCATGCCTAAATAATAATTCAGGGCAGGTCGGCATTTTGAACAGCCTTCCTCTGTCTCCCAGTCAAGTACGTTCATCACTTCTTTGACATGCTGCAGGCCCTTCTCTTTGATTTCATGAATGACTTCATCTCGTGAACGAGTGGTGCAGGCGCAGATGGTTTCTTTTTGGGCTGTTCGGTTCGCATCATCGCCCAACGTGTGCCAAAGAATCTCTTCGACAACGGGCTTGCAGCCTCCACATGATCGTGAGGCACTTGTACATTGCTTCACTTCTTGAATCGTTGTTAAGCCTTCTTTTTGAATGGCTTCCACAATCTGACCCTTTGAGACACCATTACAGCCGCAAACGATATGGTCATTTGCCATGCTTTCAATCATGCTTTCTTGCGCCGGATCATTCGAGGTTAAGACAGATACCTTCTCCATATCCGACATATCTACCCCTTCTCTAATATACGAGAATAGACGAGGTCCATCGCTTGTTTCTCCAAACATGACGGCACCTACTAATCGGTTTTGCTGGAAGACTAGTTTTTGATAGATGCCTTTTTGTTCGTCAAAGATTTTGATCGCTTTTTTCTCATCGTTTTCTATAAAGTCACCAGCTGAAAACACGTCAACCCCCGATACTTTCAGTTGCGTTGACAGAACAGAGCCTTCATATGGCACAGGATTCATGTCACATACATGCCCAGCAAGCACATTCGCTTGATCGTATAAAGGAGCGACAAGCCCGTACGTTTGTCCTCTGTGTTCTACACATTCTCCGACGGCATAAATGCCTGGGACACTCGTTTCCATGAAATCATTGACGATAATACCTCGGTTCACTTCAAGGCCGCTTATTTCTGCAAGCATTTTACTTGGTTTAATTCCTACAGCCATGACGACTAGGTCTGTCTCAAGTGTCGTGCCATCTGAAAATGATAACCCTTCAACTCTTGTATCTCCTAAAATCTCATTTGTCTGTTTTCCTAACAGGAAGTTCATGCCCTGTTCTTCTAATGCTTTTTGTAGAAGCTGACCTGCAATAGGGTCTAGCTGGCGTTCCATTAAATGAGAGCTGAGGTGAATGACATTCACTTCCATGCCTAAGTTGAGTAGGCCGCGTGCTGCTTCCAGTCCAAGAAGGCCGCCTCCAATGACTGCTGCTTTTTTGTACCTGCTAGAGGCATTGACCATTTCCTCTGTGTCTTGCAATGTACGAAAGGCCGTCACGCCTTTTTTATCACGCCCTGGAATCGGCAGGATAAACGGAAGTGACCCTGTTGCTAAAATCAATCGGTCATAATGCACGGTCCGTCCTTGATCACTGGTGACTGTTTGGTTATCTGTATCGATCTTCACAATGGTCTCATTTGTAAACAACTGAATATCATGCTCCTGATACCAATTCCAATCGTTTAGTGTAATATCTTCAACCTTCGTATCTCCTTGAAGCACCTTCGATAAAAGAATCCGGTTATAGTTAGGATGCGGTTCACTTCCAAATACCGTCATGTCGAATCGTTCGCTGTCTGTTTTTAAAATGTTTTCGAGGCTTCGAATGCCAGCCATACCGTTCCCCACTAATACGAGTTTTTCTTTCACGATAAAACACCCCTCATGTGATCATTTTTTAGAAAGTACCATCATCTAAACATAGATGGAAAATACATGTTATGATTTCTCACATATTTTTTAATTCACATAGGCTGACAGCTCTACAGGACAATATTTAAAGCCTGGCATTTTACTGTGCGGATCTAGTTGTTCACTAATTAATTGATTAATGGATTGATGTTTACTCCAGTGAAATGGAACAAACACGGTATCTTTTCGAATGGTGTCTGATATGCGGCATCTCATGATGACACTTCCTCTTTTTGACTGGATGGTCACAAGCTCCCCGTGCTGAAGTCCATACGTTTTTGCTGTGTCAGGATGAAGCTCTGCATAAGATTCAAACTGCCGGGCAACAAGAGAGGTACTTTTTCTTGTTTGAACGCCCGTTTGGTAGTGAGCCATCACTCTGCCCGTCGTTAAATAAAGAGGATATTCTTGACTGACTGGTTCCTTTGCCACATTTTTTCCGTGTGTGACGACGGCAAACTTTGCTAAACTGTCAGAATGTGAGAATGCATGTTCAAATAATCTTTCGGTTCCTGGGTCTTCTAGATGCGTACAAGGCCATAATATGCCTTGCTCCTTCCTCAGTCTTTCATAGGTCATGCCTGAGTAATCCGCTTTTGCGCCTTTCGTTGCGGCTCTTAATTCTTCAAAAATCTCTTCTGCGGATGAAAAGGAGAAATAGCCGCTTTTGCCTAATACAGCTGCTATATCACAAATGATTTGCCAATCGTGTTTTCTTTGATGCTTAAGTGGATAGGTTGCTTCTCTAAGCGTAACGCGCCCCTCTACATTTGTCACCGTACCTTCATCCTCTAAATATGACGAAGTAGGTAAAATTACATCTGCCAGCGCAGCTGTCTCAGACATAAATAAATCAACAGCTACAAAAAAGGACAATTTCTTGATGGCTTGTTGAATAAAGCGCGCGTGCGGGCCTGACTGAACGGGGTTAGAGCACATTAAAAAGAGCGCTTTTATCTCTCCTTCCTGCATTTTTTCAAACATCTCAAAAGCAGACACGCCTTTTCCAGGGAGTTCTTTTTCATCAATGTTCCATATGTCAGCTATTTCTTTTCTGTGAGCAGAATTTGTGATATCTCGATACCCTGGAAGCTGATCTGCTTTTTGTCCATGCTCTCTTGCCCCCTGGCCATTTCCTTGCCCGGTTATTGCGCCATAGCCGCACCCAACGCGGCCGATCTTCCCAGTAACAAGCAGAATATTCAGGAAATTTCGCACAGATGCTGTCCCGTCTATTTGCTGCTCAATGCCTCTTGCTGTGAAAATCATGCCTGTCTTTTCTTGTGCGAATTTCCTTGCTATTTTCTGCAGAACTTCAATCATCACACCGGTTTGCTCAGCAATGTTTGAGAGGGACATGCGCGAGACGTGCTCCTTTAATTTTTGGAACCCTGACGTTCGATGACGAATAAATGATTCATCTATTAAATGTTCATGAAGCATAATGTGCAAGATGCCGTTTGCCAGTGCAGCATCTGATCCTGGTTTCAGGCTGACATGTAAATCGGCTAATTGGGCTGTCGGTGTTTTGCGCGGATCGATGACGATGAGAAATGCACCGTTTTTTTTCGCCTCTTCGACGTACGGCATGAAGGTTGGCTGACATTCTGCTATATTCGTTCCAACCAATATCAATACCCGTGTATGCTTGATGTCACTGAGAGGAAACGTAAGACCCCGGTCAAGTCCGAATGTTTGATTCGCCGCAGTTGCTGCTGACGACATACAAAGTCTCCCGTTGTAATCGATGTATTTCGTTTTCAGCGCCACTCTCGCAAACTTTCCGAGTAAGTACGCCTCCTCATTTGTAATAGATGCGCTTCCGTACACACTGATGGCATCATGCCCGTGTGCCATCTGAAGGGATTCCATGTTTGTTTTGATTTCATTAAGTGCCTCCTGCCATGACGCTTTTACAAATTGCCCGTTTCTTTTGATGAGCGGGTGATTCAAACGTTCTTTGTGCAGTGCGTGCTGGTGTGCATGCTGTCCTTTTATACAAAGTCTCCCGTGCGTAGTTGGATTGTGTACGCCAATCGTTTGATATCTGGTTCGTCCTTCCACATGCTGCTCTACTAGCTGCATTTTGCACTGCATACTGCAAAATGGACATTGGGATGGATACACTCGCTTTCGTTCTTCCTGCTCTGATATTTGCTGGGCATATCGTAAAAAAGACTGACTCATACCTTCACATCCTTTTGTCTGCTTTGGTCAAATTGTTCACAGAGCTCTTTTCTTCTTTCCTCATCAAGCAATTTTTCTCGAATAGAAATGAGTCCATAACGGAGAAGCCAATCGCCGATGGATTCTTGAAAGTATGCACTTTTTCTATAATCTTCAAGCAGCGCTTTTAAAAAAGGGATCAGCTCACTTGATTGAGGCAAAGTGTAAAAAAGCTGGCCGGCCTTCGGCTGACATACGTCACCTCCTATATAAATGTTCCATTCCCCCAGCTGTTTCTTCATGCAAATGTCATATATTGGAGATAGTTTACACGTGCAGGAAGAGCCGGCGACATGAATAGAGGTGACGGCTGGTAAAAGTGTGTCTTCTACTTGTCTTTCAAACTCCATTACTAGTGCTGTGACAGCTGGATCGTGACTACAATCACATGTAAGGACATGAGATAGTCTTCTTTTTTCTTTCGCCATGATGGGCCAATGTTTTTTGACGATCTGTGCCGCCTGTTTTGACACGCCGATGAGCCGTATTCGTTTATGCTCTGTCAGCTCTGCCTGATCAATCAGTTTTTGTTCTAACAAAGACGTAATGATTTTCAGGAAATCCAGTTCAAGACGCCCTCCGTATAGCTGAGGCAACATGTCTTCTTGATCAGCACCGCTGATTTTTTCAATCGGTGATTGGAATTGCTCGAGATAGTATGGAATGGCAGACCTGCAGTTGCTGCAGCCGTTCTCCGTTTTCCAATGAAAATGTCTTCTGATTTCCTCCACATTCAGCAGCAGTTGCTTTTTGATAAACGAAAAAATGGTCTGCTCATCAGCTTCTGTACATGAACAAAAAGAGGCCGGCTCATCTATTTGTTCATGTGATGATAACTGACAGCAGGCACGGACGAGCTCTTGACAGCCGCCGCAGCCGGTTGCTGCCCCTGTTTGTTTTTGAACCTCTTCTAAGCTTGTCAGCTGATGGACGGATATGGTGTTCAAAATCGTCCCTTTTGTAACGCTTTGACATTGGCAGACGAGATCGTCCATTTTTAATGAATCTAGAGGAGATGGCTGCTCCTCATGAAGAGCTTTCATGACGACACTTTTATCACGCCCCACTTTCACATCTTGCAAAAGCTGATCGGCTTTCTCCAGCTCTCCAACTAATAAAAAACCTGTTAGTGCCTCGCGTTCAAAGACGAATTTTTTATACACTTCTTGCTCTTCATCTAAATATGTCACCACTGACGTATACGGGGAATGGAGTTCAATACATCCCGCAGAATAGATAGGCATGTCAGGTACTTTTAATTTTGTTGAGTAAATGGGATGAGGTACAGATGTAATTTGCTCGCCTAATAGATGATTGGCAAGTGCATTTGCTTGTTCATAAATGGGCTGAACAAGGCCATGCACCATTCCTTTATGCTCTGCACATTCCCCAATGGCATAAATATCTTGGACATTTGTTTGCATCATGTCATTGACGACAATGGCTTTTCGCGTATGAATGCCGTGATTTTTTGCAAGCTGTATGTTTGGACGGATACCTGTTGTGAAAACAACAAGATCAGCATCCACGATGTCGCCATTTTTCAATAGAACGCCTTCTACCCTCTCGTCCCCTAAGCATGCAATGGTATGGGCATTTGTTTTCACCTGGATGCCCTTACGCGTTAATTGCTGCTGTAATAGACTAGCAGCCGTTTCATCTAATTGGCGCTGCATGAGCCACTCGGCATGATGAATGATGGTTGTCTCAAGTCCCGCAATCTGCAGGCCAGCCGCCACCTCTACACCAAGCACACCGCCTCCGACCACTGCTGCTCGTTGATAACGCATCGCATCCGCACAAATGGCCTCATAATCATCAATTGTACGAAAAGCATAAATCCCTTTTTTGGACACGCCCTGAATTGGAAGAAAATACGGCAATGATCCTGTTGCGATGACGAGCTTGTCATAGGAAATTTCCCGGCGCGCTTCTGTCATGATACACTTCTTGTTTGTATCGATTTGGACGACTGTTTCCCCTTTGTACATGATGATGTCATGCGCGGTGTACCATTCTTTTTCCTTGAGTTCAATTTGAGATAATGAGTCGCTTTTTTGTAAAATCGATGAAAGTTTTATTCGATTGTAGGCAGGGCGCTTCTCTTTTCCAATAACTGTTATGGCATAGTGTTCTGGCTGTTTTTGAATCATCTGCTCGATACATTTCATACTCGCCATGCCGTTTCCGATAAACACGAGTTTGCGTTTTGCCATATGAAATCAACCTCTCTAAGCATCTTGCCCAACACATTGTATGGATAGATTATGGCACATGCCTGTAAAAAAGTGTGTAATCATGTCAATTTTTCTAACATGATACTTTTATTACTTGGGATAACTCGCTATCTTTAAGTCAGAAAATTCAAAATAGAGGAGGCATTTTATGAAACTCTCAGAGTTAAAATCAAGTGGTCACCCTAAGACATTGCTAAGTTCCTTTTTATATTTCGATGTGAGCTTTATGATCTGGGTCTTATTAGGGGCACTGGGTGCTTTTATTGCGCAAGACTTTGCTTTATCGACCGCAGAGAAAGGCATGATTGTTGCCATTCCGATTTTATCTGGTTCTTTTTTTCGGATTGTACTTGGCTTATTCACTGATCGTATAGGACCTAAGAAGACAGCGGTAATTGGCATGCTTTTCACCACCATCCCGCTCATCTGGGGGTTCATCGCTGGTACAACCCTTTCCGAGCTCGTGCTGATTGGTATTTTGTTAGGAGTAGCAGGAGCAAGCTTTGCTGTTGCTTTGCCAATGGCAAGCCGGTGGTATCCTCCTCATTTACAAGGCGTGGCCATGGGGATTGCAGGTGCCGGTAACAGCGGAACACTGATCTCCACACTATTTGGTCCACGTCTTGCCGAGATTTATGGATGGCATGCAGTCATGGGGCTCGCCCTGATTCCGTTAAGTCTTGTCTTTTTGTTTTTTATTTTCACAGCAAAAGATGCACCAAATCAGCCCGCTCCAAAGCCGCTACGGTCGTATTTTTCAGTATTTCAGGTGAAATCGACATGGTTTTTCTGCCTGCTTTATGCGATTACATTCGGAGGATTTGTCGGGCTTTCCAGTTTTCTCAGTATTTTCTTTGTGGATCAATATGGTATCTCGAAAATTCATGCAGGTGATTTTGTGACTCTTTGTGTGGCGGCGGGCAGCTTCTTTCGCCCCATCGGTGGTCTCATTGCGGATAAAATAGGTGGAATGAAAGTACTGCTTGGATTATTCGCAGTCATCGGCATCTGCTTAGGAGGGGTGAGCAGTCTTCCAGCTTTACCTTTGGTCATTACCCTTTTATTTACCGGGATGATGTGTCTTGGGATGGGGAATGGCGCAGTTTTTCAGCTGGTGCCTCAAGTATTTCATAAAGAAATTGGGATCGTGACCGGAATTGTTGGTGCTGCTGGGGGCATTGGCGGCTTCTTTTTACCTAATATTCTGGGCAGTTTAAAAGAAGTGACGGGCTCATATATGTTTGGCTTTTTGACCATTTCTCTTTTTGTTCTAGTTGTCTTTATTTGTTTAGTCATATCGCAGCTTAAACGCAAAAAAGTCATCATCAACCACACCATTTCTGAATCATAAAAAGCCATGACCACTCTTTGGCCATGGCTTTTCTATATATGTGTAAACACCCTTTGTATGACCTATTTTGGCAGAACCGAACTCCCCATTAAATAACGGTCTACCTCGTGCGCCACTTGTCTGCCTTCATTAATCGCCCAGACAATCAAGCTTTGCCCGCGTCTTGCATCTCCCGCTGCAAATACGCCTTCTACATTTGTTGTATACTCCCCATACTTTGCGTCAATGCGATTGTTTTTGCTGTCCACGCCAAAGTGTTTCACGAGTGGCTGTTCAGTTCCCTCAAAACCAATTGCAATAAAGACTAGCTGAGCAGGCCATACCTTTTCTGTCCCTGGAATCTCATGAAATTCAAACTTCCCCTGTTCGTTTTTCACCTTTTCCATTTGAATGGTATGAAGCTCTTTTAATTTCCCATTTTTGTCTGCCACAATTTTTGTGGTTTGAATGGAATATTGACGCGGATCTTCTCCGAATTTTGCTTGTGCTTCTTCATAAGCATAATCCAGTGAGAAGACGTAAGGCTGTTCAGGCCACATGTTATCCCCTACACGTGTATCCGGAAGTTTTGGGTGCTTCCCGAACTGAACAACACTTTTTGCTTTTTGGCGAAGTGCAGTTGCGACGCAATCCGCACCTGTATCTCCCCCGCCAATGACAATGACGTCTTTTCCTTTTGCATCAATGAAGTTTTTGTCTTTAAATCCTGAATCAAGCATGCTTTTTGTTGCGAGGGTTAAATAATCCATCGCAAGGTGAATCCCTTTAGCTTCCCGGCCTTCAATCAACAGGTCACGCTGCTTCTGTGCACCTGTACAAAGGATGACCGCATCAAACTGTTCTTTCAGTTCGTCGGCAGTGACATCGACGCCGATTTCTGTGTTCGTTACAAAATCAATGCCTTCTTGTCTCAACAGTTTGACTCTTCGCTCCACCACTTCTTTGTCCAGCTTCATGTTTGGAATGCCGTATGTCAGCAGCCCGCCAAGGCGGTCAGACCGTTCGAACACTGTTACGGCGTGGCCTGCTTGGTTTAATTGATCCGCACTTGCAAGTCCTGCTGGCCCTGAGCCGACAATGGCAATCTTCTTGCCTGTACGGCTTGAAGGAATTCTTGGTGTGATCCATCCATTTTCAAAGCCTTTATCAATGATCGTGCGTTCGATATTTTTAATCGAAACCGCTGGATCATTGATGGCAACTGTACATGACCCTTCGCAAGGTGCTGGACATACTCTCCCAGTAAATTCAGGGAAATTATTTGTTTTTTGCAGTCTTTCGAGCGCTTCTTTCCATCTCCCGCGGTACACAAGGTCATTCCATTCTGGAATTAAATTGTAGATCGGGCAGCCTGAGACGCCGCCCCTGATCTCCATCCCAATTTGACAAAACGGTGTGCCGCAATCCATACATCTAGCGCCCTGCTTCTTCAATACGTCATCTGTATAAGGAGCTGAATATTCTTTCCAGTCATTTTGACGAGTGAGAGGGTCACGTTCATTTGGCTTTTCTCTTTTATAATCCATAAAACCTGTTGCTTTGCCCATTGTCCTCTCCCCTTTCTTAATGAGCGAGGGCTGCTTTTTGCCCGTTTGCCGTTTCTTGATTTTTCGGTTTTGTGTTTGCTTCAAAGGCGAACATGACCGCTTCTTCATGACTGAGGCCCGCTTGTTTTTGTTCTTCAATGCTTTGAAGCATCATTTTGTAATTTCTCGGAATAACTTTGATGAATTGATCCTTTTCTTGCGCCCAGTTTTCTAGAAGTGCCGATGCTTTTGAGCTGTTTGTATAATGAAGGTGCTCTTTAATCAGCTGTTTCACTTCTTGTTCTTCTTCATGATCTGTGAGCTTTTCAAACATGATCATTTCCATGTTGCACATTCTTTTGAACTGTTTCGCATCGGATGTATGGACGTAAGCTACGCCGCCAGACATGCCTGCGCCGAAATTTTTTCCGACGTCTCCTAAAATGACGACACGTCCGCCAGTCATGTATTCACAGCCGTGATCACCGATTCCTTCAACGACCACATGCACACCTGAATTACGAACGGCAAAGCGCTCACCTGCACGCCCGTTAATAAAGGCTTTTCCGCTTGTCGCTCCGTAGAATGCGACGTTTCCGACAATGACGTTTTCATGTCCATTTTGTACAAAGTGATCAGAGGTTTTGACCGCAATTTTGCCTCCAGAGAGTCCTTTGCCGATATAGTCATTTGAATCACCCGTTAAATAGAGAGACATGCCCTTTGGCACAAATGCGCCGAAGCTTTGTCCTGCGGAACCAGTGAACCTTAGTGTGATCGTATCCTCTGGTAAGCCTTCTTCCCCGTAGCGCTTAGACACTTCACTTCCAGTAATGGTTCCGGCCACACGGTTGATATTGCGAATATTCAATGATAGATCAACCGGTGTTTGATGATTCAGCGCTTCCTGTACATAAGGGAGGATTTCATTCATATCCAGTGATTCATCAATTTTATGATTTTGCGGTGTTCTGAATGTACGAGCTCCTTCTGGCTGATAAAGCAGTGTTTCAAGGTCTAGCTGCCCTGCTTTCCAGTGTGCTTTTGCTCGTTCACTGACTCCTAGAACATCCGTGCGTCCAATTAATTCATCCATTGATGTAAAGCCAAGTTCCGCTAAGATTTCTCTTACTTCCTCTGCAATAAACATCATGAAATTCACAATGTGATCAGGGTTCCCCATGAATTTTTTGCGAAGCTCTGGATTCTGTGTAGCGACGCCGACTGGGCAAGTATCTAAATGACATGCTCTCATCATCACACAGCCCAATACGACAAGTGGAGCTGTCGCAAAGCCGTATTCTTCTGCTCCTAAAATCGCAGCCATGACAACATCGCGTCCAGTCATTAACTTGCCGTCCGTTTCAAGAACGACTCTCTCGCGAAGACCATTTAACACAAGGGTTTGATGTGCTTCTGCCAAACCGAGCTCCCAAGGAAGTCCTGTGTGTTTAATACTCGTTTTCGGCGAAGCTCCTGTGCCGCCATCGTATCCACTGATCACAATGACATCCGCCGTCCCTTTTGCTACACCTGCTGCAATCGTCCCAACGCCGGCTTTAGACACAAGCTTGACGCTGATGCGGGCATCACGGTTCGCGTTTTTCAAATCATGGATCAGCTGCGCCAAATCCTCGATGGAATAAATATCATGATGCGGCGGTGGTGAAATCAATCCGACGCCTGGTGTAGAGCCGCGTACATCGGCAACCCAAGGGTATACTTTATTTCCTGGCAGCTGTCCGCCTTCTCCAGGTTTTGCTCCCTGCGCCATTTTAATTTGGAGTTCATCTGCATTGACCAAATAATGACTCTTTACGCCAAAGCGTCCGGAAGCAATTTGTTTAATCGCACTTCTGCGATCATCGCCGCGTTCATCAACTGTAAAGCGTGCAGGATCTTCTCCGCCTTCTCCGCTGTTACTTTTACCGCCAATTCGATTCATGGCAATCGCAAGCGCTTCGTGCGCTTCTTTACTTAAAGATCCAAATGACATGGCACCTGTCTTGAATCGGCGCACGATGGATTCAGCAGATTCAACGTCTTCCAGACGAACTGGCTTTTGTTTTGGCTGGAAAGAAAATAAATTTCTGAGGAAGCCGATTCTTTCTTCGTCCGCTGCCTTTGTATATTGCTTAAATAGATCGTAATCTTCATTGCGGCATGCCCACTGAAGCGTATGGATCGTTTTTGGGTTAAAGGCATGGTGCTCTCCATTTTTTCTCCACTGGAAATCACTGCCTGATTCGAGTGTTTGGTCAGTCGCTGCCTGATACCCTGCTTCATGACGGAGTTTTGCCTCGTGTGCAATGGTCTCAAGATCAATCCCGCCAAGCTGAGAAGCTGTTCCCGTGAAATACGCCTGAATGACATCTTCACTAATGCCGACAGCTTCAAAGATTTGCGCTCCTCTATAGCTTTGCACAGTGGAAATTCCCACTTTAGACATGACTTTGACGACACCTTCGGTCACGCTTTTACCAAACTTTGTGACTGCTTCATCAAAGCTGAAAGAGATCGCTTCATCTGCAATCAACTGTTTGTACGTTTCATACACAAGATAAGGATGGATCGCATCTGCTCCGTAGCCAATCAGTGCGGCAAAATGATGGACCTCTCTGACTTCTCCAGATTCAACGATCAGACTAACCTTTGTCCGTAAGCCTTGGCGTACAAGATGCTGATGCAGTGCACTGAGCGCTAGAAGCGGTGGAATCGGCACTTTTTGTTCTGTCATTTCACGATCTGAAAGGATTAATAAAGATACGCCTTCGCGGATCACTTTTTCCGCCTCTTCAAACATCGCATCCAATCCGCGCTTTAAATCATCGGTGAATAGAGTATGAATCGTTTTGCTTTTAAAGGCATTATGAACAATCGTTTTCAAGCCGTTAAATTGTCCACTCGTTAAGACCGGTGTATAAAGTTTAATTCTTCGGCATGAATATTCATTCGGATGTAAAATATCTCCTTCAGCACCCAACCAAGTCATGGTAGATGTCACAAGCTGCTCACGAATAGCATCAATCGGCGGGTTCGTCACCTGTGCAAACAACTGCTTGAAATAATGAAACAGAGACTGCGCACGATCTGATAACACAGCAAGCGGTGTGTCGCTTCCCATTGAACCGATTGGGTCTTTACCTTCTTCTAGTAAAGGAATTAAATATTTTTGAATGTCTTCGTACGTATAATGGAACGCACGCTGACGAGTCAATAAATCATCCATTATACTAGAATTTTCTGAATTTTCTTCTGAGCGATTGACATGAACCATTTCTTCATCAAGCCATTTTTGATAAGGAAGTTCATTCGCAATCGTCGATTTCACTTCTTCGTCAGAAATAATTCGTCCTTCTTCTAAATCGATTAACAGCATTTTGCCCGGCTCGAGACGGTCTTTGTATTTGACATCCTCTTCATTTGTGTCGATCACGCCGACCTCAGAAGAGAAAATGATATGATCATCATTTGTGACGTAATATCTTGCCGGTCTTAATCCGTTTCGGTCTAAGATGGCACCGATTTGTTTACCATCTGTAAAGGAAATGGCTGTTGGTCCATCCCACGGCTCCATGAGAGAACTATGGTATTCATAAAATGCCCGTTTCTCTTTTGACATGTGCGTGTTTTCAGTCCAAGGCTCTGGAATCAGCATCATCGCTGTATGAGCAGGTGTACGGCCTGCAAGCACAAAGAATTCAAAGGCATTGTCTAGAATGGATGAATCACTTCCGTCTGCATTCAGCACTGGCAAAATCTTGTCTAAATCGTCTCCGAAAGCTTCAGATACGAATTGTTGTTCTCTTGCTCTCATCCAATTGATGTTTCCTCTTAATGTGTTGATTTCACCGTTGTGAATCAAGTAACGGTTTGGATGGGCTCTTTCCCATGTAGGAAATGTATTTGTACTAAATCGTGAATGAACAAGTGAAAATGCAGAAACAAATGTTTCATCCTGAAGATCAAGATAAAAAGCATCGACTTGATCTGATGTTAAAAGCCCCTTGTATACAATGGTTTGACTCGACAAGCTGACAAAGTAAAATTGCTTTTCCTCTGCTGTTCCCCAGTTCTCAGCCTGCTTACGAATGACATATAATTTTCTTTCAAATGACAAACGATCTGTGATGTTGTCGTTTGCCCCAATAAAGACTTGCCTCACAACCGGACAGCTCTTCGCTGCGACAGTACCAATTTTCCCGGCATCGACAGGGACTGTTCTCCAGCCAATTAATGTTTGACCTTCTTGTTTAATGAATCCGTTGATTTTTTGCTCGATGGCTTGACGCGTTTTCTCGTCATCCTCTTTTGAAAAGAAGACCATTCCTACCCCGTAACGGCCCTTTTCAGGAAGTGCAAAGTCTTTGCAGCTTTTTCTAAAGAAAGCGTCTGGCAGCTGTACCATTAAGCCGGCACCATCACCTGTATACGGATCACTGCCTTGCCCGCCGCGGTGATCAAGCTGGCAAAGCATTTGTAATCCCTTTTTGACGATGCTGTGTGTCGCTTCCCCTTTTAAATGAGCGTACAGTCCGATTCCACATGCATCATGTTCAAATTCAGGACGGTAGAGACCTTGTGGTTGTGGTAGTTGATTATAAGTCATCGTTTCTCTCCCCCGTTTAAAAGATCCGTTTTTTCACAGTCATAAAATCTCACAAACTCTGTAACTTATTTTAAGTTTTCAAATTAATATAAACAATATATAATTTAGATGAAAACAATCTCTTTTTGAGATAGATGGGTGTGAAGTGTAAAAATGGAGCTTCGTCAGTTGCGTTATTTTGTAGAAGTCGCAGACCGTGAGCACGTGTCAGAAGCGGCTGAAAACTTACATGTCGCCCAATCTGCTATCAGCCGGCAGATTGCGAATTTAGAAGAAGAACTTGGAGTGGCCTTATTCGAACGAGAAGGCCGAAATATCAAATTAACGAAAATCGGCAGACAATTTTTAGATCATGTCAGAACGGCACTAAAAGCCATTGATTATGCGAAAGAGCAAATTGATGAATACTTAGATCCGCACAAAGGAACGGTGAATATCGGCTTTCCTACAAGTCTAGCAAGCCAAGTGCTTCCTTCAGTCATTTCCGCCTTTAAGCAGGAATATCCAGAGGTCGATTTTTTACTTCGTCAAGGATCCTATAAATTTCTCATTGAAGCTGTAAAAAATCGGGATATTGATCTCGCCTTTTTAGGACCCGTACCGACAAACGATCCTCAAATAGAAGGAAATATTTTGTTTTCAGAAAGCATTTATGCCCTTTTGCCGGTTAGCCACCCCTTTAGCGGACAAAAGAGTATTCATTTAAGTGATTTAAGAAAGGATCATTTCGTGTTATTTCCTGAAGGGTATGTGCTGAGACAAATTGCAGTTGATGCTTGCAAGCAGGCAGGCTATAAGCCAACCATTTCATCTGAAGGAGAGGATTTAGACGCCATTAAAGGTCTTGTATCAGCGGGTATGGGCGTTACCTTATTACCCGAAAGCGCCTTTTATGAAACCACACCGCGATTTACAGCGAAAATTCCGATCGATTTTCCGCAAGTGAGAAGAACGGTTGGAATTATTGCGTCTAAGTCACGAGAAATGTCTCCTTCTGCCCATGATTTTTATGTGTTTGTGAAGGATTTCTTTTCTAAAATTGAACAATATAAATAATTTATTAAAACAGGACATTTCATTTGTGGAAATAATCCCTCTTTGTATATGATGGGTTACAGAACAACACACTATATGGAAGAAAGGTATTCGTATGAAATCAATTTTATCGTTTTTAAAGCCGTATCGGCTGTCCGTTGTGTCCATTGTTATCCTCACCTTTTTAAGCAGCATGCTCCAGCTGTATTTACCGACGCTTACGGCAGATATCGTCGATGTTGGAATCGTCCAAGGAGATATTGCTTACATATGGAAGGTTGGCGGCTGGATGGTGGCCTGTTCTTTACTTGCCATCTTGCTCACGATCTGGAAGTCTTACTTGTCATCAAAGACTGCACTTGGCTTCGGGCGTGATATGAGAAGACAGCTGTTTGTGCATGTTGAACAATTTTCACTAGAAGAATTTCAAAGGATCGGGACGTCTTCCTTTATTACAAGATCAACAAATGATGTGAAACAAGTCCAAGATGTCACGATCATGATTTTACAAATGATGACGAGAGCACCGCTCATGCTTGTGGGCGGAATTATTTTGGCTGTATCCCGAGATGCTGTCCTGTCTCTCATCTTTTTAGCAGCTCTTCCCCTTCTTGGCGGATTTATCTATTTGGTATCGAGAAAAGCTATTCCTTTATTCGGCCAGCTTCAGAAGAAAACAGACCGGCTGAATTTAATTATGCGAGAATCTCTTTCAGGCATCCGGGTCATTCGTGCTTTTAACCGTGTAGATGATGAAAAGGAGCGTTTTCAAGAAGCCAACACATCCTACAAGGATACTGGCCTTAGAGTCAACCGATTAATGGCTTACTTGTTTCCATTTATGCTGATCATCATGAACTTCACGAATATCGGCATTGTCTGGCTAGGTGCAAACCGAATTGATGCCGGAGAGATGGAAGTTGGGAATCTCATTGCTTTCATTCAATATGCGATGATGATTTTAATGGCACTTATTATGCTGTCGATGAGCTTTATTATGGTTCCAAGAGCACAAGCATCAGCTAAACGCATGAACGAAGTGTTAAACATGGAACCGAAGATTAAAGACAATGAAGGAACTGTTACTGACCTGCGCGCGCCAGCCCAATCCATTCGTTTTGAAGATGTGTCATTTTATTACTCAAATGCTGAGAAACCGGCAGTTCAAGACATTACGTTTGAAGCCAAAACTGGCGAAACGACAGCTATTATCGGAAGTACAGGTTCTGGGAAAACCACTCTTCTCCAGCTGATGACACGCTTTTATGAAGCAACAGATGGCCGGATTACACTAGATGGTGTAGACATTAGAGAGCTGCCTCAGGAGAAACTAAGAAGCCAGATGGGCTATGTCTCTCAAAAAGCGGTTTTATTTAGCGGCACCATTGCCGATAATGTGCGTTTTGGCAGGCAGGATGCAAGCGATGAGGACGTCTGGCAGGCGCTGCGAACGGCGCAGGCAGAAGAATTTGTTTTGCAAAAAGATGGCGGAATCAATGCGGAAATTGACCAGGGTGGATCGAATCTATCTGGCGGTCAAAAGCAGCGTCTTTCTATTGCAAGAGCGCTAGTGAGAAAGCCGTCATTTTATCTGTTTGACGATAGTTTCTCAGCACTTGATTACAAAACAGATGCGAAGCTTCGGGCATCATTAGAAGCCGAAAAAGCACATGCAGCCCTCATCATTGTGGCGCAAAGAATCAGCACAGTGAAGCATAGTGATAAAATCATCGTACTAGATGATGGGAAAATCGCAGGTATCGGAACACATGAACAATTACTGAAGGACAATCTTGTCTATCAAGAGATTGTTGCATCCCAGGAAGGTCAGGAGGTGGAGCGAGGATGAGTAAGAAAATGTCTTCCGGCATGGGCCATAAAGGCGGCCACCCTAGAGGACCTGTCGCAAAACCGAAGGAATTTAAGAAAACACTGCTTCGTTTGATTGGTTATTTAAAACCGAGGAAAATTCAATTGATCATTGTCTTCATTGCAGCGATCGGTTCAACCGTCTTTAACGTCATTAGTCCAAAGCTGCTAGGGGATGCCACCTCTTCCCTGTTTGACAGCTTTACTCAAGGAACAGCTGTTCAATTTGATGTCATTTCACGTATTTTATTACTGCTTGTCGCGCTATATGTCATTGCCTCTCTCTTTTCATTCGTTCAGCAATATGTGATGGCGGGTGTCTCCCAACAGACCATTGCTGAATTACGGCAAGAAGCAAATGACAAGCTCACACGTCTCCCCCTTCGGTATTTTGATAAAACAACCCATGGGGACACGCTGAGCCGTGTGATGAATGATATCGATAATATTAATACATCGCTTCAGCAGGCACTCACCCAAGTGATTACATCTGTCATTACGGTCATTGGGATTGTCGTCATGATGCTATTGATTAGTCCGCTATTGACCTTGCTTGTTTGTTTAACGCTGCCGCTCAGCCTGTTTGCGATTCGCGGCATTACGTCATTTTCTCAAAAGCATTTTAAAGCGCAGCAAAAAGAGCTCGGGATGATCAACGGACATATTAATGAAATGTTCTCAGGGCATCAAACGGTTCGTGCGTATGGCTACGAAAAGAAAGCGATTGATACGTTTGATCAATTAAACGAACAGCTGTATGAATCATCAAGGAAAGCGCAGTTCATTTCTGGTTTAATGATGCCATTGATGACGTTTATCGGGAACCTTGGCTATGTGGCAGTCAGTGTAGCCGGCGGTATTCTTGTCATTAATGGGAATATTCGTGTCGGAGATGTGCAGGCGTTTATCCAATACACGCAGCAAATGTCTCAACCGCTCGTGCAGGCATCAAGCGTCGCCAACTTGGTTCAATCAGCGATTGCTTCTGCTGAAAGGGTATTTGAAATCCTCGATGAGGAAGAAGAAAGTGCCGAGGAAGATGCAGCAATTGATCTTGAATCACTTTCAGGCGATGTGAGCTTTGAACAAGTTCAATTTGGGTATGAAAAAGACCATCCGATTATTAAAGATTTGACTTTAGATGTAAAAGAAGGACAAACGGTTGCTATTGTCGGGCCAACAGGCGCTGGAAAAACAACCATCATCAATCTTTTAATGCGTTTCTATGAATTAGATCAAGGCTCTATCCGCATCGGCGGCGTCAAAACAACTGACCTCAGCCGTCAGCAAGTACGCGACTTATTTGCGATGGTTCTTCAGGATACGTGGCTTTTTGAAGGAACGATTCACGACAATATTGCCTATGGCAGGCAGAACGTCTCAAAAGAGGATGTCATCAAAGCCGCCAAACATGCTTATGCTGATGACTTCATCCGCACACTACCAGACGGATATGACACACTCTTAACAGAAGATGCCGGCAATCTGTCCCAAGGTCAGCGCCAGCTGTTAACCATCGCCCGTGCGATTTTATCTGATCCAAAGATCTTGATATTAGATGAAGCGACGAGCAGTGTGGATACACGGACAGAGATGCACATTCAAAAAGCGATGAATGAATTGATGAAAGGCAGAACGAGCTTCGTCATTGCACACAGGCTGTCGACGATCAAGGATGCAGACCTTATTCTAGTCATGAAAGATGGCACCATCATTGAAAAAGGAACGCACAGTGAACTCTTGAAACAAAAAGGCTTTTATGCAGACTTATATATGAGCCAATTTTCGGAGAATCAAGTGGGTTAAATATAAAGAGAGGATAGACACGCGCCCATGCGGTCTATCCTCTTTTTTGTTAATCAGCTCGCTTTTTCACTTTTACACTGAGTTTCGTTATATACTCTGCTTCATCTTTAGACATGAGTGAATGAAGCAAATACTCCTCAAATACATCTCCATCCAGCATCATTTCCTCTTTCTCGATTTCATCTAACAAGCGCGAATAAGCAGACTCAATCTCCTCATATGATCCTTGATCATACATCACCGCATAGAGGCCCGCAGGTTTTTTAACTGCTCCTGGCGCTTCCATTCGGCAAAACAGCTGATCTGACTGATGATAGTGACGCTGAAGAAACTGCTCCTTTTTTAAGACAGCACCATTTGCCGCAGCACCTTTTATACCAATTCCCTTTAGAAATTTTCCAACAATACGTGATATTTCTTCTACGGATGTATTCATGTCAATTGGGTTCGATGCACTTAATACAACAGGTTCTTCTGGCATCTCTTGAAACAGAACCTCTCCTATTTTTATAGATGATAGTTCTTGCGTCGTCTCCATCACCCGCATAAGAAAAGACTGGATATCTTGAAGTTTTTCAATCTCTTGTTTGACCTTTTCTATTTGTTCGGCTGCTAGGCTTTGAAGCCTTTCGCGGGAAGGCTCTGTAAAATATTGTTTTAACTCTTTTATCGGAAATTGAACAGCTCGAAGGGATTGAATCGCTATAAAATGATCAAATTGCTCGAGTGTATAGTAACGGTACCCATTTTCATGGACACCAGCTGGCTTAAATAAATCAATTTTATCGTAATAAAACAGGGTATCTTTTTTTACATCAAATAGCTTGGCAAATTCTCCAGTGAAAAACGTTTTTTGCACATCATTGATCATGATTAAGGCTCCTCTCTTGACTATGGAGTTACTCCATCCTTTATCATGATAACATGCAGAACCACCACTACGCTGGGAAAGGATAAAAACATGAACAACATAACTCAACATGAAGTGACATTAGAAATTGCAAATAAAGAGGATTTCCCTTTTATGAAAAAAGAGCTGCAGAAAGCTTTTACAGCTGGCGTGATCGATGCATTTGGCGATGTGCATGATGGACCGATTCCTCCAGATGAAGTGATTGATGAATCTTTTCAATCAAATGAACACATTGTTTATCATATTAAGCTAAATGGTGAAAAGGCAGGCGGAGTTGTCATTAAAATCAACAAAGAGACCCATCACAACTCAGTTGACCTATTATACATCTCTTCATCCTCACACGGAAAAGGCATTGGTCAGGCAGCATGGAAAGCCATCGAGGCGCAATATCCAGAAACGATTGTTTGGGAGGTTGTGACCCCCTATTTTGAAAAACGCAACATTCATTTTTATGTCAATAAGTGCGGCTTTCAAATTGTTGAATTTTATCACATGAAACATCCAGATCCGAACGCACCTCATGCAGATGATCAAGAAAATGAGCTTTCAGCACCTGAGGAATTTGAATTCTTTAAATTTGAGAAAGTCATGAAGAAAACTTGCTCTAGCAAATGAAAATCTTCATCATACACTAAAAAACACTACCCCATAAAAAAGGTAGTGTTTTTTGCATCTCTTCTAGCCTCTAATCTGGCCATCGCCAGATAGAAGCAGCTTCGTTGTCGTGAGTGCAGGAAGTCCCATTGGACCTCTTGCATGCAGTTTTTGAGTGGAGATGCCAATTTCAGCCCCATACCCAAGTGCGCCGCCGTCTGTAAAGCGGGTAGATGCGTTATGATAAACCGCCGCCGCATCGACTGCGTTTAAAAACGTGAGTGCCTGCTTTTCATCTTCTGTCACGATGGCTTCTGAATGTTTTGTACCGTACTGATCAATATGGTGTATGGCTTCCTCGATTGAATCGACTACCTTTACTGCAAGATCAAGACTTAAATACTCATCTGTCCAGTCCACTTCCTCAGCAGGAATGGCGTTTGAAAAATGAGACAATGCTGCCTCGTCACCATGTACAGTGACATGGTGCTCCAGCAGGGCTTCATTCAATGATGCCGCATTCTCTTTCAGCCAATCGCGATGGATGATCAGCGTCTCAAGTGCATTACATACAGCCGGACGATTCGTTTTTGCATTGATGACAATCTCAATGGCTTTTTTTACATTGGCTGTTTGATCAATAAAGACATGGCAGTTTCCTGTCCCTGTTTCAAGGACGGGAATAGTGGATTGTTCAACCACTGTTTTGATTAAAGAAGCTCCCCCTCGCGGAATTAAGACATCGATCCATTCTTTTAGATGGAACATCGCTTGAACCGATGAACGGTCTGTTTGTTCAATCAATTGCACCGCATCACGCGGAATCTTTGTTTGATCTAATGTTTCATGAATGACACGGACAATGGCTTTGTTGGAAGAAATAGCGGAGGAACCGCCTTTTAAAATCACTGCGTTGCCTGCCTTGAGGGCAAGCCCTGCTGCATCGACAGTGACGTTCGGTCTCGCTTCATAGATCATCCCGATCACGCCGAGCGGTACTCTTCGGCTTTTCACGTGCAAGCCGTTTTCAAGAGTCCATTCATCCAATATTTCTCCAACAGGATCTGTTAATCTCGTCACAAGCCGTAAGCTTTCCGCAAACTCATGAATTCTTTCTTCATTTAACATTAAACGATCCAAGAGTGCCTCTGAGAAGCCCTTTTCCTTCCCGGCATCTACATCCTTTTGGTTCTCCTGTAAAATGAAGGTGCTTTTTTGTTCTAACGCTTCTGCTAGTTTAAGCAGCGCCTCGTTTTTATCCTCTGTATGAAGTAAACCTAGTTTTTTTGAAACGTGCTTTGCTTTTTTTGCTTTTTCTTTGACCGATGTGACAACTTCAGCTGTCAGTGTCATGGAATTCCTCCCTTTTGGTTAGCAAACTGGTATCGATAATTCTAAATGACAAACAAACGCTTCAAGATCGACGACATGAACCACTTCATCCTGTAACGAGTCACTGCTCAGTGCAAGTTCGTCAGCTGGGTAATTCACAATACCAAGCCCTATTTCTCTACCATCTTGATCTAAAATACGGACGACATCGCCTTTTTTAAACGAACCCTTTACATTGACAATGCCATCGGAATCAAGGCTTTTCTCGCGGTGCATGAGGTGCTCCTGTGATTTTTTTTGAACAACGATCTCGCCTTTTGGTCCAGAATGAAAGGCAATCCACTGCTTCTTGTAATTCAGCGGAGCTAAATTTTCATCAGCCGTAAAATAAGTGCCGTCCTCTGTCCCATTGATCGCTTTATCTAAAATGTGAGGCGTATCCGCTTTTCCTAAAAAGCCGTTGATGCCAGCGGCCATGGAAATTTTAAACGCATCAAGCTTTGATTTCATTCCGCCTGTGCCCACACTGCTGCCTGCATCTCCAGCCGCTGCTTCGATGTCTTCTGTGATGTCTGTGACTTCAAGAATTCTCTTCGCATTTGGGTTTGTATGCGGGTTATCTTCATACAAGCCATCAATATCAGATAAAATGGCAAGGAAATCCGCATCAATCAATCCAGCTACTTTTGCAGACAATGTATCGTTATCTCCGAACTTCAGCCGATTGATCGTCACTGTGTCATTTTCATTAATAATTGGGATGATGCCTCGATCTAATAACACATTCATCGTGTTGCGTACATTTTGATAGCGCGTTTCATCTGAAAAATCACTTCTTGTGATTAAAAGCTGTGAGGCAATATAACCGTGTGATAAAAATAAAGTAGAATATGATTCCATTAAAAGGCCTTGCCCAATTGAGGCAGATGCCTGTTTTTCCGGCAGTGTTTTGGGTCTATCGATAAATCCTAGTTTTCGGTAACCAGCTGCAACCGCACCAGATGAAACCAAAATGACTTCGTGTCCTGCATCTTTGAGTTTCACAATTTGATTGACGAGGTTTTCTAGTTTTTTTAAACTAATCTCCCCTTGAAAGCTAGTAAGCGAGCTGCTTCCGATTTTCACAACAATTCGTTTTCTCTCTTTATCTGCGTACACCTTATCACTCCTGTACCTGAGCTCTATTTATATAGATACTTTTTGTTTTTGCTGATTGCTGATCTCTTTTGATCGATTAGCAGCATGTTTGACGGCCTGCTTGATCGCTTCTCCACCGCCAAAATCATCTAATGCATTCAATCCAGCAGCCGTTGTTCCATTTGGTGACGTAATTTTCTCTCTTAGAGTAGAAGGGTCTTCTTCTGTTTCTTGCAGCATTTTCGCAGCACCGAGAAGTGTCTGCGCGCCAATTTGACGAGACAATTCCTTAGATAAACCTGCTTCTTCTCCTGCTTCTTCGATTCTCTCCATTAAGAAATAAAAATAGGCTGGGCCGCTTCCGGCAATTCCAGTGAAAATATCCATTTGGTCTTCCTGAATGGTATAGACTTCGCCCATTTCAGATAAAAGAGCCTGACTCATGCTGATATGGTCGTCTTTCACATAACGTCCAGCACATAAAGCGGTCGCTGAAGCCCCAATCGTACTTGACGTATTGGGCATCACCCTCATAACAGGCTGCCCTTCATGCAGCATATTTTCAATATATGATTGCTTAACGCCTGCAAGGACAGACATGATCAGCTGGTCTCTCTGAATATGAGGTTTTAACGATTCAAGTGCTGTTTCAGCATCCTTTGGCTTCATGGCCAGGATCAACATATCCATTTCTTCAAAAGGAAAAGAATCCATTGTGGCTGTTTGTATTCCGTATCGTTTCGTTAGTTCATTCAATCGATGTTGATTTTGTCTGTTTGTTGCGTAAATTTGGCCTAGCGGCATCTGTCCTGATCGCACAATCCCTGCAATCATTCCTTCCGCCATAGAGCCTGCTCCAATGAAAGCAACTTTCTTTTGATCAATGATATGGATCCTCTCCCTTGTTCGCTTTTTGTTCGTGTTTTTCACACGTTAGTTATCGTAACATGATGAGAAATCGTGTCAAGAAAGAGCTAGTGCTTTTCAAAAGTCCCGATTGTATAGCGAACCGCTTGCTATATGTATGCTGACTGCGCTTTTACGAAACAACAATTTAGATCAAAAGAACTATTCGAATTAGCATCATAGTACCCTTTCTTTCGACTGAATTCCCCATTTTATTTTTGATTCGGTGACTTCAATTCTATTTTTTAGAAAGCGCTATCATTTTTAATGACTTTCTATTTTCCTATACGATGAATGTGCTTGAATCTTCCGATTAGACTATTGACATATTTTAGAAAACATGTCCGTTGAAATGACATTTTACTGGTGATACGGTGAAAGAGAAACCAAGTGAAAAAGGAGCGTTCATAATGAAAGTGAAAGAAAACTATGTCAATGTCATTCCAATGAAAGAAATCCGTTCTACCGATGACCTTCTTTTCCCATTCCCTATTTACAATGAGCTACGTGCGCAGAGTGATATGAGATATGATGAGACAAGAAAGTGCTGGGATCTCTTTCGATATGCGGATATCCAATCTGTTCTCAAGCAGCCGAAAGTGTTCTCCTCACAGCGAGGAAGAAGCACCTCGAAAACGAGTATTTTAACAATGGACCCTCCAAAACATACAAAGATGAGAGCACTCGTGAATAAAGCATTCACGCCAAAAGCGATCAAGCAATTAGAAGGTAAGATTAAAGACCTGACACATGACCTGCTGCAACAAGTCAAGGATCAACGTACGTTTGATATCGTGCAAGATCTAGCAGCTCCCCTTCCTGTGATGATTATTGCTGAGCTTCTCGGTGCAGAGGTAAAAGATAGAGATCTGATTAAGAAACATTCTGATGCCCTAGTGGCAGGTGCTAAGGATGAATCAAAAGAAGCCATTCAGGCAGTTGTCGATATGCAGAAACGCGCAGAGGAAGAGCTGTCCGCTTATTTTGCTCACTTAATCCAAAAACGAAAAGAATCCCCTGCTGATGACCTGATCTCACTTCTCATTCAAGCGGAAATCGATGGTGAGCGTTTAACCGAGAATGAACTGCTTGGCTTTTGTATTCTATTACTTGTTGCTGGTAATGAGACAACGACCAATTTAATTACAAATGCAGTACGACTGCTTACAGAGCAGCCGCATATCGCCGAAGCAGTACGGCAGGACCCCTCTCTTATTCCTCAATTGACCGAGGAAACATTACGCTATTACCCGCCTGTTCAAGCCATTGGGCGAATCGCGGCCGAGGATGTGGAGATTGCAGGCTCAAAAATTGAAAAAGGTGACTATCTCATTAGCTGGGTCGCTTCTGCAAATCGCGATGAACAGAAATTTGACGATCCAGATACGTTCCGCCTTGACCGGAAATCAAATCCTCATATGAGCTTTGGCTTTGGCATTCATTTTTGTCTCGGTGCACCGCTTGCCCGCCTTGAGAGCAACATTGCCCTTGAGGTTTTACTCCAGACGTTTCAAGACATCACCTGTGCGGCAGATCAGCTAAAACCCATTCAAAGCACATTTGTTTTTGGGGTAAAAGAATTTCCTGTACAGGTCACCCGTTTTTAAAAGTCCCTTTTGAGGGGCTTTTTCATTTTCCTCAATTCATCATCTCTTTCTTACCTTCCATCTCCGAACATGCTAAAATAAAGTCCATACAAAGTGATAACGGATTGCAGAAAGGGAGCCAAAAATTCATGACCGATTATACAGCAATGAAAGACGGAATATTCAAATCAGTTTGTTCGTTAGATTGCCCGGATCAGTGCGGTCTTTTGATACATAAAGAAAATGGAAAGATCGTAAAAGTGCAGGGAGATCCAGACCACCCAGTTACCCAAGGCAACATATGCAACAAGGTGCGGAATGTCACAGCCCGTTTATATGATGAAAAACGACTGACCACTCCTTTGAAACGTGTTGGACGCAAAGGCGATGGTCAATTTGCACCGATTACGTGGGAAGAAGCCATTGAAACCATTCGTCAAAAATGGACAAAGCTGATTGAAGAAAAAGGTCCAGAAAGTATTCTGCCTTACAGCTTTTATGGGAACATGGGCAATCTGAATGCAGAAGGCATGGACCGCCGCTTTTTCTATCGTCTTGGTTCAAGTCAGTTAGACCGGACCATCTGTCAGTCAGCAGGAACGACTGGCTATAAATATACAATGGGTGCAAGCATCGGGACAGACCCAGAAGACACCATTCATACGAAACTATTTATCTTTTGGGGCATCAATGCTGTGTCGACCAATATGCACCAAATCACCCTCGCACAAAAAGCGCGAAAGCAAGGAGCAAAGATTGTCGTGATTGATGTTCACAAGAACCAAACCGGACGGATGGCAGATTGGTTTATTCCGCTTCGACCTGGTACTGACAGCGCACTTGCCCTTGGCATCATGCATGTCCTTTTTAAAGAAGGACTGACAGATGAAGCCTTTTTAGAGGAATATACAACCGGTCATAAAGAGCTGCGTGAGCATGTGAAGCAGTATGATCCAGATACCGTTGGGGGTATCACTGGGGTTTCTAAAGAGGACATCCTTACACTTGCGAGAATGTACGCAGAGACATCGCCATCTCTCATTCGCATTGGCAATGGTTTGCAGCACCATGATAATGGCGGGATGAGTATTCGAACCATTTCCTGCCTCCCTGCCCTGACTGGTCAATGGCTCTACAAGGGCGGCGGTGCGATGAAATCAAACTCTTCTTTTCTCGGCTATAATGAAACCGCTCTTCAGCGGCCGGATCTATTAAAGGACCGCACGCCTAGATCATTTAATATGAATCAGCTAGGCAGTGTGCTGACGAATGCAGCGCCTTCCATTGATTCACTCTTTGTCTACTCGTGCAACCCAGCCGTTGTGACACCTGAAGCAAATAAAGTAAGAGAAGGTTTGCTGAGAGAGGACTTATTTACAGTGGTTCATGACCTATTTCTGACAGAGACAGCTGCGTATGCAGACATTGTCCTGCCGGCAACATCCGCTTTTGAAAATGAGGATTTCTATACATCATACTGGCACCATTATATTCAAATTCAAGAGCCGGTGATTGAACGCTATGGAGAAAGTAAATCCAATACGGAAGTGTTCCGCCTGTTAGCCCATGCGATGGGCTTTGAAGATGAAGCCTTCCGCGAGACAGATGCGGAGCTCATGGAACAAGCCCTTCATCATCCGGAAAATCCGCATTATGAGGACATTTCGTACGAAGCATTAAAAGAAAAGAAATGGATCAAAGCAAAACGAGGACCTTTCCATGACTTAAAGCTCTCTACTCCAAGCGGGAAAATTGAGCTTTATTCTGAACAAATGAAAAAAGACGGCTATCCAGCATTACCAACCTATATGCCCCTTTATCAGGAAAGTGAATATCCGCTTACCTTTATACCGGGACCGAATCATAATTTTCTTAACTCAACCTTCTCACTTCATGAAAAGCATCAAAAGCTCGAGAAGTTTCCTAAGCTTCATATGAATGAACAAGATGCAAAGGCAAGACAGATTGAAGATGGTGACATGGTGCGTGTGCTGAATGACCGAGGAGAATGTGAGCTTGTCGTATCAGTCGGTCAAAATGTATTATCTGGTGTTGTGGTCAGTCAAGGATTATGGGCAGATCAAAAAGGCAAAAAACATCTAGTCAATGGATTAACACCAGATCGCTTGGCAGATATGGGCGGCGGCGCGACGTTCTTTTCTGGCAGAGTGGAAGTTGAAAAATTATCATAGACAGAAGAAAAGCCAGCAAAAACTGCTGGCTTTAGATTGTTGACAAAGTGCTAAAATGATTTTTATTTTAGCACTTTGTCTTCTTTTCAGCGTGATAGAAAACCTTTGAAGTCTAGGAAGGGCGAGCACTGGCGCGGAGCGAATTTAACATTCGTGAGCACCAGCGCGCAGACCTGACAACGAATGCGAGGGTTTGTCTACACGCTGAAGCCAGCAAAAACTGCTGGCTTTTTTTCATTTGGTTTTATCGAATAATCAGCTGGTTGGTCATCACATTTGCACTTCCATTGCTTCGGTAGCCTTCTACAGTTAATGCTGTTTCATACATTTTCCCCATTGGCATACCTAGGCTTTCCCATTTTCTGAAATGCTCACTGACGGATACAGTTCCGCTCGTACGTTTTGTTTGACGTACACTCCAATATTGCTTAAAGGTAGCATCCCCAATAATAGAAGGCTGGTTGACACGTAGCGTTTCATAAATGTCATATGTGCCTCCATCGGCATAAAATGACCCTTTATACGTTCCTGTTGGGCGATATGTGCCCCATGACTCAACAATGTAGTATTCAGCTAATGGAGATTGTGTCCAGCCATAGACACATAAGTAGGAATTCCCGCCTGGGTTAAAGGCTGCGTTGTAATTGATGGAGATGTTGCCAAGTTGATGATGAGTTTTAGTGGAATCAAACTTCTTCCCTTTTCGAAACAAAGCATTTCCAATATTGTTCCATTGTGCGCTAAATGCTCCGCCATTATTGAGTGTCATTGAGGTATTTCCGTAATCCTTCCATAATTCAAAATCGTATCCGCTGTGTGTGCCTATTCTATTATCATAAATCGTTTCCGCATGAGCTGGTACAGCAGTCAGTGTCAGCACAAATCCAATACACATCACAAACAACAGCCTCAATCTTTTCAAATTCATTTTTCATCCCTCTCCTTTTTTCATTCATATTATTCTGCCTTCTCTAAGATGAAACGAGCCCATCACCTCCTTTCATGTAACCTTTCTTGCTAGACAGAACGGTATTGTTCTAACCCGGCATGGATGTCTCTTGTTTGTGTATAGATCTTTTGATACAGATGAAATAGATCAGCATATATACTTGCATGCTGCTGCTCTGGCTCATAGACAGCAGCTTGATGAATAAACTGATCTGCACATGCCTCAAGCGATGGATACCATCCGCAGCCAACGGCGGCCAGCATAGCTGCACCTAAAGCAGGCCCTTGTTCATTGTCTAACTGGATGACCTCAGCCTGAAAAGTGTCTGCTTGCATTTGAAGCCATGTCCGGCTTCTCGCGCCGCCCCCAATGGAGACAATAGAATCTATGTGTTTCCCTGCTTGCCGGAATAAGGCGATGGATTCATTTAACGAGAAGGTAATCCCTTCTAGCACAGCCCTTACGATATGTGTCCTTTCATGTCTGCTGTCTAATCCAATCAAGCTTCCACGAACGGTAGAATCCGCATGAGGTGTTCTCTCCCCGACTAAATATGGCGTAAAGAGCAATCCATTCGCTCCTGGCGCGACATCAACCGCACCCTCTAAAAGCGATTGGAACGATTCCTCTGGAGCCAGTAAGTGTTTTACCCAGTTAAGGCTATATCCTGCTGAAAGGGTGACACCCATTGTGTAAAAAGCGTCTTTTTTTGCATGATGAAACAAATGCAAGTTTCCTTGAAGCGCTCTTTCATGATCCTCTTCGTAAGAGAGAATGACGCCAGATGTGCCAATGCTGCATAACGTGCGGCCAGAGGATAAAATGCCAGCTCCAATTGCTCCGCAAGCATTGTCTGCCCCGCCAGCAAAGACTTTTGCACCCTCTTCGATCCCCGCCTCACGTGCAATATGCGGCAATAGTGTACCGACCTCATCCTCTGATGAGACAAGCGGCGGACAAATATGAGGAGGAATATCAAATGCCTGACAAATCTCTTCACTCCACTTTTGCTCTCCAATACCTAACAGCAATGTGCCAGCCGCATCAGAATGATCGATATGAACAGACCCTGTTAAACGAAATCTGACATAATCTTTCGGGAGTAAAAACATGTCGATTTGTTGATCAATTTCTGGTTCATGTTCCTTTACCCATAATAATTTTGGCAGTGTAAATCCTTCTAGCGCCTGATTTTTCGTGATCTTTTGCAGCCGTTCCCCCAGCTTTTTTGTGATGCGTGTACATTGCGCTGTCGTTCGTGTATCATTCCATAAAATCGCAGGGCGGAGTACCTTGCGGGATTCATTTAAAAGAACCAGACCATGCATCTGTCCAGAAAAGCTGATGCCTTCTACTTTCTTTGAATGAACAGGCTGTCTTGCCATCAGTTCTTTCATCGCAGCCACTGTTTGCTCAACCCAATCCTCTGGGTTCTGCTCACAATATCCAGGTTTATCTTGAATGAGGCGGTAAGGCTTAGAGGCCTCGCAGCACACCTTTCCATTCTCATCTACTAATATTGCTTTGACTCCGCTCGTTCCAAGATCAATTCCCATCACATACTTCATGTCTTCACTCCTTCAAAACAGGTCCGCTCCTTCAATCAATCTTCTAACAAATATTGATTTAACCGGGCTTTCAACTGTTCCTCTCTTCCCGATTCGTTTCTGATCAAAGGGTGTTTGAGCGCATACTCTTCTAAAGTATGAAAGTTTGCCTTTCCTTCTGAAATGTCACGGCCAATCCCTTCAGAAAAACTGCGATACCTGTGCTTTATCACATCTTCAAACACACGATCTTCTATGAGTCTATGAGCGACCCGCAGTCCTTTTGCGAATGCATCCATACCCGCAATATGGGCATACAAAATATCTTCAAGCTCAAAAGAAGCTCTTCTAACTTTTGCATCAAAATTGAGACCACCAGTTCCTAGTCCGCCATTTTGCAGAATTTCATACATGGCAAGAGTTGTGGCATATAAATCTGTTGGAAATTCATCAGTGTCCCAGCCGAGCAGCGTATTCCCTTGGTTCGCATCCACAGAACCGAGCAATCCATGTATTCTTGCTACTCGTAATTCATGCTCAAACGTATGACCAGCAAGCGTCGCGTGATTTGCCTCGATATTCAATTTAAAATGTGAATCTAATCCGTATTGCTTTAAAAAGGCGATAGATGTCGCTGCATCTGCATCGTATTGATGAGTGGTTGGCTCCTTTGGCTTAGGCTCAATTAAAAATTGGCCAGTGTACCCAATTTCCTTTGCATAATCAACAGCCATATGCAAGAACGACGCCATGTGGTCAAGCTCTCTTTTCATATCTGTATTCAGCAGAGTATCGTATCCTTCTCGTCCTCCCCAGAAAACGTAGTTTTCAGCGCCGAGTTCTTTAGCTGTTTCGATGCCTTTTTTCACCTGTGCGGCCGCATAGGCAAAGACATCTGCATGACAAGATGTCGCTGCGCCGTGTACAAATCTAGGATGTTTGAACATATTGGCCGTGTTCCAGAGCAGCTTTACTCCGCTATCCCGCATGTATTCTTTCATTCTATCTAAAATGATGTCTAATTGTTGATTGGTCTCTTGAAGCGTATCTCCCTCCGGTGCAATGTCACGGTCATGGAAGGAAAAATACGGAACATCCAATAGATCAAAAAGTTGAAAGGCCACTTCCAATCTAGCTTTCGCTAAATCCATCCCGCTATAGGAGTCCCAGGCTCTCTGCATCGTGCCAGTTCCAAACATGTCTGTTCCATCTGCAGTCAATGTATGCCAATAAGCGACTGAGAAGCGCAGGTGATCTTTCATTGTTTTTCCGCCAATCATTTCGTTTGGATCATAGTGTTTAAAAGCGAGTGGATTTTTTGATTGTTTTCCTTCATATTGTATTTTTCCGATTCCTTCTAAACTGTGTAACGTTTTCATATTTGAGTTGGCCATCTTTTATTCCTCCTATGAATATACTTAGTAAGTTGATCCAACAAACTAATGTTCAATCTATGATCAATTCACTTTGAATTTTCCACATTTTTTAGTTTTTTAGAAATATTTTCGTTATAATAAAGTTAAAATCATCCTTCTTACAGAATACAGGCGAACAAAAGTAACTTTTTTTCAACTTAATCTAAAGACGAAACAAATGGAGTGGATAACATGGATATCGCTGATCAGAACTTTGTGAAAAAAATAAATCAAAAGCTATTATTAAAAGAAATTCTCCAGCATGCGCCAATTTCCAGAGCAAAATTATCTGAACGCACTGGGTTAAATAAATCGACTGTTTCCTCTCAAGTAAGTACATTAATGAAAGAGCATCTCGTCTATGAGATCGGTCAAGGTGAGTCTAGCGGCGGGAGAAGACCGGTTTTACTGATGTTTAATAAACGTGCTGGCTGCTCCATCGGGATTGATGTCGGCGTTGATTATGTCAACGGCATTTTAACCGACCTCGAAGGGTCCATTCTTCATGAAGAGCAGATCAAGCTCCCATCAAGCTCTCCTGATGTGACCATACGCATTTTAATTGAATTAATACAGCAGTTGATGGCACAAATCCCCTCTTCCCCATACGGGCTCATAGGTATTGGCCTATGTATACCTGGGTTAGTGGATGCCGATGAGCAAATCGTGTTTACGCCTCATTCCAAATGGAAAAATGTTGACCTGAAAACAACGCTCCAAGACGCTTTCCAAGTACCCGTCTTCATTGAAAATGAAGCAAACGCGGGTGCATATGGTGAAAAAATCTTTGGCGCTGCTAAACACTATGATCATTTGATCTATGCCAGCATCGGCACTGGCATTGGGATCGGGATCATTATCAATCATCATTTATACAGAGGCGCATACGGCTTTTCTGGTGAAATGGGACATATGACCATCGACTTTAATGGACCAACATGCAGCTGCGGAAACCGTGGATGCTGGGAGCTGTATGCATCTGAGAAAGCCTTGTTTCAGTCTCTTCAAACAAATGATCAGCCCATCTCCCATCAAGACTTGGAACAGCTGGCGACGTTAAATGATATGAAAACGCTCAATGCCCTGCGCAACTTTGGTTTTTACCTTGGAGTCGGTCTCACAAACGTCCTGCATACCTTTAACCCGCAAGCGATTATTTTACGAAACAAGGTGATTGAAGCGCAGCCAACGGTTTTACGTGTGATTCAAGAGGAGGTATCCTCAAGGATAGATACTCAATTCAGTTCACATGTGGAGCTGCTTCCTTCGTCATTAGGACACAACGCACCGGTATTAGGGATGACATCTCTAGTCATTGAAGCTTTCCTGCAAGATGCCACCCTCTCACCATGACAGGTTCATAGATAAAAAAGACAGCTCTCAGCGTGTTGTCTTTTTTATTTATCTGTTTCCTCATAACGGAAATAGTTGAAATCAGCAGGAAGACGCTCGCCGCTTGTATCCTGGCACTGCATGCCGACAAATGCCCCTGTAAAAAATCCCCCTCCTCGAATGAAGTCATCGGATAAATGGCTTGATTCAAATGACACATCAATTTCCTTCCATTCTCTTTGATCAAAAGAATAAGAATAGGTATATGTCTCTTTCTGAACGGTCACTTTTAAATACACATACGTGACCTCCTCTGGAATGACGATTTTTTGTGTCAACGGCTGAGAAAAGGAAAGGTTTTGACAGACAGATAGTTCAAGAATGCGGCCAAGTTCCTCGTCATATGTCACCTGAAGCGCTGTCCAATTTTCCGTATTATAATAATTCACAAGACCAGCGGCTTGCTGAAAATTCTCTGGAAAGAACGACACAGCTGTCTCTGCTTCAAAATAAAAGCTTTGCCAGCGCCTTGCAACGAAAGCTTGGGTAAACTTAGATGTTAGAGATTCCTGACCGTATAACCTTAAATGCTGAGGTTTTTCCGTTAATGAACCGATCTGATCAGTAAAAGGGATTCTTAATGTTTGGAAGTGTCTATTTAACGTTGATTCTTTAAATTCATCGACTGTATGGTGTGTAGGAGCAAAAACCTTTTCGTTTATCGCTGGCGCTTCAACCTCCAGCGCCCCCTCTTTTCCGCCCACAACATACGGCCAGCCATCCTTCCATTCGAGCTTTTGAATCGCTGATTCTCTTCCTAAAGGACACCACCCTCTCTGTTGAAAAATAGATTCCTTGCTTGATTGAATGGGGCGGCCAGTGAGATGAGCCAAATACCATTCATTTGTATGCGTTTGAACGATGGAAGCATGCCCGCATTTTTGAAGCGGATGTTCAGGTGCGTGAAAAGCACTTAAAATGGGGTTATCAGGATGAACCTCATAAGGCCCTTCAATCTGCGAGGAACGGGCAATTGTTGCCGCATGCTCGTACCGGGTACCTCCTTCTGCTGTTAATAAATAATAGTAATCACCAATGTGATAAAGATGCGGCGCTTCTGTCAATTTTATCGGCGTGCCTTTAAAAATGACCTTCCGCTGACCAATGAGTTTCTTTTCCGTCACGCTATATTCCTGCAGGGCAATACCCGCAAATGAATGGTGCTTTTCCCTATGATCCCACAGCATATTTAAGACGTATTTCTTGCCGCTTTGATCATGAAATAAAGAGGGATCAAAGCCAGAGCTATTGAGACGGACCGGCTCACTCCAATCACCATCCACTTCACTTGCCGTGACCAAATAATTATGACCATCTTTAAATGGACCATCCACTACTTTGATATCTGAATAAATGAGCCAAAACTGACCATCTGCATAGCTTAGGCACGGTGCCCATACTCCGCCAGAATCAGGATTCCCCTTCATATCCAGCTGCGACGTTTTTTGCAAAGGACGCGCAGCAAGCCGCCAATGGACTAAATCCCTCGAATGATAAATTTGCACCCCTGGAAACCATTCAAATGTAGAGACCGCCATGTAATAATCTTCTCCTACACGGCAAATACTTGGGTCCGGGTTAAACCCTTTGAGCACTGGATTGGTAATTTTCATTCAACTTCCTCCTCTTCACGACCTACATTTTAAAATCATCCATATGATCGATATATACTTGATCCCTATTCTCAAGCTCCCTTACAACTTTTTTGTGTTTTTCTTCATCTAGGTTGTAAAAATTAATATCAATCATCGCTAAAATCAGTAAGCATACAGGAATCACCGTTACCGTGATTAAAATGCCAAGTAATGCTTCAGGTGTCTGTATTTGGTTCGCGACATAGCCAAATCGATCGAGTACAAGCCCCGGAACAATCCCGCCTAATGCCATCCCAAATTTAAAGAAGAACCCAATGACTGCGTAGATGAGCCCGCCCATCCTTTTCCCTGTTTTATATTCGCCATATTCAACAGTCTCTGGAATAAGTGCCCACATGTAAGCACCGGCTGTAATACTCCCCGCAGCAGCGACGAGCCTAAAAACAAGTATTAAAGTGATTTGACTCGACGGTATCACAAGTAATGCAAGAAGACCTACGATATTCAGCAATAAAGAATAATTCAGCAGCTTTTTCTTTCCTAACAGCTTGTGCAGCTTAGGAATAAACGGCAGCACCATTAAAGCTGGCAGACTGCCAATGAGTCCGTACCATTTCACTAAATCTTCTCTGCCAAGGTTATACGTCACATAATAGATCCCAACAGAGTTGCTGATCGAGTTCACACCAAAAATAATAATAAAGAAAATGCTTAATACAACAAGCGGACGATTCACTCGCAACTGGACAAAGATATCACTGAATTTAATCTTTTCCTCTGGCTTTTGAAGCGTGACACGTTCATTCGTGCTTTTAAAACAGAAAATCAGTAATGCACCGCCAAGAACGCCGAGAAAAGCCATCGTCATCTGCCAGCCGAGTGCTGTATTTCCTGTCGTATCACTTAAAAAGGTCGCAAGAAAAGGAACAAAAAAAGCCACAACTAGACCGCCTAGATTGGCAAAAACCATACGAACGGACGTAATACTGACAACCTCTTGGTTATTTCTTGTCATTGCGGAAGTTAAAGCACCATAAGGAACGTTGATGAATGTGTATGTAAGCGATAAACCAACATACGTGATGTAGGCATAAATGAGTTTACCCATTTCGGAAAAATCAGGTGTTGTAAAGCAAAGGATGGCAAGTACGACGAAAGGAAACGCACCGAATAACAAGTAAGGTCTGAACCTGCCAAAACGGCTGTTCGTCCGGTCCACCAATGCACCAATAAATGGATCTGCAAGCGCATCGATGGCGCGAACAACCAAAAACATCGTCCCTGCTGCTGCCGCTGATAAACCGTACACATCTGTATAAAAAAATAATAGATACGTAGAGACAGTTGCATAAATCAAATTACATGCGAAATCCCCTGAAGCATATCCCACTTTTTCAGACATACGAATCTTCTTTAAATTCTCACTAACCATGAGCTTTCTCCCTTCTTCACTTAGCCTCTTCTAACGAACAGATGATGGAGGGCAGCAGCAATCAATGCGGGAAATATAAAGCGCTTTCAATTTGTTGTAAAAATGTAGCTGAACATCTCATCCTTTCAGCTTAGCCCATTTAAGCAGCAAATCAGTTGAATGACGGAATCATCTCCTTCAATATAGGAATCAATGCTTGAAATTCATCTTAGTTTATTGACCAAACAAACTAAGATGAATTCATTTTATAAAATCTGATCTGACTTTTCAATATTTTTTGAAAAAATAATCCAAATAATCGATTTCTTGTCATTCATCTTGTAAAATGACATGAAAATCTGAAAGAATTCATTTAATGGTTGCATTCAAGCTCATCCCATGCTATATTAATCAAGCGATGAGCTGAATTGTGTAAGTCGGGTAACATGTCTCTTTGAGACACACACGAATGTGGCGTGTGGTTATTCCGCCTCAATACGCAAAAGACATCTTCTGAGGAAGATGTCTTTTTTCTTACCCTATTTTTGTTCCATTCTCAACCGGTTCATCTGTGGCTAGCAAAACCACGTCTTCTTTTGATGGCATGCCTCCTAAGACAAGCACTTCTGATTTGAACCCTGCAATTCTTCTTGGCGGGAAATTAACGACTGCTACAATTTGTTTGCCGGTAAGATTCTCCGCTGTATAACGCTTTGTCAGCTGAGCACTAGATTGTTTTACACCAATTTCTTCACCAAAATCAATCTTGAGTTTCAACGCAGGCACTCTTGCCTCTGCAAAAAATTCTGCTTCTATGATCGTCCCAACACGAATATCTAACGCCAAAAACTGTTCAATATCTGCCATATGACTCTCTCCCCTTCACGAAAGGTAACGTAATCTATTGATTATCCATTGTAGCACATTCATTTCGTCAAAAAGGAGGTTCAAAAAGCCTATTCAGCGCTAAAATCACCCTTTTAGTTTACATAATAAATTTATAGTCGTGTATTAAATGTTTGCATCCTGAAAATGAATTCAGTAAAATGGCAAATAATCCTACTGCTTCCTCCCGAATATATTGGGGAGGGTTCACACTTGTTTACATTATCGGATATGTGGACGTTTTGCTGGTCGTTTTTCGTCATTCTTCCTATCGTTGCCATCCTGCATCAGCTTGGCCATATTGTGGTCGCGTGGATGTTTGGGGCAAAGGTTTCCTTTGCTCTTGGCAGAGGCAAAAAAGTGTTGAAAGTAGGCGTCGTTGAAATTAGACGAATCTATTTTCTAGATGCATTTTGCCACTATGAAGAAATGAGGAAAAATAACCGATTTTCGCACATTCTTGTCTACTTAGGCGGTTCATTATGCAACCTGCTCAGTGTTCTCATACTGAATACAATGATCGCCAATGATTTCCTGCCAGAGCACCAATTTTTCTATCAATTTGCTTACTTCTCAGTCTACTATGTATTTTTTGCACTGCTGCCAGTCCAGTATGCAGATCATCATCCGAGTGATGGGCAAGCGATTGTGAACATCATTCGGCACGGTGAACCATGTGACATCATTGACTAACATGATGACTTTCGCTGTCAATATGATAATGAATCGTTAAAAAAGGAATACCGAACAGCTTCATTTGGTGTACCGCTGTGAGACTTTGATCTGTCTCCGGCTTCATATGAAAGCTTTCTTCCATTGGCAGTTTCATGGTGATAAAAGGCGTATGTAAATACAATCCTTCGTCACCGGTACTGCCTTTTGGACGTGTGCTTTTTAATAGAAAGTCTTCCTTTTCATTAAAAGGCTTTAAAATGGCAGTCAGCTGAGAATACGGAAGCGGCAGCGCAATATTCATATAACCCGCAGCTGCATCGTGATGAAGAGCATAAAGTGCAAAAAAGACTTGCTCCCCTTTTGCGTTATGACGAATCCACGCACGCACATTCTCTCTTTCTTCCTTAGGGTGTTGAAATCTACAAAGGCTTCCCGGCATTTCATAAGGAATACGAGATGACCCCAAATAAAGCTGACCTATTTTCTTAAACACTGGCTGAAGTAAAAAAACAAAAGGCCTCACCCACCAATGAAAGCTAACGGCTGCTTTTAACGTAAAAGCCATAGGGTTCTCATAAAATCTGCGAATCACAGGTGAAACCCGATCAGCTGAAAATGTCGTTCCATTTAATTCATCAAGTGAATCGACTAAACCGAGCTTCTCTCGATCGTGCACTCTTTCCTCTTGAAAAGAGATCAAATGAAAGCGACCATGCACTTTCGAAATCGGAAAATCCTTCTGCTTCAATTGATCCTTCGGTCCTTCGATCACCCAGCCAATTAAACCTGGCAAAATCACAAAAAAAGCATTGATACTGCCATGAAACCAAATCATCTGATCAATGCTGATGTAGGTCACGCGCATAAGCATACCCGCTGAATAAAGAAGAGATAACACGATCGTCCCCATTAAAACAAAGCTAGAAAACACAACAAGACCTTTTGCGAAAGTTAACCGAAATCTTGTTTTCACACAAAGGATTCCATATATGTAGAGGGCAACCACATAAAGAATGACGCTGAACGTATCAAATAGACGGGAGAAGCTAATCCCAACAGCAATCATCACAGGCGACAGCAAAATCACCCAGCCCGCCGCTTTGTATAAAGCTGTCTCCTTTGTTCGCTGTCTCCCTAATAATCCATAAAAAAGCGGGATAAAAAAAGCCGAGTAATGAAAATGAATAGCGGTCAAAAGAACAATGATCGGCGAAAATGTCATCACCTGTATATCTGCTGTGTACAGCCAAAACCAAAGCCCGCCTAAAGCGATATACATCCATGCGCCATCGATCATCAGCTCATGAAGCGGAAAGATTCCTCTTTTCAGCAAACGAGCAAAGCCAAATAACGCCAACAGGAATGTATATAAAAGCCAGCCCGATGCAAACTAGGCGGAATGATAGATAAAAGCAGCGGTTGCACAAAGAGCCGCTAGTGGAAAGGCTTTCATTAAAAAGCCGATCAGCATCCCTGGCTTTTGTTTCTTCCCTTCTTTCTTAAAAAAGTGTAAGGCAGCGGGAAGAAAAAATAGAATCGCCATGAGAACAAAAAATTCTGCTATCGGACCTGTCATCAAACGGGTGGCGATAAAAAAAGACATAAAGATCAGACTGGATGTCAAATGCCACTTATTCATCAGGAGACACCCTTTCTGTAAAACGGCCTTTATATGTAAAAAGAGTACCAAACAGGCGATTTTTCACGTGGACATCAATGGTATATTCACCTGCATGCTCATCGTAGCCTTCCGTTACATCTGACACACCATAAAGCCATGAAGGCAGCGGCCATTCCCTGCCGAACATCAAAAACTTCTGCCGGCCGGATTGAATACGCAGGAAACCATGCTTTGTTACTTTAAAATGAAGCTCTGACACAAGAAGTCTAGGCTTTCCAAAGTAGTCTAGTACTGTATGACTCTTCTGTTCAATGATCATATCTGCATCAAAGTGCCGCTCCTGCTTTGGGAAATAAAACGTTCGATACCAGTGCATCCCTTCCTCCCCCTTATTTGTCACAAAGGGCTCATTGACAATTTGGAAAGGAATATCTTTTCCTCTCTCAGGGAAAAAACAGCGAAACAATGGACCAATTCTGAAGATCAATCGAATGAGTCTTGACCCGCCGCCTATCTCCTCCATGGTGCCTTCAGCAGAAAACGCGCGGTTGTATCTCTCTTTTAGTTTTGGATGCAGCTTATCGTAATCCTTTACTTGATGACGATGAACGACCATGTCTACCTCCCCTTTTTCGTTTGATGGAAAATACATCTATACAATCTCTTAAATTGATCATACCTGCAATCGACAAGATGAAAAATGCACTCATCACAAGCGGCTCATGAAGCGTCGTTTGCGGGGATAGGATCCCTATACAAAGCATGATCAGAAAAAAAATGCTTTGTAGAATGAAAAGATATTTTTTTGACAGCTTAGGAATCAGCCATGATACACCTAAAAGCGCATAAAACAATCGAAATCCCATGCTATGATCAAAAGCAGAATGTGAAAAAGGGATGACCGCTTGGCATAGCCAGACGATGGCAAACAGCAAACAAATCCCGTAATGAGCAAGTGTTCTCTCTAGTAATAACCGAGGATGCGTTCCCTTTTCAAGCCACGTCTTTAAAGCGCCAAAACTAAAGGCCGTCATAAATCCTATCATCGGGCGAAAAAGAATCCGGTCTGCCCATGTCCAACCTTTTCCTTCTTTCGTTTCGTAATCAAATTGAGTTTGAAATACAATGTGATCGCTTGTTTTCATATACTTCCAGTAGCCGCTGCCTTCTTTGATAAAAGACAATGGGTGCGACGATTTGAAATTGAGTGAGGATGCCCGCTCATTCCGTTCATCCATCATTCTTGTTCGATACGCTCCTGTCCCTGTGACACTTAAACCAAACCCAAGATGCTTTTCATACAAAAAGGATTGGGGCTGTTCATTTTGGGGTTCATTTAATGAAATGGTTGAAAAACGCAAATCCCACTGTTCATGAAGCTTTGGATTTTGCGTATATTCCCAGACTTTCTCTATAGGTGCATGAATGGTTGTTTCCACATAAACAGGCTTTCTTTTCATCTGCCTCTACTCCTCTATGTGAATTATTTCACATAATAAGCATACCATGTTTCACAAAACTGTCAAATCTTTATTCGTTTTCTGTTAAAAAATTCTTCAAGACGGCCGCCCTTTTAAGATATCTATTCACTGCAAAAAAAAGACCTGTCAATGAGACAGATCTTCTTTTTGCAACACACCTGAGATATAAAGCCTGACCGCATAGCTCACACTGTCTTCAAGCTGTTCTTTTCGTTGAAATCCCTTTTTATTTGAAATATCACCGAAGCCGTGCAATAAGCTTCTTAGTCCTCTTACCACATGTGTCATCTCTTCTTCTTTTACACCAAAGCGGGACATGATGGATTGGACAAATTCAGCAAGGCGCTCTGCCTCGCTTCTTACTTTTTTCTCATCCATGTGTGAAAAGGCAGCTTCATAGAGACCTGGATGTTCCCGGACAAATTCAACATACTGCCTGGCGAAGGCTAAAACAGCTTCTTCTTTATCCAGCCCCTCTGTTACGTGTATGCCTTCTTCACAAAGCATGGACAGCCCTTTTACTGCGAGTGCCGCCTGAATCTCATGAAGACCGGATACGTGATTATAAAGGGAAGGCGGTCTGATGTTCAGCCTTTTAGACAATGTAGCAATGGTCAATGCAGAAAACCCCTCTTCATCAACAAATGCAGCTGCTGTATCCATAATTTTTTCTTGCGTGATACCCATTCTTGGAGACACGGTTTACTGCTCCCCTTTCTTCAGCTGCTGCTGCCTTTTACGAACGGCAGCTTGCAGCTTTTCATGAGGTTTTATGATGAGATCGCCATGTCCTGCAGCAAGACAGGATAAGCGAAGTGCCAGTAATTTTTCGGCGCTATTGAGTGCGGTTTCTGCATCCCATGTAGCAAAGGCCGGGAACGGAAAGGTCCAGCGAAATTCACCCGTTACTGATAAGCCGCCTTTTGTTACAAGGGCATCCCCAGCAATCACAACTCCTGACCTTCCATCGTATAAGGAAATGCTGCCAGGTGTGTGCCCTGGTGTCGCAATGACTTTCAGCGGCCCAATCTCATCTCCTTCTTCGACAAGCACATCCGGTTTTGTGTGAATATTTCTCGAAAAACTGCCTTTGATTTTTTGCTGGGGTTCGCCAGGAAGCAAGGATAAGTCACCCTCAAATAGGCGGGCATCGCGTTTTGATAAATAGACGACTGCCTCTGGAAAAACTTTTTTCACTTCATCTAATGCGCCTATATGATCCATATGACTATGGGTGAGAATAATTTTGTGTATGGGTTTGTTCTTTTGACGGGCAAATTCGATGATCGGCTTTGCTGCCATTTTTAAAGCAGCATCAATTAAGATGAGCCCATTCTCTTCCTCAAATACATAACAATTTACCGGAAATAATCGCGGCATCAATGTGAGCTGGTGCAGACGGTCAAAAGTTGTCAATCTCATCAAGTGTCCCCCCAAAACTAATGTTGTTAGTTTTATATTAACTAATACTATTAGTTTTAGCAACTATTTTTTCATCGACCGCAATATAAATATCGATTTGCGTTTCTTTTGGATCAATAGACCTTTCATCGTACCATTCAAAATCCCCTGTATATGTGCGAAAATAACGCTGATCCCAATTCCAAATCTGCTGCCATGTTTCAAGCACAACTTCTTCAATCGGCCCCTTTCTCGTTCGAAATCTTGCGTACGTGGACGAGGGAATCTCTTTTACATGTTCTAAGTGCTGATCCACAAAGTGTCCCGCTGTGAATAAATAAGAGCCATGCTCATCTTTTTCATAATCTGAATACAGCCCTATGACGGGCGCTTGTCCCCCGTGAGGCTGCTGCGCAAAAAATTGCTGCCAAAGAGGTGCAATCTTCCGCTCTTTTGTCAGCTCCATTTCGTTTGTTGTTCGAACAGACAACCCTTTCATCCATTGTTTCTCTAATGTCACGATATCGTACATACATTCTCATCTCCTTTTTTTCTATCATATAAAAAGAAACCTGACAACATTGTGTCAAGTTTCCATTCGTTTGAGAAATTGTTTCAACTGGAGATCAAACGCTTCTTTGACATGCTTCGGGGAAAGAATGTCGACATCTGGACCTAAATGGAATAGGAAACTATTTAACCAATCATCTTGAGGTACAGTGATGGTGGCAAGATAGCTTCCGTCTGAACATACGTTCAATTCGTTCTCATCCACCCATTCCTTCACTTTGCCCACTGATGCTTCCGTTAACCTGAGCGTGACAGAGCTGACCGATGGTTGTTCTTGCCAAGAGTCATTCCAAGGCTTCTCTTCGTTTTTGATTCTTTTCGGTTGGAAATATCCTGAAATGGTGACAAGACCCGTCATTCTGGTCAGCTTGAACAGACGAAAAGCTTTTTTCACACAACAAAACGCATACAAATACCAATGCCTTCCTTTTAAAACAAGCGTATAAGGCTCCACTTTGCGTGGAAGTGTTTCGCCTTTCGCATTGCGATAGGTGAACTGAATATATTGGTGCGCTGAGGCAGCTGTATGGATGAGCTGGAGCTTCTGCTCAGCCTGGCTGTCTTTTCCCCAGGAGCTTAAATCAATGAAGACATGATGCTGTTTTTCGCTCTCACCCGTATGCGTGGGAATGAGCGATTTGATTTTTTTCAGTACATGCTCACTTTCTTTAAAGGAGTACGCACTCGTCATGCTTTCGAGGGCTGTTAAAATGACCTCGATGTCATCATCGGTAAATAATTTTTTCTCTAAACGATAGTCCTCAACAAGTGAAATGCCTCCACCTGCTCCTTGGGTTGTCACAATAGGGATTCCCGCTTGATTGATGGTATCAATATCACGATAAATGGTCCTCACGCTCACTTCGTGGAGTTCAGCAAGATCTTTCGCCTGTACTTGCTTCTTGCTAATGAGCAGCATCACAATAGATAAAATGCGGTCGATTTTCATGACTTTTCCTCTTTTTCATAAATGTAGGTTTTGTTTTGATAAAAAAAGAAAGAATGGTAAAGATAAGTAACAGCCAGCATTCGTTTACATCCCTGCACGTGCAGGAGGAGGTTGCATCATGACACATAACGTGTGGCAGTTGTTCATGATTGGGAGCATTATGTTGATCTGCATCATGATTCGAATGAATCGAATGAGACGCTATCAGCTTGCACGCCCCATCAGTCTTTTGATGAGAATGTATATCTTTGGTCTCTCTGCCCTTATTCTCCTATCAGAAGGATGGCAAAATCACAGTATCTTCATCTATGCCGCTATTGGCATGCTTTTTGGAAGCAGCCTGGCTATTCATGCCTATCAGACGATTCGAATGAAAGAAGAAAATGGCCGGCTGTATATGAAAACGAGTAAATGGATTGAAAGCTTCATTTTATGTTTGTTTTTATCCAGGCTTAGTTTTAAGCTGGTTGAGCTGACAAACCATTCGATGACCAAGATCAGTGTCGTTGAACTATATCAGCATATCGTGAGCGATGATGCGATGACCATGCTCAGCTTTTTTCTTTTAGCTGCTTACTATGTTGTTTTTTCTTATCACATGATGAAAGCAAGTAAACGATCGTCACATGTGCATCATGCATAAAAACCTTCCTATAGGCGTAGGAAGGTTTTTTATCAATCGTGCTGTGCATGGTGAATCATCTGTTCAAGCACTTCCATCACATGCTGATCTTCAGGGCTGTAAAAAATCGAGGTCCCTGCTCGTCTAGATTTCACGAGACGAAGGTTTTTTAAAAAGCGCAGCTGATGAGAAACGGTTGATTGCATGAGATTCAGTGTTTCTGCTATATCATTTACCGAGTGTTCACCTTGAGACAGCAGGTGCAGAATTCGAATACGAGTCGGATCAGATAAAGCTTTAAAGGTTTGGGAGACAAGAAATAGACTTTCTTCATCCAGCTCCATCCGTTCCTGTTCTTGATTTGTATTCAGTTCTTCCTTCATTTTGCTTCACCTTTCTTGTCCGTCAAATCACGACTTATTCTCTGTATCATCATATACCAAAACGTCCGGCATGCAAAGCGGGCACACTTTAGAAAAAAGATTTACTCAAATAGCATTGACACTTGGTAGCATTCTTTTTAAAATGAGCATTATTTATTCATTTTTTTAGAGGAGCTGATAGGCAAATTGACTGAAGAGCCAAGACTAAAACGCAGCCTGACTGTCTTTCCACTTGTTGTGATCGGGCTTGCTTATATGGATCCACTTGTCGTATTTGATTCATACGGCATTGTTGCTCAGCTGACGAAAGGACACGTCGCTGCAGCTTATATATTTACGTTACTTGCATTACTATTGACAGCGCTTAGCTATGGGAATATGGTGAAGGCTTTTCCAAAAGCAGGATCTGCTTATACATATGCGCAAAAAAGTATTCATCCTCATGTCGGCTTCCTTGTGGGCTGGACACTTTTACTGGATTATTTATTTTTGCCTATGGTGAATTTTGCGATCGGAAGTGCTTATTTAACCGCAGCCTTTCCTGATGTACCTCATTACATTTGGATCATCATACTTGCTATCGCCATAACGACTGTCAATGTAATCGGTATTCGGCTTACAGCCAACATCACGGCACTATTTGTGACCTTCCAGGTCATTGTCGCCGTCACTTTTGTTGGGTTTGTTATTTATGGGCTCACACAAAACGCTGGAAGTGGAGAATTATTGTCCGCCCGGCCTTTTTATTCAGCGAGCTTAGAACCAGCGCTTATTTTTTCAGGAGCGACCATTTTATGTTTTTCGTTTCTAGGATTTGATGCAATTTCGACCATGTCTGAGGAAACCATTAAGCCAAAAAAGACGATCCCACTTGCCATCTTCTTAACCGTCGCCATTGGAGGCGTACTGTTTACCTTGACGTCTTATTTTTTGCAGCAGGTATTTCCAAATTTTCAACAGTTCAAGCATCCCGATGCTGCCTCACTTGAAATTTCGGAATTTGTGGGGGGCGCATTTCTCCACTCGTTCTTTTTAGCTGGCACAATGGTCGCTGTCATCTCTTCTTCCTTATCGTCACATGCAAGTGCAGCAAGGCTGTTATATGCAATGGGTAGAGATGAGTCGTTACCGAAGCGTTTCTTCGGATATATTCATCCGAGATTAAAAACCCCTGTTTTTAATATTTTATTAATTGGTGCTTTCTCCTTAACCGCAGTCGTTGGCGAACTTGAAGTCATTTATTCCTTTATCAGCTTCGGCGCGTTGATTGGATTCACTTTTGTGAACTTGTCTGTTTTTGCGTACTATTTCGTCAGACAAAAACAAAGAGGTGTACTCAATACATTGAGATACGCATTGATCCCTCTGTGCGGGACGGCCTTTTGTATTTGGCTGTTAACGAGCATCAGTACAAATGCATTAATCATTGGTATGCTTTGGCTGATTATCGGTTTTGTTTATTTCTGCTACAGATTGAAAACAAGACCCGAATTTACATTTGGGTATGATTGATTATAAGGTTTTCACTTGGTATCCTGTGCAGGATATGGCATAATAAAAAGGCTGTACTTCCCTTTTAAAAGCGGGGCAAAACAGGGGTGAACTGACCTTGAAAAAGAAAAAAACAGGATGTTTTGCCATTTCAGGCTGCTTCACGATTTTTCTGTTTGTTTTCGTATTAGCAGCCATTGTCATGTCCTTTAATCAAAAGGAATTAAAAAAGCTGCCGATTGATACGGAATCAATTGTTTTGTCGAGATTGGATGATTACAAGCCGCTTGTAGAAACAGAGCTAAGAGATCAAGATTTAGATCAATATACCGCGTTAATCCTCGGTATGATGTATCAAGAATCAAAAGGCAGAGGCGGAGATCCAATGCAGTCCTCTGAATCTCTTGGTTTGAAACGAAATGAAATCAATGACCCTCAGAAAAGCATTAGACAAGGAGTCCATCATTTTTCTACTATGTACAAGCATGGGAAGAAAAAAGGCGTTGATTTGGAAACCATTATTCAAAGCTATAATATGGGAATCGGCTATATTGATTTTGTTGCAAAAAACGGGGGAAAACATTCCGAGAAATTGGCAAAGCAATACTCCAAAAAGCAAGTGAAACAAAACCCCGAAGTCTATACGTGCGGAGGCAACAAAGATAACTTCCGCTATCCGTATTGCTACGGTGATTTCACTTATGCTGAAAAAGTAAAAGAAAAAACGAAAACAGTTGAAGAAAAGATGAAATTGGCTTCATCATCCACACCATCATCGTAAAAAAGCACTTCCGTTTAGGAAGTGCTTTTCATTTTATCGCTGTTCTTTCCCGATTTCCGGCAGGATCGTTTTCGCTAAATGCTGATCCATTTCCTCATATTCATCATATTGAATCGTTTCATACAGCTCTTTTCTCGTTTGCATGTCCTTCAGCATTCCTTGCTGCGTCCCCTTCTCCATGATTTCTGTAAATAAACGCTCATACGCTTTTGCAGCGACTCTAAGTGATGACACAGGGTATATGACCATCTGAAATCCAAACATCGAAAATTCGTCTGCATGATAATAAGGTGTCTTACCAAACTCCGTCATATTTGCAAGAAGAGGTCCTTTTATGCTGCTTGACGCATGCGTGAAGTCTTCAGCTGTAATGAGCGCCTCAGGAAAAATAGCATCAGCTCCTGCTTCGAGATAAAGATTGCCTCTGCGGATGACATCCTCCATCCCGTTTACAGACTTTGCATCGGTTCTTGCAATCACCAAAAGCGTTGGTGCCGCTTGTTTGATGGCTTTGATTTTCGCGATCATCTCTTCTACTGGAACGAGCGACTTTCCGTTTAAATGTCCGCATTTTTTCGGCATTTGCTGATCTTCAATTTGAACAGCTGCCACCTTGCTCTCTACCATTTCTTTGGCCGCCCTTGCAGCATTCAATACGCCGCCATAGCCAGTATCCATATCGACCAAAAGCGGCAGCTGAGAAGCTCGAATGATTTCCTTCGCTTTTTCAGCCATTTCCGTTGAATGGATCATGCCGAGATCAGGCAGTCCTTTGCTGGCACAAAAAGCGGCGCCAGATAAATAGAGCCCTTGGAAGCCCATTTTTTTTGCATAAAGCGCAGACATTCCATCGTGAACGCCTGGGATTTGAAATAAAGCTGATTTGTGCATTTGTTCTTTAAAGGCTGCGGCTAAATCTGCTTGACTTGATTCATCATTCACGATCCACACACTAGTTCCCCCTTATATGACGAATAGGTCCATAAATGATGGTACGGTTGTTGTTTTTAATTGATTTGGATTTTGACAGAGTGACACAATTTGATCCACTTGTTTTTGTGGAAATCTTGTCTTCAAATGATAGAGCCATTTCTTTTCAAGCAGCGGAATGCCTTCCTGCCTTCTTCTGCGATGACCAAGCGGGTATTCAATTTCAATTCGATCTGTCATCGTCCCGTCTTTAAAGAAGATCTGCACACAGTTTGCTATTGATCTCTTTTTCGGATCTAAATAATCTGCTGTATAACGTTTATCTTCTTTGACGACCATTTGATCCCGGAGACGATCAATGGCCGGATTTTGCGCCGTTTCTTCTTCATAATGGTCAGCTGTCAGCTCACCATAGATCAATCCAATCGCGGTAATATACTGCAAGCAATGATCGCGGTCTGCTGGGTTATACAGTGGCCCCTTCTTATCAATAATCCGAATCGCTGATTCATGTGTTGTAATCTCTACCCGGTCAATGTCATCTAATCGATCTTTTACAGCATCATGCAGCATCATAGCGGCCTCTGCAGCCGTCTGGGCATGAAACTCAGCAGGATAAGCAATTTTGAAAAGCACATTTTCTATGACGTATGATCCTAGCGGCTGAGCGAGTGTGAGAGATTTTCCTTGCATAAGAACATCTTCAAAGCCCCACTTCTCAGCACTAAGCGGTGTTTGATAGCCCATTTCCCCTTTTAGTGTCATCATTGCCAGTCTTACCCCGCGGCTTGTTGCATCACCCGCTGCCCACGATTTCCTTGATCCTGTGTTTGGGGCGTGGCGATACGTCCTAAGCGGAGAATTATCAACAAACGCTTGCGATAAAACATGCTGCACGTCTTCCTTTGTTCCGCCAAGCAATGCACACACAACAGCACTTGTTGCCACTTTGACAAATAACACATGATCCAAGCCATTTCGATTCAGACAATTTTCTAAAGCGAGCACACCTTGAATTTCATGTGCCTTGACGATCGCATGCAGTACGTCATTCATCGAAAGCGGCTCTTCACCGTTTGCAAGCCGCGTTCTGCTGATGTAATCACTTACAGCTAATATTCCGCCTAAGTTATCTGACGGATGTCCCCACTCCTCTGCAAGCCACGTGTCATTATAATCTAACCAGCGAATCATACAGCCTATATCAAAAGCCGCTTGAACAGGATCTAGCACAAACGAAGTGCCTGGAACTCTTGCTCCGTTAGGCACAACGGTACCAGGTACGATGGGGCCAAGATGCTTCGTACATTCCGGAAAATTGAGCGCCAGCATTCCGCAGCCGAGTGTGTCTATCAGTACATACCGCGCTGTTTCAATGGCTTCTTTGCTCGTAATCTCCCCGTCTACTGCATAGGCTGCGATTTCTTCCAATAGCTGATCCGTTTGATTGGCGACTGCTGTTTTATTCATGTTCATTCCCCCGTTTTTCTATCATCATCTGAGACTTTTAATCCTCTTGGCCCTAAATACCGGACTCTCGGTCTAAAAATGCGATTATGCAAATGCTGTTCAATGACATGGGCAGCTAATCCACTAGCTCTTGCAGCAAAGAAAATCGGTGTATAAAGTGAAATTGGAATCCCGAGCACGTAATAAATAGGTGCAGCGTAATAATCAAGGTTCGGATAGAGGTTTTTCTTCTCTTTCATGTATGCCTCTCCTGCTACACACATGTCATAAAGCGTTGTATCTCCCTTTGATTCCGTAAGCGTTTTCAATGATCGTTTTAAAAGAGCGGCTCTTGGGTCCATTTTTCTCATGTATACCCTATGGCCAAAGCCCATCATTTTTTCTTTTGCGGCTAATTTTCGTTCAATCAGCGCAAGGAATCCTTCCGTTGTTTTTCCTTCGAGAAGCATGTGCATGACAGCTTCATTCGCTCCCCCGTGCAAGTCACCTTTTAATGAAGAAATCGCTCCAGTAAAAGCACCATACATGTCAGAATGTGTGGATGCGATGACTCTAGCGGCAAACGTTGAATTAGGCAGTTCATGTTCACTATATAATGTGAGTGTTTGGTCAAAAGCGGTGATTTCGTCTTGTGTTGGAGTACGTCCTGTGAGCATGGCTAAAAAGGTTTCAGTGTAGGATTTGGTCTGATCTGGAGAAATAGCGGCGTCTTTTGTGAGAATATGATAGCTTCCAGCAACAATGGCCGGCAGCTGGCCGAGTAATCGAACAGCACGCCTTTGCTGGCACGCTTCTGATCGATCATGTAATGCATCATCGTACCCACTAAGAGCAGATATGCACGTTCTCATGGCATCCATAGGATGAGTGGTTTTTGGCAGCTTTGTTAAAATGGTTTGAATGGTTGGATGTAAGTTAGTTTGTGAGGAAATGTCTTGCTGAAATTGGTGATATTCCATGGTATCTGGTAATCTTCCATAAATAAGCAGATAGGCTGTTTCTAAATAGGTCTTTTTTTGTGCCAACTCGATGAGGTCATACCCGCGAATTACAATTTCTTCTTGCTGCACATCTAAGTATGAGATAGACGTTTCGCTTGCCACAATGTCTTCAAGCCCCGGTTTATAATGCAGTTGTTCAGTCATCATATAACCCCCGTTTCGTTCAATTGTTGTTCTCCAAACGAGCAAACGGCCAGAAATGATGTGAGTCTATAGATGGGAAGATACCGTGCAAGTCGGATACCCAATTCCCATTTTATCCAAAGCACTGCCTCTTGTAAATAAAAGAACGTATGTCCAGTTGGGCATACGTTAGCTGTAGTATGGAGATATCATCATATACACAATGACGCCAGTGAGACTGACATAAAGCCATAGCGGCATTGTCCAGCGGGCAATTTTACGGTGACGCTCGACTTGCATCTGTGCACCTCTAAAAAGAGTAATCAGGGCAAGCGGTACAATTACAGCTGATAAGACGATATGTGTGATTAAAATAAAGAAGTAAATTGGACGGATGATCCCTTCTCCTCCGAAATGGGTATCAGCTGCCATTGAATGATATGTCACATACGAAATTAAAAAGACAAGTGTCGTTGAAAATGCAGCAAAGATAAATCGTCTATGCGCTTTAATGTTCTTTTGTTTAATCATGATGAGTGCTGAAAGTAAAAAGATAAACGTAAAGCTGTTCATCACGGCATTAAGTAACGGCAAAAATGTAATATCCAGATGACTAAATTTATCTGATTTTGGCATTAAAAATAATAAAGCGATTAATCCGTTTATGGCAATTGTTAAAATGATCACAATACCAGTGAAATTTTTCGGTTTTTGATTCTGTTCGTTCATGTTTGAAAACCTCTCTTTATTAGTTCCGACTAAGAGTATGTTATTTAACTTTCTCTATAAAGTCAATGAATTCGCTGTCTTCGTCGAATTTTAGACAAACTTAAGGGTTGCAGGCGTTCTAACGGCTTGAAAGATCCATCCACTTCCTTTAGAATTGGAATTTATGTGATTTTTATCATTTCTGATATGAAAGGAGTAATGGACTTGTCAATCTTACAGGAAACAGCCAAAGATGTGAAGACGTTAGAGCAAGAATTACAGCAATTGCAGTTCCAAATGTATCGAATGCAAGAAAATATGAAAGATATTTCGAAAAAAGCAAAAATCATTGGCATCGATCAAGCGAAAGAAGATGAGTGGATGATCGTCTCTGCCATTGAAAGTGCAGATACATGTAAAATTATGTTGAGCGATTGTGAAAAAGCTTATCGCGGACAATCTGATTTTTCCTTAATTGCGGAATATCCTGAAGAAGGAAAGATTCATATTGCCGATATTAAAGGCCCGCCAGATAATGGGTACGGCTCCATCTGTATGAAGCATTTAAAAGAAATCGCAAGAGAGCAGAACATACCAGTGATTACTGGCGACCTCGTCAAAAGGGACTGGAATCACGTGGATCGCTTGATTCATTTTTATGAAAAACATCAATTTGATGTCCAAATCAATTGGAAAGAACAAAGCGGAGAAATTTATTGGGTGGACAGCTAACGACAAAAACCAGCGTGTATCATAAGATATGCGCTGCTTTTTGTCGAAAATGCAAACTTTTCAGAAAAATATGTGTATTTTTGACCAAAAAAAGGGTATAATAAAAGCATCAGGTGGCCACCTGATGCTTTCTTCCAAAAAACAATTGTTTACTAGTTAAGTACTTTTACTTTGACTGATTTTACGCCCCAATTTTGCGCTTGGGATTTGCTTGGTACATGTACATCAATTTTGTTACCTTTAATTGCGCCGCCAGTATCTGCTGCGATGGCTTCACCGTAGCCTTCAACATAAACCTTACTTCCTAGTGGAATGACATTAGGATCTACTGCAATGACTTTTGCGTTTGGGTTTTTGTTTAAGTTTACCCCTGTTGCAGTGATACCTGAGATGCCACCATCATTTGCTGTATAAGCCGTAGCCGTAACAGTCATTTCTTTTTGTACACTTTGACTAGCAGAAGATGATTCTGCTTTAGCTGTTTCCTTTTTAGGAGCAGCTTTTTTCGTTGTTTGCTCTTTTTGGACAGGTTCCTGTTTTTGAACAGGTTCTGAGCTTACCGGAGCCGAGCTTTGACCAGCAACACTTAGTGTTGAACCAACCATAATTATATCTGAGTTTAAGTTATTCCAAGACTTAATATCGCTAATTGACACATTGAATTTTTGAGCGATTTTCCAGAGGCTGTCCCCCTTCTGGACTTTATACTGCTCCTGAGTTTTCTCTTTTGAAGAGATTGTCAATTTATCACCTACATAGATCATATCAGTAGATAAATTGTTCCAACCCTTTAGGTCTTTTAGAGACACATCATTTTTTTGAGAGATTCCCCAAAGTGTATCACCTTTCTTCACAGTGATTTCCTTTGCAGAAGCTTGCTGCGCTCCAAATGCTGTTGTTGAGATTGCTGCAACAGCAACCAAGGACATAATAGTCTTCTTCATAAAGTAAATCCTCCCTTGTTAGCTTTTTATGGCGGCTAACGAGTGCTATCGTAACATATGTAAATGTCATTTCAATAACAAAACGATATGTTTTAGATTACAGTTCCTTTACATGAAACATCTCTCTCCATTGGTAAATCAGCCCACAAAACGGCTTGATTCCCCGCCATATCAAGGTTTTAAAAGGATCGAAAACGACCTGATGAAAACGTGTCCAAGTGCAGCGAAAAAAATTTATTTTTCTTCTTTAAACACTTTATTTTTTCTCTTTTTCTATAAATAAACGAATTTCTTCTAAAAAAACATCTCCGTATTTCTCTCTTTTTTGAGCGCCAATCCCCTTAATTTGGAGTAATTCTTCATCTGTTTGAGGCTCTACAGCTGACATTTCCTTCAATGTTTGATCAGAAAAAACAACAAACGGCGGGACACCTTGCTCTCTGGCTAGCTTCATTCTCAGCGATCTCAATCGCTCAAATAATGCATCATTTTCTTGAATGGCCTCTGCTTTGATCGCCTGCTTTTTATACACTGTCTCTTGTCCAACTAACACTTTCTTCCCTTTATGGGTCACCTTAAGTGTTGGGTAAGCACCTTCAGACATGTGCAAATACTCTTCTGTAATTAAAAATTCAATGAAGTCACTGATTTGCTGAGCCGAATGTTGTTTCATTAAAGCATATGTAGGGAGACGGTCGAAACCTAGCTCAAGCACTTTTTTGTTTTTAGAGCCTGCCAGTACTTGGGCTATCATCATTTTACCGAATCGCTCATTCATCCTCACTGTACAAGATAACACCATCTGTGCTTCTCTTGTGACCTCTTCACGCTCTCTCTCATCAAGGCAGTTGCTGCATTTACCGCAAGGCGAACTAGCTGTTTGATCAAAATAGTCCATCACAAATTGCTGCAGACATTGCTCGGTATGACAGTAGTCCACCATTTGCCTTAATTTAAGCAGTTCATGCTGATAGCGCACCTCATCTTCTGTTGACTGCTCAATGAGAAAGCGCTGCACTCTTACGCCTTGTGGTGAAAACAGTAAAATGCACTCACTTTCAAGCCCGTCTCTGCCGGCACGCCCAGCTTCTTGATAGTAGCTTTCAATATCCCTTGGAATTTGATGATGGATCACAAAACGTACATTCGACTTATTGATTCCCATGCCAAATGCTGATGTAGCGACCATAACCTGGATGTCATCATTTAAAAACAGGTTTTGCTGCTCTTCTCTCGTATGGTCATCCAATCCGCCATGATAAACGCCAGCTTTGATCTTTTGTTTTTTTAGTCGATTATAAATGTTATCCGCTTCTTTACGAGTTGCTGTATAAATAATGCCAGACTCAAGACTGTTTTTCTTCATATATTGTGTGATAAAACGGTCACTATTTTCCCCTTTGATCACTTGAAAGGACAAATTTTCTCTAGCAAACCCAGTAAAGATGGTTTCTTCTCCGTTCATGCCAAGCTGTTCACATATATCTTGGTGAACCTTTTTCGTCGCTGTAGCTGTTAATGCGACAATCACCGGCCTTTTTGACAGCTTGTTCAAGCATTCTTGAATGAAGCGATAACTTGGCCTAAAATCATGCCCCCACTCAGATATACAGTGCGCTTCATCAATCGCGATTAAAGGGATCGTTAACCGATCCAGCAGCTGAAAAAAACGTTCATTTTGTAAGCGTTCAGGTGTGATATAAAGCAGCTCATATTCCCCATTTTCGCATTTTTTCAGCCTTTCATTCATTTCAGCTGCGGAAAGTGTGCTGTTTAAAAAGGAAGAACGTATTCCCATCTCATTTAACGCATCGACCTGATCCTTCATTAAAGAAATAAGCGGAGATACAACGATCGTTGTACCTTCCATCATGAGGGCAGGGATCTGATAGCAAACTGACTTCCCACCGCCTGTCGGCATAATGCAGACAGTATCCTTTTGTTTATTTACAATCGCTTCAATGGCTTGTTTCTGTCCTTTTCTAAAGACATCAAAGCCATAGTATTGTTTCAGGAGTGCTTCTGCTTGTTCTAACATCCAATTCCCTCTCCGTCATTAGTTTTGTCCATTTTAACATATATTCTTGCCTCTACAGGCGATCTGTCCAATTTCGCATTTTCACAAAATAAAAAGCCATTTTCCGAAATGGAAAATGGCTTGAATCATCCTAGGAAAAGCTGCGGATGCCGTAATCTAAGTAAGAAAGTTTTAAACCACCACTCCTCAAAGTGGGTGTTTGCAGAAACGTTCCTGTCTTCCTCTCTAAGGAGGCATGACATTCCGGCTTCAATATAAAACTCCCTATTACAGCTTAAAGGTTAAAACTTAATTAACATTACGCGCATCGCAGCCTTTAAACTATATTACACGAAAGTTTATTAAATTTCAAGAGATCTTTTTTCTAAGAAATACTTATATATACAAGATATTTGTCCTTGCACACATAAGAAAACATTATTCTGAAAAAATGTAACTTCAACTTATTATCCTATTTTTCTTCGTCTATGTCAACATCCTGCTCTTCCTCTAATCGTTCATACGTATCTGAATGCATCTGATCCATTGTTTCCCTATTTGTTAAATCACGCATTTGATCAGAGAAATTACGGTCAAACTCGTTTGGGTCTTGAGTCGTTTCTTCGTTTTTCTTCGCATCGATTGAATAACGTGTATAGGGGACTGCTTTTAAACGTTCATATGGAATGTCTTTCCCTGTTTTCTCACATATCCCATATGTTCCGTCTTCCATTCGTTTCAGTGCTGCATCAATTTCGTCTTCAAGCTCGCCATCAACTTGATCCAGCGTTTGTTCTGTCATGCGGTCTAAATAGATGCTCCCATGATCAGCGATATGGTTCCCAACACCATTTGAAATCTCGCTGGATTCACTTAGCATAGATTCTTCTTTCTTTTTTGATCCTTTTACATCTCCCTTTAATTGATTCAATCTTTCGTATAAATCAGCTTTTTGTTCTTTCGTTAAGCCCACGGTCAATCACTCCTTTCTCATTACCTTCCCGCTGCAAGGGAATTGAAAACATCAAAAAAGCCGCCGCCTTTTTGGCAGCAGCTTTCTTCTCTTACATGGTGCGAAGTGCTTCTTCTACTGGTTTATCCCCTTTAATCAAGTCAAAGGATTTATTTTTCACATTGGATTCCGTTAAGCTTTCCACAAGTACAGCGGCTACGTCCTCTCTTGAAATCTCAATGTTTTGATCATCTGGAATATGCTCCGCAGCTTCAATCTTTCCTGTCTTTTCCTCATGCAGCAAGGCACCTGGGCGGACGATGGTATAGGAAAGCCCAGACTGTTTTAAGTGTTCATCTGCTTTTCTTTTCGCCTCATAATAAATTTCCATACTTCCTTGCCCTTTTCCCTGGTTTGGATCATCGGCATTATAGGAACTCAGCATAACAAAATGCTGAATGTTTTCTTTTTTCGCTGTGTCGACAAGGCGTTTTGCACCTTCTTGATCCACTGCAATCGTCTTATCTGCACCTGTTTTTGAGCCTGAACCAGCTGCAAAGATGACAGCATCTGCTTGTTTCACAGCATCTGTCACATCCTTTTCAAGATCACCGATGACAGGCGCTGCACCAAGTTCCTTTAGCGCATCCGCTTGTTTTTCATCTCGAATGAGAGCAAGCGGCTCATGTCCTTTTTCTTTTAAATAACGAATGACGAGCCTGCCTGTATGTCCATTTGCTCCAGCAACTAATACTTTCATTGTTCATTCTCCTTTCTGTATCTGTTTCATCTTTATCCTTTTTTGCTATCATTCAAACACCTAAACAAAAAAAGCCCTTCCCAGAAAATATGGGTAAGGGCTCAGGCAATGTGCGATCTATTAAAATAAGTAGAATGAGAAAAGTGCATGATCTATGTAATCGCAAGGTTGATCAGCAAAGATGTTTTGTCAAAATGGCTTGCACATCACTCAAATCCGTCTCTTTCGAAAAATCGAGTTCAAATACTTTTGAGCTTGTGACAAGCAGCATACCTGTGTCCTGATCAAACACGCCAGCTTCTTGAATGGCAAAACTTTCAATTGATCGATACGGCAAGGAGACCCTGACTTTCTTCTTAGAAAATACGCGGTTATCGCCAAAGATCAGTCGTTTATTGGTGAAACAAATTTGGTCGTGACGCAGTCTGTAAACAGCCTCAATTCTTTCCCCTTCAATTAGTAAGGATTCGAATTTCTTATCATTTTGTTTACTGACAGAAAAAATACCCACGTAAACCCCCTCTTCCTCCATCAAATTCCTTTATGAAAAAACGGACGCACGCTCTTGTGGGTACGTTTTATTCTCACTTATAGAATACGCTATAAATGGTCGTTATTCCATTACGAATAGATTAAATTTCATTTAACTTTTTCTTTTTGATTCGATGCTCTTTCCTCTACTTATTTAGACAGTTAAAGCAGGAAAAAAGTTTCAGTTCTTTTTGAGAAAAATTGCTGAATGTTACCAATAAAAAAACAGTGATTTTTTCAAATCACTGTCAGCGTGTAGACAAACCCTCGCATTCTTTGTCAGTCCTGCGCGCCGGTGCTCACGAATGTCAAATTCGCTCCGCTCCGGTACTCGTCCTTCCTAGACCGCAAAGGTTTTCATGTCACGCTGAAAAAGAAGACAAAGTGCTAAAATAAAGATCATTTTAGCACTTTGTCAACAATCTGGACTATTCGTCTTTTGGTGTATCAATGGTTCCCTCGGCATATACATCGGAAATCTGCTCAAGCGTAATCGCCATATCAGCATCTTCGTGATCATGCCAAGCATTTTGATTATTCTGCTCGTCTGTTTGCTTCTTTTTCATCATCATCACCCTTTACTGTTTTTCTTAGTATGAGTGATGATCACTAAAATCATTCAGCAGAAATGTCTTCGAAATACTCTTTATAATACCCGCCTACTTTACCTGTATTATCAACGACAAACAGGAATTCTTCTGTCTCATTTTTCACTTCATATGTGCTTCCAACCGTTAGTGCTCGATCGACCATATATTTTTTCGCATTCGTATGTATACATTTTACTTGCTTTAACGTTTGAGCCGTTTGCCAGTTTTGATGGATCATGATTTAAAAACTCCTTTTTTCATCTATATATTTATTGTAGCCAATTTTTCGTGAAATGCAATGAGTGTTATGGATTGCTTTCAAACATGTCGTGTAATATGATAAATGTATACGTTTACATATGTGTGCGTATACTGGTTCATTTGCTTCAGGTCCGCTTTTCCACCTAGAACTCGCAGAACAATCCATATCTTTAAGGAGGTTTGTTTATTTATGAGCTCTACAACACTTCAAATTAGTTCAAAACTCGAATCTTTTCTCCAAGGGACGAAAAAACTCTACATTAACGGTCAGTTTGTCACAAGTCACGATAACAAAACCTTTTCGACTCCTAACCCGGCCACAGGTGAAACCCTTATTGATGTATATGAAGCAGGTGCAAAAGACATTGATGAGGCAGTAAAAGCTGCAAAAAAAGCTTTTCATGGTCCTTGGCGCTCCATTTCTGCCGCTGAACGCGCCCGCTTCATGTTCAAGCTTGCCGATCTAATGGAAGAAAACCAAGAAGAACTCGCACAGCTTGAAACATTAGATAACGGAAAACCAATTAATGAAACAACAAATGCAGATATCCCTCTCGCCATTGAGCATATGCGCTATTATGCGGGCTGGACGACCAAAATAAGCGGACAAACCATTCCTGTCAGTCAAGGGTACTTTAATTATACCCGTCATGAGCCTGTTGGCGTTGTAGGACAAATCATTCCTTGGAACTTCCCGCTGCTCATGGCCATGTGGAAAATGGGTGCTGCACTTGCAACTGGCTGCACCATCGTTTTAAAACCAGCAGAACAAACACCCCTCTCTGCTCTTTATTTAGCTGAATTAGTGGATAAAGCCGGCTTCCCAGAAGGTGTGATTAACATCGTTCCTGGATTTGGTGAAACTGCTGGGAACGCATTAACCGATCACCCTGATGTAAACAAGCTTGCCTTCACGGGGTCAACAAGTGTTGGGAAACTCATTATGGAGAAAGCAGCCAAATCCATTAAGAGGGTCACATTAGAACTTGGCGGAAAATCACCTAATATTATTTTGCCAGATGCCGATTTAAAGAAAGCCATTCCAGGTGCTCTAAATGGTGTCATGTTTAACCAAGGCCAGGTGTGCTCTGCAGGTTCTAGGGTCTTTGTTCACCGGAGCCAATATGATGAGGTTGTCGATCAAATGGCCAAATATGCGACATCACTCAAGCAAGGCGCCGGTCTTCATCAAGATACGCAAATCGGACCTCTTGTAAGTAAAGAACAGCACGAGCGCGTGTTAGGCTATATTGAAAAAGGTAAATCTGAAGGTGCAACAGCCGTTGTCGGTGGCGATTGCCCTTATGAGGCTGGCTATTTTGTCTCCCCTACTGTTTTTAAAGATGTAGAAGATGACATGACCATCGCAAAAGAAGAAATCTTCGGCCCTGTCTTATCTGCCATTCCATACGATTCCATTGATGAAGTGGTCGAAAGAGCCAACCAGTCTGATTATGGATTAGCCGCAGGACTTTGGACAGAAAACTTAAAGCATGCCCATGATATTGCTGCACGTCTTGAAGCAGGCACGATTTGGGTCAACTGCTATAATGTCTTTGATGCTGCATCCCCATTTGGAGGATACAAGCAATCAGGTCTTGGCAGAGAAATGGGAACATACGCCCTTAACAACTATACAGAAGTCAAAAGTGTGTGGATTAATCTCCAAGACTAATGACGCCTATAAAGCCGGTGACCATGTCATCGGCTTTTTTGTGATTGCATGTGACAGGCAGGCTCCTGAATATAGTAATAAAGGAAAGGAGCAAGGCCGAATATGCAAGATTTCAAAACGAAAGTAAACGAATTTATTGATGAATTGCACATGCAAATGCAGCGCAGACAACGAGAAGATGGCGCTTTTGTCTTCTGCTTTGAAGGCCCAATGATGACAAATGCTTTTTTGATTATGCTGTTAAAGGCTGTTGGCGATTCGGACCAGGCACTCGTTCATCAATTGGCAGAAGCGATTCGCGAAAAGCAAAATGAGGATGGTTCTTTTTCTTTGTATCATGATCAATCGGGACATGTAACAGCGACTGTGCAAGGCTATTGTGGAATGCTTGTTTCAGGCAGGTTTCAACAAGATGAGCCTCATATGGAAAAAGCAGCACACTTTATTCGATCAAAAGGCGGATTAAAAGACGTTCATTTTATGACAAAGTGGATGCTTGCCGTCAATGGCATGCACCCTTGGCCATACTTCTATGCGCCACTTTCATTTTTACTCATCCCTACATACTTTCCGCTGCACTTCTATCATCTTAGTGCATATGCAAGAATTCATTTTGTCCCAATGATGATTGCACTCAACAAACGATATACCTCTCATGAAAAGTTTCCAAGCTTAGCACATCTTGATGCGAACATGTCTAAAAGTCCTTTTGACTGGTTTATGGCAAGAGAAGAACGTTCCACTCACCACTTTCTAGCGTACATGCGGTCGTATACAGCACTCGACAGCCGCCTCGACTTTTTCGGGTATGAGGCAGCGAAGCGGTATATGTTTGACCGACTTGAAAAAGATGGCACGCTGTACAGCTATTTAAGTGCCAGTATTTTTATGGTCTATGCACTCATGAGTCTGGGATACTCTCCTGGGCATCATCTCATTTTAAAAGCAGTTAAAGGGATGAAAAAGATAGTCACTGACTGTGGGGGCAGGAAATATGCTGAGAATTCTACATCCACAGTTTGGGATACAGCGCTTGTCAGTTATGCTTCTCAGCGAGCAGGCAGAACACAAGAAGATCCAGTTATCGAAAAGTCTTTTACGTACTTATTGAACCGGCAGCAAATGAAGAAAGCAGATTGGGCGATTCATAACCGGCATGCGGCTCCGGGAGGCTTTGGTTTTTCAGATTTGAACACAAATAACCCTGATTGTGATGATACGCAAATTGTGTTAAAAGCCATTCCTCACATCTACGCACCCGTTCAGTGGAAACGAGGGTTTGATTGGCTTCTTTCCATGCAAAACCGTGATGGCGGCTTTTCTGCTTTTGAAAAAAATCAAGATCACTTCTTGCTTCGTCATCTTCCGCTCGAATCTGCTGAGGATGCGGCCATTGACCCATCTACTCCTGATATTACAGGTCGTGTGCTTCATCTCATCGGTCTTGAAGAGAACAACATGTCACCACTCATGCAAAGGCAAAAAGATCATTGCGTAAAATGGCTTCTTGATCATCAAGAGAACAACGGATCATGGTTTGGCAGATGGGGTGTTTGCTATATTTATGGAACCTGGGCTGCATTAACAGGACTAAAGGCTGCTGGCATCCCCTCATCGCATCCTGCTGTTCAAAAAGCGTGTCGATTTTTAAAAACAATTCAATTGGAAGATGGCAGCTTCGGAGAATCGTGTAAAAGTGCAGAGGTAAAAAGATATGTCCCGCTCCCATTTGGAACAGTGGTTCAAACGGCTTGGGCTGCTGAGGCACTTTTACAATATGAGAAGCCGGATCACACAATAATTTTAAAAGCCATCTCATTTTTGATTCATCATCAGCACTCGAGTGAAGCCTTGCACTATCCAGTAGGCATTGGTCTTCCAAAGCAATTTTACATCACCTATCATAGCTATCCATTTGTCTTTCCAATGATGGCTTGTTCCACATTTTTAGAAGAAATGAGGCGTAAAAATGAATAAGGAAGAATATCGCATGCAGCTTAAAGATTGGCTTAGCTCCATTCAAGGTGCAGTTCAAGATGACAACATCCGTCAGAAAACAGAACATTTATCGTTCATCATGAATGATGAATATTCCAGTGAAGAAGAGTGGTACGAATTGGCTGAAAGTATTGCAGAGGATATGAAACCACTAGAAGCAATGCGAGATGTGGCAGCTGGCGACCATAAATTACCTCCGCTCCCTTACCGGTATGATGCACTAGAACCGTTTATTTCAAAAGAGATTATGTATTTGCATCACCAGAAACATCATCAATCATATGTTGATGGTCTGAATCAAGCTGAGCTTGCCTTAAAAAGAGCGAGAAGAACCAATGATTTTAAAATGATCAAGCATTGGGAACGGGAGCTTGCCTTCAATGGTGCGGGACACTATTTACATTGCATTTTTTGGTTTTCTATGAGTCCTTCAGGAAAACGAAAGCCCACTGGACAAATGCTGCGTCTCATTGAACAATCATTTGAAAGCTATGATGCATTCAAATCCCAATTTTCAGCTGCAGCCAAACAAGTAGAAGGTGTTGGCTGGGCCATTCTTGTATGGGCACCAAGATCTCAACGATTAGAGATTTTACAAGCCGAACGCCATCAATTTCTATCACAATGGGATGTGATCCCTCTTCTAGCTCTTGACGTATGGGAACATGCCTACTATCTGCAATATCTGAATGAAAAAGCACAATATGTAGACCGTTGGTGGAATGTCGTTGACTGGCGTGAGCCAGAAGCACGACTAAAGCAAGCTCAGCAAGTGAAATGGACCCCTTTTTAAGACGATACTCCATATAGGCAAATGCTTATATGGGGGTTTTTAATTCAATTTAGTTTACATAATTTTATTATGATCGCCTTTATAAAGAATGGGTTGTTTTTTCAGAAAATTCGTTTAAAATAAAAAAGATATGTAAGGAAAGAGAGTTGAAACAATAAATGAAGATTCTTTTAACTATTAGTCACTTTGCAGGAAGGACCTTTGCGATTTGGGTCATTGTCTTTGCACTTCTTGGATTTGCCTTTCCTGCCGAATTCTCTAAGATTGGACCGTATATTCCTTTTTTACTCGGTATTATTATGTTTGGAATGGGGCTTACCTTGTCCGCTGAAGATTTTAAAGAACTGTTTCGAAAACCTCTTTATGTTCTGATCGGGGTGCTGACGCAGTACACACTCATGCCGCTTCTTGCCTTTTTGTTAGCTTACGGACTGCGGCTTCCGTCTGAAATCGCAGTAGGAGTTGTTATCGTAGGCTGCTGCCCAGGCGGTACAGCATCGAACGTCATGACCTTTTTGGCGAAAGGAAATACAGCTTTATCTGTAGCTGTAACCACCATATCAACATTGCTTGCGCCGTTTTTAACCCCTGTTTTCATTTTAATTTTTGCAAGATCTTGGTTACCTGTATCACCAGAGGCTCTGTTTTTATCCATTGTACAAGTTGTCTTAATCCCTATTATTTTAGGTATTCTTGTGAAATTGTTTTTTAAAAAACAAGTATTATATGCGGTTCAAGCACTGCCGCTTGTATCTGTTGCTGGAATTGTGGTGATCATTGCTGCGGTTGTCAGTGCAAATAAAGAGCAGATTCTTCAATCTGGACTGCTGATATTGGCCGTTGTTATATTACATAATGGACTTGGTCTTTTATTTGGTTACCTGATCGCAAAGTGGTGCAAAATGGATATCCCTTCTCGTAGAGCGATCTCGATCGAAGTTGGCATGCAAAACTCTGGACTCGGTGCAACTCTAGCAACAGCGCACTTCTCGCCACTTGCAGCCGTTCCAAGTGCCATTTTTAGTGTGTGGCATAATTTATCTGGTTCCTGGCTTGCAACATATTGGTCAAAAAAAGGAAATCCTGAAAATGAAAAAGAAAAAAAGCTAGCACCTTAACGGGTGCTAGCTTTTCAAATTGAAGATTACCCTTCAAGCAATAGCTGCTCCGGATCTTCAAGCAAGTTTTTAATCGTGACAAGGAATCCAACTGCTTCTTTACCATCGACAATTCGGTGGTCGTAAGAAAGAGCTAAATACATCATCGGACGGTTTTCAAAACGTTCTTCATCAATTGCCACAGGACGAAGCTGAATTTTATGCATACCTAAAATTCCAACTTGAGGGCTGTTTAAAATTGGTGTTGAAAGCAGTGAACCGAATGTTCCACCGTTAGTGATCGTGAATGATCCACCTTGTAGCTCATTCAGAGACAATTTGTTATCTCTTGCTTTTTTCGCAAGATGACCAATTTCCTTTTCAATCCCTGCAAACGACAATCTGTCTGCATCACGGACAACCGGTACGACAAGTCCTTCGTTAGCAGCAACGGCGATGCCGATGTCATAGAATTTCTTCAAGACGAGCTCATCACCTTGAATTTCTGCGTTAAGCAGCGGATATTTCTTCAGTGCTGCTACAACTGCTTTTGTGAAGAAGGACATGAAGCCAAGCTTTACATCATTTTGTTCAAGGAAGGCATCTTTACGGCGCTTTCTTAAGTCCATCACGGCCGTCATATCCACTTCATTAAATGTCGTCAGCATCGCAGCCGTTTGCTGAACCTCAACTAAACGTTTTGCAATCGTTTGTCTGCGGCGTGACATTCTCTCACGTTCAACTGGCTTTCCTGGTTGCTCATTTTGCACCGCAGCATTTGCTTTTGGCGCGGCTTTCGGTGCACTTGCAGGTGCTTCATTCTTTTGATAAGAAGCGACATCCTGCTTTCGTACCCTGCCCAGCGGATCTACGGTTGGAATCTCAGATAAGTCTAGTCCCTTCTCTCTCGCCAGTTTTCTAGCTGCAGGAGAAGCGATGGTTCTGCCATTACCAGATTTCGGCTCTTCTTTCACTGCTTCTTCTTTTTGGGCAGCTGCCGGTTCTTCTTTCGAAGCTGGTGCAGACTCTTGCTCAGGTGCTGGAGCTGCGGACTCGCTTCCGCCAGCTTCACCTGCTGCAATTGTTCCAATGACTTCTCCAACTTGTACAGTGTCACCAGAATCTTTCAGCACTTCTTTCAGTACACCAGATTCTTCGGCTGTCAGTTCGACATTGACTTTATCTGTTTCAAGTTCTAACAGGTACTCTCCCTGCTCCACATAATCGCCCGGCTGCTTTAGCCATTGAGCAATCGTTCCTTCCGAGATCGATTCCGCTAATTCAGGTACTTTAATTTCCGCCATTTTTCATTTCCCCCTTAGTTTTTGCGAGTCAAGCTATCAGATACAATTCGTTCTTGTTCTTTTTTATGCACAGTTGGGTCACCCTCAGCCGTACTTGAACGTCTTCTTCGGCCGATGTAACGTACTTTTACTTTTTCAGGCGCAATCTCACGTAAATATGGCTCAATGTATCCCCAAGCCCCCATATTTTGTGGCTCTTCTTGCACCCATACGATTTCTTCTAAGTTTGTTAGTTTCGATAAAATCGCTTTAATATCTTTGGCTGGGAATGGATATAGTTGTTCCACTCTCGCAATGTGAAGCCAATTTTTCGTCTCTTCCATTTGAGTAAAACGATCACTAATATCGATTGATACCTTTCCGCTAGATAGCACGAGGCGCGATACTTTTTCGTGTTCATGCACAAGGCCTGGCTGTTCAAGAACTGGACGGAACTGTCCATCCGTTAATTCCTGGACTTCAGACAATGTGTTCGGATTACGAAGCAGACTCTTCGGTGTCATGATGACAAGCGGACGAATCTCTTCACGAAGCAGCATTTTCGCCTGTCTTCTAAGGATATGGAAGTATTGCGCTGCACTTGTCAGGTTCGCCACTGTCCAGTTATTCTCAGCAGCTGATTGCAGGAAACGCTCTGTTCTACCACTTGAATGTTCAGGTCCTTGTCCCTCATATCCATGCGGCAAGAGCATCACTAGACCTGATTTTTGTCCCCATTTTGCGCGGCCAGCTGAAATAAATTGATCGAAATACACTTGAGCCGCATTTGCGAAGTCTCCAAATTGAGCCTCCCAAATGACTAACGTTTCAGGAGAATAGACATTATAACCATATTCAAATCCGATCACTGAGCCCTCTGACAGTGGACTATTATGAACAGTAAATGATGCGTTTGCATCACTCAGCTCATGAAGAGCAATAAATTCATCTCCAGTTTGACTGTCGTGAAGAACAAGGTTTCTTTGAGCAAAAGTACCGCGCTCTGAATCCTGTCCGGTCATTCGAATTGGCGTACCGTCTTTTAATATAGATGCAAATGCAAGTGCTTCCCCAAGCGACCATTCTACTTTACGGTCATCTGTAAACACTTTTGCACGTTTTTCAAGGATCCGCTTGAGCTTACCAAATACTTGGAAATCCTCAGGCCAGCTGATCAATTCTTCATTCAGCTTTCGTAATACATCAAATTCTACTGATGTATCCACTGCTGGGAAGCCATTTGATACTGGTTCTGGCAGTTCAATTTCTTGAATCGTATGCTCTTTCTTTGAAGGCACCTTTTGATAGGCTTCTTCTATTTTCGTCGCTACAGCCTGCTCGATTTCTTCACGCTGCTCTTTCGTTAGAAGACCTTCTGTTACAAGTTTATCTGCAAAGATATTCTTGACCGTTTTGTGCTTTCTGACTGCATCGTACAGCATCGGCTGAGTCGTAGAAGGCTCATCCATTTCGTTATGACCGAATCTGCGATAACCGATCAAGTCAATTAAGAAATCCTTCTTAAAGCGTTTGCGGTATTCTACAGCTAGCTGAACAGCCGCTAAACATGCTTCTGGATCATCTGCATTGACGTGAACAATTGGAATCTCAAACCCTTTTGCAAGGTCACTTGCATATTTTGTTGAGCGAGATTCATTGCTTTCTGTTGTAAATCCGATCATATTGTTTGCAATGATATGGATTGTTCCGCCCACCTGATAGCCTACAAGTTGACTTAAATTTAATGTTTCTGCCACAATTCCTTCTCCAGGAAATGCCGCATCACCATGAATTAAGATGGCTAATGCCTTTTCAACGTCTAGAGCTGGATAACCTTTTTGAGTACGTGTTTCCTGAGCGGCACGTGTGCTTCCTTCAATGATTGGATCAATGAATTCCAAGTGACTTGGGTTATTGGCAAGCGTGACTCTCGCACTCTTTGTATCTTCGTCTTTAATTTGGCGATCTGCTCCAAGATGGTACTTTACATCACCTGTCCACCCGTAGCTGATGCCGATAGAGCCTTCTGATGGAACAAGCTCTTTATTTGGCGCATGCTGGAATTCTGAGAAAATAATCTCGTATGGTTTTCCTAACACATGTGCTAATACATTTAAACGGCCTCTGTGTGCCATTCCAATGTTAATATTTGAAGTCCCTTGTGTAACAGACTCTGAAATAATTTCATCAAGTACTGGGACAAGTGCGTCTAATCCTTCTATTGAGAAGCGCTTTTGCCCAACAAATGTTTTATGAAGAAACTGTTCGAACTGCTCAACTTCTGTTAATCTCTTGAAAACAGAAACTAGTTTATCCGCTGGTTTTTTCTTAAATAGTTCACCAGACTCAATCGATTTTGAGAGCCAGTTTCGTTCTTCGAAATCATGCACGTGATCAAACTCAAATGAAATGGTACGCTTATACGTATTTCTCAAATGGTTAATGGCTTCTATGCCGTTTGAAATGTGTTTTGGTGCGTCAGGACTAATAATAGATATTGGAATATTCTTGACGTCTTCTTCTGTTAAACCGTACTCCTTTAAAGGAAACAGCTCTTGTAATTCCTTTTCTTTGCGAAGAGGATTGACGGAAGCATTTAAATGGCCATACGTTCTGATGTCTTCTGCCAGTTTAACGACTGATGCTATCTTTTGGATTTGTTCAGAAGTAACTACGCTATTTTCTTTTTTCCCAATTTCCTCCTTCATTTCACTCGGTGGTGCACCAAGTTCATCAAATATGCCTCTTAGATCTTCATCAACACTAGTAGGATCCTGGACATACTGATCGTAGAGCTCGAGCACATAGCCGAGGTTCGGACCATGAAATTCTTCCCAACTCAACGGTTGTTTCACATCATTTTGAAACATTTTGAACACTACCCCCAACTTTGATCATCAAGTGATTGAACACTATCTCGATATAACTTCCAGAACACAATGACCAAATTTATGTAATAAAACGCTTCCAATAATATTCTACCACTGTTTCGGATTACTTTCTACATTCTTTGTTCAATTAAAGATAAAAAATTCACAGAAAAACAAAAAATTTAAATCATTCCGAAAAATATTTTGAAGAAAGGGGCAAAACCTTATGCCCCAATGCTTTTATGCAGTAATTTCTTCAGTAATGGATATAAGACATCCGGCAATGTATCGACATCTGGTACAAAAATGCTGAACTTGCCATACATATCTTGAATGGTTTTTATCTGTGCTTCTTCTATCGGCGAATTGGATAAAAACACATTGATCACCTCAATACCCTTTTTCCTCGCCTCAAGAACTGCTTCATGTGTATCGACGATCCCATTTTGTTCGTAGCTGAAGGCAGCTGGCTCTCCGTCTGAAAAGACAATGAGAAACTTTTGCTCTTCTCTTCGTTTTAAAATCATTTTTGTCATTTGACGAATCGCATAGCCATCCCGGTTATCCTCTTCTGGTTCAAGGGACATAATGGAAGGACCTGCATCAAATAAAGAATCTTTGAACGACACGACCGTGTTGAAATAGTTCGGCTGACTTGTTTCGGTTGCGTCGTTTGTATCTTCCCAAAATCCTACAATTTGATGTGGGACTTGAACGGATTTTAACGCTTCATGAAATAGAACAATTCCTTTTTTCGTCTCGTCCATCTTGTCAAACATGCTGGCAGAACAGTCTACTAATAAAGTGAAAACAGCATCAATCTCCGAAGAAGGTGCCTGTTTTTTATAGAAAAGACGCGGGTTAGAATCTGTAAAATACCGAATCAGCTTTTTACTGAGGCGTCCTGCATGAAGGTCCGTTTTTGGCCATGATTTTTTGTGTTCGAGCGTTTTTTGAATCATCTGTTTTAAGCGTTTCTGATAAGGCTCAATCTCCTTAGCGTGCTGCTTGTATACATCGATTTGTTCTGGCGCGGGAGGATCAGGTGAAATCATGACTGGAAACGCATATTTGTTCTCTTTTCCATTCTCATGAGCATCCGCCCCGCTTTCTTCCCCTTCAGCCTCTTCCAGCGCCTCAAGCTTTGAATAATCTTTTCGGTATGTTTGCTTGGCAGAGCCTTGGACAGTGCCGAGTGCTTGATCTCCGTCATCGCCTTCTCTTGCTGCATCCTTCCCGAGATCACTTTTACCGCCGTGCTCTAAATCAAATTGAAGGAAGCTTTTTGACGGCGCTTCTGTTTCTCGATGCCACACTTCCATATACTCCTGGTGGATATCTTCATCGCCCTCTTTTTCGCGGTCGACTTTGATGTCCTCACTTAATTTAGGTTTTCTTTTCAAGTCATGAAACAGCGGTTCTTTTGCCGCTTTTTCATAGTCCAATTCCGGGAAGAAAAAGTACGTATTCAGCATATCCTTATCAAGAAGCTCATCAAAGCCTTCCATTAATTCTTTGACAATGACTGCGATATCTCCGGTTGAACCCGCTTCATATACACGCTCAAGACTTGATTCAACAAACGGAATCATTGGGTTGATCCGCTCGTGAAGAGGCGGAATCTCTTCCAGCGGCGAATCAGCTGTCAGCTTCACATACATTGCACAATAGAGTGCATCCGTTAGAATGCTTCGCTCTTGGTTAATTGTTAATTGAGTCTTAAAGTGTCGCCGGTACAGCTCTCTTCTTCGTTTAAATACCTTTTTTGTTCCTGGGCGATCGCGTTTAATCCGCTCTTCAATCCGGATATCTTCAAACAGCATAAACAATTGTTTACATAGATCAGGAATGGAAATTGTATGGGCATAGCGAATAATTTCCTGAAAGACAGTCAGATCACTATAAACAGTTCCTACTGCACGGAGGAACACATCACTTTTTAGCCCGGCTGTCATGTCTTCTTGTTTACGATCATCCCAAAAATGGCTGATGAAAATTTTCTTTTCAAAAGGCTCATAGTAAGAATGCACTCCGTATTCAAGCTCGACATCATCACTTTTTGCTAACGTTTTAGCTAAATCCGTTAATTCCATAAATAAAAATGAATCGATTCTGCTGTCATTAAATTTGATGAATTTCAAAAGTCAGAACCTCACTCGAATAATGTTTGGGCAATATTTCTTACCGCTGCTTTTTCCCGGTCATCTTCTAGCTTTTCAACAATCCCTCGTTCAACTGCACGAAGCGGCGGGATGTATTGCGCAAGATCACATGTGTCTAGGAGTGCGCGGATGGATGCCGCTTCTTCACTTACCTGCCCGTTGTGCGCCTGTGTAATGAGGTCTGATGAGAGCTGCACGAATTGATCGATTAACCGTTCATCCTTTAATACAGATTGAGATTGCAGTACATCCTTTAGGATACCGCCGCCGATATATGGAACGTCAATCACAACAAAACGGTTTTTTAACGCTTCATTTAGAGGCACTGTGCCGACATAGCCTTCATTGATTGCCGCAATCACGCCAAAGCCTTCATCTGCTCGAACGACCTCGCCTGTAAATGGGTTTGTCATCATTTTTCTGTAGTCGAGTACACCGTTTAAAATAGGCAGTGTTTCCGGCTTCGCCATGTTGATTTCATCAATATATAAAAGATGGCCTTTTTTCATCGCTTTCGTTACGGGTCCTTCAATAAATTCAATAGAAGCAACTTGACCATCATTGTGAATGGTTTTATAGCCAATCAAGCTTTCTGCATCAAGATCAACCGAGCAGTTCACACTATGCATCGGCTGCTGAAAGAAAGCAGATAAAGTTTCTGCTAGTTTTGTTTTACCTGAGCCAGTCGGCCCTTTTAAAAGAACGTTTTTGCCGAGTGCTAGTGCAATCATCGCATCTTGTATGATAGACGTATCCTGTGATTCATAGCCGCCTGTTCCAATAAGCGGACGGAATTCTTCTTCTAGTCCTTTTGCTTTTGCTTCAATCATTGCTTGAATTTCTTCTGGGAGTGATTGTTCGTTAAACATATATGATTAATTCCTCTCTTCGATCATTTTCCTCACCAAGTATACTAAAAAAACCTTTATGCACTCAATACATAAAGGCTAGACATCTGTTATTTTACCATTTCTTTTGTGATCGCTCCGCAAGCGATGCGTTTCCCTGAGTTTCCAGAAGGGTTGCTTAAGTAATCATCGGCTTCCGCATGAATGATAAAGCTACGCCCATTTTGATCCATTAATTGGTTTGGACCTCCCTTTAACGCCACATCTGGCACATTCACGACAACATCAATTTGCCCATCTGCCCCAACTTCTAAATTAGGCATATCTCCAGCATGGTGGCCCTTTGGGTTATCAAAGCCATGCTCCCGGTGTGTTGGATTAAAGTGAGCCCCTGCCGTTTCAAAATCTGGCGCTTCACATATTCCTGTTTCGTGAATATGAAAGCCATGAGGACCTGGCGGCAGATCTTTCGCTTTCACATGTAAATCCAGGCCATTTTCTGAGGAGTCTCTTACTTCGATGCTTCCTATTTTTTGCCCGTTTTCATTGATGAGTGTCGTGGTAACTGGTGCTTGTTTAGGTGCTGCAACCTCACTGGTTTCTTCTGTCGTTTCTTTTTTCGGCGGTGCATGACATGCTGTTGCGACAAAGACCAGACACATCATGATCATCCACACTGACTTTTTCATATGACTGCCCCCTTTTGATATCAGTATGGACAACCTGATCAATAGGCAAACAAAAAAAAGCCGAAAATCGGCTTTTTTTAGAAGAAACGTTTTGCACCTAAATAGGCTTTTTTCCAATATGGGTTGCTTAAGTTCGATATCCCTACTCCGCTGTCACTTGCATGAAGGAAATCTCCTCCGCCAAGGTATAGTCCCATATGAGATGGACCCGCTTTGTACGTTGTGAAATAAACAAAATCGCCAACTTGAGGGGTGCTCACAGGTGTCATCATACTCCAGTAGCCTGCTGTGCTTAATCTGGATACAGACGAAACCTTGTTAATGAGATAATAAACAAAGCCGCTGCAGTCAAATCCAGATGGTGTATTGCCGCCCCATCTGTAAGGAATGCCTGTCAGCTTTTTCCCTTCTTGGATCATCGTCGTGATTTTTGCATTCATCGGCACATCATTTTTGTTATTGTTGACCGGAGTTGTTGAACCGTTAGACGTAGAACCATTCGACCCAGTTGAGCCTGAAGCTGCACCATTAATTTTTAGAACTTGTCCAATTCTAAGCACATCGCTTTTTAAGCTGTTGGCTGTGCGGATGGATTGAACCTGCACTTTAAATTGATTCGCAATTTTCCATAAGGAATCGCCTGATTTTACAGTATAAGATGTCGCTTTCCCGCTTGAAGGCGGGTTGCTTGGTTTAGCAGGTGCTTTCGGCTGACTTGGTTTTGATGCAGCCGTCCCTTTTACTTTCAATACTTGATTCGGATAAATCATATCAGATTTTATCCCATTCAATGTTTTGATTTCACCAATCGACATATTGAGCGAATTCGCAATTTTCCAGAGAGAATCCCCTAATTTAACCTTGTATGTACTTGATGAGGATGAACTATTTGAGTTCGTTGTCTTATTGTTTGAGCTGGAATTTGAAGAGGAGTTTGATGACTGGCCCCCGCTTGTCTTCATACTTCCAGATACCTTTAGTTTTTGTCCAGGACGAATTAAGTCACTGTTTAAGCTGTTTAGACTTTTTAAGCTTGCGACTGACATTTTATGATTTTTTGCAATGAGCCATAAAGAATCTCCAAGCTTTACAGTGTAGCTTGATGTCGTTGAAGCATTTGATTTCGTTGCTTTTGATCCAGTTGACGAGCTGGATTTTTTGCTTTTTGCGCCAGGAATTTTCAAGCTTTGTCCTGCAAAAATCATCGTCGTTTTTAGTTGATTAAGAGATTGAAGTTCCGAAATACTTGTATTGTACTGTTCGGCAATCTTCCAAAGTGAGTCACCGCTTTTCACTTTGATCGTCTGTGCTTCTGCCGGTGCAGCAAACACAGCTGAGCCAGCGATCGCTGAAACTGTGAGGCCGGTTACTACTTTTTTCTTCATAGATGAATCTCCGCCTTTCATATTTCATTCAATAAGACTTATGTACTAGTTTTGAGTTTAGCATTTAATGGTTCTGCTTCTCTTGCACTATTTTATCTTTATTTCTATTATATTACTCGACATGTAGACGTTGGGCAATAACAAATAGGCTAAAGCAGCCAACTCAAAATGCTAAAACAAAGCCATATCGTTTCTATCGGCAGTTTGCTGTATTTATAAACATTTTTTAAGGAATTTTTAAGTTGACGTTTAGAAATTTGTCAAAACAAGCACGGTGCTAGTTTCATAGTTCTATTCTACATGACAAATTTTTCTGTATCAAATGACTTTTTACTCAATTGGCTGTTTTTTCTCCTCAAATGAAAAAAAGCATCCTTCCGAATGAAGAATGCAGCGATTCATTTTTATTTCCTTATTTCAGGTTCTTTTACAGTGAGCGGATAAAGGACTCCTTCTTTCGCAAACGACATTTTCCCCGTTTCTTCTGATACGACGAGAACAAGTGCATCGGTCATACCGGAGAGTCCGATCGCAGCCCTGTGTCTTGTCCCGAGAGAAGGACTAACTTTTTTTGAAGTAAGCGGGAGCACATTTGCAGCAGATACGAGTGTATTCTCTTTGACTAAAAGAGCACCATCATGAAGTGGATTTCCTGGGTAGAAAATGCTTTCTATTAATGAAGCACTAATTTTCGCATGAAGATTTGTCCCTTTTTGAATAAAATCCTCAACCTCATCACGCCTTTGAATCACAATAAGTGCCCCGTGTTTTTGTTTTGATAAGTTCTCAATGGCTAACGAAAATTGAGCAAATCCAGGTGTGAATTCTTCCATATACGATTGCAAATAAAACGAGGAAGCCTCTGCGTGCATTTCATTAAACTCATCATGTAATGACTCGAGATCACAAAGTAGACATTGCTCGATCTCATCAAGGGAATCAATAATGTCACTTGCATCCTTCATGATTTTCATCAAGTGTGTTCTCATGTCCACTTTAAATAGCGCTTCTTCATTCGTACGATTGATCATTTGACCTTTTCCCTCCTCCTTTTTGTTGTCATAAAATAACAAATTATGCGCATTCTATTGATATGGAGGTGACTTAATATGACCATTCAGAAAGTGATTCAATATGCTTGCAGCATTTTAGGTGTTGTCAGTCTTTCCTTTATTTATGCCCAAATGTTTAAAAAAACGAAGCCATCTAAGAAAAATAATCCGACGGGGAATTGATTTTTTTACATAGCATGATATAATCCTCTCGTTATTTCTGTTCAGAGAGGAACTTATGATGAGAGAAACAAATAGCATTCGAGCTAAGGTGACACTATTTTTAACCATTTTGATTCCGATTTTAATCACTCAAGCGGGTCTTTCGCTGATTACGTTTTTAGATACCGTAATGTCTGGAAAAGTGAGTGCAGAAGACCTTGCGGGTGTTGCGATCGGTTCTAGTATTTGGACACCCGTTTATACAGGACTTGCTGGTATATTAATGGCCGTTACGCCGATTGTCGCTCAGCTGATGGGCGCTGGGCATAAAAAAGATGTTCCCAAGGCTGTCTTTCAGGCGATTTATTTATCCTTTCTTTTAAGTATCGGTGTGATTGCGATTGGTACAATCAGCATCCCTTACGTATTAGGTGGACTTGGACTTGAGCAATCCGTAGAGGATATTGCGCGGCATTTTCTCAGTTTTCTCGCTTTTGGTATCATCCCGCTGTTTGGTTATTCGGTACTCAGGTCATTTATTGATGCATTAGGGAAAACACGTGTGACGATGTTCATCACGTTAACAGCACTTCCTATTAACTTTGCTTTAAACTATGTATTTATTTTTGGGAATTTTGGCTTTCCAAAGCTTGGCGGTGCGGGAGCTGGCCTTGCATCTGCGATGACGTATTGGGCCATTTTCATCATGAGTATTTGTATTGTCATGAAAGCAGAACCATTTGCCTCATTTCGTTTGTTTCAAAAACTGCCTCGAATCAATATCTCCCGTATGGGGCAAATACTGAAAATCGGTCTTCCTATTGGGTTTGCGATCTTTTTTGAAACGAGTATCTTTGCAGCTGTCACGCTGTTAATGGGTCACTTTGATACTGTGACGATTGCAAGTCACCAGGCTGCGATGAACTTTGCTTCTATCTTATATATTTTACCGCTCAGTATCTCAATGGCTTTAACAATTGTCGTTGGGTTTGAATCCGGTGCCAAGCGGTATAAAGACGCGCAAAACTACAGCTATATCGGAATTGGAACGGCGGTATTATTCTCATTGTGTACGGCGGCACTCATTTTGTTATTTAGACCAGAGATTGCTGGTTTATACACAGCTGAATCGGCTGTTTTACAGTTGACACAGCACTTTTTGATTTATGCGATCTTTTTCCAGCTGTCAGATGCAATTGCTGCACCCATTCAAGGGGCTCTGCGCGGCTATAAAGATGTGAACTATACGCTCATTGCCGCATTTGTTTCTTACTGGGTGATCGGTCTTCCTTCCGGCTATTTGATTGGCACCTATACCTCATTTGGGGCATTTGGCTATTGGATTGGTCTCATTGCAGGACTTGCCGCTGGTGCCGTCGTCCTCTTTATCCGCCTCAGATTGATTGAAAAACGCTTGCTTCAGCAAGCGCTCAATCACTAAATACGACACAAAAAAAGCAGCTGATCGATGTCAGCTGCTTTTTTATTTAGTCATTCCATTGGTACGTCCAGAAAATTTCCTCATCGAACCATTTTTGGACGACAGGTTCTTTGTTTTTCAGCTTCTGTTCAAGCTCTCTCAGCATGCCTTCTGTTTGCGTTCTATGCGCTCTCAGTGCATTTAATTTGATATCTGCTACATCTGTAATGTCGATCATAATATCTGCATTTCCCAGCACTTCTTCTCTATTTCTCGTAATGGCCATGCAGTATGTGACAGGACGGTCTTCTTTTTTCTTACGGTAAAGAGCGCGAATAACCGCTTCTCCTGTCGCATCATGATCAGGGTGTACACCGTGTCCTGGATAAAACGTGACAATCAGTGTAGGTTTGACTTCATCAATGATGTTTTCCATCACATCAGCTAAATACTCGTCGTCTTCAAATTCCAATGTTTTATCACGAAGTCCAAGCATACGTAAGTCTGTGATATCCATTTCTTTGCAGGCATTGATTAATTCCTGTTTTCTTAATTCAGGAAGTGTTTCGCGATTGGCATATGTTGGGCTGCCCATATTTCTGCCCATTTCCCCAAGTGTCCCGCATGCATACGTGACTGGGATTCCGCGTTTTCTGCTTTGTGCAATGAGACCTGCAACCCCAAAGGATTCATCATCTGGGTGAGGCAACATCACTAGTACATGTTCGTTCATGACTCGTCACCCTTTCTTCTACACCTGAAATGGTGTTTCACTAATTTGTAATGAGATCGCTAGTTTTCCGTCTGGCAAGTGCCCTGCTAACAGCAGGCGGCCATGGTCATCAAACACATAATCCGTTAATCCTTCTGCGTAAATCCAGCCATCTTCTGTTTTCATTCCAACACGGTACGGACCTTGTCCTTTTATTTTCGCCTGTGAATAGACGACTTTCGCATTTCGGATATAAGCCACGACCGTCATATTTTGTTCATTTACATGAGCTGAATAAGAACCAGTTGTCGTTTCAAGATGAACGAAAACTGGACGATTTAAAAACGATTCAAGATGTGTTGTGACATCTTCCGTTTGAATTGGTTTCATGAGTGGTTCCTTCCTTCATTTTGAATTAATTCTCGCAGCTTTTTTGTATGTAAGCTGATCAGCTGCAGCTGATGATCATGCTCAAGCTCACTTTCTAATATTCTCTCTACAGCGAGCACATATTTTTGATGGAATGATTTTCTCGCCCGCGGATGAGTGCGCGCATCGCTTAAATCATCACATATCGCCTCGAGTAAAGAAGACATATCATCGACATTAAGCTGACGATTTTTCCATAAAGATTGATAAGCGGCTGCAAGCTCATTGGCAGATGACATGTAATCACCTCTACAGTTTTGGTAACAACTTATTATGACATGATCCGCATTCAAAAAAAAGCAAACTGCTTGTTCCACTTAATGAGAATTCGCTGTTTTTTTCATGCGTAATTGAGAGGTAGTAAATAATAAAATCGCCACCCAGATACAAAGAAACGTCACGATTTTAGCTGAAGATAAATGCTCGTGATACACAAATAACCCCAAAAACAGCGTAATCGTCGGTGCAATGTATTGTAAAATGCCCACTTGATAAAGAGGAATTCTTTTTGCGCCTTCAGAGAATAAAAGAAGTGGCACCGCTGTAAAAACCCCTGCAAAGAATAAGAGACCAAGCGATCCGAAGCTGTTAGGATTCATTGTCACCACAGGTTCTTTTAAGAAGAACAATAAGTACACAAGGGCCGCCGGGGCTAAAAGCAGCGTTTCAATTGTCAATCCAATTGCACTCGTGAAGCTCATTCTTTTTTTAATCAATCCATAAAAACCGAAGCTAAAGGCAAGTAATATCGCAACGACAGGAAATGAACCGTACTGAATCGTGGAAAGAATCACCCCAGTGGCGGCAATTAGTATCGCAATGGTTTGTAATTTATTGAGCCGCTCTTTCAAGAAAATGATGCCTAGTAAAACAGAGACAAGCGGATTAATATAATACCCTAAACTAGCTTCTAGCATGAGATGGTGATTGACTGCCCAAATGTACACATACCAGTTAACCGAAATTAAAATAGCAGATAAAAGTAGTGAAAAAAGTGCTTTACCATCCAGCATGAGACCCTTCACTGTCTGCATCGCCGGCCGGACTTGTTTTAAATACAGTAGAATACCGCACATAAAAACAAATGACCATAAAATTCTGTGCGCTAAAATTTCGCCTGACGAAATATGCTCCATCAGTTTCCAATATAAAGGGAATAGTCCCCATAATGTAAAAGATGCTGCCGTATAGAGAACACCTTTTGATTGTTGCTGATCGTTCAATCTAACCATTCCTTTCTAAACCTATCGTATATTATAGCACGCACTCAGGTGAATGGGCATATACTAATTCAGGGCATTTAGAAAGGATGATTTGCATGTTTGACTGGAACCGATTATTCCCTTTTCAAAAGCAATTTTCAAAAGAAGCCTTAAAGAATTCAGACCCTAAAGACGTTGAGCAGTACGTCAATCAAGTGATGGAAAGTGTATTCGGCTCCAATTATCCTGCTCAATTCCCTTTTCAGGACCCACTCTCTCAACATCAAAAAACGAAAGAAACAGACGTCAAAAAAGAAAAAGAACCCGAAGTGGAAGTATTCGAAACCACTGATCACGTGTTCGTTAAAATTGAGCTTGCTCGGCCGAACACAGAAAAAGTAAAAATCAAACATACAGCCAACCTGCTGTTTATTGATCATTTTCCTGAGGAAGGCACGCAGAAGAAAGTTGTCCTTCCTGCTGCTGTAAAAAGAAAAGGAACGAAGGCTTCGTATCAGGACGGTATTTTGGAGATTATGTTTTTAAAGCATGATGATCCGGGGATCTCTGAAATCGATATTCCATTATAAAAAGCCTGCTTTCATATAGAAGCAGGCTTACTCTTTTTTCTTAATAGTATGGTGGATATCCGCCGCCATAAGGTGGTGGAGCAGGCGGTGGTGGCGGGTAATATGGACGGGGATAATTAAAAATCGCACTTCCTAAAAATCCGCCAAGCAGTCCGCCGACTAAAGGAGCGCCAAAACCAAAAAACAAAGGGACTCTGGATTCATATGGCGGAATGCCAGGGGCGCCGCCTCGGAAATACGGAGTATGAGGGTACATGCATTTCTCCTCCTTTGTCATGTGCCTAACATCAGCATATTCATCAGGAGTCAAAACGTTTGGGCAAACCTGAAACTAGGCTTGCTCCTTTTTTTCATGAGATTCTGTATACTCCCCTGCCCACCTAGATACCTCATGAAACACATTATTTAGCGCATTTCCTTTTTCAGTTAAACAATAAATGACTTTAACAGGCGTCTCAGGCAGAACAGTTCGCTCTATAATCCTTTCTTGCTCAAGTTCTTTTAAACGCTCTGCGAGCATTTTTTGACTGATAGATGGGATAATGTCCGTCATGTCTTTAAAGCGCTTTGGACCATCAAGCAATACATGAATAATGAGACCATTCCACCTTTTGCCTAGCAGTAAAAAAGCTTGCTGAATGTGTGGACATAATTGAAATTCCATAAATTTCAGCCTTTCTTTTCATGATTGTTTGACAAACTAACGGTATACAATTTAAAATAGCTCTAGTTACAATAAGTAAGTTTCTCACTTTTTTAGTTATTGTACCATACTATTTGCAAAAACGGGAGGAAATATCCATATGGCGACTGATCAAAAAACAATTGACATTTTAAAACAAAGAGCTTCAGTAAAAGAGTATGATACAACTCATGAAATGACAAAAGAAGAGTTAACAGAGCTTCTTGATATCACAACTAAAGCACCATCTGCGTGGAACCTTCAGCATTGGCATTTCACTGTTTTCCATAGTGCTGAATCTAAAGCGAAGTTACTTCCAATCGCTTACAACCAAAAGCAAATCTCACAAGCATCAGCTGTTATTGCTGTACTAGGTGATCTTGAAGCCAATCAAAATGGTGAAAAAATCTACAGTGAGCTGGCAGAACAAGGCTTCATTACTGAAGACATCAAAGAAACATTGATGACTCAAATCAATGGCGCATACCAAAGCGAGCAGTATGCACGTGAAGCTGCGTATTCAAATGCTTCATTAGCTGCTATGCAATTAATGATTGCTGCAAAAGCAATGGGCTATGATACATGCGCAATGGGTGGTTTCAGTAAAGACGCCTTCATCAAAGAATTCAATGTAAGCGGACGTTATGAGCCAGTCATGTTGATTTCAGTTGGTAAAGCAGCGAAAGAAGCTCATAAAAGCAATCGTTTCGACATCGAACAAGTATCTGATTTCCTTTAAAATTGGCAAGGCCTCAGCTTTCATGCTGAGGCTTTTTTTATTTGGTTTAAATATTATTCCTACATACTTTCTTTTCACTTTACTCCTTTTCACCTCCATTCTTTCTCCCTTTTTAAGAATGAAAGCGTTATATTAGTATGATATTCGCCAAAATGATTGTTTTTTCTGAAAATGGACTTGTGATCTAATCTGACAACTGCTATTATTATGAAATTACAAAAAATTCAGGAGGGAATCATGAATAAAAAATTGATACTGGCACTACTTATAGCGATTCCATTCATCGGACAGCTCGCACTGCTGCCCTTTGCGAATCGTATTCATCCATTTGTGATAGGGCTGCCCTTTTTCCACTTCTGGCTCTTACTATGGATTGTTCTCACACCAATCTGCACATTCATCATTTACCGGATGCAACATTCAAATGGAGGAACTGACTAATGCAAGGAAATTTAACAGCTTTATTGATTACTGCAAGTATTATTTTCATCGTCGTGGTCATCGGATTTGCCGCTGGCCGGGATAAATCATCGAGACAGTCAGTAGAGGAATGGTCTGTCGGCGGGAGAAAATTTGGCGGTCTGCTCGTCTGGTTCCTCGTAGGCGCAGATTTATATACCGCTTATACCTTTTTAGGGCTCACTAGTACAGCCTATACAGCTGGAAGTGTCGCTTTTTTCGCTATCCCCTATTCAGTTCTAGCGTATTTTATTGCTTATTTCTTCTTACCAAAGCTATGGACGGTTGCGAAAAATCACAACCTCACAACGCTCGCTGATTATGCACGTGAGCGGTTTGACAGCAAGCTGTTATCCAGTTTGATTGCGATTATTGGAGTACTTATGCTGATTCCTTATATTTGTCTTCAGCTGAGCGGGATTCAAGATACGTTAACTGTCGCTGGTACTAGTTATATTAATGTGAATGCAGTTGTTATTATTTCATTTATTTTAGTCGCACTTTATACATTTTTCAGTGGTATTAAAGGTCCTACATATACAGCCATTATTAAGGATATTCTCGTTTGGGTCATCATGCTGTTTATGGTGGTTTCACTGCCAATCATTCATTTTAACGGCTGGACCCCGATGATGAATACGTTAGCTAAGGAAGCGCCACAGCTTCTGACAATTCCTGACGGCGGTCCTAAAGGCATTTTATGGTTCATTACCGCTTCAGGCGTTTCTGCCCTTGCTTTGTTTATGTGGGCACATGCGGCAACTGGGGTTTTTACAGCCAAAAGTGCAGATGCCATCCGTAAAAACAGTATGTTTTTGCCTCTTTATAACATCGTATTGATTTTGGTCATCTTCCTTGGATTTATTGCCTTTTTAGTCTTACCTGAAGATACAAATCCAAGATTTGCTCTTCTTCATTTAATTCAAACGTCATATGGTGGTGTGATGCAGGGCCTCGCTTATTCAACAATTGCACTGGCTTCCCTCATTCCATGCTCGATCATGGCCATTGGCGCATCGAATTTATTTGCCAATAATTTATACCGTGACTTAATTCATCCGAATGTATCACCAAAAAGATTGACCATCATTACACGTTCAATGGTGTTTATCGTCATCGGACTGGCCCTTTTATTCGGGATGCTCTTCCCAACAGCACTTGTGACGCTTCAGCTCATTGGCGTTTCAGGAATGGTTCAAATTTTCCCAGCCATTGCGATCAGCTTGTTCTGGAAAAAACAATCGAGAGAAGCAACGATTGCGGGGTTAGTTGTTGGCATCATCGTCACCTTTACAGCCAATATCTCACAAGTCACGTTCGGTCTTTATGAAGGTTTTCTCGGTTTACTAGCAAACGTTGTGGTCATCTTGATCTTGAATCCATTCTTCCAAAAGCATGTCATAGACAATTCTGTCATAAATGATCTTTTTGAAAAAGATAACGAAAAAACAGAAGCGACTGTAAACAACGTGTAAACATAAAAAGAGCAGTCCCCCTTATGAGGACTGCTCTTTCTTTATTTCATTTCTTTTTTCAAAACTTCAATGGCTTTTTTCATTTGTGTATCATTGTTCTTTAGCTTATCTTGGATCTTTGTCATCAGTACTGTCGTTGTATCTCCTGTCAGAATACCGTCTGTTTTCAGATCGTTGTCTGTTTGGAAGCGTTTGACGATAGACTGGAAAGCTTGATCGTACTCACCATTTGCTTTTGCTTTGTAGCCAAGCGCTTGGAACATTTTTTGAGCCGCTTTGACTTCATCTCCATTGTCATTCAGCTGATACGATTTTTTCGGACTTAAGTATGGCAGCTTTGCATAACTTGGGAGCGATGCTTTGACCTGTGGTTCAATTCCTTTTTTGTGAATCCAAGAACCATCCGGCGTCAGCCACTTGGCAATGGTTAACTTGACGCTAGAACCATCATTATAGCTTTGTGCATTTTGAACAGTTCCTTTACCAAATGTCTTTTCACCAATAATTTTGATACCTGAAGATTGGTGCAGAGCCGCCGCCATGATTTCAGCAGCGCTTGCTGAGCCGCCATTTACAAGAACAACTGCCGGCTGATGAACTTTACGTTCTTTTTCAGCCTTGTACTCTTCTTTCTTCCCTTTTTCTTCAACTTGCATGATGACTTTCCCTTTATCGATAAAGTCATTACTCATTTCAATCGCTTCTGTCATAATGCCGCCTGGATTATCTCTCAGGTCGATGACAAAGCCTTTTGCCCCTTTTTTCTCGAGGTCATCAATGGCTTTATCTAGCTCTTTCGATGTTGTTTCAGCAAAGGACGTAATTTGGATTTCTCCTATTTTGTCTTTTGTGAGTTTTGCATACACCGTTTCAAGCGGAATGGTGTCTCTTGTGATCGTCACATCAACATTGCCCACTCCTTGGCGGTTAAGGTGCAGCTTGACATCCGTTCCTTTTTTCCCTCTAATAAGAGAAACTGCTTTATTGACCGACATGCCTTTTGTGCTTTTCCCATCCACCTTTAAAATACGATCATGAGGTTTCAACCCGGCTTTTTCAGCAGGAGAGCCTTTAATCGGTGCGACAATTAAAATTTGCCCATCCTTCTCTTCTACTTGTGCACCAATTCCTTCAAATGATGATGAAATGGTGTTGTTAAATCCTTCGGCTTCCTCCTGATCCATATATGTAGAGTATGGATCATCAAGTGATGCAATCATTCCTTGAATCGCACCATCTACTAGTTTTTGATCATCCGTTTTTTCGTAATACTCATCTTTTACCTTCGTATACGCCGCCATGAGTTTACTAAACTTCTCGTCTCCTGAGACACTGACAGCCCCTTGTTTTGTGATCACAAATGTAATCGCAGAGGACAGGGCCGCTGTCACCAGAATGGCGATCACGAACTTAAATTGTTTTTTCAAAAAAACACCACCTTTATCTCCTTTCATTATTATCAAGGACGATGCTTCATCCGTCAACCAAAGGATCGAAGTTCTCTTTGAAAAGATAAGCCATTTGACCTTGCATTGCATAATCTTTAAAGAGGAACTTGATAAGGAAAGAAGGGATTTCATGAGTGATTATGTAGAAATGCTTGCCTATTTTGGCGTATCCAGTGCCCATCCTGGCGGAATTGAGTTAACAAAAACGATGCTTGAGCATATAAAATTGACGCCGGATGCACGTATACTGGATGCGGGATGCGGGACAGGACAAACGGCGGCATATTTAGGAAATATCGGTTATCAGGTAGAGGCGATTGATACACATCCTTTGATGATTGAAAAGGCCAACCTGCGATTTGAGCGAGAAGAACTGCCGATCCGCGCATTGCAAGCATCGATTGAACAGCTGCCATTTCCAGATGAAGCGTTCACTCTTCTCATCAGTGAATCTGTTTTAAGCTTCACAAACCTTCCTGCTGCACTTGCTGAGATCAAACGAGTGCTTGCCCCTGGAAGTCAAATGATCGCAAATGAAGCTGTGTTAAAAGCACCCCTTACACCAGAGGAGCTCGCCACCGTACGAGATTTTTACGGGTTTCACTCACTCTTTTCACTTGAAGAATGGAAGGAGCAGCTAAAAGCAGCAGGATTCCATGACTTTCGCATTCTCTCATTTGATGAACACATGGTACAGGAGGAGCCGACAGAAATGGAATTATCTGAACACATCCCCCCTTCTCTTTACGAAACGCTGCAAACACACTACGATCTGATTCAAGCGCACCGGAAGCAGCTAAGCCACATTCTATTTGAATGTACCGTATAAAATGAGCGAATCTCCTATATGTTTTGTCCAAACTCTATGAGGTCTCTCGCATAGGATAAGAGTGAAAAGAGTTTGTCATAAGGAGGAAAAATATGGAGCGCTATCAAAAGCTTTGTCAGCAGCACATGGGAAAAGTCGCTAGAATCACAGATCGTAATGGCAGAGTACATGTCGGACGCATTGAGCGGGTGACAAACCGTAAAGTGTATATTCGTCCAGTCGGCGGTTCTCGCGGCGGCTTTGGCTTTGGTTATTACGGAGGGTACTACGGCTGGGGTGCGGCTTATGGCATCGGGCTTGGTTTCATTACAGGTTTCGCATTAGCAGGATTGTTCTTTTTTTAAAAGAAGAATAAAGAAGGCCCCCCGAATAGCTGGGAGGCCTTTTTATTTGATTAGATTTTCTTCACTTTGTTCATGTACTCTTCAAATGTTAAATCGTGATCATGCATCGCTTTTGCTGCTTCTTTTCCAACATAGCGCAGATGCCACGGCTCATATTCATATTTTGTAATATCTTCTTTTCCTTTTGGATAACGAATGATAAAACCATATTTATAGGCGTTTTTAGCCACCCATTTGCCATCAGGTGTTTCACCAAACTTTTCAGAGATGTCAAAGCCGGCACTTTTTGAGGAAATGTCCATGGCAAGGCCTGTTTGATGTTCACTTTCGCCTGGTAAAGCTACTGCTTCCTGCGCTTTGTCTTTGCCTTTTAATTTGACTTCACTATCAAAAATGACTTTTTGACGGTCATAGGAGCGATAGCCAGATACTGCAGCCAGCTCGAAGTTTTTCTTTTTCGCATCTTTGAATAACTTCTCAAGTGCTTCCGCTGCTTCTTTACGAATATATCGTTTTTCAATATCCTCTGAAAAAGAGAATTCTACTTTTGGTACAACGAGATCAGAAGGTTTATAGGTTCCTGGTAATGCGTATTCTTTGTTGACAAGAGCTAGCACGTTTGCAGGATTTTGAATGGTTTTCAACCCACTTACCACCTTGATGTCATTGAAATATTCACTCTTTAATGTCAGCTCTTGATCCGATGAATCTGCTGTATTGTTTGAGTTTTGCTGGGTAGATGAATTTGCTGCGCTCTTTTGTTCGTTTGTTTTGTTCGATTCAGATGTACCGCTTTTTTGATCCAGCAACTGGCAGCCCGATAGTGCGGCTGTCAAACCAAGAATCGATGCGATTGAGAGTATTTTATAGCTTTTCTTCATGACATACCTTCCTTTTGCTCTTCTAAAAAAAATAAAGATGCGCTACATCGTAGCACACCCTTTATACTATTATAAAAGAGAGTCTAGTGCAATTAAGATCATTTCGTCAAATGTCGTTTGACGCTCTTCAGCCGTCGTTTCTTCTCCTGTGAGAACATGATCACTCACTGTCAGAATGGATAACGCTTTTCGATCAAATTTTGCTGCAAGCGAATAAAGAGCTGTTGTCTCCATTTCAATCGCTAGGATACCGTATTGAGCCATGAGTTCAAGTGGTTTTTCATTGTAAAATTGGTCTGCTGTAAATACATTACCGACACGTACAGCGACATTTTTTGCTTCTGCTGTATCGTAGGCTTTCTTAAGCAGTCCAAAATCAGCGCAAGGTGCGTAATCAATCGGTCCAAACGCCACACGATTCATTTGTGAGTCTGTTGAAGATGTTTGAGCTAAAATGACATCACGCACGTTGACATCCCTTTTGATAGCCCCGCAAGATCCGACGCGGATTAAGTTTTGAACATCATAGCTTTGAATGAGTTCATTCACATAAATCGAAATAGAAGGTACGCCCATTCCGGTACCTTGTACAGAAACGCGCTTTCCTTTGTAGGTTCCAGTATAACCATACATTCCGCGCACTTCGTTATAGCATTCGACATCTTCTAAATATGTATCTGCAATATATTTCGCACGAAGCGGGTCGCCTGGCAGCAATACCGTTTCTGCAATTTGTCCTTTTTCTGCTCCAATATGTACACTCATTTTTTAGCCTCCACTTACGTTTACTATGTGATTTATCCTATTTAGTATAAACGATTGAGCCTAAAAAAGAAAATACCAGCTGAAGCTCAAGCTGGCATCGTCAATCATCTATTTAACTCATCGTCATCAGTCGTTCACTGCGTTTCCATCCTGCCGGAAAAAGCTGATAATAGCACTTTCCCTTCTTCTTATCATCAATCACAACAATATCACCTGTTGTCATAAACCGTGCATTGTAATCATTAGGGACTGTATCATGTACATTAAATGTCGAGAATGCTTTTTCCAGAACATCCAGGTGTGTTCTGCCGCCAATCTTTGTCCGGTACACAGGCTGATGCCCGCTTGCAGCGCCATATTCAGGTGTCTGATAAATGGTTAAGTGAAATGCTGAAGGTTTCTTTTGAAAAAATCTCAACGTCAATTGCATTCAAATCCCTCCCCTTTTATATAAAATTGGCTGGTGTCTGTCAATTTCCTTCTTCTATTTTTGTCGAATGACAGACAATTTTTCGTCAATCTTTTTACAAATGAGAAATAAAGCAAGTCCTATCGCAAAACCGCCTGCAACATCTGTCAAATAATGAACACCGATATACATTCGGCTGATCCCAATCAAAAGAACACAGAACCCCGTGATCAAGTAGACGATTTTTTGTCTTTCTTTCAGCCATGGAATCATTTCAACTAATAGATAAGCTATAAAAGGATAGATTGTGGCTGCATTCATCGAATGTCCGCTCGGAAAGCTGTAATACGTTTCATTGACAAGATGATCAAAGGCCGGTCGCTCTCTAGCAAACAGCCCCTTTAGTTCATGATTGATGGTTTTTTCTGTGAGATATAATAGAAAAAGCATCATGATAGAGTAATAGCGCTTATACATGAATAGTACGACACTAAAAATGAGCATGATTGGGACGAGCAGCGCACTAATGCCAAAGTCCGTCAAAGTCAGCATGACATTATTTAAAAAAGGGAGTCTGATGCTCTCAAACCATAAGATGATCTGGTTGTCCAATTCTTGACCCGCACCAGATACCATGAGCGCAGCAAGGGCGCCAAATAAAATCAAAAGAAATAGGATATACACGCGAAAGATTCTCCTCCCTCTCTCTTCAGAATCTCTTCAAAGTATAGTGCCTACCACGCCTCTTCTTCAACTATCATTGCTTTTTTCAGCATATATTCAAACGTAATGTCAGCCAGCTCAAACGTTTCCAGCTCAGCAGGTATGTACCCTCTTTTGACCAGCTCCATGTAGAAGAATTCCGCAATTTCCTCTGTATCAATCACCAAATCTGCTTCTTTCATTACATTCCGCCTCCTTTTTTATGATGTATGAACGACGCCTGTTTTTTATTACAGTTTGTCATAATGGCTCATTCCATACATATAAATGCAGTAAACAAAAAGAAAAGGGGTTTGAGGCAATGAAATGGTTAAGCATATTAGATGGAGAAACGTTTGATCAGGTGATGGGCCGTATATTGAGGGGATGGTTTTATGTGATTGTTTTTTTCTGTGTGCCTTATTTTTTATTCGTGTTAGGACAAGTCTTTCTTTAACCAAAATGTTCGTGTAAACTTTCCAATATAAAATCCATCATATCCTTGTATTCTGGATCTTCGAAAAATTCGTAGAGAATTTTATAGTCATTATATATATCAAGAAGCTCATCCACTATAGATACAGCGAGGAATTCTAGTGATGCTTCGCTTTCTTGTTTCTCTTCTAGTTGTAATAGAGCCGTTTGAACCATATCTTCTTCCATTTCTTTTGAGGTTTCACCGACGTAATGCACAAAAAGAAGCTGATGAACGAACTGGTCCATCTCATACTTCCTCAGGACAAGCGTTAAGTCTTCCTCTTCTGTTTCCAGCCACTCTCCGTCCTTTAGCCTCGTGAGTTCGTAAATGACATCTTCCCAGCCGTCATCAAGGTATCGCCATATTTCAGTCCGATGGCCAATAATTTTAAATAGCTCTTTTCCGTAATCTTTTACATATACAACATCGCCAATGAGGAACTCATATTCAATGTCCAGCTTTTCTGTATCCACAATCACCCCGTCGTACTCATCGTAAAGCTGAAGTGATGTTTCAAAATAAAGCACCTCATTATGATTGACCTCATACAAATAGTGCTGGTCAATTTGATGGACTTTTGTAATCGTTCCGACTGTGCCGTACATGACAACGACGACAATATCCCCTACTTGATATTTTGGTGCTTTCGCCTTCATTCTGTCTCCCCCTTGCCCGACTTTTGGTCTTAACGTATCGTATGCCGGCGCAAGGAATTCTGCATGGGCAACCACACCATGCAAAACGCCATTTTATTTCTCATAAAAAAACCGCTTCTCCCATCTGGAACAAGCGGTTGTTTGTTATTTTTTTTTGACTTCTACTTCATATTGCTCAAACGCTTCGTCAAATGTTGTCATTGAGCTCAAATAATCGCCATTTAATTCTAAATAGGCACACAGCTCATGATAATCAATGGACGCTTTCGGGAAGCTGTGATCCTCATAAGCAGCATTTGCAAAATGGCTGATTTCATCTTTCGGTTTTGGATGTCTGTACTTCATTAAATAATGGTAAAACGACTTCACCTGTTTTTCCCTCCGCGACACTCTATTTTGTTGTTATATTATACAGCAATTTGATGACTTGTATAGGCGGAGGTACAACTTATGATGAAAAGTCAAAGTAATTTCGCTTTAATAACCGCTCCATGCTCATTAATTCTTCGTATGAAATTTTTTCTGGAAGTTTTGTCTGATCCACTAAAATTAATTGATCTTCTATCTCTTTGACCGTCTCATCCTTTTGATATAACATGCCGCAGTGCGTGCAGGAAATGGACGGTGTTTCGATGATTTCAATTGATTGTGTGCCAGTGATCAGTTCCCAATAGACTGTTGTCTGCTCTGCGTTTGCTTTGTTTTCCTCACACCAATCACATGTCAGCAAGGTCATTTCTCCGCCTTTACAGTTTGATCTTTTTTGAGCTGTGCTTGATATTTTTTCTCTTTTAATTCATCTCGTTTTTCACGTTTGTTTTTGAGTGTGTCATGCTCAGGATTTGTCTCATATGCTTCTCTTCGTTTCATCCGGCTTAAATTCTCAGGCGTAAACGATTTCGCTTCATCCTGAAATAGTGCGGTAACACCAATTGCCGGTTCTTGTTTCTCTTCATAAATTTCATTAAAATACGCATCTGCCTGCCCTGCGACGTAATGCTCTGGTTCAGGGTAAGAGGTGATCACACCTTCAAAGTTACGAAGGACGACTTTGTCAGGGCTTTGCGATAATAAATAATTTGGCTGTAAGGCGATCTTTCCTCCGCCTCCTGGTGCATCTACAACAAAGCTTGGCACGGCATACCCGCTCGTATGCCCTCTTAAGCCTTCAATGATTTCAAGACCTTTTGATACTGGTGTTCTAAAGTGGCCAATCCCCTCAGATAAATCACATTGATAGATATAATAAGGTCTGACCCGTATCTTCACGAGATCGTGCATCAGCTTCTTCATAATCGGCACACTGTCGTTAATACCTGCAAGGATGACAGCCTGATTACCAACAGGGACGCCGGCATTCACAAGACGTTCGCACGCTTCTTTGGCTTCTTTCGTAATTTCAATGCTTGTATTGAAATGGGTATTCAGCCAAACCGGATGATATTTTTTCAAAATCTCGCACAGCTCATCTGTAATGCGCTGCGGAAAGACGACCGGCGCGCGGGTTCCTATCCGAATGATCTCAACGTGCGGAATGTCTCGTAAGTTTTTCAAAATGTATTCAAGCACTTGATCATTGATTAAGAGCCCATCTCCGCCGGAAATTAACACATCCCGCACCTCAGGTGTTTCTCTAATATATCCAATGGCAGCATCTAACTGCTTTTTTGGCACGCCCATACCGATCTGGCCGGAAAAACGTCTTCTCGTACAATAGCGGCAGTACATGGAGCACTGATTTGTTACAAGAAAGAGCACACGATCTGGGTACCGATGCGTTAACCCCGGGACAGGTGAGTCCTCATCTTCATGCAGCGGGTCTTCCAAGTCATATTTTGTTTTATGCAGCTCCTCAGCGATTGGCACAGATTGCATACGTACTGGGCATCTTGGATCGTCTGGATTCATCAGTGAGGCATAGTAGGGTGTAATGTTGAGTGGAATGGTTTTGGTGGAAATCTTCACCCCTTCTCTTTCCTCTTCTGTTAAGTTCACGATTTTCTCTAAATCTTCAAGCGTTTTCACGGTATGCGTCAGCTGCCAAATCCAGTCGTTCCACTTTTCCTCAGGTACATCCTTCCAAAGCTCAATGTCCTTCCAATGACGCGCCGGTTCATACAGTTTCTGATTCATATCCATTCCCCCTATCAGCATTCACCTTATACTATGCAAGTTATGTGCCAACATGGGAAAATGCCCCTATTCTTTACAAAAGGAGCTTTACCCGTGATATTCAATGGATGTTGGTGCCTATTTTTCGGCATCTGCATATTTCTTCAGTTTATACTGCAGCGTTTGTCGAGGGATTTTTAAGGCTGCGGCGGTTTTTTTAATATTGCCATGATGCTGATTTAAAGCTTCTTGAATCAATGTTTGTTCAAATGAAGAAACCTGACTTTTTAAGGAGGCGTCGGGTGTTTCTTCCTCGATCTTCTGCGTACGTAAATGAGCAGGAAGGTATGAAGGAGTGATGTCTTCCGCTTCCTTTGGCATCATCAATACGGCATGCTCAATGGTATGTTTTAATTCTCTGACGTTTCCCGGCCAGTGGTGAGCCATAAACAATTGTTCCGTTTCTTCAGAAAGGCGTTTGACGTTTTTTGAAAACTGCTGATGATAGGTTTGAATGAAATGGCGGGAAAGCAGCGGGATGTCTTGCTTTCTCTCACGAAGCGGCGGGATATGAAAAGATGACACATGCAGTCTATAAAATAAGTCTTCTCTTAAAATTTGCTTTTTCACCGCTTCAAATGGGTCCATATTGAGTGCAGTAATGAGTCTTACATCCACTTGAATCGCTTTTGCATCCCCAATACGGCGCACAACACCATCCTCTAACACACGTAATAATTTCGTCTGCAGCGTGAGCGGCATCGCTTGCAGTTCATCAAGAAAAAGCGTGCCTCCATCAGCCAATTCAAAGAGCCCCTTGCGATCAATTGCGCCCGTATAGCTCCCTTTGACAGATCCGAATAATAGGCTCTCAAGTAGCGATTCTGGAAGTGCTGCACAGTTTTGCGGAATGAACACTTGGTTTTTCCGGTCAGATTCATGAACAATGGCTTGAACGAGCACTTCTTTCCCTGTCCCTGTTTCCCCGTAGACAACAACTGATGACGGATAAGCAGCTGCTTTTTTTGCCTTTTCAAGCATTTCTTTTAAGAACGGATCATTTGTTAAAAATGAAGCAAAATCATGCATTTGTTCTGCCCCAGCCACATCGTGTATCCGTTTTTTTTGATCTAAACGATTTGAAAGGGCTGACAGCTTCGATACATCTTTTGCGACTTCGACCGCGCCTATTAACTTGCTTTCTTCAATAATGGGCAATGTCGTGTTGACGGTTTCAATTCTTTCTCCGTTTTTATTCAAATAGGTTTGCAGCGAATGATAAATGGGCTTCCCAGTTCTCAAAACATGCATAAGCGTACTTGTTTTTTCTGTTAAAGAGGGATACACCTCAAGGATGTACTTGCCAATCACCTCTTCTTTTTGTAAACAGTCAAACTTAGCGGCATTATGATTGTAAAAGATCGTCATGCCTTGATCATCTACAACATGAATGGCTTCATCAATGGCTTCTAAAATTAATTCAAACCAATCCGCTCTTTCGACAACTTTCCCCATTCTTTCCCCCTCACTTTCAGTGCCAAAAAACCGGCGTCTATTGCCGGATTTTCAGCGGCTTGATCATCTTCATCACACCTTCTCCTGTCCTTTCATGTTTCGCTTTTTCCTTGCAACTTCCTGCTTTTTTTGTCTATAGCGTCAAAAAAGCACCCCTCTTATGAGGAGTGCTTTCGCCCTGATGTTTGATAAAGAGACATATCGAATTCTTGCAGCGATTCCATATACAGCGGCACTATCGGCTTTCCTTCTTGAAATAACGTAAATTGGGAAGGGTATAAATTAATTGGCTGATGATAAAAAGCAAATCGCTTCACGACATCAGGATCAATACGGTAAAAGGTATGGTGCATCAGTAAATAGACATCTTGTTTCCATTTAAACAGCCGCCTGTTTGGCGGACTAAATACTGGAGAAACTTGAATCATGCCGCCATCTTCAAACATCTGAAGCCGTTCATTTGAAATCGTATAGATCTCCTTAGGGTGAAACTGAAAATATTGCACGTCACGTTTTGCAGCAAATCGCCTTTTTTTCTGTTCTTCAATATAATAGAACGTTTTTCCATGATCTGCCGTGACAACTGTATAATTTGGTACTGCCAGCATGTCTTTCATCTCATATTTCATCGCACATAACGATGGCACCCGAATCGCGCGCCTGTTTTTTTCGTTCACCCAGCACCTTTCAATTTCATGAAGATTGCCGCCTGCGATTTGGTAGTAATCCCCTTCCTTTTCAATCACCGTTCCGTCAATGAGATCATACGGCATACTCGAAAACAGATGATGAAAGGAATGAGGGGTTTTATACGTTGTATCAAGTACATCTCTTAATGGAAAAAACGCGGCAAATTGATTCAGCCTCATCCAAAAAACAGAATCTGCATGATGCCAGTGTTTCGGCCCATCATCCCAATATTGCCCGTATTTTTCATGAATTAGCGGAAGCAAACGCCTTCTGTGCATGACCGAACAATGATCCACTTGAAAGGACGCATGCTCCAAGATTTGGTCTGCTTCACGGACAAAGCTCATGGTCTCAACTAAATGCTTATCAACATGCACGACCCGCTGCGAGGAATACACGATATCGATATGAGGCTTCGACTGAAAAATATCCACCATTTTCTGCAAACGATCTTGATGATACACAGTATCATCTGTTAAATAACAAATGAGCTGACCTGTTATACGGGTTAGCGCTTCATTAATAAGCGTCGCATACCGAACGGTTAACAGCCGTTTTGCAGGATGAACCGTGCGTGAATACAGATGAATGCGTTCATCGTCTAAATAGGGCTGGATCTTTTGGAGGGTGCCTTGTTCTGAGCCATCATCCATAATCAGAAGCTCCCAATTTGAATACGTTTGTTCCACCATACTCTTTAGCACACGATCAATGAAATCAGGTTTATTGTAGCTTGTTAAAATTACCGATACTTTCATGATCATTATCCTTTTTAATTAGATTAAAAAGCCCCCCAGCTGACAATGTTCACGTAAGGAACATTCACTCTTAGCTGATTTGTCACGTTTTTAAAGACCGCTACTGTATCAAAGAGCTGCACAACAACTACGTTTTGAAGGACCTCTCCATTGACTAAATGAACACGTGGCAGCGGAATGCCAAGCTCAAGCCATGGACGAAGTAATTCTTTGATGTCTGACACACTCTCTTCCTCACTTTCTTCTAAAAGACGAAGAAGAAGTAAAATCAAGATGACTTCAAGTACTCCTTCTGCTTCTAGTAATTCTTCGTTCCAACCATTTAATAATTGTTCAAATTCCATTCATAATCCCTCTCTCTTCACATTTAATCTTTACTAGAGTATGAGAATCACTTCATTTAGCCTCAGCATTTGAAAACATTTTTAAAAATGTGTGAAGTAATTAAATGAAAAAAAGAACAAGGAATCAGCGTTCTGCTTATACCAAAAAAAGTGAACGGCATATACATAGGGGTGAGTTTGAATTGATGAAGAAAGGATGGGGAAAAAATGAGCGACAAGCGTGCCGAATTAAAAAAAGAACTATTGAAAGTGTTTTTCAAACCACTTACTCGTGCATTAACAGTTAATCTTGAAGAAGGAGGAGTTCAAATGGAAGAAAAATTGAACGATTTATTAAGTGAAGTGGCAGCTGAGGCATCACCTTCAGATTCTGCTACAACACTCGATGTATCTCAGCCAGCAAGATGGATTTTTGCAAGACTTGCACCAGGAACCGTCATCAGCATTGTCACTGACTCAGGAGACTTAATCGGGCCAGTTCAATTCGTAGCATTCAATGCTTTAACGGGTGTTGTATTTGTTACACAAGAAAGCTCAGTCACACCAACAGGCTCTGCAACGACTTTATTAGATGTAGATAAAGTTGAAAGTGTTACGTTCACATCTTAATGTGAGAGGGTCATGATGAAGCTTCTTTATATCAGCTCTGGCTACGGCGGAATCTATCACATGTTTGATCAATGGGTAGAAGAGAGCTTCATTGATTCCCCCTTTTCATGTGTAAAAATTGATCGAGAATCTCTACCCGCTCACATGCACAAAATCCGGACATTTTCTCCGGATTTTGTTTTGATGATGATCGGTGATCATGTTCCGAGCGAAGTGCTTCATCAATTCAAACAAGAAAAGATCCCGATCGTTTTGTGGATGACAGAAGATCCCTTTTATACAGATGTGTCAGCTGCTTGCACACGTGATGCGCGGCTCATATTAACGATTGATGAAGGAGCTTTGCCATTTTACAAACAATTGGGCATAGGTCACACCCACTACTTTCCCATTCCGGCAAATACACGTGTTTTTCAAAAAAACGAATCGCCTGAAGAGATGTGCAACTATGACATTGCACTCGCCGGCTACCCTTATCCCAACCGCATCATCGCCATTGATACACTCTTACAACAGAACAAATGGCGGATTCTCGTTGCAGGTAAGGAATGGCATCGTCATTTAAATAAGTCACGAAGACATTATCGAAATCTCACACTAGTGACCAATTGGCTGAGCCCTCAGCAAATGGCGGACATCTATCAGCAATCAGCGATTGTTCTTAACCCGCACAGGCCGGCTCAGTTTGCCTATAATAAAAACAAAGCCATGATTCAAAATGTAAGCCTGAACAACAGAGCGTTTGATATCGCTGCAGCTGGAAGCTTTCAATTGACGGATCTACAACCGCCGCAAGCTTTTTCAAGCTTCGTTTTTTATAAAGATGAGGACGATTTGCTGGAACAGGTTGAATATTATGGATCAAATGCCGAGAAAAGAAAAGCGATCGCACGAAACAATTACGAACAAGTCGTTTCCTGGAATACATTTGAGACATTTCCACACAGGCTTTATGAGATCGTAAAAAGCGCCCTATGACCGGGCGCTTTTCTCGTTGAAATTCATCTTATGCATAACCCTCCGCATCTCGGCGAGCCAATAAGACTTTCTCCGCTTTCTCAAGGTCTTCCTCCTGTTTCACCACGAGTGATTTTTGGCGATCCATGATATACGCTCCAACAGATCCTTCTAAAAAGGAATGAATGCATTCTTTTGCATATGGAACATAAAAAGCATACACTGCTCCATTTAAACGGCCATACGTATATGGCTGCTCATGCTTTGGTATGAAAAAGTAATGATTGTCCTTATATAAAGTTGCTTCATTATTCTCATGCAGTGTCCATGTTTCATTTGGGTTTTCTAGCGCCTCTGTAAAAGATGCCATGCAGTCATAATTCCCTTCTACTAGAAGCTGCAAGCACTTCTCAATATCTTCCGGCTCTCTTAAAGGAGACGATGGATGCAAATATAGAACAATATCAAAGGTCTTCCCCTCACGCTCTAAATAAGCAAGCGCATGCTTCACAGCTATGAGTGACGGTGTTTGTTCCGTTACATGCGTGTCTGGCAGTTCAATCACATGGGCTCCGTAGTGAGATGAAATGATTTGAGTATTGACATCCTCTGTAGAAACGATGACTTCATCTAACTCAATCATTTGCAGTAACGGCTGAATGGTCCAATAGATGAGCGGCCGCTCCGCCAATACGCGAATGTGTTCATCGTGCTGATCGCGCCTACTTCTAAAAGCTGGTATCAAGGCTAAAATACGATTTCCCCTATACATGTATTCCCTTCTCCCCTCGCGCAAAGCTCTCTTCATTTTTATCCGAGCTGATCGCAGTACTGAAGTGTTCAGGTCTCTCGTTTTTCTACTTGTTCTCTTATCTCTCCATATTCTATTAAGACGTCAAGCAGATGGTTATAATTTGTTCACCTAATTTATATAGAAAGTGGTTCTTTTCCTCAAACGGATACCGCTCTTTCACATATGATGCAAAGTAGAGAAATGAGAGTTGGGGGATTAGATATGTCCAAAAAGATAGAAACGAGTTTGAAGGCTTTTTTTCGTGACAAAACGATATTAGTCACAGGCGGTACGGGTTCGATCGGCCGTCAAATTGTGAAAAAATTAACATCATGCTCTCCAAAGAAGATTATCGTCTTCAGCAAAGATGACAGCAAACAATACATGATGAAAAATGAGTATGCAGATCATCCAGAAGTTGCATTCGCTTTAGGAGATGTACGAGATGCAAGCCGCGTGAGACAGCTCGTCAAAGGCGTTGATATCATCTTTCATGCAGCCGCCTTAAAACAAGTACCCACTTGTGAAGACAATCCGTTTGAAGCCGTGCAAACGAATATTATCGGAGGGCAGCACGTCATTGAAGCCGCAATCGAACATGAAGTCAGTCATGTTGTCAACATATCAACTGACAAAGCGGTTTCTCCGACAAATGCCATGGGTGCAACAAAATTAATTTCAGAAAAACTATTTTTCCAAGCAAACGAAAGTATTCCGAATCAAAAAACGATGTTTTGCTCTGTGCGTTTTGGCAATGTGCTTGGATCAAGAGGTTCAGTCATTCCCATCATGCTCCAGCAGCTGTTAAATGAAAAACCTTTGACCGTAACTGACCCTAATATGACACGTTTTTTTATGTCCATCGAAGAGGCTGTCTCCCTCACACTTCAAGCAGCGATCATGATGAAAGGCGGCGAAACGTTCATTCTCAAGATGGAGTCATTACAGCTTGCTGATCTCTTAAAAGCGTTTCATGAATATGCCACTCAAATCAATGTCGCACCCCCGGATATTCTCGTTGTTGGGAAAAGACCTGGAGAAAAGCTTCACGAAGAGCTCACATTTCAGCACGAAGCAGATGCACTATTTGAGCATGAACAATTTTATGCCATTTTACCAAGACCACAACTGCACGCTGACTTTCAAAAAGTCGACTTAACCAATTACACATCAAATGAAGCGCCTCTCATTACAAAAGAAAAGCTATTCCACATCATTGAACAATTACATCACACGCATCATAAAAAATAAAAAATCGTCACACGGAAGCAGATGCCTTCCATGTGACGATTTTTAAATAGATCAATCAAATAGATGTATCAAATCCCCATAGCCTTCTTTTTCAAGATCATCTTTTGGGATAAACTTCAAAGCGGCTGAGTTAATACAATACCGAAGACCATTTGGTCCTGGACCATCAGGAAAGACATGACCTAGATGAGAATCAGCTGTTTTGCTGCGCACCTCTGTCCGCACCATCCCATGGCTCGTATCCACCTTCTCCGCTACTTCCTCATCTTCAAGCGGCTTTGTGAAACTCGGCCAGCCGCAATGGGCATCAAACTTATCTAAAGATGAAAAAAGCGGCTTGCCTGAAATGATATCCACATAAATGCCTTCTTCTTTGTGATCCCAGAATTCATTTTGAAATGGCGGCTCAGTGCCATTATTTTGCGTGACTTCGAACTGCATTCGGTTTAATTCTTTCAGACGCTTTTCTTTTTCGTTTGTCATGATTTATCACTCCAATGGGACTCAATAAAACCCGCTCTGCCCGAACCGACATGATATCGTTCGTAGTGCATTTTGTTCTTTTTATAATAATGCTGATGATATTCCTCTGCGGGATAAAAAGGACCAGCATCTAAAATTTCTGTCACAATTGGCTTTTGGAAAGTGCCGCTTTCGTTCAGCTTCTCTTTCGATGCTTCTGCAAGCTTTCTCTGCTCGTCATGATGAACATAAATACCTGTGCGGTAGGACTCTCCTCTATCACCAAATTGCCCTCCATCATCTGTTGGGTCTATTTGCTGCCAATACAGTTCTAATAGCTTTTCATACGGGAAAACGTCTGGATCAAACGTGATTTGAACCGCTTCTCTATGTCCCGTTGTATTTGTACATACTTCCTCATAGGTCGGATTCACTGTATGTCCGCCAGTATACCCTGATTCAACTTTGATAATGCCCGGCTGTTCATCAAAAGGTTTAACCATACACCAGAAGCAGCCTCCTGCAAATGTGGCTAATTCTTGTTTTTCAGACATATTAGTGCCCCCTTCATTTAAAAAATGGTATCATCATATTATAACATGATGAAAAATAATGAAAATGATACGACTTGTATACCTAAAATAAAAGAAAGCATTCTGTCGTATCTTAAAATATAATGGGGGTTTAATGATTGGAACAAAGAAAACAAATGATGTATGAAATGGATTCTTTACTGAGAACCGTATTTAAGCAGATCCGTTATGAGATTAACAGCCTGCTCGAAAACGAATTATCTCGGAATGAATTTCTCATTTTAAATCTGCTTCGTGAGCAAGGTGCAAAAAAAGTAACGGAATTTGCGTCCATTCTAGGGGTGTCAGCAAGCCATATCACAGCTGTGACCGACACACTCGTAGAAAAGGGCTGGATTACCCGTATCCGTTCTAAAGAGGATCGCCGCATCATCAAAATCCACTTAACCGATAAGGGTAAGGAAATTACTGAGCATTTTGAGAAAAAGAAAACAGAATACTTTATGGAGCGATTTGAGTCATTCGACGACGAAGAACTGAAAACAATGATCAAATTATTTAAAAAGCTGGATAAAAGTCAAAAGGATTAAGCATAGATTTTAGCGCTCTGGACATGCTACGGATAAAAAGAGGTGGAATGAACCATGACAAGCCCTTATCTTTGTCCAAACTGTAAAACAAACAGAACTCGCTTTAATCTGATTGAGCAGCTTTCAGAACCTGTGAAGCTGGATCCTGCGACCGGAGCAGTTGTCGAAAGATACGAAGGAGAGCAGCTTTCTCCTTTTCACGTGAGCTATCAAGGTCCTCAAATAAAAGTCCAGTGCGGCGTTTGTGGTTTAATTGAGGATGAAAAAACGTTCATTAAGCTAGCCGAATATCATCAATATTCTTCTCCTTCTTAACTTGCGGGCCTGACGGAAAACGTCAGGCTTTTTTCTATGCTTCTTTTGCCTATACAGATCGCCTTTTTCATGCATACGCTACAAAAAACACCATCGCATAAGAAAGTAGGGATTGATGACATGCAGCAGCTCTCTTATCATGACTTTCCATACCGTCCACTCGCTGCGGGCTTCGAGCACCCTCAAAGCAGCCCTTCATCCAAAGCCTTTATTCGGCTCTTTCACGCTGCACCAGATCTTAGTGAGCTCGCTGTATATGTGAATCGGAATGAGGTCTTGAAAAAAATGCCTTACAGTCATTTGACAGCTTATATGGAGTGGGATGAGGGAATTTATGAGATAGAAGTGTTCAAGCTGGCTACAAAAGAAAGAGTTCTTCATTCTTGCATGATGATTAAACGTAGCGAGATTTACACCCTATGTATCACAGGTGCTCATGCAGGTTTTGCGCTGCTGACAGAGCGGCAAGACCCTGTGATTCAACACGAGGACCTGTCAGCCCTTACATTTGTCCATCTGTCTCCAGACCTTCCTTCCATTGATATATATGAACGTGATCAAGGGGTGTTATCAAAGGAGCTTCATTATGTAAACGGCACTCACATTCATCATTTCTCCCCGAATAAATATCATTTTGAATTGAAAGCTGCTGGCACTCAAAGTATACTGCTTGATATCCCCAAAGTTCATCTGCAAGCAAATCGCGCATACCTTATTCTGCTTCATGGCTTTGCTAACGGAGAGCCAGAGCTTATGGCGAAGGTGGTCTTGTCTCAGCAAATATAAAAAAGAGCCTTTCCTCAATGGAAAAGGCTCTTTACGAGACATCTTCAGCTTTTTCTTGCTTTTGAAAATCAAAAGCAAGAATCATGATACCTAGAAATAATGCACAATAGGCAATATTTAAGTAAAACTGATCGATATTTTCTGCTCTTAAATCAGTGGCAGCTGTAATGCCAAAGTACGCAGCAAATAAAAGCGACAGTAAACTAAAATATTGATAGACTCGCTTCATGATTTCACTCCTGACTCACTTTCTATTGCTTTGGATGATAATATGAGAACTCAATTTCATCGTTCTCTAGATCAATTTTGTTTGCTTTCACATACATATCATTCGTCAGTGGCATTTCTGAAAGGCGTACTTCAACCGTTTTTTGATCCGGTTTCACATGAACGAATTCTGGCAGTTCATAGAACTGGCCCATGTAGCTTAAAACAAAACTAATCGGAATGCTCAATTGTCCAATTGAAAGGCCATCCACTTTCAACAGCACATCACCATTATCTTCGACAGTTGGCGTAAAAGAGACGTTTGCATCAATAGTCGAAGAGAAAGCTTTAATTGCGCCTGTTACTTTCACATCTTGATCGATCGCCACATGAAAATCTGGCATATCACTTGATCCTTGATTTTTCAAGTAATCATTGATAAAGCTGGTGAGCGATTCCTTTGAGCTAGATATATTAAAAGAATACTCGCTTTTTAATTCTTTAGTTGAAGCGGATTGACCGCCTGGCAGCATCATCAAAATACCGCAGGCAAGAACAATCAATAGATTGATTGCAAGTAAAATAAAAAATAAGCTTTTCCACTTTTTCATACGTTCACCCTATTCCTTCGGCAGTCCTTCTTTTTTCACTTTGGAGAATAAACGATTTGCCATAAGAGAGTACCCCTTTTGGTTTGGGTGGAAATCATCATCTGCCAGTAATTTTTCATCAGAATCTTCCTCAAATAAATCTGCTACATTGATCATATCAGCGTTGCCGTCTTTTTTCAGTTCCTTTTTGGCAGCGGCATTCCAATCTTTGACGACTTCATCAATATCTCGCAGCTCAGACAAACTGAACTTAAAGGGATTGTACATGCTGACATACATGATCTTCGCATGATCATTGTGCTGTCTCAATTGAGCAAGAATGGTTTTAAAGCGCTCCTCAAAAGGACCCTGCTCTTTTTGAAAAGGAGCAAACGTCAAATTGAGCACATTTTGATGGACAACATGCATTAAGTCATTGCCGCCGATCGTAAAGAAAATATAGTCAGCGTCTTTCAGTCCGTCTTGCACCTTTTTTTCTTTTAATCTTTTTAATAAATCTACCGTTCTACTGCCTTTAATGGCATAATTTTTTAATGTGACAGATTGCACGCCGTCCACCGCTTCTAACTTGTCACGGGTCATGCCTGCATATCCTTTTTTATGTTGATCTCCGATTCCTTCTGTTAAGGAATCTCCAACCGCTGCGATCGTAATATGTTCTTTTACGTCTTGTGTGTCTTCTAGTTTATCCTTTATGCCAGCCTCTTGCGCGGAACATGCAGAAAGAACAAAAGCTAGAGACATCACAATCAAAATCAAACGAGCCTTCAAACGATGATGTCCCTCCTTTTTCTGATTAAAAAAGTGTATCATGTTTTCGCTCATTTGAACATCCTTATGCTAGCTTCGATTCAGCGTTTTGATGTCCTTGATAATTTCATCATAAGGTGTATTTTGTACGCCATCATAATTTTTCATCACTTTCCCTTCTTGATCAACTAGGAAAAACAATGACTGATGAATCACTTGGTCTTCATCTTCAGGTTTCTTCACAATGGTTTTAAAGCTCTTCATTGCGAATTTTTCGATTGCGGACTGTGAATAGCCAGTGAGAAAATCCCAATTTTTAAAGGACAATGGATATGCTTTTGCAAATTCTTTTAGCTTGTTCGGTGAGTCTACCTCCGGGTCCACGCTAAAGGAAATGATATGCGCATCCAATTTTTCTTCTTTTAACCGTTTTTGCAGCTCTGTCATATGAGCAGTCATCGGCGGACAGATCGTTTCACAGCTTGTGAAAATAAAATCTGCAACCCATACTTTCCCCTTCAAATCATCCAATGACACCTTTTGACCATCCTGATTTTCATACTCAAACGGCTGTATTTGATAATTTAACGCATCTTTGATTTGTCCATTTGAACATGAGACTAAAAGAAGCACGCTTATGATAATAAGCGCACCAAGTGAGGCTCCCCTTTTTTTAAGCATGGTACGTCCATCCCCTTTTTCAATCAATCGGTATAAAAAGTAAAGCCTATTGCGCCTTTTCCAGTGTGACACGAAATAATCGGTGTTGTGTAGGCGATGTCAACAAGTGCTTCAGGTGTGTGATCAAGCAGCGCTGATTTGAGCTTTTCAGCGAGTTCTAATGCATCTGCATGCGCTATCCCAATGGCTTGAACTGTTTTTCCTTTCACGGCCTGTACATACTGTTTGGTCAAATAGCGGACAAGAGCAGAATAGCTTCTCACATTCGCTTCCGGCGTGTATACCCCGTCTGTTAAGCTGGCAATTGGTTTGATATGAAGAAGTGAGCCGATCAGCGCCTTTCCTCTTCCAATTCTTCCACCTTTCACGAGATTTTCTAATGTATCGATTGTGACAAATAGCTTTGTTTTAAGACGGATTTTATCCATTTCTTTGATGATGTCTTCACGGCTTGCACCATTTTTTGCAAGCTCTGCTGCTTTGCTGACTTGAAAACCTAACCCATAGGAAATAAAATTTGAATCAATCACCGTGATGTTTCCGTCTACCATTTTCGAAGCGCTTTCAGCAGTTTGAACAGTACCACTCATCCCACCCGTTAAATGGATACTAATGACTTCGCTTCCATCTGCTGTGAGCTTTTCATATAATTCGACGAATTGACCGATCGCAGGTTGAGACGTTTTCGGCAATTCCTCAGCGGCCTCCATTTTTTCAATAAATTCATCTGGCTGTATATTCACTCGGTCAATATAATCAACCCCAGAAATGGAGATATTGAGCGGAATCACGTGAATGGAAAGATCATTGATTTTTTCTTGCGGAAGGTCCACAGTTGAATCTGTTACAATTTTAATTTGTTTCACTATCGTCTCATCCTTGCTGTCTTAGTCTTTACTTATGATATTACCTTATTTCGTGCATACTTGAAAACAACTGTCATGACGTTTTTAAAATTGTCACATTTTCTTCTTTTTATGAAAAAAATCTTTGCCAAGCTGAGCAGCTGTCATTTCAAAACGGCCGCTCACTCCACTTGACAAAGATTTCTATTTACGCATTGTGTTTCAGTGTAGGCTCCTGATAGATCTGCTCATATGTGCTCCACTTGACGTTACGTTTCACATCCTCTCTGAAAGAGTACACAGCTCTCTTTCCTTTAGATACATAGACTTTTTTCAAGAAAGCTTCAAGTCTAAAGGTGAGCATGAAACCATACGTCTCATCTCCCTTTAGTACAGGGACTTCTGTTACCTTGATCTGAGCTCCATCCATCCGTCTAAAACATATTGTTTTGAGCAGCACAAACGATCAATCCTCTTTTCCAATGTTCTGTTAGGCCTAAATAAATAGGTGGAATAAATCTTGATCTTTATTCACTTCAACATAATGGAAGCCTTTTTTATTCATCCGTTCAATCAGTGCCGCATAGTCATCTCTTTCATTCAATTCGATGCCAACAAGCGCGGGGCCTTTGCTTCGGTTATTCTTTTTCGTATATTCAAAGCGTGAGATATCATCATTTGGACCTAATACTTCATCTAAAAATTCCCGAAGCGCTCCTGCTCTTTGCGGAAAATTGACAATGAAATAATGTTGAAGCCCTTCATAGATCATCGACCGTTCTTTGATTTCCTGCATTCTGCCAATGTCATTATTTCCTCCACTGACAATACAGACAACATTTTTCCCTTTAATCTCCTCGCGATGGGCATCCAGCGCTGCGATCGGCAGTGCGCCTGCCGGCTCTGCTACAATCGCACATTGATTATACAGCTCTAAAATGGTTGTACATACTTTTCCTTCAGGTACAAGACTGATTTTATCGACAACGGACTGAAGCGATGTAAACGTCTTTTCGCCAATCCGCTGAACCGCTGCTCCGTCTACAAACTTATCAATTGAATCAAGTGTCACAACCTTGCCCTTTTCATGGGAAGCATGGAGTGAAGCTGCGCCAAGCGGTTCGACTGCAATGATTTCGGTTTCTGGGGCGATATTTTTGATATATGTACCAACTCCAGATAACAGACCTCCACCTCCAACACTTGCAAATAAAAAGTGAGGCTCCACTTCGATATCATTTAATATTTCTACAGCAGTCGTTCCTTGTCCTGCCATCACATCCAAATCATCAAACGGATGGATAAACTCGCGCTTCTCTTCATCTCCGCATTTTACTGCTTCATGATATGAATCATCAAACGTATCTCCGGTTAAGATAATTTCAACATATTCTTTTCCGAAAAGCTCCACTTGAGATACTTTTTGCCTTGGTGTCGTGGCAGGCATAAAGATTTTCCCGTGGATCCCTAAATATTTACAAGAATAGGCAACACCCTGTGCGTGATTTCCTGCACTTGCACAGACAATGCCGTTTTCTAGTTTATCTTTTGGAAGCTGGCTCATTTTATTAAAAGCGCCTCTTAATTTAAAGGAACGAACTACTTGAAGATCCTCTCTTTTTAAGTAGACATTACATTCATATCGTTCAGAAAGTCGCTCATTTTTTTGAAGAGGTGTATGAATCACTACATCCTTCAAATTTTGATGGGCCTTTAAAATGTCTTTCACTTGAATTAGCGTGTTTTCTTTGAGCAACGGTTTCATGTACAAGATCCTTTCTCTTTAACCTTATTTAATTTGTCATTATAACATGAATATTCAAAAAATAAACCAATAGATCATGGATCAAGCATAAATTTCATAAACTTTTTCGTTTTTCTGTACATTTGGTTTTATTGGGTGTTACAATTGAACCAATTAGAACCACAAAGAAAGGAATCACCCGATGACCACACATTCGTTTACGTCTATATATGGAGAGCATCAATATATCAAGCGTGCCATTCATCTGGCAAAGCAATTCACAAAACACGAGCAGCCGGTCTTGATAACAGGAGAAATTGGCACAGGCAAAACACTATTTGCCCAGGAAATTGCAAATGCAGCTGCTCCAAACGCTTCACTGACACATCTATATTGCCCCGTCTTAGATGAAGATACCTTACAGAAAGCCTTCACGGAAAAGACCCGTCAAATTCTTTATTTAGACGAAATCGCCGCATTAAGTATTCCTATGCAGCATCAGGTCATTCGTTTTCTAGAAACATCTTTTGCAACAAAAATCATTGCCACTTCGTCTTTATCAATAGAGGCATTGAGGGTGTCATCTACCTTTTTACCTGAGCTGTTTTATCGTTTAAATGTTTTTCATTTGCCCCTGCCGTCATTAGCAGATCGAAAAACAGACATTCCTGTGTTAACAACTGCTTTCTTTCAGGAGCTGAGCATGACGCCTGATATTGATCCAAGTGTTTGGGAAACCTTGCAGGAGTATCCGTTTGAAGGAAACGTACAGGAACTCAAAAATATCGTTCATTATGCTGCAGTCATTCTCGAGGGGCAAACGGTATTTTTACACCACCTGCCGCCTTTTGTGTTAACACCTCTTTCGCCGGACGTAAAAGGAAAAAAGGAAGAACACCAGCTCACACTAATGGAAAAACAAGAGTTTGTTTTCCTGCTGGAAGCCATTAAGTCTCTCAATGAGAAAGGTGAAGCAGCCAGCAGACGCATCTTGTCTGAATTAAGCAAACAAGGCGACATTCCGCTGACCCCTCAGCAGGTGAGGAGCCGATTAGATGATCTTGAGAAAAAAGCTTACGTGACGAAAGGAAAAGGCAGGGCTGGCACGAAGATTACACTTGAAGGTCTTTCATTCCTGAAATCACTTGATGGTTATATACCGGTTCAATAAAAGGAGGCTATCCATTGTTTACTGTAAAAGAAGAAATTGCAAACGCCATTACACATGGCATTGGCGTTATTTTATCCATACCAGCCATTGTTTTTCTCGTTTTATTCGCTGTTCAATACGGCACTGTCACAGACATCATCAGCTTTTCGATATTTGGCGCATCCATGCTGCTGCTCTATTTAAGCTCAACCTTGCTTCATAGCATACGGCACAAAAAAACAAAAGATGTATTTGAAATCCTCGACCACTCGGCTATTTATGTATTGATTGCTGGTACATATACGCCCTTTTTACTAGGACCATTAAAAGGCGCACTAGGCTATACTCTTCTTGCGATTGTATGGGCTCTTGCTGCTGGCGGGATTGTCTTTAAAATCTTTTTCGTTAAACGGTTTATCATTGTGTCCACGCTCGTTTATTTATTAATGGGCTGGATGATTATCATTGCCATCAAACCACTTTACATTGGGTTAACGGGCGCAGGATTTGGCCTCTTACTGTTAGGCGGTCTATTGTATTCAGTCGGAACCATCTTTTATATTTGGCGGAAAATCCCCTATCATCATGCCATTTGGCACAGCTTTGTACTCGGCGGCAGTGCATCGATGTTCTTCTGCATTCTCTTCTATTGTGTGAACATTCCTGCTGCATGAAAAAAACCAGCATCCACTTTCGGATGCTGGTTTTTCTATGCGCGCTTTTGGGCGTAATCACTCATCATGACAGGTGCTTTAATATGAATATCAACATTAACAGGGCGCAGCCTTTTCACGACTTTCCCAGTTAATAGACGATCCGTTCCACTTGTTTCAATCGGTACAAGCGGACAATCACAATCTTCAGCAAGTGCCTCTGCCATGTGACGCTGTGCTTCTGAAAGCAATACGCTCTGCCCAGATAAGATTCTTTCCTTTGCTTCTTCTAATAAGGCATCATCAGATTGATTCTGATGAATAACCGCCATCTTCTTCAGCCATTGTTTTAAAATGGGATATCGAAAAAGATTCGGCTTTGCCATGAAAGCAAATGGCTTCTCAAGGTGACCAATCAATAATGTCGTCGTGACTGGATTCAGTGCCTGTGTGATATAAATAACGGGTCCATCTGGCAGCTTCTTTTGCTGGTGAATGGTCATGACTGATCCTGACTGATCAATACAGCCCCGGGCAAACCTTTTTGCATGCTCATGAATGAGATGCATTCGTTTCGTATAGGAAATGCGCGGATCAGTTAATTCATGAGCATGCAAATGCCTCATACTTTTAAAAATGGATAGGGCAACATAAATCGTTAAAAACCAATAACGAAACAACCGTACTCCTCCTACTCATTTATCCTTTTTTGTCATAAACGACAAATTCATAATTGTAGGGGTTCTTTTCGTCACGATGGCCTTTTTCGCGTGATACAACCGTCCATTCGTTTTCATTGTAATCAGGAAAGTAGCGGTCTCCTTCAAACGCATGGTGAATATGCGTGATATATAGACGATTCGCATATGGCATCATTTCTTCATACAGCTTAGACCCGCCGATGATAAATAACTCTGTCTCGTTCTCCCCGATTGCCAAAATATCAGCAATGGAATGGACAACCTCGCATCCTTCTGTTTCAAAAGAAGAACTTGTCGTCAAAACGATATTACGGCGGTTAGGAAGCGCTCGTCCGATTGATTCAAACGTTTTTCTGCCCATGACAATCGTATGGCCGCCTGTGACCTTCTTAAAATACGCTAAATCAGCTGGTAAATGCCAAGGCATTTGATTATCTTGACCAATGACTCTGTCTTTTCCTGTCGCCACAATCATTGAAATCATACACTGACTTCTCCTTTGATATGCGGATGTGGATCATAGTTCTCAAGTACAAAATCATCGAACGTGAAATCAAAAATGCTTTTCACATCTCTTGTGATGCGAAGCTGCGGAAGCGTGCGTTCCTCGCGCTCTAGCTGCATTTTCACCTGCGGAAGATGATTCTGATAAATATGAGCATCTCCTAGCGTATGAATAAACTCTCCTGGCTCAAGATTTGTAACTTTGGCAATCATCATCGTGAGAAGGGCATATGAAGCAATATTAAATGGCACGCCTAAAAAGATATCTGCCGATCTTTGATAAAGCTGGCAGGAAAGCTTCCCGTTTGATACGTAAAATTGAAACAGACAATGACATGGAGGCAGCGCCATTTGATCAATTTCACCCGGGTTCCAAGCGCTGACGATCAGTCTTCTTGAATTCGGATTATGCTCGATATCGTGGATCAGCTTTGTGATCTGATCCACAGTCTCACCGTCCCCACTAGCCCAAGATCGCCACTGCGCTCCGTACACACGGCCCAGTTCGCCATTATCATCTGCCCATTCGTTCCAAATCCGGACGCCATTTTCCTGAAGATATTTGACATTTGTATCACCTTTTAAAAACCACAGTAACTCATGAATAATTGATTTCAGGTGCAATTTCTTTGTTGTTAAAAGCGGAAATCCTTCCTGCAAATCAAATCTCATCTGGTAACCGAACGTGCTGATTGTACCTGTTCCCGTTCTGTCACCTTTTTCATCCCCGTGCTGTAATACATGACGGCATAACTCTTTGTATTGTTTCATTTTTTTCATCCTTTATTTATGTTCTTGTTGTAGTTTACCTTATTTCTGCTTTTGTTTAAACCAAAAAAACATGCCTGCATGATGAGCAGACATGTTTTTCTTTTTATACTTGATTCACTCGATCCTGCTCTTCGTCCTTAATATCTTGGTGTGAGTGAGCAATACGGCTAGCTGCTGCTGCGGCAAGCGCGGCGACAAGGTCATCAAGGAAGGTATGCACTTCACCTGGACGACCTTCATCTAATTCTCGAATAATACCAAATTTCTCTTTATCTAAATAACCGAAGTTGGTCAAACCGATTGATCCATATACATTGACAATGGAAAGCGGAATAATTTCATCAATACCATATAGCGGCTCGTCTGTTTCAACTAAGTGCTGCAATGGTTCTGGCAATAGCTTTTTTTCAGCCAGCTGATCAAGGGCAAGTCCTGTTAAAACCGCATGGACAATTTCCCTTTTATTCAACACTTTTTCAACATTTTCAATACAGACACTAAGTGGAAGGTTTGGATGATATTTTTCTTGAAGCTTTAGCACAATATGTGCAATATCTTCAATTTTCACTCCACGTTCGTTTAACATTTGTTTTGTAATCTGCACCATTTCGTTCATTGTATACTTTTTCAATTGGCATGACATCTCCTTCTAGTGGCTCATCCAGCTCGGCGGGGTGTTTTTGTCCCAGTAAATATTACCGAGTTCATGATGCGTCTGGAATCCATCTTCTGCTGTATGGTAGTGAAAGTTAAACCAATATCCGCTGTGTGGCGGCTGATCTCTTCTCACATGAAAACGGAGCAAATCTTCTCCAGTCTTCCGGTTGTAGATGTGGAAGATTTTTTCGCCATTTCCGCTTGAAGGCTGATCAGTTAACACAACATCTTGAAATTTTTCGTCATCTTTGAAATTTGTTAAAACATCAGTTAACACTTGTTCAATTTTCGGTTGAATCTCTTCTCTGTACTTGTCTTCAATGACAGGTGTGATTTTACGGCCGAATTTGAGAAAGGATTGATTTTCTGCACTTGATAGAACCTCCTCCTTATATTGCTCAAAGGGGTCTACCTGCTCTTTGTTGCCCTCTTGCGATAGTTCCCAGCTGCGCAATTCATCTGATGTATCATAAACCGCTGTATAAGGCGTTTTATCAGATGAAGAAAGTTCAGATGGCTTGTCTGTCATCAAAGCCGACGGAGGAGAGATCAAACCAAAAGTTGCAATTGTAAAGAGCGCAACAAGCGTTTTTCTCATCCACATCTTCATGATATCTAATTCCTTCCATAAGTTATCATACTGCTATTCTAGCATATAATGAATTTTCAGTCATTCAATTTGGTCACTGATTTGAGACTTTCTTTTTCATAATAAAACGTTTACAATGACAGTAATGACGACTAAAATTTGGGAGGAATGGGTATGCTTGAAGGGTTTTTCATCACAGCTTCTTTGCTGACACTGTTTTATTTTATCTATATGGAGATTACGGATTAAAAGCCCTTAAAAGGGCTTTTTCAGATTGTTGACAAAGGGCTAAAATAATCTTGATTTTAGCCCTTTGTCTTCTATTCAGCGTGATAGAAAACCTTTGAAGTCTAGGAAGGACGAGCACTGGAATGGAGCGAATTTGACATTCGTGAGTACCGGAGCGCAGGACTGACAACGAATGCAAGGGTTTGTCTACACGCTGTAAAAGCCCTTAGTGAGGGCTTTTTTCTTTCTCAATATAACCATAATGAAATTGGGCTGTTTTTCGTTTTATGACGTGAAATTGAAAGGATTCCGCTGTAAATCGTGTACTTTTCCAATGATCTTTTAAAACCACTCTTTTTCTTGCCACTCTTAACGCCTCTTGCACGGCTATTTCGTGATCAAAGTGGTGCTCTGCCGCATGACGCAGCGGCGCTATACTTGTAGATTCTTGAATCGTTTCCTCAAACATCGGATCAAAATAGACAATATCAAATGAACGGTCAGGACACTGCTTTAGCTGCTCGATACTGTCTCCACTGATCACAGATATCCGTTTCATCGCTTCATCTGCTTCTTCTATCCCTGTTTCCCATGTGTTCAGTCCTTCTCGCACTAGTAACGCCGTAATGGGATTCTTTTCTATACCGACGACCCTTCCATTCCTGCCTATCGCACAGCTTGCAGTAATAGCATCAGACCCTAAGCCAAGTGTGCAATCTAAAAGGGAATCTCCCGGCTTTAGCTGGGCTGCTTCGATTAAAGGATCCTTTTCTCCGCGCAAGAGCCGCTTCACCCTGAACATCGCTGAGCTTGGATGAAAAAAGAACTTTTCACCATTGGGCTGATACCATTCGAATCTTTCTTTCCCGACAACAAGTACATCTCCTCGTTTCATCGCAAGCTGCTTGACGGATTGTTTGCGTCTTTCTACATACTCACCATGTAAATCCTCTGCAAGAGCCTTCGCTGTTTCAATCGTTTGTTCATTTGCTCTAAAGCTTGTTGTAATGAGCATATTGTTCCTCCATCATGATCAAGAAAAAATGCCCTGATCTGATCACAGGGCATTTCAACACTTGTATTAGCAATGTTTTTCGAATGCAGTTAAGACATTTTTCATGATATCTTCCATTTCATGACCTTCAATTTCGTCACGCGGGATAAAATGAACGAGTTCATTTCCTTTTAAAAGGGCCATAGAAGGAGATGATGGCTCTTCACCCGTGAAGTATTCTCTCATTTTTGCCGTTGCTTCCCGATCCTGCCCAGCAAATACTGTGACGATTCTGTCTGGAGCTTTTTCTGCCTTCATCACAGCTTGAGTCGCTGCTGGGCGTGCTAATCCGGCAGCACATCCGCATACAGAATTAATGACAACAAATGTTGTTCCTTCAGCTTCTTGCATGGTTTGTTCTACTTCTTCTTCCGTCTTAAGTTCTTGAAATCCTGCACTTGTCAGCTCTTGGCGCATTGGCACAACGAGCTGGCGCATATATTCTTCATATGCCATTGACATAAAAAAGCCCCCTCTAAAAATCCTTATGTTGTGAATAAAGGATACTATAGAGAGAGCCAATTTTCAAATCTTCCATATCAGATTAAATTTTCATGATTCCGCCTGTATTGGCTGATGTCACAAGTTTTGAATATCTAGCAAGATAGCCAGTTTTCACTTTTGGCTCAAAGCCTTTCCAGTTTGCTTTTCTTTTTTCCCATTCTTCCTCTGGAACATCGACGCTTAAAATGCGTTGTTCAATATCAACCACGACATGGTCACCATTTTCAACAAAGGCGAGCGGGCCGCCTTCAGCTGCCTCTGGAGAGACGTGTCCAATGGACAAACCACGAGAAGCGCCGGAAAAACGTCCGTCAGTAATTAAAGCAACCTTTGGCCCAAGTCCCATGCCGACAATTTGTGAAGTTGGTGCAAGCATTTCTGGCATACCAGGTCCGCCTTTAGGTCCTTCATAGCGAATAATGACAACATGTCCTGCTTCTACTTTTCTATTAATGATGCCTTCAAGAGCTTCTTCTTGGGATTCAAATACGATCGCAGGTCCTTCGTGACGTGTGATCCCATCTTGTACCCCGCCCGTTTTAATGATGGCTCCATCTGGCGCAAGGTTTCCAAATAAAACGGCTAAGCCGCCCTTTTCAGTAAATGGCTTATCGATTGGATAAATGACGTTATAGTCTTTTACCTCATGTCCTGCAATGTTCTCACCAAGCGTTTTCGCTGTGACGGTCATTGTATCTAAATGAAGTGCGCCTTCTTTTTTGGACAATTCATTTAGCGCAGCTGTGACGCCGCCTGCTTCATGTAAATCCTCAATATAAACATCCGAAGCTGGAGCAAGTTTTGATAAATGAGGCACACGCTCAGCTACTTCATTGATACGTTCAAGTGAATATTCAACACCTGCTTCATTTGCGATCGCCAGTGTGTGAAGAACGGTATTGGTTGAACCACCAAGTGCCATATCTAATGCAAATGCGTTATCAATTGCTTTTTCAGTAACAATATCACGTGGTTTAATATCCTTTTTAATGAGCTCCATCAGTTGTTTTGCTGACTTTTTCGCAAATTCTCTTCGCTCTGGTGATGTAGCCAAAATCGTTCCATTTCCAGGAAGAGCAATTCCAAGCGCCTCTGCTAAACAGTTCATTGAGTTTGCTGTAAACATACCTGAACAAGAACCGCAGGTTGGACAGCCAAACTGTTCTAATTCATTTAATTCCTCTTCGTTAATTTTACCTGACTGGTATGCACCAACGCCTTCAAATACAGAAGAAAGAGAAATCTTTCTGCCATCACTTGTTCTACCCGCTTCCATCGGTCCACCGCTGACAAAGACAGTCGGAATATTGACACGCATCGCTGCCATCATCATCCCTGGTGTAATTTTATCGCAGTTAGGAATACAAACCATTCCATCAAACCAGTGAGCAGATACAACGGTTTCTACAGAGTCAGCAATGATTTCGCGGCTTGGTAATGAATATCTCATCCCGATATGACCCATCGCAATTCCATCATCGACCCCAATCGTATTGAATTCAAATGGGACCCCGCCAGCTTCACGAATGGCTTCTTTCACAATTTTCCCGAATTCCTGAAGATGGACATGTCCTGGGACAATATCAATATAGGAATTACATACGGCAATAAATGGCTTGCCGAAGTCCTCATCCTTTACCCCCGCCGCTCTTAGTAAGCTTCGGTGAGGTGCTCTGTCAATTCCTTGTTTAATCATATTACTGCGTAGTTCTGCCATCTGTTTAAAAAGCCTCCTATACTACAAGTCTTGTTGACTGCATGATTTTGAGTTGATTTTATTTTACAAATTTTCTGTTTATTTAGCCACCGATGAATGACTGATGACCCATATGTCTGCTGAAACTAGCGCTCAGCAAGGTTCGTGTCATAAAATCTGACCTCCAATATTCTATATTGGTACTACTATATAGAGTTTTTTCGCATATTTCAACAATATTCAAAATAATTTTTCTAAAAAAATTTTTCTGTCTATCACTTTAAGAAAAACAAGCTGCCTTTCATTGGCAGCTTGCTCATATTTCTCATCATTCTGATGCATTTTTTCTACTTTCTGTCATTTGCTTCCATACAGAGCCTTTCGCTTCTTCTCCGTGCTCAATGCGCTCAATCGCCATTTTCACTTGAAGGCTGACTTCAAATTCAGGGTCTTGCTCAGCTTCTTTTAATGCGTCAAGTGCTGTTTCGTCACCTTCTTCATAGAGGAACATAGCTGCACGCCAGCGGACAAGTTTACTCGGATCCTTTAATGCTTCGATCATTGCTTCCATAGCGCTAGGGTCACCAAGGTCTGAAATACAGTCTCCAGCGGTTCTGCGGACCGTCACAGTTTTGTCTTTAAGTCCCTTATATAATATAGGCAGTATAGCAGGATCTTCAATCATTCCAGCATTCACAACGGCTTGTCTGCGAATGGATGTTTTTGGGTCCTCCATCGCTTTCATTAAAACAGGTATATCCTTTTGCTCTGGCTGCATTTGCTCTAAATGGGCAAAACGCTTTTTCCAATCTTCCTCGCGCAGCATGTCTTCTGTTACATCATATGCCTTTCGGTTCACCTGTCTATCTACGGCTTCTTGCCCTTCTTTGACCGCCTCTGTTAAGCGGGCTAAACGCTCGTCATCATAGGCTGCTTGCAGCTCTTCTGTGACTTCCTGGCCGATATCAGCAAAGTCACCAAAACGAACGCCATGTTCTTTCCACACACGTTCAAATACGACATTGTCTGAACTGCTTCTGAGCTTTAAAATGGCTGCTTGGAAGCGTTCAGGCATTCCGAACCGCTCTTCTCTTTCACCGTCCGTTAATTTGACTTGCATCGGAATCCCATTAAACATTTGGACAAACACTTTGACTTCGCCAAATGTGTCACCGCCTGACTGCGGTCCTTCCTGAAGGCCTTCTGTTTCTTGACCAAAAGCTTCTCTCACCTGTTGTAAAATGCCCTGCCAGTCAAACTTTGCATTACGCTCGACCGCTAAGAAATCTGCGACATGATAAACACCTTTTACACCTTCAATGTTCAAAATGCGCTTGATCATCTCTGGCGCTTCGTCTTTTTGATCCTTTTTGTAGTTGTTGCTTTTACCGCCGGCAAGTGCTTCTGTCAAAATGACCTTCATGGTATTTGGACTTGGCGTCGGTTCTATCGCTGTTATTTTCATCTATACATCCTCCTTACACACATAAAGACCCTACTCATCTGTAAGGCCGCATTCTTCTTTCCACGTCTTGATAAATAAGCTCATCAATTCATGCCGCTCCTCAGCAAGCTGCTTTCCTGCAGAGGTGTTCATCAAGTCTTTTAATTTGAGCAATTTTTCTTCCATATGCTTTAGCACGGAGCCCTGCTGCATGTTCTTTGTATAGTGGGGCTCCCCTTTTGCGCCTGCATAAGTAAACACTCTTGCAATACCGCTTGCTCCTATCGCATCGAGTCTATCTGCGTCTTGAACAATGGCCCCTTCTAACGTCATAGGCCTATTCTGCTTATGTCGATGACGAAAAGACATCGTGGTAATGATATCCATGATATAACGAATATCCCGCGTATTAACTTCCCAAGAAAGGAGCTGATGCTCAAGTTGTTGCGGTGAAAGCTTCCATTCACTCGACAGCTTTTCATCAATGACATCATGAACAATCGCCGCCATTTCAATCATAAAAAGAGAGCCGCCTTCCTGATTAGCAATCTGGCGGGCAAGCTGGCGCACACGATCAATATGAGCCGCATCGTGTCCAGTCGGTTCATATTTCAGCTGATCTGAAACAAAGGAGGCAGCTGCCTCCAATTGTTTTTTCTGCATGACTGTGAGCACCTTATTTGTCCAAAAGAGCGATGATGGAGCTTTCTAATTCTTTTGGTGATGTTTTCGGAGAGAACCGCTCAGTGACTTCTCCGTTTTGATCCACGATAAATTTTGTGAAATTCCATTTCACTGTTTTCGTTCCAAGTACACCTTTTGCATGACTTGTTAAATGTTTGAAAAGCGGATGCGCATTGTCACCATTGACATCTACTTTCGCAAACATAGGGAAGGTTACGCCATAATTCAAAGAACAGAATTCCTGAATCGCTTCTTCCCCTTCTGGCTCCTGGTTCATAAATTGGTTGCACGGAAATCCTAAAATTTCAAGGCCCTTTTCATGATATTGATCATATAGCTCTTGCAATTGTTTGAATTGAGGAGTCAGTCCACATTTACTTGCTGTGTTGACAATAATGAGTACTTTTCCTTTGTAATCTGCCATTGATTGTTCCTGACCGTTAATGGTCTTGACCTGAATATCATAAATTGACATCTCATAGCCTCCTAGGATTCACTTTTTCCTATCGTAACATGCTTCTTTTATAAAATCGCTTTTTATGCCTCCTGTTAAAAGAGCCCTGTCACACTGCCGTCTTCTAATAAATCCATCTCGAGCGCCGCAGGTTTTTTAGGTAATCCAGGCATTGTCAGAATGCTTCCGGTTAAAGCAACAATAAAGCCTGCTCCTACAGATGGTTTTAACTCACGAATCGTAATGGTAAAGCCCTTAGGTCTCCCAATTAAAGCTGGATCATCCGAAAGTGAATATTGCGTTTTTGCCATACAAACCGGTAAATGACCCCAGTCGTTTTTCTCGATGGCTGCCAGTTGCTTTCTTGCTTTTGAAGTGAGTGTGACCCCGTCTGCTCCATAAACCACTTGGGCAACTTTAGATAACTTTTCTTCGATGGAATCATTTTCTTCATACAAATAGGAAAAGTGGTTCTTCTTCTTTTCAATAAGTGTCGCGAGTTCCTCGGCAAGTGCTGTCCCGCCTTCGCCTCCTTCTTCCCATACATTCACAGCTTTGACTGGATGGCCATGTGCGTGGCACCAATCTTCTATCGATTGAATCTCTTCTTTTGTATCAGTGATAAACCTGTTTACTGCGATGATGTATGGAAGACCGAAGGCTTGCACAGTTTCAATATGCTTTTCTAAATTATGTATACCTTCTAATACGGCATGTGCATTCTCTTCTTTGAGTTCAGTTTTCTTCATTCCGCCATGCATCTTTAATGCTCTGACAGTCGCCACAATGACAACTGCACCAGGCTTGAAATCACCAGCTCTTGTTTTAATGTGCAGGAACTTTTCTGCTCCAAGATCTGCTCCAAATCCAGCTTCTGTTACCACATAATCAGCTAATTTCGCCGCCATTTTGGTTGCAATTAAACTATTACATCCATGCGCAATATTGGCAAAAGGACCGCCATGTACTAGGGCCGGAGTTCCTTCAATCGTTTGAACAAGATTCGGTTTGAGCGCGTCTTTTAAAAGTAACGTAAGAACACCTTCATATCCAAGTGCTCCAACTGTGACTGGCTCGCCATCTTGATTATAGGCAACAACAATAGAAGAAAGACGTTTTTTTAAATCGGTTAAGTCTTCTGCTAAACAAAGGATGGCCATCATTTCGGAGGCAACTGTGATGTCAAATCCGTCTTCTCTAGGATACCCATTTAACTGACCGCCAAGTCCGACAACGACCTGTCTTAATGCACGATCGTTTAAATCAAGCACTCGCTTCCATACAATGCGGCGCGAGTCGATGCCGAGTTCATTTCCGTGATGGATATGGTTATCAATGAACGCAGATAAGGCATTATGTGCAGAAGTAATGGCATGAAAATCTCCTGTAAAATGAAGATTGATTTCTTCCATTGGCAGCACTTGTGAATATCCTCCACCCGCTGCACCGCCTTTTATGCCCATTGTAGGACCTAATGAAGGCTCGCGCATCGCAATGATTGCTTTTTTCCCAATTTTTTCGAAGGCTTGACCGAGGCCGACTGTTACGGTGGACTTCCCCTCACCTGCTGGCGTTGGATTGATCGATGTGACAAGAATCACATGTCCTTCTTTTTGTTCTTTTAAACGGTCAAAAATAGTCAAAGATATTTTCGCTTTTGTGAAACCATAGCATTCTAATTCTTCGTCATGTATTTGTAGCTTTGCTGCGATGTCTTGAATAGGTCTCAGCTTTGCCTTTTGGGCGATGTCAATATCTGATAAATGCTTTGTGATCATAAATAAACGGCCTCCTTTTTTTCCAGAAACAGCTTTGTTTTTGCTCTGTTTTTTATTGTAACATAATTGAAACATTGAAATATCGCCAGAAAGTTCCTATAATGAAATGAAATTAGCTTTGGTTCAGGGGGTGGCGAGTTGCCTATTAACATACCAGTTCATCTGCCGGCAAAACAAATACTAGAGAGCGAAAACATTTTCGTCATGGATGAGACAAGGGCATTCAAGCAAGATATCCGTCCTTTGAATATCGTGATCTTAAATTTAATGCCAAAAAAAATACAAACTGAAACGCAGCTGCTAAGAATGCTCGGAAATTCTCCTTTGCAAGTGTACTTTACGTTTTTGATTCCAAGTACGCATACACCGAAGAATACGTCGAGAGAGCATCTAGATGAATTTTATACGACCTTTGAATCGATTCGCCATAAAAAATTTGATGGAATGATCATCACCGGCGCACCAATTGAGCATTTAGCTTTTGAAGAAGTATCCTATTGGAAAGAGCTTCAGGACATCTTGGACTGGAGTAAAACCAATGTGACGTCTACCCTTCATATTTGCTGGGGTGCACAGGCAGGCCTATATCACCATTATGGGATTGAAAAAATCAAGCTTCCCGAGAAAAAATTTGGCGTATTTGAGCATCTTGTGAAAGAGAAAAAAGAAAGATTAGTCAGAGGTTTCGATGAAGTATACTATGTCCCACATTCGAGGCATACAGATATTAATACAGAACAATTAAAAAACACACCGAATTTGAAAGTATTGAGTATCTCTGAAGAAGCGGGTGTTTGTTTAATTGTTTCAGATGATGATAAACAAGTATTTTTAACTGGACATCCTGAATATGATACGGACACATTGAAGCAGGAATATGAAAGAGATTTGTTGAAGCATGATACAGTCCAAAAACCTGTCCACTATTTTATAGAAGATGGTGACACATTAGTCCCAGTGAATCGCTGGAAAGCCCATGCCACTTTATTGTTTATGAATTGGCTCAATTATTATGTTTATCAAGAAACACCATACGTTTGGGAATAAAATAGACTGTGGTCTGATGATAAATGGTCAAAATGTGTTAAAATACAAATGGCTCTGTCTTCCATTATCAATTTTCTCGTGTTTTTTAAAATTAGTTTAATTCTTTCGTAACGAATGATATGCTCTGGCTGTTTATATGTTATCTTTATGTATATGTAGACCTATGAGATTAATAGTTTTCGTACGAAGTTTTGTTGTTGTTGATTACATTTGAGGTGAATATTCTTGAATACCAATAAAAAAATATTAATCTTGACCGCAAATTATGGAAATGGACATATGCAGGTGGCTAAAACACTGTATGATGAATGCAAATCCCAAGGATTTGAACATGTTGTAGTTTCTAATTTGTATCAAGAATCAAATCCCATTGTGTCGGAAGTGACTCAATATTTATACTTGAAGAGCTTTTCCATTGGGAAACAATTTTATCGCTTGTTTTATTATGGTGTAGATAAAATTTACAATAAACGCAAATTTAACATTTATTTAAAAATGGGAAATAAGCGTCTTGATGAATTAATTCAATTACACAATCCGGATATCATTATTATTACATTCCCGATGATTGTTGTTCCAGAATACCGGAACAAAACGGGCAAAGTCATCCCGACATTTAATGTCATGACAGATTTCTGTCTTCATAAGATTTGGGTACATGAAAACATCGACCGATACTATGTTGCAACCGATTATGTGAAACAAAAATTAGTGGAAATCGGCACACATCCGAGCGATGTCAAAGTGACAGGCATTCCTATTAGACCACAATTTGAAGCAGACGTGCCAAAATCGAAGATTTATAAAAAATATGGATTATCATCAAACAAAAAAGTTCTTCTGATTATGGCCGGTGCTCATGGTGTACTGAAAAATGTCAAGGAATTATGTGAAGCGCTGCTTCTAGACAGTGAAGTACAAATTGTTGTTGTATGCGGAAAGAACGCAGCGCTGAAACAATCACTGAACGATCTTGAACAAGCACACCCAGATCAATTGAAGGCGCTTGGATATGTGGAACAAATTGATGAATTGTTCAGAGTAACAGATTGTATGATTACAAAACCAGGCGGCATTACTTTAACAGAAGCAACAGCAATCGGTGTCCCGGTCATTCTTTACAAGCCTGTCCCTGGACAAGAAAAGGAAAATGCTCTTTTCTTTGAAGATTATGGTGCGGCCATCGTCATCAACAGACATGAAGACATTTTAGAATCTGTGACCAACTTGCTGCAAGATGAAGAAAAGTTAGAAGCCATGAAACAAAACATTAAAAAACTGCACTTAAAGCATTCTTCTCAAACCATTTTGGAAGATATCGTTGAGCAATCAGATCTCATCACGAATAACAAAACGTATGCTCGTGCATTATCATAAAAAGGTGTCCGTCAATGACGGACACCTTTTTCTTTATCCTTGATTTCCATTTGTTGTGTACACTTCTTCAAACGGCTGCACGACAACAAAACCGCTTCCGCTAAATTTCATTTGAATAGACTCTCCGCTTCCTCTGCCAATAAAGGTTTTGAATGAAACATCTGTCACAAATTCAGTTTTTAAATCCCCTGACCATGCAACTGTCGCGTTCGGATCTGTATAGACAGAGTCACCCGACTGAACAATCAATGTGAGCGGCTCATAATGACTCGTAATCGCAACAAGGCCTGGTCCTTCTAATTTGACATTAAATAAACCGCCTGCAAGCATGCCCGACACTTTTTTCATCAATTTGATATCCCAGCGCACTGACGGTTCAAATGCGAGCAGATCATTCCCATTCACAAAAATGGAATCCCCTTGAGCCAAACGAAGAATTGAGATTTTTTTGCCTTGATCTGCCACATATAATTTCCCATCACCTGTTGCCTTCATGAGTGAAGTGCCTTCTCCTGACAGCATTTTTTTGAACATCTTTGAGACGCCATGTTCAAAAACGCCCTCGCGTTCAAACTTGATTTTGCCTCGGTACGAAACCATGGAACCTGTTTTTGCCCAAATGGTATCAGTCAAATTAATTTCTAAAAGTCTTGATGTTTCAAGTTCGAAGACCCCTTCTCCTTTATCTTCCTGCTGCGTATTCTGAACAAATTCTTCAAGTGTATAACGATTCATGATAGCACCTCTTCCTGTATTTTTTTTATATACGGACAAGGTGTGCATAAAGTTTCAGAAAATGGGGACGGTTTATCTTTTATTATTATTCGCCAAAAAAAATCAAACATTCTGCTCAAAATTTGGCTCTCACGCTTGACGCTTTACTTTTGATGGTGTATAGTGGAACCATCATTTAACAACTGCAAAGTCGTTAGGTGATGAAAATTTTTTTTAGTATGCCAAAAGGTATGCTACAGTACTAGGAGGAAAAAGCAATATGCAAAACGGTAAAGTAAAATGGTTCAATAATGAAAAAGGTTTCGGCTTCATTGAAGTTGAAGGCGGAGACGATGTATTCGTTCACTTCACAGCTATCGAAGGTGACGGCTACAAGTCTTTAGAAGAAGGACAAGAAGTTTCTTTTGAAATCGTTGAAGGTAATCGTGGACCTCAAGCTGCAAACGTAACAAAAATCTAATCAACTAAATCAATGATGTAAAGACAAAATAAAGAGAGGCCTATGCCTCTCTTATTTGATTTTCAGCTGAATTTCAATCGCTAAAATATTTTGCTTCAGTCGTTGTTCAATTTCAGAGATATCTTTTTCGAGAAAAGGTCTTCCCTTCTTTGCTACATCTACTAGTTGCTCTAGATCGCTGTACACCTCTTGAAATGTTCGATGTAATACCGTTTCGAACTCCTTATTATTCATACCGGCCTTCCCCTTTTCCTCTAATATCCGTCACTTAGTCAAAAAGTAACTCAACCAAAACTTTCTATAGTTATATCGGCTCATTTTTCAGAATATGTTCTTTTTTTACACATTCTATCCGTTTTTTTTCATGAACGGATGTTTGAGCAGGGAAAACCGGTGCGTCCGCTTACTTTTTGAGCAGCGTCTGTCCATATTCTTTTATTTTCTCTCCAACGGTGCATTGCTGTATACAAAAGGAATGGGCATATTTTTTGCCAAATTCTTTCCGAAAATGCTTCTTAATCAAACAATCTGAACAATACGTGTCTTGAAGATCGGTCAATTCTTGTACTGCTGTTTTTTTATCCACATTATTCAGCTCCGTCTGCTTCTAATTTCAATGTACTTTCGATTGGGACGTCTGCAAGAATCTGTCTTGCAAGCTGATCCGCTTCTGCATTTTGTTTCCGATCGATGACTTCATAGGTTGGCGTCAGCTTCAGCTCTTTTAAAGCCGCTTCAATTCGGTCAAGCCATTTGTTATGTACATCATCATAACAAGGCCATTCTCCTTTTAACTGATTCATGACAACAAGTGAATCTCCTCTAATCGTGACAGAATTTCTGCTTGCCCCTAGGTCTTTTAAAGCTTTTACTGCCTCAAATAAAGCCGCATACTCTGCTTCATTATTGGTGCTCCCTTGGAAAGGCTGATTTTTTCTCAATCGATAAGCGTCTTTTCCCAGCTTATAGTAGACGACAACTCCAAGACCAGAGTCGCCTGTTTCTTTATGAAAACTTGCATCAAAATAGACTTGAAGCTGATCAGGTTCAAGCTTTAGTTCTTCATTTAGCTTTTCAAGCTCTTTTATGGACCACATGGCCCCTTTTTCATCTTCAAATGACAGGAGTGACTGTGGTTCTTTTTTGTCGATATGTTTTGCTAAAATCAAGGCCTCATTTAGCTCCATCCAATCTTCTTGGAAAAAAGCAATGGACCCAATTGATTTCACTTTCATTGTGTAGTGTGCTCTTAATTTCATTGATCACATCGCCTTCCCGTGCTTTTAAGGTAAACATACGTTATGCTATAATCAAAAAGTTACATTTTACAATGAGAAAGGAAGTTCATGTCACTTGTTTAATGAAGGTATTTGGATCTTATTTGCGATCATTAATTTTATCATTGTTCTTCTATTTTATAAAGGATTTGGCAAGATGGGCCTTTTTGTCTGGATTGGCTTTGCGACGGCTGCCGCAAATTTACAAGTTGTCAAAACCGTTGAATTATTTGGCTTAACGGCAACACTTGGAAATATTTTGTACGGCAGTGTGTTCTTTGCAACGGACGTATTAAATGAAAAATATGGACAAAATGAAGCGAGAAAAGCTGTCTGGATTGGCTTTGCCACCCTTTTAACACTAACTGTTGTCATGCAGGAGGCTTTGCTTTTCCATCCCGCTCCATCTGATATCTCACAATCATCGCTGGAAACGATATTTGGCTTTATGCCAAGGGTTGCACTTGGCAGTCTCGCTGCTTATATGATCAGTCAAATGCTAGATGTTTATGTATATTCGTTTATTCGCCGGATATTTCCTTCCGATGGTGCGCTCTGGGTGCGCAACGCGGGAAGTACGATGATTAGCCAGCTTCTTGATACACTGATTTTCACGACCATTGCCTTTCTTGGCACGTACCCATTTCATGTATGGATTGAAATCTTCATCACGACATATGTCATTAAATTTATCGTAGCTGCGATTGCGACACCTTACGCGTATGCAGCGAAAAAAATGGTTCCGCTTGATGAAAGGGTGAAATAATGTGCCAGCTGAAATATACATTGATGGTGCAAGTGCAGGTAATCCAGGTCCCTCTGGCATCGGCATTTTCATTAAATATGATGGAAAGGCTGAATCCTTCTCCATTCCTCTTAGATCAATGAGCAATCACGAAGCAGAATTTTCCGCTCTGATCGAGGGGATGAAAATATGCGCGGAAAAAGGATTGCGTACCGTTTCATTTCGAACAGATTCACAAGTAGTTGACCGCGCAGCCAATGCAGGATTTGCTAAAAATCCAGCCTTTCAGCATTTTATCAAAGAGATGATCGAACTTCAAAGCCAGTTTGATTTATTTTTCATTAAATGGATTCCGAGTAAGGAAAATCAAATAGCGGATCAGCTCGCTAGAAAAGCGATTCACCTTTCTAAAGGATGAATCGCTTTTTTTCGGTTATGCTAATGTGTGTGAGGTGATACTGATTGGATAAAGAAAATAAAGGTCGTGTCACAAATGGGACAACCCCACAAGGTGATGCGCAAACAAAAGATAAACAGCCACTATCTCAGCTGGAAAATAGAGCGAAGAAAAGCAATACAAAAAGATGAACCTGAGAGATCGGCTTTAGCTGATCTCTATTTTACTTAAACGATTCATCATCGGTTCGATTCCTTTGATTTGATGGTACCTCAGCATAGCAGCAGCACGTTCTTGATTGATGTTCATTTTCGTCTCATCAATTGGACAGCTGAGCGGGACATCACATTTGATCTCTGCCAATAGACGAGAAAGCTTCAGATCTTCTAATCCTGCTTGCATTTTCTTTTGCTGTGCAGCCGTTAGTTCATGGACATTTTCTAGCAAACCGTCAATCGTTTCATATGTTTGGATAAATTTTAATGCGGTTTTTTCTCCGATTCCTTTGACACCTGGATAATTATCACTTGCATCACCCATGAGTGCTTTCATATCGATCAGCGCCTTTGGAGAGATTCCCATTTCCTCTTCGAATAAGGCTTTTGTATAATGTTTATAATTGCCAATTCCTTTTTGCATCAAGGCAACAGTGACTTGTTCATTCAAAATTTGCAGCAAATCTTTGTCTCCAGTTAGGACAGTCACCCGTGCTTCTTTTTGGTAGAGCGCAGCAAGAGTACCGATACAATCATCTGCTTCAAAGCCCTTTAAACCAATGTTTACAATTCCCAGTTCTTCTGTAGCTTCTTTTGCTAAATCGAATTGCGGAATGAGCTCGACAGGCGCCTCTCCTCGATTTGCTTTATAATCTTGAAACAATTCGTTTCGGTATGTTTGGCTTCCCATATCCCAGCAGCAAACAATATGAGTTGGCTCAAATGTCTGTACAGCCGTTAATAAGTGCTTTAAATAGCCATTGACTCCATTTGTCGGCACACCGTGATCATTTATCATAAAATTGCGATGTACAGCCGTTGCATAAAACGATCTGAACAAAAGCGCCATTCCATCTACAAGCAGTACGTGTTTATTCATTCTTATAAACTCCCTTTTTCAAAACAATACTCCTATTCTATCACAGAACACAAAACTCGACATAAAAAAGGCGCCTTCTTCTTTTAGAAAAGAAGAGGCACCCTGTTTACTTTTGACCGTATTGCATTTTTTTCGACTCTGCTTCTGCATAGGACGGCATGTCTTTTTGTTTAGGGTCACGCTCATCCTGCTGCTTTGTCTGTTGCTTTTTTTTCATGATCATTCCCCTTTCTCGGTACATTCATTAAGATGACCAAAAAAGAGAAAGTTACTCTTTACTTCTGTTTCCGCTTGACATACTCCCTGACCATATCATTCGTCACATGCTTACGCAGCGGAACAATACCGCCTCGTGCAAGCTCATTCATCTTCGACGTAATGGCATTGATGTCGTCTGTTGTAAATGGCTCGTTTTGCTCACATTTGAATACAGCAGTCTCTATTGCTTGTTCTCTTTTCTGTTCAAGCTCAAGAAAGGACTGAATATGAGCATGCTGCTTTTGTGAGTGAGCGGAAATCTCTTCGTGTACGCTCGTCATTTTCTATCAACTGCTTTCTTTTTTATTTAGTCTACCATGAATCAAATGGTTTTCAACTGGTTCTTCCATTCGTTTGTTTGTTCATATACTTGTTCAATTACCGCCTGTTCTTTGGCATCTGTCGTTAGGCTCGTGATAAATGTTTGTTTTTGTTCACTTAGCTGCTCGAGCGCTTCTGTTTCATATCTTTCAGTAAAGGTCTTCACCATTGTGTCGTACCTGCTCAGTAATTCTTCTTTTTCTTTATCTGCCCATTTCGTGGTTAACTGATGAAGAATATCTCGAATCGCTTCAATGAACGCAGCCTTTCCATTCTGTTCAAAGAAAACTTTCGCTGATTTTTGCTTCTTTAAGAGCGGTTCGAATGGTGTCAGTTCAGATTCGACTTCAATTTGTTTCAGCTCAGCATTTTTCTCTTCTGGCGGCGACAGTGAGAGAGAAAAGTAAGGGTCTTCTGCACATGCCGCCTGCAATCCTTTTTCCCATTCCTCTTGGAAGTATTGATGAATAAACGATTCCATTCGGATATCAAGCGCCTTTAACTCCTGTACAAATTCAAATTCATAATCCTTCAGTGCCTGTTCAAGCGCTTTTTTCAACTGCTGCCTGAAGTCTCCTTGAGATATTCCAGGGTAAAAGGCTGTCTTTAACAGATCATTCGCAAATAGTGATAGGCGCTGGACAATATGATAGAGCTGTTCATGTAAGTCCTTTTTCACACTTTCTGTCACTAGCTTAGATTGTTTGATATGACTCATTTGATCAAGAATCGCTTCATAGGATGTGTCTATCTTTTTCTTTTCCGCTTGCTTCTCATCTTCTGACTGATGCAGTGTCGCATGCAGCTTGTCGACTGTGCTACATAACCTGCCGGCTTCAAAATACAAAAGCTCGATCGCATCTTTCGTTAATTCTTCCTCAATAAAATAGTCGAGCTGTTTTCTAAGCTTTGCATATTGATTATAAGCTGTCTCTCCCTTTCCTTCGATTTCTTCCTTACTGGACACATGATGAAGGTTTGGGTTTCGGATGCCTTCTTTTGTGAGCTCATTATTCACATAGTCAAAGACGGTGTCAAGCTCTGCTTGATCCTTTGCGAGGTCAGCTGCATTGATAATAAAGAACATTTTATCCATGCTAAATGAATCTTTTACAAGCCCAAGCTTACGTAAAAATGACCGATCTGCCTTCGAGAAAGAGTGCTGGTAGTAAGTTAAATAAAGAAGAGCATCTGCGTCCTTCATATATTGATAGGCAATCTCTGTATGGCGCTTATTCATACTGCTGGCGCCTGGCGTATCAACAATAGTCAGCCCTTTATCTGTTAAAGGTGTACTCAAATACACCGTCACTTCCTTCACCACACAAGAAACAGCTTCTTCCGCCACATATGGCCTCAGTTCTTGAAGAGTGACATGAAGCGGCGTTTGCTTCGTAATGTGATGAAGGAAACGTGTATGCGCTTGTAAAAAATGTTCAACAATGATGCGGTGATCTTGTTCAAGCTGTCTTTTTTTCAGCGTTCGTTCGAGCTTGGATGTAAACGTCTCTCCCTTTTCTTCTGAGATCGAAAATCCGAGGATCTGATTGAGCTCCTCTAATATATCCTGTTCTGTTTTGAACACCACTTTTACACTTTCATGCGGGTGATCTTCCGTCGGCCGCGTCAGCTTATTAATCGTTGCCGTTGTTGGCGTGGGAGAGGATGGCAGTACCTTTCTCCCAACAAGGGCATTTGCAAAGGAAGATTTCCCCGAACTAAAAGCCCCAAATAAAGCGAGTGTGAATTCTTTCGCTTGCAGCCGCTTTGTTCGTTTTTCAAAGGACTTTCTTTGAGATTTGAGAGCGTCTAATGGCAATAAAATCTGAGAAAGCTGTTCAAACTGGTCAATTGACTGTGCCGTCGTGACATGCTGTGACTGACGCATTTGATGTTGCTCTGTCTGCTTCTGCGGTTTTTCTTGCTCGCTCTCTTCGGGATGAATGGGCGCGTGATCCTGCTTTAGCTGGTCATGCTGCATCCGCCTCTTTTTCGCATAAAACCAATCTTCTTCGATCTGTTCATCCGTTCCGTTTTGCCATATATCCCATACATGTTGAATATCACGCTTCATTTGTTCATTTTTTCCGATGCACTGCTCAAGCGTTTGGAGTTCTTTTGCAGACTGGTCCCATTTTTCTTGATGTTTTGCTTTATCTTTCATAAGCTGGGCTTTCAGCGACTCAGACATTTGTTCAATCAGTGTCATCGCTTTCTGTTTTGCCTGTCTTCTCAAGGCTTCGCCAGCATCTTTTGCATATTGTAGTACGTATTCATTGGAGAACGTCGCACCATGATGAATCACACTTTCAAGGAGTGCTTCTTGCACAGGTGTTTCAAATGCCATCACTTGATTTAATAACTCTTCACCAAGCTGATGCTTCTTGACTTCTTTTTTAAGCAGCTCAGCAATATGCCAGTCCACTTCAGCTTTCATCCTCGCTTTGACATCTGTTAAGAAGTCGGTTGCCCGTTTTTCTTTTTCTTGCTCAGTTTTATTTTTAGCAAAAAGCAGTCCCACTTTAAAGCCAGGTGCTTTTGATTCAATATAGTCGCTTGCGAGTTCCCTCATTTTAAATGGAGTGAGGTTGGCATTCTTTAAAATGCTCTCGACTTCAGAAGATACTTCATCTTCTAACTGTTTGGCTCCATTTTCAATGAAGTAGTTTTTCGCTTCAAACTCCTTTACTTCTTTTCTTTTTTCTTGGAGCTGTGAATCAAGCTCTTCACCTTGCAGCTCTTCTTTTAACGAGTCAATGTGTTCTTTTAAGACATGCTCAATTTTCTGCTCCGTATAAGCCCGAAGTGATGCTTTCGGCAACGTCTGTAATTCTTGTAGTTTTTCGATTAAACGAATCATGTCATTTCTTGGGTGCGTCTCATCGGTTACAGATGTAAAGTATAGATGATCTTCTTCAATGCCCTCTTTAAGGAGCATGTCTACCACTTGATTTTTGTAGTCTTCAAATGCTGTCTCATGCTCATCATGCCGGTCCACTTGATTCACGATGAAATAAAGATTTGGCACTTTCTCTTTAATGGAGCGAATGAAACGAATGTTTTCTTCAGAATGAACATGGTTGTAGTGAACAACATAAAAAAGAGCATCTGCTTGATGAAGAATAGAGGCAGCAGACAAAAAGTGTGCATGATCCGTTGAATCAATTCCTGGCGTATCAATCAGTGCCACCTTTTCTTCCAGTCCTCTATAGTCACCGCTAATTTCCACCATCTCAATCTGTTCTCCATCCTTACAAAAACGCTGTACTGCTTCTTTATCATAAGAACCGCTCATTTTTGCAAAACGGTCATCAGAGGTGTGAAGCTGCACTTCACTTTCCCCTTTCCTCACGACGACCAAGTTTGCACTTGTTGGGATTGGGCTCGTTGGCAAAATGTGATCATGAAGCAGATGATTCACAAGTGATGACTTTCCAGCAGAATAGTGGCCGGTAAATGCGATATACACTTCTTCTTCTGCTTCCTTTTTGATAATCGATGCAAGTTTGGCTGCGCGCTCATGATCATCCCTTTTGAGAAAGCTTTGATATAAAGCTCCTGTAGTTTGAACGAGCGAATCTCGAATAGACAAGTCTTTCATGACGATAAACCCCTTTGTTTTTAGAAAAGTCAGTTATGTATGTGATACCATTTTACACAAAATAAAGAGATTTTTCTTCTGATCTGAGGAAATAAAAAAAATCTGCTGCCCGATCAGTCGCAATTGACTGAGATCAGGAAGCAGATTTTTTGGAGACACCTTTTAATACGAAGCCAATTAATAGGCTGTATACACACACCGTACCGAGTAAGAAAATCATTGTCATGTAATCACCGTCCATCCTTCATGATTGAGAATGTTTATCATTAATGAAAGTGTAGCACAATTGATAATGATTTTCAATATTAATTTAGCAAATACTGATTTAACGCTTTCTCCTCTGTTTGAATTCTTACAGCCATCATCCATGCATTTAAACACGTAAACAAAATGGCAGTGACATACGCCTCAAACAATAGCGGGATCAGCAAAAGCTCAATCGCCACAACTACATAGTTAGGGTGTTTCAACCAGCGATACGGCCCTTTTTTTACAATCATTGCGTTTGGCACGACTAAAATCTTTGTATTCCAGTACGTCCCAAGGGAGCATAATGCCCAGTATCGAATGACCTGTGTAGCCATCAGGAAAAGGAGCAGCACAAGAAAATACCGGGACGACCCCTTATGTAAAAGCCCTATCTCAACTATGAGTGAGAGAAAAAAGGCCGTATGCATAGCGACCATATAGGGATAATGACTAGCACCAAATTCAATGGCACCCATCGCTTTTACTTTTCTTTCATTTCTTTTGGCCACAATCATTTCAATGAGCCGCTGACAAACGAAGAAACCGATAACAAGCCAAATGATCATGACAAGACATCCTCCCATTTCATAAGCAGCAGTTCTGAGGAAAAGCCTGGACCAAGCGCCCCGCAAAGGCCAATATCCCCCGCTTCAGTTGATTGATGTTCAAGGAAATGCTTGATGACATACAAAACTGTGGCAGAGGACATATTTCCGTGTTGTTTGAGTACTTCTTTTGAAGAAAATAGCTGATCCTCTCGTAAAGATAGACTTTCAACATAGGCATCAATCACTTTTTTTCCTCCAGGATGGGCAAGAAAAACGGATAAGTCTTTAGTTGAACATCCAAGCTCCTCTAAAAATTGATCCACCTGCTCTTTTAACCAGCCTGAAATAATAGACGGTATGTCACGGGAGAAAATAACCCGAAAGCCGTCACTTGTAAATTCCCAGCCCATCACATCCTCAGAATCCTTCATCGTGACGGATTGTGTGCTTAGTACTTTAGGGACTGTTTTTAAATGGGCATATTCTAGTGCAGCCGTTTCTCCAGCTAAAAGAGCCGCAGCCGTCCCGTCTCCAAATAAGGAGGTGCCGATTAAATTGCTTTTTGATTGATCTTGCGGCTGAAAGGTTAAACTGCACAGCTCACAGGCAACGACGAGCACCTTTGCTTCTGGATATGCCCTTATGTATTCATAAGCCCGAGACAGCCCTACCGCACCACCCCCGCACCCTAGCCCCCAGATCGGTACTCGTTTCGTATAAGGAGAAAAAGGAAGTACGTTCATCAGCTTTGCATCAAGACTTGGGGTCGATAAGCCGGTACTTGAAATAAAAAACAGTGCATCGATCTCTTCAACCGGGATCGGCTTTTTCAGAAACGCCTTCTCTTGAAGACAATGTAAGATTGCTTCTTTTGCATGAGCCAGTGCTTTCTCCAAATAGATATTGTTTTTCTCTTCAAAAGAGTGGTGCGTCTGATACCATTCAATGGGCTGTACAAATTGCCTGCTCTGAATTTCTCCATTTTGAAAAGCTCTCAGCAGCCGATCAATATCTTTAAACGATCGTTTAAATTGAGACCTAGCAAATTCAGCAGCTGTTTTCTGATCCACGTGATGCTTCGGGTGACTCGTTCCAATTGAAAGAATGTACGCCATCGGCTTCACCTCTTTTTTCGGTTAATATCCCCTATCGAAAAAAGGATATACATGCCAAATCGTCACAATTCAGTCAAAACATTTTCCTCCGTCTAACTTTTTGTCTTGACGACAATTGATAAATATTGGATAATATAGTTGAAAACATGATGTAGTTTTCCTCCTTCACAGGTTCGTTCCAAGCCAAGCGAACCTGCTTTTTTTATGCAAAAAAAACACCTCTAAAAGAGAAGTGCAGACCGTAGACAAACCCCACCTTTAATTCAAGTAAAAGTGGGGTTTTCACATAATTATAAAGGGTTACGCTGGACATTCAGCATCTACCGTGTCTACATTTAGTTTTCCGATTTTCTCTGTCACCTGTTTTACGAGTGAATCTAACATACGAGTATCATGAACATTGCCACCTGTGACCAGTGATCCAAAAATAAATCCTTTTGAATCACAAGCTGTATGAAAGGAAGAAGCAAATGACTTTTCACGTTCACCTTTTACATAGTAGCCAATCTCTGATTCAGTTGTACTGACTTTGATCTCTTTTGTTTCTTCTTTATTTTGTAGGGGTAAGAGCTTTTCTCCATGTTTTTCGCGATTGATAGCCTCTATCTCCAATATCCACATGAGCATCCTTTTTTTCAATGAAATCGTCTTTATACAACACTTTCATACGGAATCTCCCTTCGCTTCGCATTAATGGTTAAATCTGATGCTATCTTAGCGTATAAATATCAACGTTTCGATCATTATTCAGAATTATTTCATTTAAACATGAATGGATCACCTTTTTTTCTGATCAATACAAATCAATAACCATAAAATGCTAATTTATTTGATTATTATATATAAAAAGGTGTTTTTTTCCTGTATACTTAATCAATATGAACACCATGAAAAACAGTGAAAAAAGATAGAATCTACTACATGATTCGGCACAAAATTTAATTGACTGGAGTGATTGTAATGAAAAATGTGTCCAAAAAACAGACACCCTACAACACGATACTTCTCTCGAAGATAATTGGTTTAGTGCTTCTTACACTGTTTCTCTTTTTTATCTGGGATATGTCTAAACCCCATTTGCAGGCGACACATGGGCAAGCAAAAATTGTTGCCAACAGTGACTTCCGAGACACAAGCATCAGTCTGAAAGCAAAAGATCATTCTACAAGAACATTGGATACACATTTTAAGACCAATCCAAACCAACAGACAACGAATAAAACGGTCTTTTTAACATTTGATGATGGTCCTTCTGCTACATCAAATCAGCTGTTAAATGTATTAAAAGCACATCACGTGAAGGCGACATTCTTCATGCTTGGACCACAAATCCAAGCACACCAAGCAGCTGTGAAAAGACTTTATCAAGAAGGACATCAATTAGGGCTTCATGGCATGACGCATGATATAAACCGCTTTTATCAGAACAGTGAGTCTCCCGCAAATGAAATGAGAGAAGCTCAGCGCATTCTTGCTTCTGTTACAGGCGTTTACACCCGTCTTGTGAGAACACCCTATGGCAGTGTTCCAAATTTAACATATCATCAAAAAGTACGTTTAAACCAAAATGGCTTTATTTACTGGGATTGGACGATTGATAGCCTTGACTGGAGATATAAAAACTCACAATATGTTCCAGAGGTATTGAATCAACTGCAAATGTTTGAGAAAAATAAACCATGGGAACCAAAAGTTATTTTAATGCATGATCAACCCTCTACCACAAACTATTTAGATAGCCTGATTACACAGCTAAAAGCAAGGGGCTATACATTTGCAGTCATTAACGAAACAATGCTGCCGGTACAACATTAATAGCGCTAATCACAACAAGCCCGTATCCAAAAGATGCGGGTTTTCAACGTGTAGACAAACCCTCACACGCTCCGCTCCTTCCTAGGACTTCAAAGGTTTTCTATCAAGCTGAAAAGAAGACAAATAGCTAAAATAGAGATCATTTTAGCCCTTTGTCAACAATCTGAACACCTCTCCAAGAGAGGTGTTTACATAACAGATTGCTTAGGTTCTTCTATCAGATCCTGCCCTGTTTCTTTTTTAAATGGAATCATGTGATAAATAATATGAAGCAAAATAGCGGTAATGCTACCGGCCACGATTCCGTTACTTGTTAATAATTTCATTGATTCTGGCAAATGCTCAAACATTTGCGGCACGACGGTGACACCTAAGCCGATCCCAACTGAGCAAGCAACAATTAGTAGGTTTTCCTGTTTGGCAAAATCTACGCGCGAGAGCATTTTAATACCGTAGGCAATGACCATCCCAAACATGGCGACCATTGCGCCGCCAAGAACTGACTTTGGAATAATCGTCGTAAATGCAGCAATTTTAGGAAAAAGTCCAAATAACATGAGCAATGCTCCTGTCACAACGATGACTTGATTTTTCTTGACTCCTGTCAACTGGATCAACCCCACGTTTTGCGAGTAGGCTGTGTAAGGAAAGGCATTGAAGATACCGCCTAATAAAACAGCAATCCCCTCTGCGCGATAGCCTTTCGCTAAATCCTTCTCTTTTAATGACCGGTTTGTTAAATCACCTAATGCGAAATAAACACCTGTTGATTCGACTAATGACACAATGGCTACTAACGTCATGGTCATGATGGGTGCAAATTCAAAGGTAGGCATGCCGAAATAAAATGGTTCAATCATGCGGAAAACTTGAGCGTTCGCCACCTCAGCTGTTTCCACTTTCCCCATAAATGCAGCGACTGCTGTCCCAAGGAGAATACCGATTAAAATAGCGATCGCCTTCATAAAACCTTTTGTGAATCGATAGAGCAGCACAATGATAAACAGCACAAGGAAAGCGAGGCCTAGATTTTCAAAAGAACCATAATCTGCACTTCCTTCTCCACCTGCCATATTGTTCATCGCTACCGGAATAAGGGTAATGCCAATAATGGTGACGACAGACCCTGTCACAACAGGCGGGAAAAATTTCACAAGCTTCCCAAAGAAAAAGGAAAGAAGAATGATGATACATCCAGAAGCGATAATACTTCCATAGATAGACGAAATTCCATATTTAGAGCCAATCGCAATCATAGGAGAAACCGCAGTAAATGTACAGCCTAATACAACAGGCAGACCGATACCAAAGAAACGGTTTTTCCAAACTTGAAGGAGCGTGGCAGCCCCGCACATGAAAATATCTGCCGAGATTAAGTAAGTCAGCTGTGCAGGGGTGAGGCCGAGCGCATCTCCCACAATGAGCGGCACAAGAACGGCACCTGCATACATCGCCAGCACATGCTGAATCCCTAGCGAGAGCGTTTTGGCTTTTTTAGCGGCACTCATGATTGTACCTCCCGTACAAACGTGACTTTCCCTTCCTCAAGTGATTCAATACGTGCAAGGGACTCGACGCGGTAGCCCATTTGAACAAGCGCATTCCTTCCGGGCTGAAATGACTTTTCAATGACAATGCCAAATCCGGCTACTTTCGCCTTCGCCTGCTTTGCGATTGCGGCAAGCCCTTTAGCGGCTTCACCGTTCGCTAAAAAGTCATCAATGATTAATACACAATCTTTTTCACTGAGATGCGTATTTGAAACAGCGATCGTGCTTTCTACTTTTTTCGTAAAAGAGTACACACTCGCTGTTAATAGGTTATCTGTTAGTGTTAGTGATTGACGTTTTCGAGCAAAGACAACTGGTACTTGAAGAGCTAGTCCAGCCATCACAGCAGGTGCAATGCCAGAAGATTCGATTGTGACAATTTTTGTAATACCATCATGCTTGAATAATCTAGCAAACTCTTGCCCGATCTCATGCATTAACACAGGATCAATTTGATGATTTAAAAAGGCATCTACCTTTAACACTTGATTTGACAGAACGATTCCTTCGTTCTCAATTTTTTGACGTAACAATTCCATCATTCTTCCTCCCAGCATATTGGCAAACATTTTCATTTTTTGCATAAAAAAAGCATTGCTGTCCATGAGGAGCAAGCAATGCGAAAACGATCCACGGATCTTCAGCTCAAACAAGAGCTGTTTCATTTTGCTCACTCATAGTCGGACTGTATCGGTGTCCGGTAGAAACTTGCGTGCCATCATCACGCGATTATATGAGTGTTATAGTGTTCAAATTATAACAAGATTTCAGACGCTTGGAAAGCACTTTTCCAGAAAAATACCGAACTTAAATAATAGATCAGATCAAAACGTTCGTTTTTAGAATATTCAAGCATCAAAAAAGCACCCTTCTGAGCAAAGGGTGCCTTTTATTTAAGATAAATACAATTTCGTATATTTATCTGTTAAATAATCGATTAAATATTGCACATTTAATTCCTCACCAGTCGCATCTTGAATGATTTCAGATGGTTTTTTGCGTTTTCCATGCTGGTGAACATGTTCTGTGAGCCATTCTTTTATCGGTGCAAAAGACCCGTTTTGAATCAGCTCATCAAAATTCGGTAAATCTTTGATCATTTGGTGCTTTAGTTGCGCCGCATACATATAACCAAGCGCATATGAAGGGAAATATCCAAAGCTTCCATCAGACCAGTGAACATCCTGCAAAATGCCGAGTGCATCATTAGGAGGCGTAATGCCAAGATACGCTTTATATTTTTCATTCCACAGTGCAGGCAGGTCTTCAACTGCTACTTCTTCATTAAAAATCGCTTTTTCAATTTCATAGCGGATGATAATGTGAAGCGGATACGTCAGTTCATCTGCCTCAATTCGAATGTAAGTCGGCTTCGATTCATTCACTGCATGCACAAAGTCTTCTAAAGAGACATCTTTAAATTGCTCAGGAGACGCTTCTTGCAGCTTATGATAATACGTTTTCCAGAAATCTTCATGTCTGCCGATAAAATTCTCAAAGAAAAGAGACTGTGATTCATGGATCCCCATTGATGTGCCATCACATAATAGCGTTCCGCTCAGTGCCTCATCAATGTTTTGCTCGTAGATGGCATGACCACACTCATGAATCGTGCCAAAGATCGCCATCCGAAAATCATGCTCATCATAACGGGTCGTCACACGAACGTCCCCTCTGCTCAATGTCACAGCAAACGGATGAACCGTTGTATCCAGACGTCCTGCGTCAAAGTCATACCCCAATTCTTTTAAGAAGAAGAGACTCAGTTCCTTTTGTTTGTCGATCGGAAAACTTTTCGATAAAAATGAAGTATCCGGCTTATGAGGAGAGGCTTCGATTTTTTTCACGAGAGGAACAATGGCATCACGAAGTGCACCAAACTTTTGATCGAGCTGTTCAACTGTCATATCTGGCTCATAGTTATTGAGCAGCACATCGTATGGCGTTTGTTTCACGCCCCAATATTGAATAAAGCGCTTGTTAAAATCAATGAGCTGTTTTAAGTATGGTGCAAAGAGTGAAAAGTCTGATTTCTCCCTTGCTTCTACCCAGACATGCTCTGCTTTTGATTGCAAAATCGAGTATTCTTTAAATTCTTCTTTCGGAATTTTGCTGTTTTCATCATACTCTTTTTGTGATAATTCGAGCGCCTTTTGTGTATCTTTTGACAGCTCATCTCGATGTTTGTTTAATGCGTGAAGAAGATCTCTCATTTCATCAGAAGTCTTCATATTAAAAATATCACTTGATAATTGACCGATGGTTTCAGCTCTGAAATCGGCGCTTTTTTTAGGCGCCTGTGTTCTAGAGTCCCAATAAAGTAAATGGAGCGCCTCCGTATAATGGGCGATTTTTCCTAGTAATTGATAAAACGCTTTCTCTTTTGCTTCAAGACTCATACGTTTGTTCCCCCAATCAATAAAATATGTATGTACGTTTCAAGGCTACTTCAAGGAATGTTCTTTTGTCAATGAAAAAGGAGGATACTCAGATGGTATCCTCCTCTTTTCCTCGTTCGGGCGTTATTTAGATGATTGGCTTGACTGGCAGAACGGATTCAATTTTACTTTGAAGCTCTGTATCTTCCTTACGGTCAAAATAAATATGAATGGTTCCTGCATCTTGGCTTGTCCGAATCAGCCTTCCAATACCTTGTCGCAAGCGCAGCAGCATATACGGAAGGTCAACTTCAGCACGAGCATCCTTTGCTTCATTCCGTTTTGCCTCAAATACCGGATCATGAGGCGGGTAAGGAAGTCCCCAGATGATCACATTTGTTAGTGATTGTCCTGGAATATCCAGCCCTTCCCAAAGGTGAACAGAGCATAACACGGATGTCTCATCTGCTTGGAACTTTTGAACAATCGTGCTGATTTCCTCGTCTCCCTCAAAATACACGTGGAAAGGCAGTGATTCATCCGATGCCTCAAGCTGCTTTCTAAAGAAATGAAGTTCATCAAATGAAGGGAACAAAATCAGAGATCGTCCTCCGTTTTCTTTCAGCTGAGTGATCACTTGCTGTCCTTTTGCCTCTTGCTCTTGAAGCTGCTGAATCCCGTGGAAATAAATCTTCATTTGCTCATCGTAATCATACGGAGAAGCGACACTCATTGATAAATAATCTTTGATCCCAAGACTTTCAGCTAAATAATCAAAGGATTGATTTTCAGACAATGTAGCAGAAGAGAAAATGTATGGTCTTTTTTGCGAGAATACTTTTTCACCAAGCACCTCTGCGACTGTCTTTGGCATCACAACAAATGTCGTATCTAACTCCTGCTTTTCAAGCCAGCTAATCGCATTTTTTTGATATAGCGACAGAGAATACGCCATTTGTTCAATGTACTCTTCCACAACAGACAATTCGTATTGATCGATTGTATACATCTCTGATTCAAACACGAGTGCTTCTCCGATTTTTTCAAGCAAATCACACAATTCACTTGCAGACCGCTTCACTTCATCCACACGTCCAATTTCAAGTCGATGCGAGCCCTTGATTTCTTTGGCATGTGTTTTTAAGAGATAGAAGAACTCATCGTTTGTGGCAAGTGCATCTTCAACGAGCTCGGCAAACTCTTCACGTATATCGTTTTGCAACAGGCGCTCTAAAAATGTTTCGAGCATTGATTGCTTCACTCGGTACGTCAGTGCTTTTTGTGCGGCAAATTCAAGAAGGTGCCCTTCATCAAATACGACGGAGCTATGTTCTGGAAGCAGCGGAAGCTGGCCCTCGCGTTTGCGGGATTCCTTCGTCCACACATGCTCCATGTAAAAATCATGAGAACAGATGATGAGATCGGTTGCTTTCCGGTAATGATCTCTTGATAAATTCAGACCGCAGCGATGACGCATATCGCACGTCAAGCAGTCTTGAAACGAGTCATAGCCAATGCGTGACCATTCATCATTTGATAGTTCTGGATACTCTTTTCGATCACCATACGGATAAAAGTTTTGCATGCCATGTGATTCATGAACAAATGAAGGAAGCGATTCATAAATATCGAGCCACTTCTCATCATCTTCACGCTGCATGGTTTTCTCTAGTTTCTTTAAGCATAAATATTGGTCATGCGATTTACTTAATCTCGCATCTATTTGAATATCAAGGTGATTGGCAATTTTATAGATATCACCCTCTTGTTTCACCAGCTGTTCAATTAACGTTTCGTCTGCACATGCAATAATCGCAGGTTTCCCTGTATACCTTGCATATGTGACCGCAAATAATAGATAGACGATGGTTTTGCCTGTGCCTACCCCAGCTTCGGCAAACATCACACTTTTTTCTTTAAAGGCTCTTTCTAGTTGAAAAGCCATAAATATTTGTTCATCTCGAAGATCAAAGCCCTTTTCTGGCAAAATGTCATAGAACACATCACCAATCCAGTTGCCCAGTTCTTCGTAAAAATTATGTTCTTTTGATAATGAAAAAGGCAAACGAGATGCTGTCACCTGCTTCAACCCCCAACTTTTGAATCATTCAGACATTCAATAGTAACATTTATGCTGGGGAATGACAATCTTTTTTACGACCGCAAACGATGTTGATAGGTTTCTTTCATTAAAAATGCATGCTCTGAACGCTCTATGTAAGCCTGAGCAAGCGCTAAATCTTCGATGGCTGCTGTCAACTGAGCAGATTGTCCACCTTCTTGCCCTTCAATTTTTTGAGCAGTCGAAGCAAGTGCTTTTTGGATTAACTGAAATTGATCATATTGTATCATGGAGACACCTCTTTTTTTAAAATCAAGTTCAGTTTATTCCGTCCCGTGAAGGTTTATACCTTTCTGCGATAAAAAAAGCCACACCTTCTGTAGGTGTGACCATTTTTTTATGATTCAGTTGTCTGTTTTCTAGGCGGGCGTTTTCCCCAATATTGGTAATAGTCTGTTTTAATAAAACCATTAAACAGTTTTCTCTTTTTCGTTGCTTTTCTGCCGAAGCACTCTTCGAACTTTTCGTGTGACGTTAAGATGTAAATGGACCAAGTATCTAGGCTCTTAAATGCTTCGCCCATTCCTTGATACATTTTTTCAACAGCTGGTTTATCACTGAGTCGTTCTCCGTAAGGCGGATTTCCGACAATCACACCATACTCTTCTTTCGTTTGAAAGTCTTTCACTTGCATTTGTTTAAATTGAATCAATTCACTTAGACCAGCTTCTTCAGCATTCATTTGTGCAATGTCTACCATCCGATGGTCGATATCACTTGCAATAATGTGGAGCGGCTGATCATAGTTTGCTTTTTCTTCCACTTCGTGACGCGCTTTGTTCCAAACGTCTTCACCAATCCATTCCCATGACTCGGACGCAAATTCCCGGTTAAATCCTGGGGCAATGTTTTGTCCTATCATGGCCGCTTCAATAGCGATTGTTCCTGACCCGCAGAAAGGGTCAACAAACGGACGGTCAGGTGTCCAGTTTGTTAATAGCACGAGTGCAGCCGCAAGGGTTTCTTTAATAGGTGCTCCGCCTTGATCCATGCGGTACCCTCGTTTATGAAGACCCACACCAGATGTATCAAGCGTGAGCACAGCTTTATCTTTTAAAAGGGCAACCTCAATTTTATACTCAGGTCCTGTTTCTTCAAGCCATTCAGACTGTATGTTGTAAGAGGAAATGAGCTTTTGCGCGATCGCCTTTTTGACGATACGCTGACAATCCGGCACACTGGCAAGCTGTGATTTCACAGATTTACCGATGACAGGGAACGTGCTGTTTTTCGGTAAAAAAGCGGACCAGTCAATCGCCTTCGTCCGTTCAAACAGCTCATCGAATGTTTTTGCCGAAAATTCAGCTACTTGTACCTTAATCCGGTCTGCTGTACGCAGCCAAAGGTTCGCACGGCAAATCGCAAGAGCATCCCCCTCGAAAATCACTTTTCCATTGTCTACTGTGCAGTCATAGCCAAGGTCTCTTACTTCTTTTGCAACAATCGCTTCAATTCCCATTGGAGCTGTTGCGATGAGTGTATAGGTTTTCATTGTTTTATCACCTGTTTTCTCGTCCTTTTATGTATTCAAGATAAAAGCTCTCCATATGTTGAATAGGAGAGCTTTGTTTTCATCATGTTTATAATAACGGATATAACGTTCTGTAAGCCATGTTTTGTTCCATCGTACTGCAAACGGCAAATGCCTCGTACTCAGGTGGTAATCATCTATCTACAGAATACTCTGTCCTTCTCTCCGTTTGGTTCCTTTGAGAAAGTTCCCCTACCAAGTTTGGGTTTCTCGCTCGAGGGGTTTACCGCGTTCCACTCTCACCATTTCTAGTGAGACTTCGTCACTGTGGCACTTTCAAGGATACTTTGCCATATCCTAAAAGGACGTAGGCATTTTTCCTGCCGTCAGCCTTTCCCAGGCTGCCCTGGCTTATTTTTTCGCCAGGCACGAACACTACGGGCATCTCAGCACCGTGCGAGCATGGACTTTCCTCTGCAATGTCTAAAAGCATTGCAGCGATTACCCGAACGTTAATCAATAATCGTTATTATAAACGACAATGACATCAGGCACAAGCTTTTTTCAGCAAGGCTCAATCATAAAGTTTGCTGCCGAAAACGTGTTTCTCAAGGTTAGATAGTCTTTTTAAAATATCAAAGTTTGTTGTATTAGACTGTGCAGGCTGTCTTTTTCCTTGCTCAACGGCTTCTTCAAGCTGTTTAGACAAATGGAGGTTTTCTTGTTGAAGCTTTTCGATTTCTTGGTTGAATGTCTCATAGTCTTTAATGACCATATCTAAAAATTTATCGACTTCTTCTTGTTTGTATCCTCTGACACCTGTTTTAAATTCTTTTTCTAAAATTTCTTTCGCAGAAAGCTTTACTTTATCAGCAAGCATCTTTTTCACCTCATATCGTGAATTCATAGTATATTTTTTCAGAAATACGTGACGTTGTCAAATTTTCTCTTGCTTTTAGTCAAAAAACGGATCTTCTGCCTCAACTTGCGCTCTCAAATCATCCATTGTGATGTACATAATGGGGTAATCGGTATAGGTTTCCGCTTCTTTGATCATGTACTTTGGCGAGCCATCATGCTCAGGATCATAAAGGGCGAGAAGGCCATCTGTTTTTTCAATAAAAAAACGGTTCTTTTGTTTAAATTGTGCCGGACTTTCATACGGTCTATGCGTGACACTTTCTACAAAATCGGCCTGTGCAAGAATCCCTTCATACAACTCTTTGTTTTGTTCATTCCAGCGCTCTTCCTGTTCATAAAATGGTGTAATGACGGCCAGTTTTAACGCTGGATACTCCTCTTGAAGCTCAAATACCACTTCGGCAGTCCAGATTTCTGCCCCAAGCTGGCCTGATATGAGAACCCATTCCAGGCCTTCTTCAATCAGGGCTGTCAGCCTTTTTTGAAGCTCCGCTTTTATGTATTGAAGTGCAGGCTCGTCTTGTTTGAATATCCCAAGCTCAAATGGCTTGTACCCTGTGACAGCAATAATTTTCATTTTTTCACCTGCTTTTAAAAAAAGGGACTTCTAAAAGTCCCATTTCACTTTATCTGTTACAGCAAGGTCCACCGCAGTTAAAGTGTTGATGTGTTGCCGGGTCCACCTGAGAAAACGTATGCGGGAAGTAGTGAACATGTTTGAAATTTTGATGGTGAACATTTGTCACATGCTGCGGATGGATATGCGGCACAATTGTTGTTGAATCGCTGTGTGTACAGCAATGATTCGTCGGATGAACAATTGGCTGTGTAACATTCGGCTGGCAATGATGATGATGATGGTACATGTAGCATTCCCCTCTCCTTAATTTTCTTACATTAACAATGTATGAATTAAGAGGTGTACATGTACTAATGCATTAACCTATTTTAAAAGTTTGCAAGAAAAACATCCTTATAGTTTGAAAACACAAAAGCGACCAAAATGACAACAAGAAAAAACAAGTAGAAAAGACCCTTATACATGCTCTACGCTCCTCATTCAATATCTAACGTTATTTTACAGGATTCGTGACTTTTCTACAATAAAAGTGCTAAACAATTTTTATTTTCGGCCGAGAGCCGAACGTTGTCATGTTTTGCGCTTTCCCGGGCAATAATGTTCATTGCCCAGCTTTTCTCAAGAGCCGTTTTTTTCGCTTCTCAAGTTCTTCCGTGTCTCGCTGACTTAACGATGAGAAAGATAATAACGATTCAGTGATGGATAGAGCTGACCTTGCATTTTTTTGACGATGCTCTTTACACTTCGCAAGCTCTATACCCGCTTTTAATGCTAAATGGACATCGCTTGATTTAAATAATTTTTCCCATATTTGAACCGCTTCATCCCACTCGTTTTGTCGTTTATATTGTAAGGAAAGATCATAAGACGCCTGATTCGCATGCTCAAAATCAGCATCCGTTAATTTTTGCAAATGCTTCGTTGCTTCCTGTACATCACGATGAGCAAGATGCCACCTGGCGAGCGCATACTTCTCATTGTGTTCCTTTACCGCATCCTCAGATAGTATTTTTTTGGATAGATGAATGTAGAGGCTGATTAACGATAAGACGTCTAGTTCATTATGAGTCAAGATCCCTTCAATCAGCTTCGGATTTTGTTCCTTTAAAAAATGAAAATAAATCATCGGTGCCAAAAACCCCGGCGTGTCGTTTTCACGATGCACGTGCAGCTCTTCTTTTTCCACAACGGATAGCGCCATTCGTTCATATTTATGCTTCCACAATCGTCTAGATCCGTGCAGAAGATCAAAATGTCCGAATTCAGGAAGTGCAGGGATTTGATCTCGTAAGAGCGTATGTCTCGTTTTCACTTGCGGCCAGTCGAACGATTTACCATTATATGTAACCAATGATTCTACGTTTACTTCATCGAGAAAGCTTTTGTACAGAGCCGCTTCATTTCCTGGATTGGTGAGCAGGTGCTGTTTCACCACCACTTTGTCGGAAAAGACACGTGCATGTCCAAGCAAGAAAATCATATTTCCCGTACCGCCAGATAATCCTGTTGTTTCTGTATCAAAGAAAAACAGCTCGTGCGGCTCGTACCCTTTAGCCGATAGCGAATGCTGGATGCCGCTTTCGTTCCATGCCTCGATGATCTTCGGCAGTTCCGCAAACGAATAGCGCCCATGCTGATCTTCTAATGAATAGGTGACTTCCCGAATCAGACAAAAGGAACCCTCAAAGTGATAAGGAGATACACCTAATGTTTCCCATTCTTTTAAAAATGGGATATTTTCTGAAGTCACAGGCTGTGGTTGTCCTTCTAAAGTTTTCTGCCGGTTTTCATGTGTCTGATTGTGCGATAGGTGCTTCTTCATTCTGTTTAATTTCCCTTTTAAAGACATGAGCAGGTGTCCCCCTCCTTTCCCTTAAAATACGGACATCAATTCAACGATGCTGCTTTTTCCGCTCACCTCTTTCATTTCCATGCCAATGCAGGATGGACAGCCATTTTCACAGCGGCACCGCTCAATCAGCTGAATGGCTGCGCCTGCTATTTCATCGAAACGAGCTTGTACTTCCTTGCTTAAGCCGATTCCGCCAGGGTAGTGGTCATATAAAAAGACCGTCGGTTTTCCGGTATGTGCCGCTTTAATTTGTGAAACAACATGAATATCAGAACGGTCACACATCACAAAAGCAGGTACAATGTGCTGAAGAACATTTGCGATGCCAAGCAGCAGCTGTTCAAGTGTTTTCTCTTCAAATCTCCGCTCTGCTTCATGTAATTCAAACCAAGCAGCACTCGTATGAATTTCTTCTTCCGGCAAGTGAATCGGTCCAGAGCCGATATTTTCACCGGTACTTAGCCGGATTTTTTTAAAAATCGTCGGCATTGCGTTGACAGTCACATCACCGTAGTGAACAGATACGGCTTCCTTCTCTGTCGTCTGATCGATTTCAAGCACCTTAAGTTGAACAGCTAAATTCGCATCCGTATAATATTCTACATCTACTTGTTTCACATAAGCCTTCAGATGCTCGTAATCTAGCTTTTCCACTTGATACTGAACCCCTTCGTGTAAATAAATGGCTTCATCATGAAGCAGCGTCATCGCACTGAATCGATCCATCTCTCCAATAATCCGAACATTCGCCACATCTGATTGATCCACAATCACCACATTTTCCTGGCTTGCAGACCGGAGGCTGATGCCATGCGCTGGGAACGATTGATCTGACCAATAATACCGGTTCCCGCTAAAATGAAGAACACCTTCCTCATGTAAGTATTGCAAAATCTCTTCTACCTCCATGCCGCCAAACTGTTCATCCTCCCGAAACGGAAGCTCGTAGGATGCACATTTTAGATGATCCACTAAGATAATGAGGTTTTCAGGGTTGATTCTGGCAGCTTCAGGCGGCCTGTTAAAGAAATATTCAGGGTGTCTGACAATATATTGATCAAGAGGTGAGGAGCTTGCCACCATAATTATGAGTGCTTCCTCATGACGCCTTCCAGCTCGTCCTGCCTGCTGCCATGTACTCGCTACACTGCCAGGATACCCTGTCATGATACAGACCTTTAGCTGACCTATATCCACTCCTAATTCTAGTGCGTTTGTGCTGACGACACCTAGAATGTCTCCTTCTCTCAATCCTTTTTCAATCACTCGCCGCTCTTTTGGTAAATAGCCTCCGCGATATCCACGAATCGATTTTGGACCGATCTCTTTTTTCACTAGCTCTTGAATATGGCTTAAAATCACTTCAACTCTTACTCTGCTTCTAGCAAAAACAATCGTTTGGATTTTTTCTTTCAAAAAAGTTTTTGCCAATTGATTGACAACAGTGGCGGCACTTTGTCTAATATTTAATGGTTTATTCACAACTGGCGGGTTGTAAAACACAAAATTCTTTTTACCGCTAGGTGCCCCGTTTCGTTCAATCAGATGCACCTTGCTCCCCGTTAGCTGCTGCGCTAGCTCTTTTGGATTCGCAATCGTTGCGGAAGTACAAATAAAAACCGGTTCACTTCCATAAAATGCACAAATTCGTTTTAACCTGCGAATCACATTGGCCACATGACTGCCAAATACACCTCGATATGTATGAAGCTCATCAATGACAATATACTTCAAATTCTCAAACAAGCTGACCCATTTCGTATGATGAGGCAAAATGGCTGAATGCAGCATATCCGGGTTTGTGATGACAATATGTCCTGCTTGTCTGACTCGCTGCCGAATGGCCGGAGAGGTGTCTCCGTCATATGTTTCACTATGAATCGGAACATCCATCTCGTGGATGATCTCGTTAAGTTCACTTTTTTGATCTTGTGCGAGCGCTTTTGTTGGGAATAAATAAAGGGAGCGGCTTGTCTGATCTTCTGCGATCGACTGTAGGACAGGCAAATTGTAGCAAAGCGTTTTACCTGAAGCTGTTGGTGTGACAGTTACCACATGATCTCCATCCATCACACGTTCAAAGGCTTCCTTTTGATGAATGTAGAGTTCGCTCACGCCTCGTTTCTCAAGCGCCTTTTTCAGCCTGTCGTTCACTCTTTCAGGAACCGGAGAGGTCTGTACAGGCTTCGCATCAATTTCATGCCAATGTTCTACCTGTTCGTCTTTCTTTAATTCTTCTATGAGTTCGTTCATTGTTTTCTTTTTCATATCGCATCACCTCTCTTACATAGTGTACCGAATATTTGTTTGCATGACTAGGCGGCAATTTTTTGATGCGCAGCCTATGAGCAAATACTTTGAAGTGTTGTAACAGTATCTATTACACTTCTATAGTGAAATGATTTTATCAAGGAAGAAGATGATGAGAGTGAAAAACGAATTTAAGCCTTTATTTGAACCATTTACGTTTCCAGGAGGTGCGTCTATTGATGGCCGGTTAGTCGTTGCGCCAATGACACACTTCGGTTCTCACGAGGATGGCACCATTTCTAAAGAGGAAATTGATTTCATTACAGCTAGATCAAGTGATATGGGCATGGTGATCACAGCATGTGCAAACGTGACTCCAGATGGTAAGGCATTTGAAGGACAGCCTTCTATTGCAAGAGATGAAGATATACCTGGCCTGAAAAAACTTGCTTCTGCGATTCAGGCAAAGGGAACAAAAGCCATCATTCAAATTCATCACGGCGGCTCTCAGGCTCTCCCTCACTTAGTTCCAAACGGTGATGTGGTTGCGCCAAGTGATGTGTTTAAAGATGGAAAGCAGATTGCACGCGCTTTAAAAGAAGAGGAAATTGTCCATATCATTGACTCTTTTAAAGAAGCGGCAAGACGAGCGGTTCAAGCAGGGTTTGACGGCGTGGAAATCCACGGTGCAAATGGTTATCTATTACAGCAATTTTACTCTCCGCATAGCAATCAGCGGACAGATCAGTGGGGAGGAAATGAAGAAAAGCGTCTAGCCTTCCCTATCGCTATTGTGGATGCAGTCAAAGAGGCAATCGAAAAGCATGCAACAAAACCGTTTATCTTTGGATATCGATTATCCCCAGAAGAACCAGAAACACCTGGTTTAACAATGACAGAGACGTTTACCTTAGTGGATGTTCTCAAAACAAAAAACCTCGATTATTTGCATATCTCTTTAATGGAGATTGACTCTAAAGCAAGACGTGGTGCAGATACTCATAAGACACGTATGGAGCTGCTAAAAGAACGCTGCGGCGATACCCTTCCGCTCATCGGTGTGGGCAGCGTCATTACAGCCGAAGATGCACTAAGTGCTTATAATCAAGGAATTCCGCTTATCGCTGTCGCACGAGAGCTGATCGTCGACCCAGATTGGGCAAAGAAGATTAAAGAAGGCAGAGAAAGCGAGATTGAAACTGTCATTAAACGCAGCCAAAAAGATAAGTATTTGATTCCAGAAGGATTGTGGTCTGTCATGGAAGCGAGTCAAGGCTGGGTTCCGATGGAAGATTAATGTCATCAAAAAAACTACCCTCATACGATTGGGTAGTTTTTTTTTGTGTCCTGATTATTTTAGTTTAACGGTAAAAAGCTTAGAAGTCTGTTTTTCCACAGGTCCCTTTGGTTCTTTATCAAGATGCTCGATCAAGTCACCATTCATAATGACAATCGGAGTCACTGTACTTGCCGCTTTCTCTTCAATCAGTTCTAAATCACACGTAATGAGAGGGTCACCGATCTTCACTTTATCCCCTTCTTTTATGTGCGCTTCAAATCCTTCACCATTTAATCCCACTGTTTCAAGCCCGATATGAATCAGAAGCTCAAGCCCTGAGAGTGTTCGAATGCCAATTGCATGTTTTGTATGGAAGAGCTGGATGATTTCACCCTCTACTGGTGAAACAATCGTGCCACTTTTTGGTTTTACTGCTACGCCGTCTCCCATCATCTTTTGAGAAAAAACAGGGTCTGGTACATCCGTCATATCCATTAACTCTCCATCAGCTGGAGAATAAATGATTTCTTCCTTTACATCATCTTGGTTTTTTCCGAAACCGAATAATTTTTTCAGCAATGTCAATTGCTCCCTTCAAGCTTTGCTTCTAGTTCTATTCCGCGTATGAAACGCTGCGCTCATACACCTTGCTTCATTCAACACTATTTAATCATAATTTTTTCCTCTCATCAATTGATAACCGCCTGAGCCCTTTCTGCATAGGCTGTAGATGAGAGGTGATTCAAATGAAACATGAAGGCGAAAAGAAACATGAATTGCTGGCAAATGAAGATATTCTCAATGAAGCGATTGAACAATTTTTCGCATCCTCCCCGTTTCACGAGATAATAAATAGTGCGGAGGCGCTCATGACCACATCACATTCACTTGCATCGATTACGACCGATGTGACAGAGGATGAGCAGTTTGTGTATATCGAGATCCAATTTCCCGACCATTTTGTCGAAGGGGATATCGCGCTAGAAGTAAAAGCCCAATATTTACACTTATCCGTGCAGGAAACAATCAAAACGGATACAACTTCCTCGTATTCGAGCTTTACCAAAACCATTTTAATGCCGGCAAAAATAGATGAAACGAACATGAAGAGCGTGTGGAAAGATCAAACGCTTCGTGTGACGGCACCAAAGCAAACTACCCAATAGGTCCATCTATTGGGTTTTAACTATGCTTTAAAAATGCTTGTAAATCCTTTCGCTAATGAACCTACTTGATTCATCGTACTCATCATTTGCCCAGCTGTATCAAACATTTTGTTAAAGTCGTATTGTCCATTCGTTTTTTTGAATTGTGACAGCACACTTTTAAATTGAGATGATTGCTGTTTTTGCGGTCTTGGCAAAGGATAAGGGTTCATAGGCTGCTGCATGGGCATCATGCCTGGTGGCGGCATCTGGGGTTGATTGATCGCTTCAGGCGGATGAAAAGGCGGCACATTTTCTTGGTATCCATAAGGCGGCTGATAGACAGCAGATGGTGCCTGGCTCATTCCACCTTGATGTGGCGGCATGAAATATTCTGGAGGCTGCGGAGGCTGCTGCATATCTGGATACGGAAAAGGCCCTCGATTGAATGGATTGAATTCATAAGGCTGCTGGTTTGAATAAGGGATCATATATCTCGCTCCTCTCGCTCTCAACACATAGTGATGTCACTCATATATTATGATCAAGAACAGAAGATGTGCCTAAAGCAGCCATAAGAAAAACGCAGCATATGTCTTCAGCTGCGCTTGTTGATTTCTTCTATTAAAAGGTTCAGTGTGTAAATCACTGACTCAACTAAATTTTTCACACGGGGTGCATGCTGTTTGCCAAAATAAGATTGCAGGACAACCTCTTTTCCATTTTCTTTGACGGCTTCAAGCTGTTCTTGGTGTAAATATCTAGGTTTGACCAGATGAATAAACGAGATCGCAGCAGTGAGCCACTCTTCCATTTTCTGATCAAATGTCTCAACGGCCGGCTGAATGTCCGTGTGAAAATCATATACGGGGTATTCCTCTTCAGCCTTTCCCTTTTGGTACTGCTCATACGCCTTTTCAATCCATATTCTCAGATCTTGTGTATGTTCAAGTAATGTTTGATTATCCAAAATGTTCACCTCTATGAACCATCCTATCAAACGTTTACTTATTGCTCAAATAGAAAAGCTATCCGGCGTGATATGCCGGTCTTGCCGCCAGTTTATACTCAGCCGCGTGAATCTTCACTTCACAGTCCTTTACTTCTGATTCAAGCCGGTCTATCATTTGTTCTTGCTCCTCTATGGCTGCACGTTTTGTTTGGTTCACAGCAAGAGACAGTTCTTCTTCCACCGCATCAATTTTCCGCTCGATTTCCTCTAATAACTGCATAATGGATTCTTTTGATACAAATTCGCTCATCATCAGATTCCTCCTTTATCGTCTCTCGTTACATTCTCTTTTCTTTCACACCCTCCTTCACACATGACAAAACTAGAAGCAAATCGCCAATCTAAGTGTAGATGAGCGCTATTTCTTCCTTTTCGACATATGCTTGTCCTTCTTTGTATGATTGCGTCCGATTGTGTAAATTCTAAGGACAAAGGAGGTAGATTTCATGAAAAAGCAGCCAGCACCAAAAGAGCAAAAGCCAAAAGGGAAAGAAAACAGTACAGATCAGCTTGATAAAAAGCTCGGCGGTCCTAATCGACCATCCACGTAAAAAAAGCAGGTACCCCCTGCTTTTTATTTATGCAAAAAATAGTGCTCTAATGAGAAAAGAAAACGAAGCTGTCTTTTTTTATGAAAATACCAGTCGGTCAGCTCAATTTGTTTTGGTAACGTTTCTGCATCAAATAAGGATGGGCTCAATTTCTTTTGAAACCAATCGTCCCTTTGATCGTCTAATGAATGTGTCATCACCGGATAAACTGTTCGAAGAAAAGGTGTTGACCTCCTAGCGATCCCTAAAAACGGCTCAAAATCAAACCGTGATCCGGTATGCGGAACGGTATGCAAAAAATGATAAAAATCCGAAAATAAATCGGCTCGAAATAATAGTTTCGCTAGTTTTTTTCCTAATGTAATACGCTCCTTTACGCGGGAAAACTTCCGTATGGTTAACCCGTACAAATGCCCGTCCACCGTTGGAAAAACAACGGTTTGGAAATGTCCCCACTCGCTGAACAGATATTGAATCGAGTGAAAAACATTCTTTTTCAGAAGAGGATTTTGTATAATAGGAGATTGTATAGTATATTGTTCATTTATGATGAGTGCATAAAGCAGGCGCTCTGTGTCACCCTTTAGCCAAAAACGTTCCCACTCAGTGCTCATAAAACGAGAAACAGAAAAATATGGAAGCAGATGGAACAAGGGTTTGCTGCACCGCTTAGACCATTCATACAAAAGAAGCTGAGGGTAAGCATCCGAAAAGATCAGCCAATTCGCTCTTTCATATGCTGTGAAAAAAAGGTGCCCCTGCTGATCTGTTAAACCTGGATGGAAGAGCTCACCCTTAAGATCCGTCATAGACCATCCAGCATTTCTCGAGACAAAGGAAGCAAGCAGCGACCATTTCATCTCTGGATGGCGGTCATAAAAGCGTTTGTAAGCATTTGTCCTCGTCAGGTTGTCTTTATTTTTTGCTTTCGTTTCACGCAATATATACTGAGTGATGATGTGCTCTTCTTGTGACAACATAGTAATCTCTCCAATACAAAATGCATTAAAAGGAGGCTGAAACTTGATGATTCGGTATCCAAACGGAAAATCGTATCAGCCCATTCAACAAATTGGGACAAAAAAAAGAATCAGCGGCGAATCCTCTTATAGTAACCGCGGGATGACGCTTGAGGCTGACTTAAATGAAACCAACCAGTACTATTTGGTCAACGGGATCGCAGTCATTCATAAAAAGCCTACCCCCGTTCAGATTGTGAATGTGGATTATCCAAAAAGAAGCGCTGCTGTTATCAAAGAAGCCTATTTTAAACAATCATCCACAACAGACTATAATGGAGTGTACAAAGGGCGCTATATCGATTTTGAAGCAAAGGAAACCAAAAGCACCACCTCGTTTCCGCTCAAAAATTTTCACGATCATCAAATTGAGCATATGAAACAGGTAGAAAAGCAAGGCGGTATTTGTTTCGTTATTATATCCGCATTTGGCTCCGTTTATTATTTGTCCGCTTCAGATCTCTTTTTCTTCTGGGAGCGGCAGCAGCAAAACGGCCGGAAATCCATTAGCAAAGACGAATTAATGGAAGCTGGCCACTTAATGACACTTGGATATTCGCCAAGAATTGATTATATTAAAGTAGTGGAGACACTTCATTTTTCGGATGAAAGTGAGTAGCAATGACGTTCGAAAAAGGTTTAACACGAAAGGTTGAGATGTGATGTCTGATCAATTTACAAGTCGTGAACAGCGACGTAAAGCAAGTCAAGAAAACAATAAGAAGCAAAAGAACAAAAAAGGCAAAAAGAAAGCAGGTCTATTTAAAAAAATATTTTTATCTTTACTCGTGATCGGTCTTCTTTGTGTAGTTGCCGGAATCACAACTTTTGCCGTTTTTGCATCAAGCGCTCCTTCTATTGATGATAGTAAGCTCAAAACACCGTATTCTTCAAAGCTTTATGACAAAGACAAGAAAGTGTTTGCAGAAGTTGGTGCGGAAAAAAGAACGTATGTCTCGATTAAAGATATACCCGATGTGGTAAAAGAAGCATTTATTGCAACTGAAGATGCACGTTTTTATAAACACCACGGGATTGATCCAATCCGTATCGGCGGTGCCCTTGTCGCAAACGTCGAGGACGGCTTTGGAGCTGAAGGTGGAAGTACGATTACACAGCAAGTTGTGAAAAACTCTCTACTTAACAATCAAAAAACGTTAAAACGTAAAGTACAGGAAGTATGGCTCTCGATTCAGCTTGAGCAAAAATACTCTAAAGATGAAATTTTAGAAATGTATTTAAACCGTATTTTCTTCTCGCCTTATGCTTATGGTGTTGGGAAAGCGGCAGAACAATTTTTCGGCGTTACAGATTTAAATAAACTAACTGTTGCACAGGCTGCCACACTTGCAGGTATGCCGCAAAGTCCTTCTGCCTATAACCCAGTGAAACATCCTGAAGCAGCGGAAAAACGCCGTAATATCGTTTTAAGCCTCATGAAAAAACAAGGCTACATTTCAGAAAAAGACTATGACGTTGCAAAAGCAACCCCTGTCAGCAAGACAGTCGTTTCAGCTAATAAATATAAGAGCCAAAACTCAAGTAAGTACTCTGCTTATATTGAAGAAGTCATGGAAGAAGTACAGAAAAAAGCCAAAGTGGATGTATCAACCGATGGACTAAAAATCTATACATCACTTGATCGAAAAGCACAGGATCACCTAGATGATATTATCAATGGGGATTCAGTTGGTTTTACGAAAGGTATGCAGGCGGGTGTCACCCTGCTTGATACGAAAAATGGCGAAATCCGAGCTATTGGCGGTGGACGTGATGTACCAGCCGGCGGCTTTAACTATGCGACAGATGCAAAACGTCAGCCAGGTTCAACAATCAAACCAATTTTAGATTACGGTCCTGTCATTGAAAACAAAAAATGGTCTACGTATCAGCAAATTGATGATGCGCCATATACGTACTCAGATGGTACACCGATTAATAACTTTGACAGAAGACATTTAGGGAAAATGTCCATGAGAAGTGCTTTGGCACAATCACGTAACATCCCTGCACTCAAAGCATTCCAAGAAGCTGGTTCAACTAATGCAGCTCAATTTGCCAATAATTTAGGCATGGACTTACCTTCTGATATTCCAGAGTCTTATTCAATTGGTGGATTTGGAGATGGTGTGTCTTCATTAAAAATGGCAGGTGCATTTAGTGCATTCGGTAATAACGGATACTATAACGAACCGCATGCTGTCACGTCTGTTGAATTTAATGACGGTACAAAGCTTGACCTTACGCCAGATTCCAAAGCGGCTATGAGTGATTACACAGCATTTATGGTCACAGATATGCTAAAAACTGCTGTCCAATCTGGAACTGGGACACTTGCACAAGTACCAAACGTTCAAGTAGCTGGTAAAACAGGTACAACGAACTTTGAACAAGATGATATTAATAAACACAATATTCCTTCTGGCGGTGCGAAAGATTCGTGGTTTGTTGGTTATACGCCGCAATATACAGCAGCCGTTTGGACTGGAATTGGTAACTCAAAAGATGCGGACGGCAAAATATGGCTCACAAATTATGAACAGCGTGTTGCCAAACTCGTCTTCCAGCGATTAATTTCTCAAATTGATGATGGAAGCGGCTCATTTGAAAAACCAGACAGTGTCGTTGAAGCTACGGTTGAAAAAGGATCGGATCCAGCGAAATTAGCCGGACCAAATACACCGAGCGATAAGAAGACAACAGAATACTTTGTAAAAGGAACGGTTCCGACAAAAGTGTCTGACACATATGAGAAAAAAGAAGCCGATAAGCCTTCTGACTTAAAAGCGGTGTATGATGAAGAGAAAAAATCCATCACACTGACTTGGGGCTATGATGACGACGCAGATGCTACATTTAATGTGAAACAAGCAGTTGATAATGGCGGCTATAAAGAGATTCAAAACAGTTCTTCTAAAGAAGCGGTCATCTCTGATGTGAAGCCTGGCTCTACTTATAAATTCCAAGTGACAGCCACTGTAGAGGATGTCACAAGTAAAGCAGCTTCTACCTTCCTCACCATCAAGGATGATGAAGATGAGGAAGAAAAAGCAGATGATGAGAATAAAGAAGAAGAAGAACCGCAGCAGCCTGACGACGAGCAGACAGACCAGACTGACGATAACAAAAATCAACCCCCAGGCACTGACGAGCAAAAGCCAGATGATAAAAAAGATCAAGATCAAGATAAGGATAAGGATCAGGATCAAGGCGGAAATACGGAAAATGGAAATAATGGTTCTTCCGATGATGGCTCAGACAGTACAAATGGGAACTCACAAACTGACAATAAAGATAAAAAGAAAGATGATGCGAAAACAAACTCTCAAAGCTCAAATTCGCAATCAAATTCTCCTAGTCGAAAAGAAAATGAATAATGAAAAAGCACTTGCCCATATGGCAAGTGCTTTTTTTAACGGTTTTGTCTGATCTTTTTAAGTGCTTCATGTTTTCCATACTGCTTTTTTAGTTCCGTGTATAGCTCGTCCAGTTGAATAAAGCAATGATATTGAGTTGGTTTTAGCAAAATGAACTCTAAACGTTCTGTCCAATTAATTGGAGCTACAGGAAAAGTCTCTTGCTTGATATGTTCCCATTCAAGCGTTTGAAGTCTCTCCCCTTTGATCCAGTAAAACATCGCAATCATACTGACAATACCTTGCAGCATATCATCTTCTTCACACCGGGACTTTCTTGTTTGAAAACGAGGAAGCATTTTTTCTTTTAATTCATTCCACAGTTCGAACATCACAGGAACAAATTCTTCTGTTTTCTGCCATGGAAGCTCATCTGTTAAAAGTTCTGATGATAGATCATATGCGAGTGGATTATCTCTAAGTATGTCTACTCGATCGCCTTTCATCTCTACCTTTTTCCCTTTTAGCTTTTCGACATATGAGGTAAAAACAGCTGCCCCGCTCATGCCAGCTTCACCAATCCTTTTTTCAGCCTCTTCTGCCCTTCTCTACACATATCAAGAAGCGGACAGGACTCGCACTGCGGCCGCTGCGCCTTGCAGTGATATCTGCCAAAAAAGATTAGGCGGTGATGCGTCACAGACCAATCTTCTTCTGGCACCTTTTTCATTAAGGTTTGCTCTACTTCAAGAACAGAATCCTTCCACCGGCAAATCCCAAGACGCTTACTAACTCGTTCTACGTGTGTATCTACAGCAATGGCCGGCACTCCAAAAGCGACAGATACGACGACATTTGCTGTTTTCCGGCCCACCCCAGGAAGCTTCACAAGCTCGTCCCGATCCTTTGGTACTTCACCGCCATATTCTTCAATCAGCATTTTACTCAACTTTTGAATGTTTTTAGCTTTATTGCGATAAAGGCCAATCGAACGAATATCTTGCTGCAATTCTTCAAGCGGTACACTTAAATAGTCTTCTGGTGTTTGATATTTTTGAAATAACGTTTTGGTGACTTTGTTGACAAGCACGTCTGTACACTGCGCAGAGAGTGCCACAGCGATCACAAGTTCAAATGGATTGGAATGAACAAGCTCACACTCAGCCTCTGGAAACATATCTCCTATAATATCTAAACATTCATTGATTTGTTTTTTTGATAACATGACTTCTCCTTTATTGGTTATTGTTCCAGCCAATTATAAAAAGGAACTTGTCGTTTATATGTTGACGTCTCTTCTTTTGAAGGTGGCGCTTTTTGCTGAGAACGGAAATGCTGGCTATGCTCTTTTGCTTCTTCCGCTGTTTTCAGCCCTTTCTTTTTCCACTCAAACAGAATTCGGTCGATATAACGGAAATTTAATTTTCCTGATAAAACCGCTTCTCTTAACGCTAGGCGAATCATTTCAGCATCATGATGGTCTTGATCCATCCAGATCGAGAGTGTTTCTCCTTCAAGAGGAGACAGCGGTCTGCCAAATTCATCTTCAAATAGAGCATATAAAGACTTTTCAGCCTGCACATGAAGTTTTTGACCTTCCTTTGCTTGTTTTGCTTCTAAAAAGTCATACAGTACGCCCCATAAAGGCTCAACTGAGTAGCGGTCATGCTGAATACCAGACCCGTCCTCAAACGGCTGAATCGAAATAAATCCCTTTTGAATTAAATGCTGAACCATATACGCACACTCTTCAGCTGAAATGGTCATGCCATGGGACAGCTCTTCAAATGTTTGAAAGAAAACACCTTGTTCTTCATTCATTTTAATCTTGAGCATCACCATCATTTGTGATTCATTCAGTCCTAACTGCTCATAATGAGCAATCAGCAAATTAGGCAAACTGGTCGAACCCATTTGCTGCATATTAATAAATTGCTGCCTATTCATCGGATACACCTCTTCAGTTTAAGTATATCACGTTTTATTTCACGTGCCCCTTCAAAAAACGTTTGAAAAAGCCTCCATATGTTGGAGGCTTTCACGTCTTAAGGATATAAACGGTTTAATAATCTTGGGAAAGGAATGGTTTCACGCACATGCGGCGCTCCACTAATCCAAGCAACTGTACGTTCAAGTCCAAGACCAAAACCTGAATGCGGTACAGAACCATATTGTCTTAATTCTGTGTACCATTTGTAAGTTTCTTGATCTAGCCCATGTTCTTTCAATCTTGCTTCAAGCAGCTCTAGATCATGCACACGCTCAGAACCGCCAATGATCTCTCCGTAGCCTTCTGGTGCAATCAAGTCTGCACAAAGGACGACATCATCACGATCCGGTGCAGGCTGCATGTAAAATGGTTTTAATGATGTTGGGTAATGAGTGATAAACACTGGTTTATCGTAGCTTTCAGCGATCGCTGTTTCGTGAGGCGCACCGAAGTCATCTCCCCATTCAATATCGTCAAAGCCTTTTTCCTGCAAGAATTTAATCGCTTCATCGTAAGTGATGCGCGGGAATGGTGCTTTGATGTTTTCTAATTTTGCTGTATCACGGCCAAGTGTATGCAGTTCAACTTTACAGTTTTCAAGTACACTTTGAACAACATGAGTCACATAATGTTCTTGATACTCAAGGTTTTCATTAAATTCGACAAAAGCCATCTCAGGCTCGATCATCCAAAACTCAATTAAATGACGTTTTGTTTTAGATTTTTCAGCTCTAAATGTTGGGCCAAATGAGAATACTTTTCCGAGTGCCATTGCCGCAGCTTCCATGTAAAGCTGTCCACTTTGAGAAAGGTACGCATCTTCATCAAAATATTTCGTCGCAAACAGCTCCGTTGTGCCCTCAGGTGCACTTCCAGTTAAAATTGGCGGATCTACTTTCACGAAACCTTCTTGATGGAAGAATTCATATGTAGCACGAATAATTTCGTTACGAATTTTCATAATGGCATGCTGCTTTTTAGAACGAAGCCATAAATGACGGTGATCCATTAAGAATTCTGTTCCATGCTCTTTTGGTGTAATTGGATAGTCAGTTGCTTCGTGAATCACTTCAATGGATTTCACTTGCAATTCAAAACCAAGAGGTGAACGCTCGTCTTTTGTCACTTGTCCTGTCACATAGACAGATGTTTCTTGAGTGACTGATTTCGCAAGCTTAAAGACTTCCTCTTCCACTTCTGCTTTTACTACGACTCCTTGAATAAAGCCTGTCCCGTCACGCAGCTGCAAGAATGCAATTTTACCGCTTGAACGTTTATTGGCAATCCATGCGCCGATGGTTACATCTTCATCGACATGTTTGAACACTTGATTAATCGTTGTTTTCAACATAATTCCCTCCAAAGCCAGAAAGAAGCTCACCTTTTCGACAGGTGTGAATCTTTTTTCATACATTTTATTATAACCGTTCTAAATCAGCATGGTCAACGCAAGACAGGAGAAACTACGGCGTTACATTTTTTTCCACATGTCCTGTCGAGAAGTCGACATAGCTGAAGCTGTATTGATTGTTCTCATTTAAGTACGTCACTTCCCAAAGGAGTACGTCACCTTCTCTTGCTAATTGAACGTCCTTTAGCTTAGATACAGTGTTCTCCTTTTGAACGGCTTGTACTGCTTGATTTGAGGTAATGCCTTCTTTTGCTTTTTTTGCGATCACTTTTTCTTTATTGCTGGCAGGTACCCAAACATAGGTTGTTTCATTTTGTTTGTTTTTCCCTTCAACAATAAATTGTTTTTCTTTCCCGACAAAGGTTTCCACTTGCTCCACTTGTACGATGTTTGCTTGTTTTTTTGCTCGTTCAATCGCCGCCTCATGACCTTGTTCTTTTTGTCCCATGGCAATCTGATAAATCCACGTAAAACTGATGATGCCAATGAGCAAAACGAGAGCCACAACGGATGAAATGATCCAGACTATTTTTTTCATGTCAAGCTTCCCCTATGTGCGATATATCGTAAATATCGCTTGATTTTGATCTTCTTGATCTAATGCTAATCCAAACATGAGATCTTCTCTTTTAAGCGTTCTGTTCAATAAGTCAACAATTTTATACAGGTCCTCTGAATGCTTAATTTGAACAGTTGAAAGTACCTCTATTTTACTTTCCACTTCTAATTCCTCCTCGGTACGTAAATATTGTTAGTCATACTTTTCGGCGCGGGAACCGATACTATTTTTACAACGGAACACAAAAAGCCGTTACGATAAATTAACTCCAAACCCACACCAGCTAAAGGCCGCTTATGACAGCGGCTTTTCGTTGTTGAGCTTCTCTATATACGCCTCAAGTGATTCTTTTGACATCTCGTGGACTGGCGCATGAGGGAGTGATTCTAAAAATAGCTTTCCATATGAAGCGGTTTTCACTCGGCGGTCTAGAATGAGCAATGTACCTATGTCTTTTTCAGAGCGCAGCAAGCGTCCTGCACCTTGTTTAAAGGTTAGCACAGCTTCTGGGAGAGCAACGGCTTTAAACGGGTTCTTCCCCTGTTTTTTAGCGGCATCACATTTTGCTTCAATGAGCGGTGAATCAGGCGGCCTGAACGGGAGACGTGCCATAATGACTGTTGTCAGCTCTGATCCAGGAAAATCGACACCTTCCCAAAAACTACCCGTACCAAGTAAAATCGCATGTTTTGCTAATTTGAACATTTTCGTTAATTTAACAGGGCTCCCGCCCGTCAGACCTTGAGCAAAAAGGGCGGCTTGCATCCCTTCTGTTTTCAGCTCTTCATACACTGCTTTTAACATCTCATGTGAATTAAACAACACCAATATCTTCGCTTGATGCTGCTTTTCCATCACCTTAATGTACCGTGCTGCTTGCTTTACATAGTCGCGCTCATCACGGTTCGTAATCGGCGGCATATCAGCTGGTACAATCACCTTGAGCTGTTTTTCAAGTTCAAACGGTGACTCAATCTGTACAAGATGCGGATAAAAATCCTGCAGACCAAATCGTTCTAAGCAATAATCAAAGCGCCCATTGATTGTGAGTGTTCCTGATGTGAGAACAACACTTTTTTTGTTCATAAAAAATCGGTCCGCTAAAAGCTCTCCAGTATCTAGCGGCTGTGCATGCATAAAGACAGCATTTTTGGCACCCTTTGCATCAATCTCAATCCAAACCGTTTCATCATTTTTCGGTTCAAAAATAAACCGGTACAGCGTACTGCAAAATGTATGCATAAACGACATCACTTGATCGTATTCCTCTGCTTCAAAGGCAAAGTGTTCTGTCAGCTGATCACTTTTTTGAAGAAGCTCGCTTTTTTGCTGCTCATACAACTTTTCACAAGCAATTAACAAGGAACAAAGCTTACTTGCCGTCTCTTTAATCCGTTTCCACTGCGCATGCTTCGAATGATGACGTACTCTATGAATGAGACGATTGATGTCTGCTTTTGGTTTTGTCCTTTTGACAAAAGAATGAACGGTACTAAAGAAGGCGTCACTTTCCATTTGAAGCTGATGAAGATACTCATCCATTTCGATAAAGGTGTCCGTCTGTAAACCAGCACCGTGAAATCTCTTTTTCAGCTTGTTTAAAAGACCGCCCTGTAAGGAGCCAAGCTGCGTTAATTTCGCATGAAGCTGGATATACGACGCACTATCTCCTAGTGTTTCATTGGCTGTTTTCTCAAATTGATGAGCCTCGTCAATCACATATACGTCTGCATGCTGAAAGATAGACGATGCTTCCGTTTGTGATAAGAGCAGGCGATGATTTGTTAAAATTAAATTGGCTGTTTTGGCCCTTTTTTTGGCACGTTCATAAAAGCAGTATTCTTTAAAGCGGCGCTTTTTTGATGTAAACGGCATGTGCACACACGAAATACGGTCTTTTATATTGGCAGCTCCTGACGGTAAATTCAGTTCAGATAAATCACCCGTTTCTGTGACAAGAAGCCACATTAATATTTGCGCCTTCGTTAAGACCACATCATAGTTATCATCTTCCTCATGCAGCACATGCTCAAACTTATCTAAGCAAATATAATGCGCCCGTCCTTTGAATACACAGGCAGCTGGCTCAAACGGAAGCAATTGATTTAAAATCGGCACATCGCGCTGAAGCATTTGCTGCTGCAAAAGAATGGAATATGTACTAATAATGACAGGTTTTCCTGATTTCTTTGCCTCTAGTGCAGCTGGTATGAGGTATGCCAGCGTTTTTCCAATACCTGGTGCCGCTTCAATTAAAGCATAGGCCCTTTCATGAAACACATCTCTCACTTTATTCATCATCGTGAGCTGGCCTTCTCTTACTTCATAGCCTTCCACTGTTTGGGGAAGCTTCTTTTTGATCTCCTCAAACAGCTGTTTATCGTCTTCCCCTACTGAATCTGTCGTATCCGTTTCAGGATTGGTGACATCTTTTACAGCAAAAGAGCCCACTTCTACCAAAGAATCTTCACGGCTAGCACGACTCGTTTCAAGCTGCTGTATTAAAAGTCCTATATCGCTTAAGAGATAAGAGGATAATCTGCGCAGCTGCTTTAGCACATTTGGCGGTGTATGTGTTAATTGATGTAATAAGGTTAAAAATAACATGGCAGTAACTTCCGCATCACTATCCGCCCGGTGCGGGTGGTCATGTGGAAGCATGAGCTCTTCACTTAATTCAGTGAGCTTATAACCTTCAAGCTCTGGATAAAGAATTCTAGAAATCTCAACTGTATCAATCGCTAGCACATCCAGCTCATTTTTCCCGCATGCTTTTAGTTCATCATTTAAAAAATTCAAGTCAAAATGAACATTGTGCGCAACAAAATAAGCGCCTTGAATAAGATCATACACCTCTTGGGCAATGTCCTCAAAAAACACTGCATCGTTAACCATGTGCTGCTGAATACCTGTCAGCTGTTCAATAAATCCAGGGATCGCTTTTCCCGGGTTCACATATTTTGAATACCGTTCGACAATTTGTCCATTTTCAATGACCACCGCAGCAATTTGAATGATTTTATCACCCTTTTTGGGTGAATTTCCGGTGGTTTCAATATCAACGACAACAAACCTTTGATCGGCCATAAAATGGACACCTCAATTCCTCGTTTCACTCGAAGTGAAACACACTCTGGGCAAAATAGCTGAAACAGAACAGCTTCTTTTCTTAAAACTGTTCTGTTTCCTTGCAGCATGCGTTATAAAATCGTTCTCGCAGGCTCTTGCCCAATCATTTGTTCAATTTGATTTTGTTTATTTAATACGACCACTTTTGGTGTATGTGTCTTTGCTTCTTCTTCTGAGAGCATTCCATAAGCGATAATAATCACTTCATCCCCCGGCTGAACCAATCTTGCTGCCGCGCCATTTAAACAAATGACACCGCTCTTTCTTTCACCAGGAATAATATATGTTTCAAGTCTCGCGCCATTGTGATTATTGACAATCTGTACTTTCTCATTTGCCATCATGCCTGCCGCATCAAGTAAATCTTCGTCAATGGTGATACTTCCTACATAATGTAAGTTTGCTTCTGTTACCGTCGCTTTATGAAGTTTAGAGGTCATAAAGGTTCTATACATGTTTTTCACCGCTTTCAGGAACATGGAATATCACATTATCAATCAGTCTTGCCCGTGAGAATTTCACCGCAATCGCAATGATGACCTGACCTGCCAACTGCTGAAGCGGCTCAAGCTCTGGATAGGAGTAGATCTCAATATAATCGATTTCCCCGCTCGTTTGAAGAATTTCCTCTTCTACCAACTGATAAATACGACTGACGTCACGTTCACCTTTTTCAACCGCTGACTGTCCTTTTTTCAATGCGCGGTACAAAGCAGGTGCTTCTTGTCTTTCTTTTTCAGATAAGTACACATTTCTTGAACTTTTCGCTAAACCGTTTTCTTCTCTAACTGTCGGCACAGATACAAGGTGAAGATCAAAGAAGAAATCCTTGATCATCGCATCGATCACAGCGACTTGCTGTGCATCCTTTAGACCAAAGTATACATTTGTTGGTGCTACAAGATGAAATAGCTTTGTAAGCACAGTAACAACGCCGTCGAAATGTCCTGGACGTTTTTTCCCGCATAAGACATCAGTCCGCTTTTGAACCGTCATCGTGATAGATGGCTCATTTGGATACATTTCTTTCACATCAGGTGTAAATAAAATATCCACACCTGCTTCTTCTGCAAGGCGCTGATCTCTTTCCATATCCCTTGGATAGGATTCAAAGTCTTCGTTCGGTCCAAATTGCAAAGGATTGACAAAAATACTCATTACCACAATGTCATTTTGATCCCTTGCTTCTTTCGCGAGCGTCAGATGTCCTTCATGAAGAAAGCCCATCGTTGGGACAAAGCCAATGGAATGCTGTTTTTCTCGATGCTGCTTGATCAATTCCTTCAGCTCGTGAATATGGGTGACAACGTTCATTTTTTCATACCCCCATATAAACCATCAAGGACTTCTTCTTTGATATGAAATGTATGCTTGTCTTCTGGAAATGTGTGTGCTTTTACTTCTTTCGTATATTGAATAAGCGCTTCTTCTAGTACAGTATCAATTTGCGCGTATTGTTTCACAAACTTAGGTGTTCTAGACACCCCGTATCCTACCACATCATGGTAAACGAGAACTTGTCCGTCTGCCTCAGCTCCTGCACCAATCCCGATGACAGGAATTTTCAGCATGTCGGTAATTCGTTTTGTCAGTTCACCAGGTACGCATTCAAGCACAAGTGCAATCGCACCAGCTTCCTCACATTTTAAGCTGTCTTCAATCAATTTCTGCGCACTTTCGTGGTCTTTTCCTTGCACTTTATATCCGCCAAGTACTCCAACTGACTGAGGGGTGAGGCCTAAATGACTGACGACAGGAATCCCGCCTCTTGTGAGAGCTTGAATGGATTCAAATACGCCATCTCCGCCTTCTAGCTTTAAGGCATCCGCTCCGCTTTCTTGCATGATGCGTGCTGCGTTTTTCAATGTTTCTGCTAATGAATAATGGTAAGACATAAATGGCATATCCGTCACAATAAATGTGTCTTTTGCGCCTCTTTTCACTGCTTTTGTGTGATGAATCATATCATCCATCGTGACTTGGACTGTCGAATCGAGTCCAAGTACAACCATCCCAAGTGAATCACCAACTAAGATCATGTCGACTTCCGCTTTTTCTGCTTGCTTTGCAGATGGATAGTCGTATGCTGTCAGCATCACAATCGGTTCGTTTTGTTCTTTCATTTTGAAAAAATCTAGCTTTGTCTTCATTTGTTCCTCCTCATTCTGGAGAGGAGATGGCTTGCCTCACATCACATGTTTTGATTTCTCATGCGCGGCGAATCATCCCTCTGTCCAAGTCCCTTAGGATCAAGGCAGAAATTTATCAAATTTTTGTTTCTACAGGTACAGCTCTTTTTCAGATACTGCCCACACGAAGTATATCAAAAATGTGCCGGGTGTTCCACTTAAGTTGACTTTATCTCGATGTCTGCGGAGTAGATTTTTTGAATACCCTCCTCCGTTTCAAGCAATAAAACACCTTCTTCATTGATTCCGAGCGCTTTTCCAGTGTATTGCCCATTGACGGTGCGGGCAACAATATGCTGACCGATCGTCATCGCATACGATTCCCATAATTGTTTAATCGGTGTAAATCCATGCTTCATATAATCGTCATACCTTTTTTCAAAGGTGGACATGATCTGTTGTATGAGCGCAGCACGGTCCACTTTTTCATTCAGTTCCATTCGCAGGCTTGTGGCGACATCCTTTAGTTCATCCGGAAAGTCATCAGCCGTTTGGTTCACATTAATGCCTGGACCAATTATCACCGCATGAACCTGGTCCGCCTCTGCTTTTAATTCGGTTAGAATGCCAACGACCTTTTTCCCGTTTAACAAAATATCGTTTGGCCATTTAATGGATGGACTGAGTCCTGTTTGCTCTGCAATGGCTTCTGCGATGGCTACAGATGCTAAAAGCGTCATCTGCGGCGCTTTGTGCAGCGGAATTTCAGGCCGTAGAACGAGACTCATCCAGATGCCTGTCCCATTTGGTGAATGCCACGTTCTTTGAAGGCGGCCTTTCCCGTTTGTCTGATGATCACTGACAACGAGCGTACCGTGGGGCGCACCTTCATTTACAAGATCATGGGCAATCAGCTGTGTGGAGGCGACTTCTTTCTGAAAATAAATGTGCCTGCCAAAGCTCTCTGTTTCTAGACCAAACAGAATTTCATCCTCACTAATTTTGTCCGGTTTACGAAGCAGGCGATATCCCTTTCTTCTGACGGCTTCTACCTCATAGCCCTCTTTTCTGAGGCCCTCTATATGCTTCCAGACAGCCGTTCGAGAACAGCCAAGCTCATCACATATTTGCTGACTTGAGACAAAGTCCTCACTTGATGCTGTAAATAGTTCGATTAATCGTTTTCTAATTGCTGATCGCATGCTGTAAGCCACTCCTCTATGGCTTTTTTTCGGTTTTCCAAATGATTTTGCAGAACGGCTTTTTTCACCAAATCGAGCTCTTCTGCGATCCATTTTCCTGATGTCTTTTGCCGAAAGGCCATTAAATCTTTTCCTGAAACAGCGAGGTCTTGAAGCGTTTTAATCGGAAGGGCATCATAAGAACGCTTCGCTGCCTCAAGCTCGTCAAAGAAAATGCGGCGCTCGTGTTTTAGCTGTGAGATCTTCAAACTAGATAAGAGCACGTGTTCACCAGCCTCAAACATCTTCTCCGCATCCCAGTCACAATCGACGTATTGGCTAATAGCCACCGCGTCTTTCAAAAGCTTTGTTGACAGCTTCCATTCTTTTAAGAAGAGCACAGCCTCCGCTTCATCTAAGCCAAGCAAATGGATAACAGCCCCCCATACTTCTTCTAGTCCATCCAGTAAATAATACGGAAATGATTGAAAGGATTCTTGCAGACCATCCTTTTTGAGACCCGGCAATTCTTCATACAATTTGGTAGAAATGAGCACCTTAATCGCCCGCTCACAATAACGGCCTTTTAAAAGCTTCTCCATTTCAATCTTTTTGCGTTCAACTGATATGTTGGCAAGCAGGTGCTTATCTTTTTTCATCGCTTCAGCCGTTTCTGCAGCGAGCTCAAAGCCAAGCTGGCTTAAAAAACGGACCGCTCTCATCATACGAAGTGCGTCTTCCTGAAAGCGGCACGCAGGATCTCCTACGGTTTGAATTCGTTTCCGCTCAATATCCTGTTTGCCCCCTACATGGTCAATGATCTCCCCATTTATATCCATGGCCATCGCATTGATCGTTAAATCTCTTCTTAAAAGATCTTCCTTCAATGATGTGATAAACGCCACTTCTTTCGGTCTACGAAAATCTTCATATTCTGATTCAGTTCGAAACGTCGTCACCTCATAGCTGACCCCATCATGTAACACGATGACAGTGCCATGCTCTTTGCCAACATCAACTGTTTTTTCAAATAAGGATTCGACCGTATCAGGCGTTGCATCTGTTGCTATATCGATATCGCCGATTTCCCTGCCTAAAAGGACATCTCTCACTGCTCCGCCGACAAAGTAAGCCTGATGCCCATGTTCGTGCAGTGTATGTAAAATAGGGATCGCATGTGTGAATGGTTCATTCATGTTCATCATCACCTTCGATCAATTCTAGGTAAAGCTCTTCATATTCACTCACAATTTTTTCAGAAGAGAAATGGGCCTGAACACTAGACTGGGCCGACGCAGACACTTGTTCATGAAGCGCTTTGTCTTTGAGTATAGAGACTGCGTGTTTAGCTGCCGCGTCTATATCGCCGAGCGGGACAAGGAAACCTGTTTCTCCATGTGTAATGACCTCTGGAATCCCGCCAACATCAGTCCCAATACATGGGACACCGCATGCCATCGCCTCAAGAAGCACAAGTCCGAAGCTCTCTTTCTCAGAAAGAAGCAGCTTCAAATCACTGATGGAATACAGCTCTTCTACTTTCTCTTGCTTTCCTAAAAATAACACGCGGTCTGTCAGCCCCAGTTTTTTCACGAGTTCGCATACGACCGATTTTTCAGGACCATCACCGATGAGCAGCAGCTTTGCCTGCACCTGTTCTGAGATCTTTTTAAACACATGAACGACATCATGCACCCGTTTGACCTTTCGAAAATTTGATACATGGATGACGACCTTATCGTCCGGTAAAAGACCATAATGTGTCTTTAGCACTTCGTGATCTTCGCGCAAATACACCCGTTCATCGACAAAATTATGGATCGTCTCGATCTTTTTATTTGGTTTGATAAGGTCATACGTCTGCGCAGCTAATGAATGCGACACCGCCGTTACCCGGTCTGATGATTCGATCGCAAATCGAATGACTTCCTTTAGTGATGGATCATAGCCTAATACCGTAATATCCGTCCCGTGAAGCGTCGTGACGACTTTCACAGAATGTCCCGTCATCTGCTTCGCTAAGAACGCACAGACGGCGTGCGGAACCGCATAATGCGCGTGAATAATATCAAGCTTCTCTCGTTTTGCGACTTCTGCCAATTTACTTGCTAATGCAAGGTCATAAGGCGGATATTGAAAAACAGCATATTGATTGACATCCACCTCATGAAAATAAATATTCGGATACACTTTATTGAGCCTAAACGGAATACTTGAGGTAATGAAATGAACATCGTGCCCTTTTTCAGCTAAACGTTTTCCAAGTTCCGTAGCAATAATGCCCGAGCCGCCGACACTTGGATAACAAGTGATTCCGACCTTCAGTTTTTTCATAATTACCCCCCAAGTAAGTCGTCATCTATCAAAAGTGGTTTCTTTGTGATAAACCCTTCTGCATAAGCTTTATTGACTTCCCTTCCATACATAGACTCTCTCATTTTGACAAAATCAATATAACCGTTCACAAGAGGTGTCTCAACTGAATTCGCCGATTTAACAAATTGGCTTTTATACGCATGCAAGCTATCAATCTTTTGGTGCATTTCCTCAGAAATATCAATCACAAAATCTGGGCGATGATGACCGTTAATCATGTAATAATACATCTGACTTATTTTATGCGCTGGCTGCTTGTATGAATCTTCAAATTTATGTATACCTGCCGAAAAAGCAGCCTCTTCTACAAGTGAGCCCGCATGACCATGATCTGGATGCCGATCTTGGTGATGCGGAGCAAAAATCAGTTTTGGCTTGTATGTTCGAATCACGCCTGCAATGTCCTTCATCGCTTCGTCATTTAGATAAAGTCCTCTGTCTGGCAGTGTGAGCTGGATTCGCGTTGACACACCTAGAATGGCGGCAGCAGCTTTTGCTTCCTCTTTACGGCTCTCTACCGTTCCATTCGAAGATAATTCGGCCTGGGTCAAGTCGCAAATCCCGACACGCGCCCCTTTTTTTACGTATTTTGCAATCGTTCCGCCCATACCGATCTCAACATCATCGCTGTGGGCACCGAATGCAAGGATATCAAGTCGTTTCATTTGTTCCTCCGTTTTTTACTACATCTCGAAAATCAAACGTGCCTTTATTTAAATTCCTGACTAAAATTTCAGCAGTCCCCATATTGGTGGCTAGTGGAATGGTATACACATCACAAAGCCGAATGAGTGCAGATACATCCGGTTCATGCGGCTGCGCGGTAAGCGGGTCTCTAAAAAAGAGCACAAGATCCATTGCATTATCAGCAATTAAAGCACCAATCTGCTGATCTCCTCCAAGTGGTCCTGACTGGAAACGATGAATGGGAAGCCCCGTCGCTTCTTTCACTCTCAAACCTGTTGTCCCTGTTGCGTAAAGTGTATGATCTGCCAATATATCACGGTACGCAATGGCAAACTGGATCATGTCACTTTTTTTCTTATCGTGAGCGATTAAAGCAATGTTCATCAGGAATCCACTCCTTATTAGTCGATGATATTTTCTAAACCATAGACGAGCTGATCAATATGCATGACCTGTTCAACTGAAAGCTTCACACCTGACATAAATGATGCACGGTTATAAGAATCATGGCGAATGGTGAGCGTCTGTCCGTCCATTCCAAACAGTACTTCTTGATGTGCAATCATACCCGGAAGTCTTACGCTGTGCAGACGGATACCGTCATAATCTGCGCCTCGTGCACCTTCGATTAATTCTTTCTCTTCTGGATGTCCCTGCTTTTTGCTTTCTCTGACTTCTGCAATCATTTCAGCTGTTTTAAGCCCAGTACCGCTCGGAGCATCTAGTTTTTTATCATGGTGAAGCTCAATGATTTCAACGTCAGGAAAGTAATTCGCTGCCATTTTGGCAAACTTCATCATTAAGACCGCACCGACAGCAAAGTTTGGCGCAATAATACAGCCTATGCTCTTTTCTTCTGTTAATTGCTGTAGCTCTTTCAGGTCAGCTTCAGAAAATCCAGTGGTTCCTACGACTGGACGGACGCCATGTTCAAGTGCCTTTTTTGTATGTACTTTCCCGATTTCTGGTGTCGTCAAATCAATTAATACATCAGGTGCTGTCTCTGAAAGACACACATCAATATCTGTGTAAATTGGCGCCTCAGATGTCGTATGAATCACATCAGATAATTTTTTTCCTTCGTGCGCGTGATCAAGGGCTGCCACAAGCTCAAAATGGCTCGTTTCTTCTGCCAGCTTCACAGCCTCTATCCCCATTCTTCCTCTTGCTCCAGCGATTACTACTTTGATGGTTTGGTTCGTCATCGTCTCTACTTCCCTTCTTTTTTTGTCCAGCGGTCTTTGTCTCTTGTATTGAATTTATGCATCACACGATCGTGTGCTTCCTCTAGTGATATATCTAGTGAATTAGCGAGGCATGTTAACACAAACAAAACATCGCCAATTTCTTCTTCCATGCTTTTTTCTGTTTCCGTTGTTTTTTTCGGCTTTTCTCCATAGTAATGGTTAACCTCTCTTGCTAGCTCGCCTAATTCTTCTGTCAGACGGGCCATCATGGCAAGCGGGCTGAAATAGCCTTCTTTAAATTGTCCTATGTAATCATCTACTTCTTGCTGCACGTGACGCAGCGTTTTTTCATTCGTCATGAAGCTCATCCTCCTATCCATCTCTTACATGTTAGCGAAATCATAAATATTTGACAAATGTTTAAGACTCAGTTTGCTTGTTTCTCTCCCATACCATATAATATTATCGCTGTCTAAGCAAAAAAAGGAGTGGTCTCTTGCTAAAAGAAATTCGTCTTAAAAATATCGTATTTATTTTAATAGGATCTGCGATTTTTTCTTTCGGTCTTGTTCATTTTAATATGCAGAACAATTTGGCGGAAGGCGGATTTACAGGTATTACACTGCTTTTATATTTTCTATTCCACATTGATCCATCCATTTCAAACCTTGTCTTAAACATTCCGATCTTTTTTATCGGCTGGAAAATGCTCGGCAGAACCATGTTTACTTATACAATTGTAGGAACCGTCAGTCTTTCTGTCTTTCTTGCCATCTTCCAGCGCTTTCAAATACATATGCCTCTCCAGCACGATTTGGCGCTAGCCGCGCTCTTTGCTGGTGTGTTTATCGGAACAGGCCTCGGGATCATCTTTAAGTTCGGCGGTACAACCGGCGGCGTGGACATCATCGCAAGACTCATCAACAAGCATTATCAGGTGGCCATGGGACGAACAATGTTCATCTTCGACGCATGTGTCATTACGATTTCTCTTACTTATTTAAATTACAAAGAAGCCATGTATACACTCGTCGCAGTGTTTGTTGCCGCAAAGGTCATTGACTTCATGCAAGAAGGTGCTTACGCAGCCAAAGGCGCCATGATTATCTCTGAAAAAGATGACATCATTCAAAAGAAAATCACAGAGGAAATGGAGCGCGGTGTGACCATTTTAAAAGGGATTGGTTCCTATACAAAACAGGAGCGCAACGTCCTTTATTGCGTCGTCCCGAAAAACGAGCTTGTCCATCTCAAAAGCGTCGTGACCTCAGTCGATCCTCATGCATTTGTATCTGTCAGTGACGTGCATGATGTGCTTGGTGAAGGCTTCACATTAGATGAACACAAAAAGCCGCTTAATCCGCATTAAAAAAAGAAGCCCAAAAATGGTGCTTCTTTTTTTATGATTTCGGATAATCAGCCTGACGCTTTTGCTTCTTCTCTTTTTCAGCACGGTATTTCCGAAACCCAACATACGTTAACGTTAATAAAATGATACTCCCTGTTGTTAAAATGACCCATAAAAGCGATGGATCAGCTTCATCTTGATCGACGTGAGCAAACACACTCGATAAATCCTCTTCGAGCTTCGTGAGACGCTCAAGCTTTGTCCCACTTGATGCTTTTAAAAATTCACCTTGCTCAATCACTTCCATATGCTGCTTAATCGTTTGCAGCTTTTCAGGCGAAATATCAATGGTTAAACTAGGGTATATCATATCGTATAAAGAAACCAGCTCATTCCAAGTTTCATAAAACGTCGTCGACTCCGGATCCCTCACTTCTTTTTTCAAAGTAGGAAAAGACCCCATAATGGGCTTCTCCAGCGAACCCCAAAGAGGCTCAGAGTCTGACTGGATCGCATCAAGCAGCATTCTAAACTGAGAGGCATAACGAAGCTTTTCGCGCTCATTCAATTCTTCCTGCGGCAGCCCTTTTATAATATCTTGATAGCCAAGTGTAATTTGCCGAATCTGCGTATTTGTCAGAGTACCACGCCAATTCTCAGCTTTAAATGTCTTTTCAACATACAATGCGACCTGTAACGCCTCATCATATTTAGCTTGTCTCGTTAATTGAAAGATTGAATCTGATAGTTCCGTTAATTCTTGCAGCACGTTAGCGGCTGTTTCCTCGCCTTTGGCAACAGATGGCTGTAATACGAGAAAAAATAATAGAATCATCGCGATTGGCTTTCGTTTCATGCAAGTCCCTCCTAGCCCTTCTCCATACAGCGTATGAAGAAAAGGACAAGGTTAGACCAATATTGTTAAGGGAGTTCAAGCTTGACCGATTTTTTCGATAGGACGAGATAATACGAAACAAGAAGAACGGCAATACTTAACCAAAACGTGACATAGCCGATCTCGTTTGAATAGGCAGACAGCATAGAATAACGCGGCATCATACCAAATACATAATCAATCACATCGTTATGTAAAATCCATATGCCGGCTACCACCAAATGACGCATTTTAAAACGATAATACGGTGCAAACAATACAGCTTGAACCGCCATCGCAAAGTGAGACCCAATCAGCATGTATCCTTCCCACGGAAAGTCATCAACAGATAAAAGCACAAAGATATTCATTCCTACAGCCCATAACCCGTACTTAATCAAGGTCACAAGGGCAAGTGCTTCAAAATAAGGAGCGTTTCGTTTCATCAAAAACGCAAGTAGTACAAATAAAAAGAAAAAGCTTGCCGTTGGGCTGTCTGGAACAAAAGCTAAAAAGATAGCCGGCGTCTCTACAAGCTGAGGAATATACCAATAGTAGCCGTACACAGTGCCAAGGAAATTGATCATCAGGACTAGCACAAGCATGTAGCGCGTGGCTAGCAGATATTGAATCCATCTCATACGTCTCTTCACTCACGATCTGTTAAAATCAGAAAAAAGCTGACAGCGCCAGCTTTTTCTCTTTTGAGTATATCCTTGTACTTGCATTTAAACAACTGAATTATTTAGATTTGACTTCAGATAAATATTTAGAAAGCTTTTCAAGTTCTTCATCGCTACCTTTAAAGATACCCTTAGGCATGTTGCCTTTTCCTTCAACAGCGATTTTAGCTATCTCCTCAGGTGCAAGACCGTTGTCAACAAGTGACGGTCCGGCTGCTCCGCCCTGCATGTTATCCCCGTGACAGGAAATACATGTCTGCTCCTGATAAATTTTATACTCTTCCGCTGAGGTATCAATCTCTGCTTCTTTCTTAATTTCACCTTGCTTCGCCGCTGCTTCCCAATCATGAGTAGCAACAGACTCCCACGTTAAATATGTTGCTGCGCCGACTGCAAGGATCATCATCCCCACTGCAACCGGTCTTCTATACGGTCTGCGTTCAGGACCAGAATCAAGAAATGGTGCGAGCAAAAGTGCACCAAACGCAATTCCAGGCATAATCATCGCGCCAACTACTGTATAGCCTCCTGCAGCAAATTCATATTTTAATAACTGGTACAAGAATAGGAAATACCAGTCTGGCAGCGGAATATAGCCGGTATCTGTTGGATCAGCCATCCGCTCAAGCGGAGGTGCATGAACAACAGTTAGGACAAGAAATCCAATTAAAAAAACGGCACCTACAAGCCATTCCTTTAAAAGAAAGTTCGGCCAAAAGGCTTCTGTTTTTCCCGGATATTCGGAATAGTCTTTAGGTATGTTAGGTTTTCTTTCTGCCGGAATTCTGGAGTCTCCGACAAACTTCATCCCTTTTCCCCTATGCAAAGTCATCCCCTCCTCATTGAACATTCATCAAACGCAACTTTTTTTATAGCGGTCCAGAAATTCCTTGCTTACGAATCATAATAAAGTGGGCAGCCATCAGCCCAAATAATGCCGCTGGCAAGAAAAAGACATGGATAGCGAAAAATCTCGTCAGCGTTTGTGCCCCTACAATGTCAGGATGACCTGCAAGCAGCGTTTTGATCTCTTTTCCAATGAATGGTGTGGCTTCTGCAATTTGAAGACCAACCTTCGTCGCAAATAGCGCCTTCATATCCCATGGCAAGAGATATCCTGTAAAACCAAGTCCAAGCATCACAAAGAAAATGAGCACACCAACAATCCAGTTCAGCTCTCTAGGCTTTTTATACGCCCCTTGGAAAAAGACCCTTAGCGTATGTAAAAACATCATGACAATGACTAGACTCGCACCCCAGTGGTGCATCCCTCTGACAATCTGACCAAATGCCACTTCATTTTGCAAATAATAGACAGATTCCCAGGCATTTTTAATATCCGGCACATAATACATCGTTAAAAACATGCCCGAAAGGACTTGAATGACTGTCACAAAAAACGTTAAACCGCCAAAACAGTACACAAAAGCGGAGAAATGATGTGCTGGATTGACATGCTCTGGCACCTCATGATCCGCAATATCTCTCCATATTGGTGTAATGTCTAGCCGCTCATCTACCCAATCATAAATCTTGTTAAGCATCGTTACCCTTCCCCTTTCGGCACAGCTTTTCCAAGATAGAGGTATCCGTCCTTCACTTGCTGCTTATAATGGTCAAGCGGTGCAAGCGGTGGAGTTCCGGGTACGTTTGTACCATCCTTGTCGTACAGCCCATAGTGGCATGGGCAGAAAAATTTGTTTGGATTTTTCGGATCACTGTTCCAGTTCACTGTACATCCTAAATGTTTACAGATTGGCGATAAAGCGACAATTTCATCCCCTTCTTTGTACACCCATGCTGACCTAGATTCCTTTGACTCATACCATGCATCTACTTGATCAATTTTAAAGTCAAAGCGCTTCGGTTCCTTCGTCAGTTCATCTACACTGACAACTTGAACCATATCCTGATCCTCTGTTCCTTTTAGCACAGGGTCAAGCGCAAAGCGAACCATAGGCATGAGCATTCCAGCGGCCATAAATCCCCCCACGCCGGTCAACGTGTAATTCAAAAATTGACGCCTGGACACTCCATGTCTCTTCTCGCTCATTTTTTTCTCCCCCCCTCAGGTCGTCAGCTACTTTATAACTGAATTAGAAAAAATTTCATAAAACTAGGACACCCTCATAATATATCAATCTATTCACAAGGTCAACAGCCTAAAAAGCTATGTACAATGCAAATGTAAGGGTTTTTATGAAGGGTTCCACTTTTGTAACAAAAAGTTCAAAATTTGTTCTACACTGTCTTGAACGATTTTTTGCTTTAATTCTACCTTTAAATGCTCGAGCGGAACCGGCTTTAACAAAAATAGCGCTTCACTAACCGCCGCATGCTCTTTCCATTGATGATCAGATGAGATCAACACGACATGCTGAAAATGATCTTCTAGCGACTGCTTCATCGTGAAGATGTCTTCTAGTTTTCGATCATTGATCTCTACATATGTATGTGGTGGAAAAAGAAAGACCCGCCCTTTCAGCTGCCTTTCAAGTTCCTCTGCTACAAGAATGGTAAACTCACCTAAAGATACAGTTTGTTTGATTTGATTCGCATCTATTCCAACTATTGGAATGATAGCGGTATCAATGTAATCTTTAGATTGCAAAAAGCGATCCGCATCCTCCGCTTGAAACTTCATCAATTTCCCCTCTTTCATGACATAAGCCCTGCCTGTATAGGGCAAGGCTTATTCGTTCAGTTTATGACAATAGGCTTAATTCTTTTGCTAACTTATTAAATGTTTCTTGATCATGACGGTCAAGTGCCTCATCTATCTCTTTCATAAGCCGTTCTTTTTGGAACGTTGCGATCGAGTGTTCAAGCACTTTCTCCGCAAGATCCTTATCTTTTTCGTTCTCATAAAGATCCTTTGGAATATGAGGATTTGTTTCAAGCACAGCTGCATATTCCGGCGAACGATAAGCAGAACGGAAATTCAATTGAATAAACAAATCTTGCTGTTTATTCAAACGAATATCATGAAATGACTTTTCAGCATCTGTCGTCATGATGTTTTCTTTATAAAATCTAAAGGGAACTTCATCCACACAGTGTGTTGACATAATGATTCCCCTTGGGCAAAATTCTGCTTGCTCTACAAAATGAACCTTTTCCATCAAAGAGTCGTGACTCATTAAATAATTTAATATCCAAACACACTCTCTTCGTTTTAGCTGATAATGGTTTAAAAACCACCGGATGAATTCCTTCTTTTCATTGACAGAAACAGGGGTCTGCATGTTATTCCCTCCTCTATCGTAAATTAAATTGCTATACATGAATTATTCAACAAACCAGTTCTTCATTCCTGCAAACTATAAGGAAATTTCGTCTTCAATTCTTAAAATCGTTTCTTCGATTTCTTCATTCGTGCCATCTTTCTGAAGAACTTTGCGTAATAGCGGCAATGCTTCTTTTTGTCTGCCTTCTTCTAAAAGGAACGAAGCGTATTCATATAAAAAGTCACGCTCCTCATCAAAATCAGGCAGAGCCAGCTTGAAGTAATCGGCTGCTTCTTTGTATTCCTCTCGTCCAACAGAAGCAGATGCAGCATACCAATTCCATTTTGGATCATCTTCCCCAAAGCTTTTAACCTCTTTAATGACATCCAGGATTTCATCAAAAAGCTCTTCATTTAAATAGATCGCGAGCAATGTTTGAACCGCTTCAATATATCCCGGATCAAGAGCAAGTGCTTCTTGAAGCAGCTTTTTCGCATCTTCTGAATCCCCATTTTTCAAGTCAATCTTTGCACCATATAAATATAATTCTTTGTTATACTCATCAATTTTAATACCCTCTTTTACTACCTCTAAAGCCTCCTGATATAGTCCTTCTTCCTCATAACTTTTCGCTAAAGGCATATAAAGAGACGAATAAGACGGATCAATATCTTTTAGTTCTGAAAGCTGCTGAATGGCTGTTTTCGTTCTGCCGGCCCTCATCGCTGTAAATCCGTAGCCAAAAAGTGTATTCGGGTCTGTTTGATCTTTTACTGCCTTTTCGTACCATTCAAGCGCATCTTCAAATTCTCCAGCGGTGCTGAGTGATTCAGCGAGTCTCTGGTAAACATTGACGCCGCCAACCTCATGTTGTTGATCTGCGACTTTGTAGAAATAGTCGGCGGCTTTCTTTGAAAGACCTTGTGAAAAATACAATTCACCTAACGCAAAATCAATGATGGCTTCATTTGGAAGCAGTTCTTTCGCTTTTAAGAGCTTTTGTTCACTGACTTCAAATAGTCCTTGCATTTGATACAAATCTGCCATTAACAATAAACTCTCTGGATACGCATCATCATCTTCAGGAATCGTCTCTAATACCGAAATCGCCTTTTCTTCTTCATCAGAGTCAATCAGTAGCTCTGCATAAAAACATGTTAACCCTGTTTCCTCTGGATATAAATCATGTAAATCACTGATGAGATTCCGCGCTTTATCGATATCTCCCCAATCATAATATAACTGAGCTGCCTGCGCCTTTTCTTCATCATGCAAATGATTTTCTGCCTGAGCAAGTGTTTGGAGTCCTTTTTCAGTCTCACCCGCCTCAACTAATTTTATGGCTTCTTGTAATGAACTATTCAAATCAAACCGTTCCTTTCTGTTTCCAAAAACCTAAACTATTGTTACTTCATATCATAATCGACAGGTACTCATCCAGCAAATATGTTGCTCTTTTAAAATGAACCCATTTTTTTGTTTTAAAGACTGTTTTTCATTTCATCCTTTACGAAACGGAAGTTTTGTAAACTGCAAGCACCTGAAATTCATTTTTTTATCGGATAAAATGATTTTTTTCCAGGTTTCATCTTGAGACAAGCTATGCTATATTTCTTACAAATATGCATAAGGAAAGAAAAAGCCTGAGGACATCCTCAGACTGTTTTGGTTAAGTATTCAATGTGTTCAAAGAAATTCGGGTATGATACACGAACAGCATCTGTATCTTCAATCTCAACAGCTTGCTTTGTGATGCAAGCAGCAACCCCCAGCATCATACCGATTCGGTGATCTCCGTAGCTTGACACGATAGCGCCGCCTTTAAGTGTGGTTTTACCATGAATCTTCATACCATCATCAGTTGCTTCAATTTCAGCACCGAGTTTTTTAAGTTCTGACACGACGGTATCAATTCGATTGGTCTCTTTTACTTTTAACTCAGCAGCATCTTTAATAATCGTTGTTCCTTCTGCTTGTGTCGCTAGAAGCGCTATAATCGGGATTTCGTCGATGAGTCTTGAAATCATGTCACCAGAAATTTCAATCCCTTTTAATGAAGAGGTTGAAATCGTTAAATCACCATACGGTTCTCCGTCTTTTGCATCTACTTCTTTGATCTCAAGATTCGCACCCATTTGTTTCAGTACATCGATAATACCCGTTCTTGTTTTGTTTAGCCCGACATTTTTTAACACAATCCGGCTGTTAGGAACAATAGATCCAGCAACAAGGAAAAATGCAGCTGAAGAGATGTCTCCAGGAACAAATATATCTGTTGCTTTTAATGTTTGACCGCCTTCAATGGAAACACTTTGTTCATCTTCGTCTAGTTTTACACCAAACATAGAGAGCATTCTTTCTGTATGATCTCTTGATTTATGCGGTTCAGTTAATGTTGTTGTTCCCTCTGCTTGAAGTCCCGCTAAAAGGACAGCGGACTTAATTTGGGCACTTGCCACCGGAGACTCATATGAGATACCTTTTAAATGACCGCCACGAATAGACAGTGGCGTATACTCGCCGTTTGCTCTGCCATCTATTTTCGCTCCCAGTTGTTTAAGTGGACCTGTTACTCGTTGCATTGGTCTTTTAGCAATACTCTCATCACCGATCAGTGTACTGTGAAACTCACAACCAGCTAATATTCCCATCATTAATCGAATGGTTGTACCAGAATTCCCAACATCGAGGACGTCAGACGGCTCCTTGAGCTCTTTCAGTCCCTTACCGTGGATCACAACATCTGTCCCTTTTTGTTCAATTTCAACGCCCATCTTTCTAAAGCAATCAATCGTACTTAAACAATCGGCTCCAGGAAGAAAGTTTTTCACCACTGTAGTCCCATCAGCAATTGCACCAAACATCACTGATCTATGAGAAATGGATTTATCACCTGGAATATGAATGACTCCATTCATAGGAGCATTTTTATGAATTTTCATGTTTGTCACCTCAGTCAGCATAAAATGTATCGTAATTCGCTCTATTTTTTATACAGATCTCTGCACGCTTACGGTCGTCATCTGTTTGAAAACTAATGCGCAAAATCCCATTAATGTCTTCTCGCGTTTCAATAATACGGATATTCGTAATACTGATGTTTTCATTTGCTAAATGCCCTGTAATCTCCGAAATGACCCCAGGGTGATCTGGAACATCCACATAAAGGTCATAAAAAGCAGGAATGGCACCTTTTTTCCTAAGAGGAAGTCCATCGCGATATTCCTTTGCCTCTTGAAAATAAGAGAACAAGCCTTCAGCGTCTTCTTGCTGTACAAAGGTCTCAATGCGGTCGATCTCTTTTTTCCATTCATGGAACCGGTCTAAAATCTTGTTTTTGTTGTGCAGAAGGATATCTCGCCACATTGCAGGATTGCTTGAAGCAATACGTGTAATGTCACGAAAGCCTCCAGCAGCAAACCGTTTGACAAGTGGGAATTGTTCTTCAAAATGATGTGCTTGATGCACAAGGCTGGCTGCAACAATATGAGGGAAATGACTAATCACACTTGTTACACCATCATGTTCTTCTGGAGTCATCTCAATGAAATGAGCATTTGTCCCCTTTAACAAGTCCTTCAAACGATCAACAGCCTGGCGATTTGTTTCCTTTGCCGGCGTTAAAATGTAGAATGCATTTTCAAATAAAAAGTCTTTCGCTGCAATGACTCCTGACTTATGAGAGCCTGCCATCGGATGTCCACCAATAAATTGGTAGTGCTTAGGAAGCGTTTTTTCAGCAAAATGGACGACCTTTTGCTTTGTGCTGCCAACATCGGTAATTGTGAGCTCTCTCTCAATTCCAGAGTTTGCAATCTCACGAAGCATCTTGACTGTTTGCTGAACTGGTGTTGCCAATATAATAGTCGCAGATTCATCCAAACCTGCCGCAAATGAATCAGCTGCTAAATCAATGATACCCAACTTTGTTGCCGCAACCATTTGTTCTTTGGACACATCGTATCCTACAATTTTTTTATGGGGATACTCTTTTTTAATCGACAGTGCGATGGAACCTCCAATTAAGCCAAGTCCAGCGATTAATATTGTTTCGTTTGCATCATTCATGTTCATCACCTGTTTTTTCACGAAAATTAAAAAAGCCATTTCAACAGCTTATATGTATATGAGGTTGGTACAATGAAAGCCATATCCTGCCTTAGGATATGACTTTATGGTTATGCTACGCACGAATGCCTTGCATTAAATCGGCAAGTGTACTTAGAATTTCTGCATTTTGCTCCATTGTTCCGACCGTAATACGTAAAGAAGTCGGAAAACCAAGTGCTTTACCAGAACGAACAATGTAGCCTTTTTTCAATAATGCATTGAATAATTCATCTGCATCTCTCTTAAAATCAATCAGCACGAAGTTTGTTTGAGACGGATAAATAAAAAGTCCAAAACGGTCAGCAAATTCTTGATATTGCTTGAGACCTGCTTCATTTTTCTGTCTGCAAGATTGAATGAAATCCTGATCTTTTATCGCTGCACGTGCAGCTGCCTGAGCGATACGACTCGTATTAAACGGCTCTCTCGCTGGTTCAATCGCAGTAATCAACTCTTCCGACGCAATGCCATAGCCTACTCGAAGTGCAGCCAGTCCATACGCTTTTGAAAACGTTCGGAGTACGATGACATTTTGATAGGAGTGTAATAAAGATAAGCTGTTCGGAAAGTCTTCCGCACGAACGTATTCGACATATGCTTCATCTAGTACAACAAGCACATGAGCTGGTACTTGGTCTAAAAACGCCACAAGCTCAGATTCTGACAAATGATTTCCCGTCGGGTTATTCGGGTTGCATACCCAGACGACCTTCGTGTTCTCATCAATCGCATCCAGCATGCCCTTCAGATCGTGAGCTCCTCCGTCTAAAAGCGGCACCTCTCGAATCTCTGCCTGCTCAATGACGGCATTGTGACGGTATTGCGGAAAAGATGGAGCTGGGATGACGGTATTTGTATGTTGGTCAAGGAATGCCCTAGCAATAATTTGCACAAGTTCATCTGAGCCATTCCCGAATATTAATTGTTTTTCATTTACTTGAAGAAACTCAGCAAGCTCCGTTCTTAAACTTGCGCTGTATCCATCTGGATAGATCGCTAAATGTTCGAGCTCAGCTTGTATCGCCTCTCTTGCATGTAAGGAACATCCAAAAGGGTTTTCATTTGAAGCCAATTTCACAATCTTGTCTAATTGATATTCTTTTTTGACCTCTTCAATTGGTTTCCCAGGTTGATACGGTTTTAGTTGTTTTAATTGATCTTTGATTTGCAAAAGTTTCACCTCATTTGAATGAATAGAGGGGACTAAATGTTTTTGCATAGGTTTCAAATTCTCTTAAAGCTTCTTGACGTGTATCACTTGCTAACAATTGATCTTGAAGTTCTTCAATTTTTTTCACAAGTGCACTGCCTACAACGACACCGTCACTCAGTTTATTCATTGAGTCTACCTGCTCTCTTGTTGAGATGCCAAAACCGACCGCAACCGGTATGCGACTCAGCTGTTTCACTTGTTGAATAAAATCAGTAATCGATTCGTCAAAGGTTTGTCTGACACCTGTTACACCAAGAGATGAAACACAATACACAAAACCTTCTGCCTGCTCTACAATGTTTACTAATCGTTCCTTGCTGGTTGGTGCAACGAGCGAAATATATGAAATGTCATAAGTTTGACAGTTCTTTTGCAGCTCACTGCTCTCTTCAAACGGCAAGTCGGGTGTTAAGAGTCCCGAAATATGATTTTTGCGCAGTAAAGCGAAAAAGTATTCTGTGTCTAATTGTAACACAGGATTATAATACGTAAATAGAATTACAGGAATTTTTACACCATTTTTTTTCATCTTCCCTGCTAATTCTATCGCTTTTACGATATTCATGCCATGATTTAGAGCTCTTTTGGAGGCTCTTTGAATGACAGGACCGTCCGCTAGCGGGTCGGAATAAGGGACACCTAGTTCAATCGCATGTGCACCGGCTGCTTGAAGGGACACAGCTAAATCAATCGTGACTTCTTCTGACGGATCTCCTGCCGTGATAAATGGGATGAATAATTTCTCGCCTTTCTCTAATTGAAATGTGATCATTTGGTTTTGCCCTCACTTTCAAACACATTCATTAATGTATGCACATCCTTATCTCCTCTTCCTGACAGGCAGACAAGGACGATTTCATCTTCATTCATCGTCCTGCTCATCTCAAACGCCTTGGCTAAAGCGTGTGCTGATTCAATCGCTGGCAGGATTCCTTCCTTTTCTGTCAGCAGCTTTAGCGCATCCAGTGCTTCTTGATCTGTAGCACTCACATATTGAACCCTGCCGCTCGCATGTAAATATGCGTGCTCTGGCCCGATCCCAGGATAATCTAAACCAGCTGAAATGGAATAGGGCTCAATAATCTGGCCAAATTCGTCTTGGATTAAATATGTCAAAGATCCATGAATGACCCCTTTTGTCCCCTTCGTAATGGTTGCTGCATGAAGCGGCGTATCGATTCCTTTTCCAGCGGCTTCTACACCAATAATATCAATCTCTTCATCTAAAAACGCTCGGTACATTCCAATGGCATTACTTCCGCCGCCGACACAAGCAATGACTTTATGTGGGAGCCTGCCTTCTTTTTTAATTATCTGCTCTTTTGCTTCATCACCAATCATCCGCTGGAACTCACTGACGATTTGGGGATACGGGTGAGGTCCTACAACTGAGCCGATCATATAGAAATGATCACTGCAGTGCTGGACCCAGTAACGAATCGCTTCGTTGGTTGCATCTTTTAATGTGCCATTTCCGCTTGTGACAGGTATGACCTCAGCGCCAAGGAGCTTCATTCGGAATACATTGAGTGATTGTCTTTCCACATCCTCTTTCCCCATAAATACCGTGCAGGATAATCCAAACTTTGCGGCCACCGTTGCGGCTGCTACTCCGTGCTGTCCTGCGCCTGTTTCCGCGATGATGTTTGATTTCCCCATTTTTTTCGCAAGCAGAGCCTGCCCAAGTGCATTGTTAATTTTATGAGCGCCTGTATGGTTTAAATCTTCTCTTTTTAAATAGATTTTTGCGCCGCCGAGGTATGCTGATAATTGATCAGCATATGTCAGCGCAGTCGGTCTGCCTGAATAGTTTTGCAAAAGGGAAAGATATTCTTGCTCAAAAGCAGGGTCTTCTTTTAATTCGTTAAATGCTTGTTCGATTTCTTCGAGCGGCTGCATGAGCGTCTCAGGAACAAATTTCCCTCCAAATTCTCCATATCTGCCAAGCTCATTTGGATATGCGTACATCGTTTAACATCCTTTCTTCGAGCGCTTTGATCTTAGCGCTGCTTTTATTCCCGTTTTCTTCTATGCCGCTTGAAAGATCGATCGCTTTTGGGCCATAGGCAAGCAGCTCTGGCAGCGTTTCTGGTGTTATTCCGCCTGCAATGATACATGTTTTCTCCAGTCGTTTTGCCTGCTGAATGTATACAGGTACCGCTTCCCATGTAAAAGCTGTGCCAGAACCACCTCTCATCCCTTTTACTTTCGCATCAATGAGGAAGCCATCGACAAACGGCGCAAATGCCGTCATTTTATCGAGTGTTTCTTTTACATCGGGCTCGTGGTGAAAGACTTTCCACACAATCGCTCCTGTTTGTTGTTTTATTTCTTTTGCATCCTCTCGTGTTTCATCTCCATGCAGCTGCACGATATCTAAAGGAATATGCTTTGTGATGTCACACACTTTTTGGATGTTTTCATTTACAAATACACCCGTAATCTCTTTCTCACACTGCGACTCGGTGAGCCATTGTTTCACTTGTTCTGGATCGACTTGTCTTTTACTTGGAGCAAAAATAAACCCGATCGCATCTGCTTGAGATTGCGCAATGCATTCTACATCTTCTAGTGAGACCGCTCCGCAATATTTTAAAAAAGGCTTCATCGTGATCATTCACCAAACAACGTCTGGACGGCTTTTTCTTGTGAGGGTTTTCTCATTAATGATTCACCTACAAGGACAGCACTCGCTCCATGTTTTTTAACAAAGGTCAGATCATCAAATGTCTGAATACCGCTTTCACTTACTAGTAAGACATCCTTTGGAACAAGTGGTGCAATCTCTTTTGTTTGCTCAACTGTTGTTTTAAATGTTTTTAAATTTCGGTTATTCACGCCAATGATTTCAGGGGTGAATAGGTTTAAGATTTGTTCCAGTGTATCTGCTGCATGAACTTCGACAAGAATATCTAGTCCTTTTTCCTTCGCTTCAACATAGAGTTCATGCAGCTGTTTCGGTTCAAGCACTTCTCCAATTAATAAAATGGCATCTGCACCGATACGTCTTGACTCTTCTACCTGTATGGAATCGATGATAAAGTCTTTTCTTAAAATTGGACGTCCGACGTGTTCTTTAATTAAGGAAAGATACTCGTTCTTCCCTTGAAAAAATGGTTCATCTGTTAAGACTGATAAGCAATCAGCATTCGATTTTTCGTATGCTTTTGCTGTTTGCAGAGGATCAAAATTCGGCTGAATGATTCCTTTGGAAGGAGATGCCTTTTTCACCTCAGCAATGAGCCCAATCGAACGGTGAGGATTCATCAGTGCTTCTTTAAATGATCGTCTTTCATAGTGTCCATCATCAGGTAACTCCAACGTTTGGATATGTTCTTTTTTGCGTGCAATGATTTGATTAAGCATAGATCTCTTCCTCTTTCGTTTTTTGTCTTAAACGAGCCAATTGTTCTTTGGCTGCTCCGTTTTTTATCGTTTCTAATGCTTTTAATGTTCCTGCCATGAGGCTTTCAGACTTGCCTGCGATATATAAAGCCGCTCCGGCATTCAGAGCTGTAATATGAAGCGGCGCCCCTTCTGTTTGATGATTCAATATATTCTGAATCAATTTTGCGCTCTCTTCCGGTGATTGGACCTGAATATCTGATAAGTATCCTTTTTCCAGTCCAAAGTCTTCTGGGTTTAGCGTATATTCTGTCATGGCACCTTTTTTGAGTTCAATCACATATGAATTTGCTGTAATCGTTAATTCATCCAGCCCGTCTTCCCCGCATACAAACAAGACATGCTCTGGCTCTAATGGGGCAAGGGCTTCCGCCATTAATTTCGCCTTTTCCTTTGCATACACACCGATGATTTGCTTTTTGGCTTGCATCGGGTGGCAAAGCGGTCCTAATAGATTAAATACCGTCCGGAAGCCAAGCTGCTTGCGGACTGCTGCTACTTGTTTCATAGATGAATGGTACAGTGGTGCAAATAAAAAGCCCATGTTTTTGTCTTGTATTTGTCTTCTCGTTTCTTCTGGAGTGGATTGAATGTGAATGCCAAGACACTCTAGCACGTCGGCACTTCCGCTTTTAGAAGAGACTGAACGATTTCCGTGTTTTGCGATTTTAGCACCAGCGGCGGAAGCCACAATGGCAGCTGCAGTTGATATATTAAATGTAGAGAGTCCATCGCCTCCTGTACCGCATGTGTCAACGACATCGAGCGATCTTTCCGCTGGTGCTGCCTTTTGCCGCATGGCCCTCACGAAGCCTGTCATTTCTTCAGCGGTTTCTCCTCTGTGCGCTAAAATCGATAGACTTGCAGCGACTTCAGCATCTGTTAAAGATCCGCTCAACATATCATGCATTAGCCTATGGGCTTCATTTTCTGATAGGAAGCCTCCGTTAACAAGAGCTGAAAGTCGCTGATTCATCCTGCACACTCTCCTTTTCTGAGAAAATATGTTCAGCAAGCTGAATGGCCTTCAGAAGCGCTCCTGCCTTGTTACAAGTCTCTTCCCATTCATTTTCTGGAACAGAATCTGCGACAATGCCAGCGCCTGCTTGTATGGAAGCGGTCTGATCTTTGATGCTCATGGTGCGAATGGTAATACAAGAGTCGATATTGCCGTCGAACCCAATATAGGCAATACAGCCGCCATACGTTTCCCTTGGCTCAGGCTCCATTTCATTTAATAATTGCATCGCTCTTATTTTCGGTGCCCCTGTTAATGTGCCTGCAGGAAAAGCGGACATGAGCGCATCGACTGGGTGTGTATCCTGCTTTAGCTTCCCTGTCACAATGGAGATGATGTGCATGACATGTGAAAAGTTCACAACTTTTGTAAAGGTCGGTACAGACACACTGCCGTATTCTGCTACGCGGCCGACATCATTTCTGGCTAGATCTACTAACATGTAATGTTCTGCTTTTTCTTTCTCATCCTCTAACAGCTCTCTTGCAAGCGCAGCGTCCTCTTCTTTTGTTTTTCCTCGTTTTCTTGTGCCTGCAATGGGGTGAATTTCTAAGTGCCCATTTTTGGCATGGATTAATCGTTCTGGCGAGCTTCCGACTAAATCGCGGTCTTTTAATTTCATAAAATACATGTATGGAGATGGATTCACAATGCGAAGCACGCGGTATAATTCAAATGAACTCACTGACACTGGGATATCAAAGCGCTGTGAGAGGACGCCTTGAAAAATATCACCTGCTCGAATGTATTCTTTGATTTTTTCTACGTCCTTTAAAAATTGCGCTTTTTCATAGGTTGACGTCACATGTTCAAAGGACGGTGATTCGTTCATATTCCCTGATAAAATCAGTTCTTTCATATCAATCTTTGTATGGAGCTTGTGAATCATCTGTTCAAGCCGCTTTTGATTTTCTTTATAAGCTTGTATTTTTTCGTCTTCTGTTTCATTTCCGGTCAGCTGGGTGTATTGGATAAAATGAACATGATTAGTTTCATGATCAAAGGCAATCATCGTTTGGCAGACAAATAGAGTACAATTGTCTGTCGTTGATGCGCTTAGGTGTGGCCTGACAGAAGGTTCAATACTTGGAATAAGATCGTAACTTAAGTACCCAACTGCCCCGCCTGTAAATGGGATGTCAACATCTGGTGTCTTGATTTGGTATTGCTCTTTCATCCAGTCTAGTAAGTCTTTCAGTTCTTGCTTTTTCATGACTTCCTGCCCTGCAGCGTCACGTGCAATATATTGGTTTTGGTCATCGTGTAAGGTTAAAAAAGGATGTAATCCGATGAAGGAATATCTCGACCAGCTAGAAGACTCGTCTCTGCTTTCTAGCAGATACACAATATCTTGCTTGAGTTTTTCGACAATTTGAATCGGTGAGAGCGTATCAACTGTAATGGTTTCAACAATCGGGATTGTTTTGTGGGACTCGCTGTCCCTTAAAAATTGGGTCAGGTTTGATTGGGAATTCATAAGCACACTCCTTAAATGGGATTAAGGAGAATGAGGGGACATATAGAGGGTTTGTATGAGTATACGAAATAAGCCTAAAAGAGGGTTGCTCTTTTAGGCAGTATGATGAAATAGACGTATCGTATCTCTGCTCAACTCTACTCATCTCAACTACCCTAGTCTCATTCTCATCTTCTCTAAGCTTGCAATGCCGTTTACACCTGTGTGTAAACTTCGGCTGTTCATATCGTATTATAATTCCTTGTTTTTTGTCAACTGTAAATCAGGGCGAAGCGTCACAGCTTCTTCCAAGTACACATGCTGCACATCTTCCTGCTTTGTGTCTGTTTGGACCGTCATTAAAACGCGAATGCAATGCTTTAGACCGCCTTGAATGTCCAGCTCCTGCATACAAGTAACAGGCACATACGTCCATCCTTCAAACTGACGAAGGGCTTTTGCCGGAAAAACGGAGTGAATATCTTGTGTAGCTGAAATTAAGATCTGCACGACACGTTCTGGATCTACTTGATTTCTTGAAATAATCGCTTCTAGCAGCTGTTTCGTTTTGTTTAACACTTCTGTTTCTGTATCTTCTGTCACAGTTGTAGCCCCACGTATCCCGCGAAACATCATAGACATCCCTCCTCCCGTTTCCATTCTTCGAGCCAGTGATGCAGCTCATCTTTTGTGAAAGACTGCAAGACAGCGTCTCCAACCTGTTTTAATAAAACAAATTGAACGGTTCCGCCTCTTGCCTTTTTATCACCAATCATTCGGTCAACAAATGTTTTCGTGGAAATGTTTTGAGTGACTTGTACCGGGAATCCGAGTTCTTTCATCCAATTTTTTAGTTCCATCCGATTGAGGCTGAGTCCCAGCTTCTTTTCGCTCACATATAGCGCAAACTGCATGCCGATTGCAATAGCATCTCCGTGCGTGATAACGCCGTATCCATACTCTGCTTCAATGGCGTGCCCAAGTGTATGACCTAAATTCAAAAATGCACGCACGCCTTGTTCTCTTTCGTCTTTTTGAACAATCGACGCTTTGACTTGAATCCCTTGATACAGCATATGTGCCAGCTCGCTCTTTGAACATTCCGCCAAAGAACGAATGGACATCAGTTCTGATAAAAAGTCTTCACTTGAAATGAGGGCATGTTTGATGACCTCAGCAAAGCCTGACCTCATTTCAATTTGAGATAGTGTCTCAAGCATACTCGTATCATAGATCACAGCTTTCGGCTGATGAAATGCACCGATTAAATTTTTACCGAGCGGGTGGTTAATCCCTGTTTTCCCGCCAACTGCACTGTCATGTGCCAGCAGCGTCGTCGGCACTTGAATAAAATCAATGCCTCTCATATAACTAGCAGCAACAAAGCCAGCCAAATCCCCAATTACGCCTCCTCCCAGCGCAATGATGCACGAGGAGCGATCCAGCTGAAACTGAATGGCCTTCGTATGAATATGCTCAAACTCAGCAAAAGATTTCGACTGCTCTCCGCTTGGCACAACCACTTTATGCACAGACCACTTCTGCTTAAGTAATCGAACCATTTCATCACCGTAAATGGCATCAACAGCTGTATCTGTAACGATTAGGAGCTTCGTATAGGAATGCCCCGTGGAAGTCATCAAGTCGACGATATTGCGTTTAATCCCATCACCGATGTATACAGGATAAGTGGCTGAAGACGTCTTAACTTCCAGTGTTTTCATTAAAATTCCCTCTGAAGCTGGCGCATTTTTTCAACATTTTCTTTAATGCGGTCGATTTGATCAAGACCAAACTGCTCAACAACAGCATTGGCAATTTCCCAAGCCACGACTGCTTCTGCGACAACACTTGCGGCAGGAACAGCACAGCTGTCAGAACGTTCAATACTTGCGGAGAAAGGTTCTTTTGTTTCAATGTCAACGCTTTGAAGCGGTTTATAAAGCGTTGGGATTGGTTTCATGACCCCTCTTACGACAATTGGCATACCAGTTGACATTCCGCCTTCAAGACCGCCTAAGCGATTTGTTTTTCTCGTATAGCCTTTTTCTTCATCCCAAATGATTTCATCATGGACCTCACTGCCATTTTTAGAAGCCGCCTCGAAGCCGATACCGAATTCAACCCCTTTAAAAGCGTTGATACTCAGAACAGCACCTGCAAGCTTGCTGTCTAATTTGCGGTCATAGTGAACATAGCTTCCGACTCCAACCGGCATTCCTTCAACGATAACTTCAACAATTCCGCCAATTGAATCACCGTTTTTCTTCGCTTCATCAATGGCATCCATCATTTTTTGACCTGCTTCACTGTCGTAGCAGCGAACAGGCGACTCTTCCGTTACCTTTTGCAAATCTTCAATCGATTTATATGTCGTATGAGCTGCTTTCACTCCGCCAATTTCAAGAACGTGGCCAGCTACCTTGATTCCTAGATGAGCCAAGATTTGTTTGGCGACTGCGCCTGCTGCTACGCGAACGGTTGTCTCGCGGGCTGATGAACGCTCTAATACGTTTCGCATATCACGATGTCCATATTTAATCGCACCATTTAAATCCGCATGTCCTGGTCTAGGGCGTGAAATTTGACGCTTCATTTCACTCTCTTCTTCTTCTGTGATCGGCTCTGCCCCCATCACCTTTGTCCAATGCTTCCAGTCGTTGTTTTCAACGACAAGTGCAATAGGAGAACCTAATGTTTTCCCGTGGCGAACACCACTTAACACTTTCGCTTGGTCTTTTTCAATCTGCATTCTTCGCCCGCGGCCGTGACCTTTTTGTCTTCTAGCCAATTCATAATTGATGTCATCCTGCTCTATGTAAAGTCCCGCTGGAACGCCTTCAATAATTGTGGTCAATTGTGGACCATGTGATTCACCTGCTGTTAAGTATCTCATGACTTGATCTCCCTTCATCGCATTAACGCTTTTAAGTAAAACTATGATAACACACTTACTACTAAAAAGTCAGCTACAACCCCTTCTTTTGATAAAAGAAAGTATCAGCAGATGTCAGTCCAAACTTTTCTGGGTGAAAAATTTGTTCAGTAGAACCCACAAATAATACGCCATTTGGTTTTAAACTGCTGCTCATTTTCAAGTAAATCTCTTCTTTTGCCTCTTCTGTAAAGTAAATGAGGACATTTCGGCACACGATAAGATCAAGCTGTTTTTCATAAGGATCTGCTAAAAGGTTGTGCTTCTTAAATTGAATGTGCTTTCGCACATCATCCTTCACAGTGTAAAATGAAGAATCTTCTTTTGTGAAATATTTTTGCTTGATTTGATCTGGTACCTCTTGCAATGATCGTTCATGATATCTTCCTTTTTGAGCTGATTGCAGAACTTTATCATCAATATCAGTTGCAATAATTTGGAAGTCCTTCACGAGCGGATGGCTTGATAGAAGCATTGAGAGTGTATACGGCTCCTCTCCTGTCGAACATGCTGCACTCCATATTTTTAGGGTGCCGCTGTTTTTCGAAAGCAGCGGAAGAATTTTTTGGTCAAGCACTTCCCAGCGCTGATAGTTTCGGTAAAATTCTGACACATTGATCGTCATTCGATCCATCGTCTCATCTAATAGTGCTCTATCCTTTTCAAGGGCAGCCGCGAATGCTTCAAAATCTCTATATCCTTTTTTATCATAAAGTGACGTTAATCTTCGTTTCATTTGTGCTTCTTTATATAAATTCAGATCCACCCCGGTTAGTTTTTTCCATTTTCCGACAAATACTTGATATTGATCCATCAAAGTCCTCTCCTGTCTCATCTATCTTTGTCCTAGTATAGCTGTTTTTATCGAAAATTTGTATCTTCTCATGCGAAATTTCGTGTAGAAATATTCATATAAAAAAAGCCAAGGTGCTCATTTGATGAACACCTTGGCTTGAACCTTAATAAATCCAGCTTGAGATGGTTTGATCCCAGCTTGTGAGTTCTTCTTGTTTGAAGAATAAGTTGATTTCTCTTTCAGCACTTTCTGGTGAGTCTGAGCCATGGATAATGTTTTTTCCAACCGTCAATCCATAGTCTCCTCTTATTGTGCCTGGAAGTGCTTCCTTCGGGTTTGTTTTGCCGATAATCTGTCTTGTTACATCTACTACCTGTTCACCTTGCCATACCATTGCAAATACTGGTCCTGACGTAATAAAGTCAACCAATTCCCCGAAAAATGGTTTTTCTTTATGCTCTCCGTAATGTGTTTCTGCTACTTCTTTTGGAATACTCATTAGTTTTGCACCAACAAGCTGAAGCCCCTTTTTTTCGAATCTTGACACAATTTCACCGATTAATTGTCTTTCCACACCATCAGGTTTGACCATAAGAAATGTTTTGTCCATATACGTTCTCCACCCCGTCGTTATGTATGTATAGGCTTACATTGTTACAAAGTGATCGTATCATTTTTTTTTATAATAATCAATTTTTGACAAAAAATTTCACAAAAAAACCAATCAACAACATGTTGATTAGAATTTTCGTTTTCCAATATATTTGGCAATGGAGGCGAGTGACGTTTTCGCTCGTCCTCGAGGAAGTTTGTCCAGCTGTTCAAATGCCTTCTTCAAATACATTTCACTCACTCGAATCGAGCGGTCGATCGCATCTGTTTGTTTGAGATGTTCAATCACAGGCTTCAGCTGCATTTCCGTTGTTTCACTATTAATCAGCTTTAATTGGCCTTCGAGTGCCTGGTTCTTCAGTGCATATAAGACCGGGAGTGTGACATTTCCTTGTAAAAGGTCTCCCCCAACAGGCTTACCAAGCTCTTCTTCAGTTGATGTGAAATCAAGCACATCATCAATGATCTGATAGGACATACCGACATAATAGCCAAACCAGTAAAGGGCTTTATGTGTTTTCTCATCTGTACCTGCTGCTATCGCACCTAACTGGCAGCTGCCTGCAATGAGCAAGGCTGTTTTTCGTTTGATTCTTCTTAAGTATGTACGCAGGTTTTGATCCATATTGTATTTGTCTTTCACTTGCTCGATTTCACCAAGACAGAGCTCGACGACCATCTTTGACAAAATTTCATGCGCCATTGGGTGATTGATCTTTGTCATATACTCAAGCGATCTTGCAAACATATAATCTCCTGTGTACATGGCAATTCGATTGTCCCATTTTGCCTTAATCGTTGGCTTGCCTCTTCTCAGCTCAGCATCATCAATGACATCATCATGAACGAGCGATGCCATATGAATCAGCTCAAGAGCAACGGCAACATATTTAATTTTATTAATGTCATAGTCGCCAAACATGCCTGAAAGGAGAACAAAAACGGGGCGGATTCGTTTTCCGCCCGCTTGCAGCAAATGAAGACCTGCTTCACTTAATAATGCATAATCAGAGCGAACTGTTTGTTCAAGCTCTTTTTCAATAATATCGATATCATGATTTAAAAAAGAGATCATTGCTTTTAGTTTCATTATTTTCACCCAAATATCGTTTATTCAAAGCTTCTTTCCGATATGTGTTGCTGCTACACCGCCTGTAAATGGATGATACGAGACATCAGACAGACCCGCCTCTTCGAAAAGAGCCGCCAGTTCTTTCATGCCAGGGAACGCTTTGGCTGATTCTTGAAGCCATGAATACTCCTGATAGCTTTTGGCAAACAGTTTACCAAAGAGCGGCATGATGTATTTGAAATAGACATAGTAGCCTTGTTTAAACCCAATCATTTCAGGCTGTGATGTCTCAAGACAGACAACCATTCCACCAGGCTTCACGACTCTTGTCATTTCCTTTAGCACCGTTAAGTAATCAGGGACGTTTCGTAGGCCAAAACCGATCGTGACATAATCAAATGTGTTATCCTCAAAAGGAAGCTCCATCGCATTGCCGTGAAGCAGTTCAATTTGATTATAGCCCCCAGTTTTCACCTTCGTTTCTCCAACACTCAGCATATTTTTACTAAAATCAAGGCCTTTGACTTCGCCTTTTTCGCCTACAGCATCAGCAAGCGCAATGGTCCAATCGGCTGTTCCGCAGCATACATCCAATGCTTTGGCTCCTTTTTGAACATTCATGAGTTTCATTGTTTTATCGCGCCACTTTTTATGCTGCTTAAAGCTGATGACAGAGTTCATTTGATCATAATTTTTATAAATTTTTTCAAATACACCGTGTACTCGCTGTTCTTTTGATTGCTGCATGACTTACCCTTCTTCCACTTTCTGATGGTACGCAGGCTCATTTTTCATATGATCCAAGCGATTTAATAGCTCTTTTTGAACGACCGGAGATGAAACAAGAAGCTCCTTGATCGATCGTTTGGCCTTTTCATAGCCTTCCTTCTCAAAGTTGTCAAAACATGTATAGGCGTCCGTATAGCTATCGTTCAAAAAAAGTTTTAAATGTTTGTCATCTTCTGCTTGTTTCATGAAACGCTTATAAACAAGGAAACGACTTGCAATCTCATTCCAATGCGTTAATTGAAAATGCTCAGAAACCCTTTGGAATAACGCAGACTCAACAGTTGCTACACTTTTGTAAAAGTGCGCTGCATCTTTAATGGATCGATCATACAGTCTAATTTTATGTTCATTGATCTCTTTGATCGCCGTTGCGAGCGTGCGAATCATGTAGATGTCTTTCATGTCAGAGAGAAGAGAATAATAGAGACCGCTGAAATAGTCTCCTGCTAGGATGGTCAGCTGACGATTTTTGAATTCGTCTTGTTTGATGGCTGCAGCAGTTGTGACTTCGTCATGGGTATCAAGGGCAATTTGTACAAGCATCGCCGTTAAAATATAATTTTCTTTTTTCTCTGCATCAATTTGAGCTTCATCAAACATTGCATGAAAAAGAAGGAGCTTATCTTCATCGATGAGTGGCGCACGTAAATGCTTCGCCAAATAAGGATGAGAAAGCTTTTTATTTAATTTTATATTTAGATTAGATAAAATTCCGTAGATGTCTTGCAAAGATATCACCCTTGTCCCAAAAATTACAGTTTCATATGTAGCCCTGCACATTGTATAGAGATTTATTATACCATATCAGCTCTCACTTTTATGCTATCAAGTGCATTCAAGTGCTTATTTCTTTGCTTCGCTTTGAATTTCACCGAAGCTCGTTTGAATGACAGCATCGCCTCTTACTTTGATCGCTGACGTATGCTCAGTAAATTGTGCAATGATGACTTCACCTTTATCGAGCTTTTCGGAATGGTGAAATCTTGTATCAGAGCCTCTAGTTAAGCCGATGACATTTACACCATTATCAATGGCTTTAATCACTACAAAATCAGATGCTTTATTTTCACTCAATCTGTTCACCTTCCATCTATTGAATTAGTCGTTTTTAATAAAGGAAAGCACTTCTGCTCTTGCCGCCGTATCATTTGCAAATGTACCGCGTACTGCTGATGTCACGGTTTTAGCACCTGGCTTTTTCACTCCGCGCATCGTCATACACATATGCTCTGCTTCAACGACAATCATCACGCCATGCGGATTGAGTGTTTCCACCATACTATCTGCAATGGTTGATGTAATGCGTTCCTGAAGCTGCGGGCGTTTGGCAACAGCCTCTACAGCTCTTGCAAGTTTGCTAAGTCCCGTTACTTTTCCGCCGCGCGGAATATAAGCGACATGGGCTTTTCCGTAAAAAGGTACAAGGTGGTGTTCACACATTGAATGGAAAGCAATATCTTTTACAAGAACGAGTTCTTCGTGGTCTTCACCAAAAATGGTTTTAAAATGTTCTTTTGGATCTTCATTTAATCCCGAGAACACTTCTTCATACATTTTTGCTACTCGTTTTGGGGTATCAAGAAGTCCTTCACGATCTGGATCTTCTCCGATGGCTTTTAATATATCGCGTACTGCGTGTTCGATTAGTTCTTTATTTATTTCACTCATGTATTATATCCTCCAAAGGCGATTACATTTCAATCAGATTCTAGCACACTTCAGATCCTAAAAGCAAAGGAGAGCGTTCTAAACGAACCTTTTGATTCAAAAGGAAAAGCCCCTTATGAAAGGGGCTTTTCTAGACCAGTGTGAAACTTTATATGTATAACTCCTGCAATAGGATCATTACACATAACGATTATTTACCTGCCACCGCGTCTTTAAGTGCTTTACCTGGTTTGAAAGCAGGTACTTTGCTTGCAGGGATTTCGATCTCTGCACCAGTTTGTGGGTTACGTCCTTTACGAGCTGAACGCTCACGTACTTCAAAGTTACCAAAACCGATAAGTTGGATTTTGTCACCATTTTTAAGTGCATCTAAAATTGTATCAAAAACAGAATCAACTGCTTTTGTCGCGTCTTTTTTAGATAACTCGCTTGCTTCAGCAACCGCGTTAATAAGTTCTGTCTTGTTCATGCCTTTCACCTCCTCCCAAAAATATGCATTCAGTAGATTGTTATCATTTCTTCACAATTCATCTTCTTTCTATACACTTTTTTCGAAAAAAAGAGCGTCTAGAAAGCGTTATACATGGCTATTCATTAGAAAACAACTCTTTGAAGGAATGTTTGTCCAACAAAGTGAAGATTTTCTGTAAGTAGATTAACACATATGAAATACCATATCAAGCATTTTAAAGGGAAGAATCCTTATTCGTCAAGGATTAAGGGCACTTTTACGAACGAATATTCCTAATTTCAGCCTGAATCTGACTAATCTTTATACAATTGTCTTTTTATGACTCATTCAATACGCAAAAAAAGACCCCTGTCAATGAGAGGTCTCACATGCTATAGAATAATGGCGATCAAACCGCCTGATCCTTCGTTGATGATTCTTTCAAGCGTTTCTTTCAGCTTATATCTTGCATTTTCTGGCATCAGCGACAGCTTTGCTTGAATACCTTCTCTGACAAGGGAGCTGAGTGAGCGCCCAAATATATCAGAATTCCAAATCGAAAGCGGATCATCTTCAAAGTCTTGCATTAAGTAGCGGACGAGCTCTTCACTTTGTTTCTCTGTTCCAATAATCGGTGCAAATTCACTCTCTACATCTACCTTAATCATATGAATAGATGGCGCAACCGCCTTTAATCTCACGCCGAATCTCGAGCCCTGCCTAATGATTTCCGGCTCATCTAAACTCATATCTGACAAGGCCGGGGCCGCAATCCCGTATCCCGTCTGCTTCACCATTTTTAATGCGTCTGATACTTGATCATATTCTGTCTTCGCATGCGCAAAATCTTGCATGAGCTCTAGAAGATGGTCTTTCCCTCTAATTTCCACACCAACCACTTCTTTTAGAATATGATCATATAGATCATCTGGGGCGTACAGGTCAATCTCCGCAATCCCCTGACCCATTTCAATCCCTGCTAAGCCCGCTCTTTCAATAAAGTCAAATTCGCTGAATTGACCAACGACACGGTCAACATCTCTTAATCTTTTAATATCCTTTACGGTTTCCTTCACTGAATCCTGATAACTTTCTCTCAGCCAATGATCTTCTTTCAGCACCATGACCCAGCTTGGCAAGTTCACATTCACCTCTAGGACTGGGAATTCATATAATGCTTCACGAAGCACACTAAGGACGTCTTGCTCTCTCATACTTTCTACACTCATGGCGAGTACTGGAATATCATATTTTTGGCTGAGTTCCTGCCGCAGCGCTTCAGTTTCAGGGTGATATGGCCTCACAGAGTTGATCACCATAATAAACGGCTTTCCAACCTCTTTGAGCTCATCAATCACACGTTCTTCAGACTCAATATAATCATGTCTTGGGATTTCTCCAATGGAACCATCTGTTGTAATCACAACACCGATGGTTGAATGCTCTTGAATGACCTTGCGTGTGCCAATTTCCGCTGCTTCATGGAACGGGATTGGCTCTTCATACCACGGCGTGTTGATCATTCTTGGACCATTTTCATCTTCATACCCGCGCGCACCAGGGACTGTGTATCCGACACAATCAACAAGCCTGATGTTGACATCAAGACCGTCACTCACATGGATCGATGCCGCTTGATTCGGTACAAATTTTGGCTCAGTGGTCATAATGGTTTTTCCTGCTGCACTTTGCGGCAATTCATCCTGTGCTCTTGCACGATCTGCCTCATTATTGATATTCGGGAGCACCACGAGCTCCATAAACTTTTTAATAAACGTAGATTTCCCTGTACGAACAGCGCCAACGACTCCTAAATATATATCGCCTCCTGTTCGTTCAGCGATATCCTTGAAAATATCGACTTTTTCCAAGTGATCCCCTCCCGGACTTGCTATCCTCGTTTTCAAATAAAATACTCTATTCTTCAATCAAACTGTGCTTGAAAGGTGTCTGGACAATATATGTGTATGACGTTGTCCTATTTGAATATGACACCTTTTTTGTTTTGAGAGTATGTTTAGCCATAAAAAAACCTTTCTCCTCATTTATATGCAGAGGAAAAAGGTTCATTCTTGTTTATGACGTCTTTTTTTCTAAAAAGTCAGGCTCACCTTTTTTGTTGATGGTATATGGGACAGAAAACGCGGGTACAAACGGGGTTTCCTGCCAATAGACATCTTGAATGTTTTCACCTGGTTTGAGCTTTTGTTTCGTATTCTTCAAAATATGAGCAAAATCACTTCGGTAGTCCACATAGATTTCGCCATTTGATGAAATCAGTAACGGGAGGGAATTCCCCGTCACCGGACTCATGACCGTAGGCGGCGATTTTAAGCCTAGCTTTTTTTCATTTAACGTATATAAATTGCTTGATACTACTTTGCCATATGGCGGATATGTATGTTCATCTTGATATATTTTGATTCTAAGCCGTAATTCACTGATGGTTTGCGTCATTTTGACATCAAGCAGTTTCACCGTTGGTTTTTTTTCGACGTCTGTGAGGACATACATATATTCTCCCCCGCCTTCAAAAGATGTAGACGGTACATCGTGTAAATATCTTGGTGACAAGCGCTTAAAGTCGATGACGTACTTCTGATAAACCGGCGTGTCTGCTTCTTTCGTTTCAATCGGCAAAAGGCCATTTGTTGCTTTTTGAAATTCCTCAATCGCTGTCTGAACGCTTTGCAGCTGTTCTTCATATGGCACACGGTTTTCAGTTTTGCGATTTTCTGGATACAGACATCCTGTTAGTAAAATAAGTGCTAACAACGTGACACTGACTTTTGCTTTGATCATCACATTCTTCCTTTTTCTTTATTCATTGACCGGCCCGCTAAATACAACTAAAAACACAATGATACCTGATATAAGCATCAAGCTGTATGCAACGGTCGAGGCTGTTATTTTAAGAAACCGGCTTTTCAGCTTAAATCGACTGAAATAAATGGTTACTACGGCTAAAAACATGAGCCCCATTGAACCAAGCGCAAACCACATCTTGATTAAAGCAAAACTCATCGTGCCTGTCCCCCTTCAAAACGAACAAATTGTAAGCGTTTATATTTCATTCTAAACCAAAAATAAGGTAAATATCAATCATTTTTCCAATCATTCAGAAAAAAGCGCATAAAAAAACTGAAGCAAAGAGGGGGACTCTGCTTCAGTCATTAAATCGACTATTTTTCCTCATTCTGTAGAGGCAAAGCTCTATTCAAACTTCATTGCTATGTTATGCAAGTCTTCCCCTTCTTGCATCCTCTACATGCCTAAGTTCAGTCTTCCATTTATTTTGTTTGGTTTTCAAACATGTTCACAAGGTCTTCCATTTCATGTGTTTTCACACGTGCCATCAATGATTCTACAGCATCGTCGACCTTTTTCCCTTCAAATAAGACGTGGTAAAGCGCCTCTGTAATCGGCATGCTGACCTTGTATTCTTTGGAGAGCTGATAAGCGCCTTTTGTTGTACGTACGCCTTCAACAACCATCCCCATTTTTTCAAGCACTTCTTCAAGCTTATACCCTTTACCAAGCAGATTTCCGCAGCGCCAGTTACGCGAATGAACACTTGTACATGTCACGATCAAATCTCCCACGCCTGTTAATCCGGCAAATGTCAGAGGATTTCCTCCCATTTTTGTACCGAGACGTGCGATTTCAGCGAGTCCTCTAGTGATGAGCGCCGCTTTCGCATTGTCACCATATCCAAGTCCGTCTGTGATCCCTGCCGCAAGAGCAATGATATTTTTCAGTGCTCCGCCAATTTCTACACCAATCACATCAGGGTTTGTGTATACTCTAAAGTTGTTGTTCATGAACAAATCTTGAACAAATTGAGCCGCTTCAATATTTTCTGATGAGACAGTGACAGTTGTCGGATGACGCAAGCCTACTTCTTCGGCATGGCTCGGCCCTGATAAGACAACAACAGCTTCTCTTTTCTCATCTGGGACTTCTTGTTCAATCATTTGAGATATTCTCAGAAGTGTATCTGGTTCAATCCCTTTACTTACATGAACAAACGGCACTTTCGATATGATCAGCTCATTTGCCTGCTTTAATACTTCACGAATGGCCTTTGTTGGCACAGCGACAATAATAGCGTCTGTCCCCTCTAACGCCTGCTTCATGTCTGTCGTCGCCTTGATAGACGCTGGCAGTGCGACATTTGGCAAGTAATCATGATTTTCATGTTTCTCATTGATTTGATCAATAAGCTCTTGTCTATGTCCCCACATGTGTACATCATGATGATTATCAGCTAATACAAGCGCAAGAGCTGTTCCCCAGCTGCCTGCTCCAAGTACTGAAATTTTCTTCATTCTGCTCACCCTTTTTATTTTCTCGCTCTCGCAAATATTTTAATCGGTGTTCCTTCAAAACCAAACGCATCTCGAATGCGGTTTTCTAGGAAACGTTCATAAGAAAAGTGCATAAGCTCTGGATCATTTACAAACACCACAAAGGACGGAGGCTTAATAGCCACCTGTGTCGCATAGTAAATTTTCAGACGCTGTCCATTATGAGTCGGTGTTGGATTCATTGCCACTGCATCCATGATGATATCGTTCAAAATATTCGTTTGAACGCGCATCGCATGATTTTCACTAGCTGTAATAATGGATGGCATTAACGTATGAATTCTCTTTTTCGTGAGAGCAGACATAAACAAGACAGGTGCATAATCCAGGAATTGAAAATGCTCGCGAATGTTTTGCTCAAATTCCTTCATTGTACGCTCATCTTTTTCAACAGCGTCCCATTTGTTCACAACGATCACAACAGCTTTACCAGCTTCGTGTGCATAGCCTGCAATACGTTTATCCTGCTCAATAATGCCTTCTTCACCGTCTAGAACAACAGCGACAACATCAGAACGATCAATGGCTTTTAATGCACGAAGCACACTGTATTTCTCTGTTGTTTCATATACTTTTCCTTTTTTCCTCATACCTGCTGTATCGACAATGACAAAGTCACGCTGATTGTACGTAAACATCGTATCCACAGCATCTCTTGTTGTACCAGCGATGTTGCTCACAATGACCCGGTCTTCTCCAAGCATTGCATTCACTAAAGAAGATTTCCCTACATTCGGGCGGCCGATTAAGCAGAACTGAACAACTTCTTCCGCATACTGTGTATCCGGTAAATTTTTGAAGTGTTCTGCGACAGCATCAAGCAGATCACCTAGACCTAATCCGTGCGTTCCAGAAATCGGATACGGTTCGCCAAACCCTAGTGCATAAAAGTCATACACGTCACTTCTCATTTCAGGGTTGTCCAGTTTATTGACAGCAAGTACAACTGGCTTTTTCGTGCGATATAAAATTTTTGCGACTTCTTCGTCCGCAGATGTGACACCATCTCGGCCATTCACCATAAAGATAATGACATCCGCTTCATCCATTGCGATTTCTGCCTGATGGCGAATTTGCGCTAAAAATGGCTCATCTCCAATATCAATTCCACCAGTATCTATTAAGTTAAAGTCATAATTTAACCATTCAGCAGAGCTATAGATTCGATCTCTTGTTACACCAGGTGTGTCTTCTACAATCGATATTCTTTCGCCTGCGATTCGATTAAAAATTGTAGATTTTCCAACGTTGGGCCTTCCAACAATGGCTACGACAGGTTTACCCATAGTACCCTTCCTTTCAATCCAGCCGCGATTCAATATGTTCATCATCATGTTTCAACCGGGATTTAAAATTTTCATTCAGTTTTATGAAATAAACCCTTCAAACATGAAGGGTTCAACTTATATATTATATCAATTTTTAATCAGACCACAATGAATAACTTAAAAATGTTTGACAATCAAGTAAAGATCTTCTCCAATTCCGTGTGCAATTCCATCTAAAATGGCCTCTAAATTCATGGCGTACATGTCGAGTTCTTCTTTATTTTCACAGAAAAAAACGGCTGTTCCGCCCATGACCCGCTCTTTATTTGTTGTAGCCACAGCGAGTATAAATTGTTCAATGGTGTTCGCCATGCTCTATTACCTCACTTTCTTTTTTATGAACTCTGTCGGCATTCTGATGGCATTTTCTAAAATAGGCACTTCTTCCAATACACGGACAGCCAAATCTTCACGATACCATTGCGGTAAAATGAACACGCCAAGTGTGCCGTTATTTAGATCACGTTTTGCGAGCGGACAGAGCGATGGTTCACCAGAGTCGCGATACACACCAAGTACGTTGGATAAATCAAATAAAATGGCTTGCCGCTGCCCAAGATTGGCAATCGTTGTGGCTGAGTTGAAATTTTTCGGCGTCAAAATAAAGCCCATCCCATGCTCTAAAATGAGCTTTTGCTTTTCGGGCAGTCCGATATTCATGATGTAAATATCATTCACATAAAGCCCTGCCCCATCAAAGCGAAGCTCTCCTTTTTGTATATTGACAATATCCTTTAATTGGCTGCCAGACATTAATAGCTTTGCCAAGAAAAAACAAAGAATACCGACCACTGTCCCAATAACGAGCGAGAAGAAAATACAGGCTGTGGTCGTAATCAGTGCCGTGAGAATCGCAATATAATTCCGGCTTTCAAAGGCAATGGCAATGCCTTCTATATATGTACTGCCTCTTGAGACTAGCTCATATGAATCCATTTGAGTTAACGTATTTCTTTCCATATTGCGGACGTCTCGGAATTGTGTGGCCGCCAGCGTGAGAAAGGTAATCGCCGTAAATTCCTCCTGAATGAGTGCAGGCATAATGATCGCACCAAGTCCTGAAGCGATAAAACCAAGCGCAATATGAATCACTTGTCCATGAATATACGTGGGGTATTGCCGGTAATCTGTTCTTAACATATAAAGTCTGGCCGCCATCCCAAAGATGACACCAATAATCACAGGAAACGTATAATCCGTCATGTTGATTTTGCAGCCCCTTTTACTGGTTTTCTTGATGAACGGGCGTTCAAGAGCTTTTCAAGCTGATCGACACCTAATAGGAAGATGGACCCTTGAACAACAAGGGACAGAAAAGAGAGATCTCCTATGACAATCGATGATGTCAGGCGGTGAATCGTCAGCGCATAAAGGGCTTCGCCAAGACATACAGACATCATCCATAGGGTGACTCGTTCTGTGAAATGATGTCCATATGTCAAAGACATCAAGATCAGCAAGGCAAATACGACCCAATCCACTTTTATTAGCGTGAACCAAACCGGGTCATATAATGCAAAAATCATAAAAAAGGCATATGCGCTCACCATAGAGCCTAATTGCATGATTCTCATCATTTGATGGCCAGACCGGAATATAACGAAACCTGCACATGCATATAAAAAGGTCATCAAGTACCCCGCATTGAGGCTCATATCAAACATGGATACCATGAAATGACTACATATAATATGGACGAGGACACAAACGCCTAGCATACTGCGCCATGAGCTTTTTTCCATAATAAATGTCACCATAATCCAAACGAACCATATGGACCAATAATAGTACAAAGCCTCCAACGTCTCATCACCTCAATTACATTATGGGAAAATCCCCAATTTTTAAACGTAAGGGATCACTTTGAACATTGTATGAAATAAACAAGAGGTGACACCCTAATAATTGAGGAGGGATGCATGATGGGAAAAGATAGACAGGAAAAACGCTTAAAGGCATCAAAAAGAGTGGAATCTGACCGTGATCAATCCATTCATCATAAAGGGGCAACAGCATTAGAAGGTCCAGATAGCGCACGAAGAAGAAATCAATAAAAAAAGGCATGTGATGACCACATGCCTTAGATGTTTAGGGGCTAAACTTGATTTTAGTCCTTTTTCTTCTTTGATCTTAAACTATAGTACGTTGTGTCGATGCCTCTTTCTTTGAGCCAATGACTTGTTTCCCCGGAAATGACAACCTGGGTTTTTCTCAGTTCTTCAATGGTCTTCACGCCAAGCACTGTCATCATCATCTTCACATCTTCTTGAAGATCTATGATATCAGCGATGATGCCGCTCTCCCCTCCGCCAGTCAGTGATTTTAAGAAAAAGCCAGCTAGACCAGCAGCGGATGCGCCAAGAGCAATTGATTTTGTTACATCAAGGGCGTCTTGTATACCTCCGGAGGCTAAAACCGTTTGATCTGGAAAACTTGTATGTACTTCAGCAAGACTCGCTGCTGTTGGAATCCCCCACTGGTCAAAATAATGAAGCGCTTTTTGGCGGCGAAGATTTTCGATCTTTGAAAAGTTCGTACCACCAAATCCTCCTACATCAACGGCCGCAACTCCAGCATGAAATAACTTTTTTGCCGTTTCCTTGCTCATGCCAAATCCGACTTCTTTTACGACAACAGGCACACCAACTGATTCAGCGATGGCTGCGATGCGCTCAAGCGCCCCCCTGAAATCACGGTCTCCTTCAGGCATGACGATCTCTTGGATCACATTTAAATGAATCTGGAGCAAATTGGCCTCCAGCATCTCGACTGCTTCCTCCGCTTGCTTAATCGATGCTTCACTGCCTAAGTTCGCAAACACAATTCCATCAGGATTGACTTTTCGAACAACTTCATACGTACGTCTTTCTTCTTTATCTTTCAGTGCAGCCATTTGTGATCCAACTGCCACCGGAATATTCGTTTCCTTCGCTGCGATCGATAAAGAGCGGTTGATCTCATAGGTCGACTTTCCGCCCCCGCCAGTCATTGCATTGATAAAAATTGGCGAACCGAAAGTCAGTCCGCCAATTGTCGTATGTGTATCAATTTGTGATGTCGCAAGATCTGGTAGACCGACGTGAACGAAGGAAACATCTTTTAAACCTGTTGCTGCATGCTGTCCAGTGGACAAGGCATGTTCAATATGCTGCTTCTTTCTTTCTGCTCTCGTCAATTTTGATCACCAAATTATTTTAATTTATTAAGCTTATCGCCGATCAGGTCACCAAGCTGGAATCCGCTTGTGTTTTCTTCTTTCGCCTGATATTGACGATAATTCTCTTCGATTTGTTTTTCAGGATTTTCTTCTAAATCACGGATGCTTAATGAAATGCGCTCTTCATCTTCATTCACATCAAGCACTTTCACTTTCACAGTCTGCCCTTCTTCAAGGACTTCATGCGGCGTACCGATATGTTTATGAGAGATTTGGGAAATATGCACAAGTCCTTCGACGCCTGGCAGAATTTCAACAAATGCACCAAAGCTCACAAGACGTTGAACAGTTCCTTCAAGCACATCACCTTGTTTTACCTTTTCGCCAATCTGGCTCCAAGGTCCTGGTAATGTTTCTTTAATAGATAGTGAGATACGTTCGTTATCACGATCAACAGCAAGTACTTTGACCTGGACTTCCTGGCCTTCTTCCACTACGTCAGATGGCTTTTCAACATGCGCATGGGATAGTTGAGAAATGTGAACCAATCCATCAATGCCGCCAATGTCTACAAATGCACCAAAATCAGTAAGGCGCTGCACTTTACCATCAATCACACTGCCTACTTCAAGCTTTTGCAGGAAGTCTTGCTTTTTGTCTAATTGCTCTTGCTCCACTACTGCACGGTGCGAGAGAATCACACGATTTTTTTCGCGGTCAAGTTCGACCACGACAAGTGAGAGTGTTTTACCTTTGTAGTCTGAGAAGTCCTCTACATAGTGCGCTTCTACAAGAGATGCAGGAATAAATCCACGCACACCAATATCTACGACAAGACCACCTTTTACAACGTCTTTTACTTCAGCTTCAAATACTTCTTTTGTCTCAAACTTTTTCTCTAGGTCTTCCCAAGCGCGGTCTGCATCAACAGCACGTTTCGATAAAATCAAAGCATCGTCTTCGACTTTTGTTACTTTAAGCTCTAACTCGTCGCCATCTTTCACGACATCTGATGCTTTTTCAACGTGAAGACTTGATAATTCACTGATTGGGATGATCCCAGGCTGTTTCACATTGACGATATCTACATTGACATGCTTGTCCTCAACTTTAGAAACAATCCCTTTCACTACATCTCCAACCTCTGGTACCTGAACATCGATTTGATTCATTTCCTCTGTCATTTCGATAACCTCCTTGGTCCAAACCTACACAGCTTAGTTAAAACGACTGGGCGAATATGTGTCTTAAGCATGATGATTACCAGCCGAATATGTATTAAAGAAACATTCAAATCAATATAATTGCTTGAATGATCAATAAAAATAGTATTAGTATAAACTTCTAATAAAAGACCTTGTTTGTCAAGAGATAAACCTCTAACTTATTAAAGTTTTCTAAAATTTCTTACTGTTTCTCCACGCGGTCTGCTGCATCTAAAATTTTACCTGCTACCTCTTGAATGGAAAGAGAAGTTGTGTCAATTTCAATGGCGTCATCCGCTTTCTTAAGTGGCGAAACTTCGCGCTCAGAATCAAGTTTGTCACGTCTTGCAATCTCTTCGATCAGCTGATCGTAATTGACATCGTAGCCTTTTTTCTGATTCTCTTCAAAACGGCGTTTTGCTCTTTCTTCTACTGATGCAAGCAAGAAAATTTTCACTTCGGCATCTGGAAGAACGTGCGTACCTATGTCTCTTCCGTCCATAACGACACCGCCTTTTTGACCAAGCTCTTGCTGCCTGCGGACCATTTCTTCCCGAACAGCTCTGTGCTTTGCGACAACCGATACTTGGTTGCTCACGCGGTCTGTGCGAATATCCTCTGTGACATCGGTATTGTCTAGATGAACTTTTTGACCCTCGTCCGTTGAGACCAGATCAATCACAGTTTTTTTTAGTAATGCATCAAGTGCTGTTTCGTCCTCAAGGTCTACACCATGATTAAGTGCCGCAAGTGTAATCGCGCGGTACATGGCACCTGTATCGATATAGATATATGATTTTTTTGCTGCGACAATTTTTGCCACAGTGCTTTTTCCTGCTGCAGCAGGACCGTCAATTGCGATAGATAATTTCTTTTTCATAATACCTCTCCTTGATTGAATCTCCCTTATGAATTGTAACACGATCACCGCTCAAACGGGGGAATTTTCTATCAATCCTTCTGCTTAAACGTTTCGATCCAATCTTCAATGCTCATGTTATTTACACCCTCGTATTGCACGACTTTTGACAAAAAGAGTTCTCCTTTTGTCAAATGAAGTGTGATCTGAACGGCTAATAATAAGACAAGCTGAATGAGCACCGCTTTCAATAACCATCTTTCCATTGTCTTCATACAAAAAGCCTCCACGCTAGATTCTTTCACCTCTAGTATGGAAGCTTTTAACATCCTTTATTCTTATGCTTTTTTTACCCGTGTTAAAAGCTGCTGCTGGAAGCAGTACTTCATAATGTGCTGCTGGTGGTCATTTGTAATCTCAGAAAACTCCATGATCGCTCTTGTTTTGCCAGTCTGCTCATCTTGATATACTCGATTCATCTCTGCAACCGCTTTAATTTCCACAGGCTCTTTCAGCGGAAGTTCAAACTCTGTGACCACTTCTCCGTATTCTTTCAATGAGACACCTTCAGGAACAGCAATTGCTAAGCCGCCAGCACTCATATTGACAATAAACGTGTCAAAGGCTTCTTCATCCGTTTGCGTGATCGCCGCTTTGACCATTGTATCGACTCTCAGGTATTCTCTGCGCTGAAGCCGAATCATTTCTTCTTTTGGCGGAATGGAAATGACAATCATCGGAATATCTTCTTTCCTCTTTCCGATGACTTCGCTTGTACATTTGTATGGAATTTGATTTTCATCGAAAAAGAAAACGGTGATTTCTGTTTGCTGGTTTAAATAGATCGTGCGGCCCGTTTCTTTATCAGCTGGATAATTAATGCAAATATCATCGTTATTATTTTCCAAAACTTTCGATTTTGCAATTTTCACTTCTTTGTTCTCATTGACGTATTCAATTGTGATTGCATCCCCTATTTGTAACATTCCTCATCACTCTTTTCATCTGTGAAATCATATCCTCTCCTATATTAAACCATGTATAAAACAAAAGGAAAAGGCTTAGTCGCCTTTACCTCGCTTCCTTTTCTATAGGTCTTTATATATAGGTTCTGCGTTTTTTAGTTTATCTACTCGTTCTTCTTTTCCAGTATCCGCATTAATGAACATTCGGTACGTATCGTTCTTAATAGTTCCGAGGAACTCATAGCACAAAACTTCCTCTGACATATCATTTTGAACAATCGCTACATGAGAATCTTCGATTTTTACATGCTGATTCAATGTTTTCTTCGCTTCTTTTTGTGAGATTTTAGGTGCTTTTATGTCTCTTGTTTTATGATTCGTTAAATAGTCTTTCGCTGAAAATCCAACCACCTCACCATCATCTAATGCGACCTTCATGCGTATACTATCTGGATAAAGCAGTACATTTTTTTGAAGAGGTACATAGGTAAATACACCGATATTATCAAATTGCGCGCTTTCATCTAAATGGAACGACTCTGCATCAAATCCTTGCTTCTTTAAGAAGCTGAGTGCTTTTTCTGATGCATCATTTAAACTGATTTTCTGTTTTTTTACGTCTCGATTTTGAAGAAGGTAGACTGGGTGCCCTCCTTTTTCAGTCAAGTCTAAATAGAAATTCGCTTTACTATCAGGATCTGACATCGATAAGCTGTACACATCTCGATTGGTTTTGCTTCCGCTTTTTCTGACCTTAAAATGTTGATTATGATCAGGTGCGAATTGCTGGGCAATGCGTATCGCTTCTTTCTTTGAGATCTTTTTCCCTTTTAAATGATTGTAGCCATGTGTTTCTGATTCTGTCGACACATTTGTCGGACCGAGATTGACATCCGCAAATGCATCTGCATTTCTCTCGACTGTTTTCAACCCGTCAATGATGGTGTTATCATTCTTTCGGTCGCCATCAGCAAGCGCCATTTCAACATCCATCCATTTTAAATTTTTATTGAGGACAAGGTGCTGTACTTGTCTCAGTTCGTTTTGGATATCAGCCGCTTGATGATATAAAGACGTAATGGTTTTGTGCGTATTTTTGTTTAATGGTTCATCTGATAAGGATTTGACTGATGATTTGTAGCTAAAGTCTCCGACATTCGCCAAAAATTCTTCTGTTTTGTTAAAAGGCATTAATGTGAGCGGAAGCTGACTCACATTGTTATGTGCTTCTGATGACATTCTCCATACATCTGCAAGTGCTGGTGAAATCGACGTTTGGCTGTTCATCGCAAGCGTTGCCCCAAGTTTGTCGTGCAGCTGATCCACTTGGTATGTTAAATCGTGAAAAGCCCTTTGATAGTTGTTCTCTGCGTGCAGCAGCACTGCGTCTTTTTCTTGATGCTCTTTATAGCCCCAATAACCTGTTGAGATGACAGCAATTCCTAAAATGGCAATCAATATTCCTCTGATCATTTATTTACACCTCTTTTTATTCGCAGAAAATATGTTTCCCGATTCGTTTAATTTGTGGTCTTCCCCAAATCCATGGACTGGTTGCTGTATCAGGATTAAAGTAATAGACGGCGCTCTCAGACGGGTCCCAGCCGTTAATGGCATCAAACACAGCCTTTTTAGCAGTGTCATTTGGCGACATATAAAATTGACCATCCGCCACAGCTGTAAATGCAAGCGGTTCAAAAATAACACCTGCGATCGTATTTGGAAAAGTCGGGTTGTTCAATCGATTTAAGATAACGGCAGCGATCGCCACCTGACCTTCATACGGCTCGCCTCTTGCTTCGCTATAAACAGCTTGTGATAAGAGCTGAATATCATTACTAGAAAAACCACCTGGCATGTTGGCTGCCGTTTGTTTCGGTGTTTGGTTTGCTTGCTGATTGCCTGACTGATTCCCAGTCTTTCCAGATGTCCCGCTTCCTCCGCTTTGACTTTTTTGATTCTCTTTTGCCCCTTGAGCTGTCTTTTTTTGTGAGCTTCTTTTCGCAGAAGCTTTTGTTTGCTGATCAAGAGGTTTCCCGCCATAATGGGTAAACTCATTCCCCTTTTGCAGCTGCTGCTGAACAAAGTCTTTATAGTATTTTGTCTTTTGAACTAATAGGCTTTTTGTTTGTTTACCTACAAGTCCATCGACCTTCTTTACACCATATTGGCTTTGAAAGTTGCGAACGGCCCAGTACGTCCCCCAGCCATATACACCATCAATTTTGCCATTGTAAAAGCCATTATATTGGAGCCGTGCTTGCAGCTCGACTACATCTTCTCCTGTTGCACCTCGCTGGATGACTTGACTGGTGAAGGCTTCACTTTTTTCAGCTGACATCAGTGAAGCTGCGAGTAGAACGATTGAGAAGATAAGGACGATTTGTTTCATGAAACGAGCTTTGTCCATATTTGATCCTCCTGTACTTTTGATGTTTGAATATATATTTCTTCCGATCCCTATTTTTATACATTCATCACAGGAGTGAATTGGATGAAAAGACAAAAAAAACGCCCTATCAACTGATAGGACGTTTTCCACATTAAATTTGCACCATTTTCACGGAACGAGCCTTTTTTGCTTTCCGCAGGCCAAACCACCATAAAAAAATCATGAATGGCAGCATAATATATCCCCAATTTCTCATGCCAAGAAGAATAAAATCATATAAGCCGTGAAAAAGTACTGGGAGCGTTAAAGATAGGATCAACCATTTCACTTGCTCTTTTTTTGCAGAGAAACGGGCTTTCCCAATATAAAACCCCATCACAACACCGAATAAAGCGTGACTTGAGACGGGTAATAAAGCACGGGTGAACGCATATTCAACCCCATGCCCGACCAAGTAAAGAATATTTTCAAGTGTTGCGAAACCAAGTGAGACACTTGTTCCATATACAATCCCATCATAGTGTTCGTCAAACTGGGCATGCGCATAGACGCTGACCATTAAAATAAACCATTTTAAAGATTCTTCTAAAAAACCTGACGTCACAAATGAAATCAAGATAGGGTTCGTTGCAATATGCTCCTCTTGAAGGACATATTGAATAAACATGGTTGGAAACACAAGTATAACGCCTAGCATAAAAGATCTGATGACCATGTGAACCGGCTCATTGTCGTACTGATCTTTCAAATAAAAATAACTTAAAAGTGCGATGCCGGGAGCTAAACCTGCTGAGATGATTGCGATCATAACCAGACCTCTTTCCCTACATTATCCTTCATTATCGTACCATGATTTACCCTTTTTTTATATGACTCGAGCCCATTTTTATGAAAATATTCTTCTATATAATCCCATTTTATATCAAAAAGAACCGAATCCCTCAGAAGGATCCAGTTCTTTTTTTATCCGTTCATTCTTTTGTTGATTTCTTCTGCAATAAGCCCCCCATGAAACCTTCCATTTTCAATGAAAATTTCATTGGCATTATTTCCAGCTGCAATGACTCCTGCAATGAAAATACCTTCTACGTTTGTCTCCATCGTCTGTTCATCAAATGCTGGACGGCCTGATTCTTGATCAATTGTCACACCCATTTTTTCTAAGAAAGAATGATCTGGATGATAGCCTGTCATGGCAAAAACATAATCACTTTTCACTCGCTCCGTTTGATCTTGCTGGTTTGTAAAAATCACCTCTTCTTCTGTGATTTCCTTCACCTGCGCTCCAAACTCCATTCGGATGGTTCCATTCCGCACAAGCGCTTCAAACTCTGGTAAAATCCAAGGTTTGATGCTAGACGAATATTCAGTTCCTCGATACAGCACAGTGACTCTGCTTCCGCATTTCACAAGTTCTAGCGCTGCATCGACACTTGAGTTTTTCCCGCCGATCACCGTCACATCTTTATCAAAGTATGGGTGTCCTTCTTTAAAATAATGATACACATGAGGAAGGTCTTCTCCTTTGACGTTCATATAGTTTGGATGATCATAGTAACCAGTAGCAATCACGACATAATCACATGAATAGTCGTCTTTTGATGTGCTCACGGTAAAACAGCCATCTTTTTTCGTCACAGCGGTTACTTTTTCAAAGGCATGCACACGCAGGCTTTTTCGTCTGACTACTTCTCGGTAATAAGAAAGCGCCTGGATACGAACGGGCTTGCGATTTTCAGTAATAAAAGCGACATCACCAATCTCAAGCTTTTCACTTGTACTGAAAAAGGTTTGATGTGTTGGGTAATGATAAATACTGTTAACGACATTCCCCTTTTCAATGACAAGTGCATCAATTCCGATTTGCTTGAACGCGATGGCAGCTGATAGCCCGCATGGGCCGCCTCCTATTATGATCGCTTTTTCTTGTTTCATTTGTTCCACTCCTGTCGTTTCAATACAATAACAACTGCTAGCTGTTTGATGATTTGTTCCATTCCATAAAAAAATCTCCTATTTAAGGATAGGAGATTTTAAGGCGCGATGCAAATAAGCCGCTTAAATCCAGCCTCTGAATCGAGAAGCTTCAGCCATTTTACGTACGCCGACCATATATGCAGCAAGACGCATATCGATGCGGCGGTTTTGCGCCATTTCATAAATATTATTAAATGATTTCACCATCATATCTTCTAAACGAGTTTCGACTTCCTCTTCAGTCCAGTAGAACCCTTGGTTATTCTGCACCCATTCAAAGTAAGAAACCGTTACACCACCCGCACTCGCAAGTACGTCTGGGACAAGCAGTACTCCACGATCTGAAAGAATTTTTGTTCCTTCAAGTGTCGTTGGACCATTTGCTGCTTCTACGACAATTTTGGCTTTAATGTTTGCCGCGTTATCTTCAGTGATTTGGTTCTCAATGGCTGCAGGTACTAAGATATCACAATCAAGCTCAAGCAGCTCTTGGTTTGTAATGGTATCGTTAAATAATTTAGTCACGGTTCCAAAGCTGTCGCGCCGGTCTAGCAAGTAGTCAATATCAAGACCATCTTCATCGTATAATCCGCCGTAAGCATCTGAAATCCCTACGATTTTTGCTCCGGCATCATACATGAATTTAGCCAAGTAGCTTCCTGCATTTCCGAATCCCTGTACGACAACACGAGCCCCGTTGATGTCAATTCCTTTTTTCTTCGCCGCTTCTTTGATGCAGATCGTCACACCTTTTGCTGTTGCAGTATCACGTCCGTGTGACCCTCCAAGAACAATTGGTTTTCCTGTAATAAATCCTGGCGAGTTAAATTCATCAATTCTAGAATATTCGTCCATCATCCATGCCATAATTTGAGAGTTTGTAAACACATCTGGTGCTGGTACATCTTTTGTTGGACCAACGATTTGACTGATTGCGCGAACATAGCCGCGGCTTAGTTTTTCAAGCTCTCTAAATGACATTTCTCTTGGATCACAGATAATACCGCCTTTTCCTCCGCCATAAGGAAGATCCACAATACCACATTTTAAACTCATCCAAATTGAAAGCGCTTTTACTTCTTTTTCAGTAACGTTTGGGTGGAAACGAATGCCGCCTTTTGTCGGTCCGACAGCATCATTGTGCTGTGCGCGGTAACCAGTGAAAATTTTCACTGATCCATCATCCATCCGTACTGGAATTTTGACCGTTAATAGACGAATTGGCTCCTTCAGCAATTCATACACTTCTTGCGGATACCCTAATTTGTCTAGCGCTTTATGTATGACGGTTTGAGTTGACTTTAAAACATCTAGCTTATCTTCTGCGTTATGAGCGGCGTTTTGATCGGCTGCCATTAAAATAAACCCCCTAGAAATCTTTCATGATCTACTGCTCCCTTTCAAGCAATAGTATACACCTTCGTACTGGTAAAGCAAAGGTAAAAAACGTTTTTTATCAAAATAAAATATCAGCGTTTATAAATATAAAAAAGAATATAAAAAATACTGTTGTTTCATCACAACAGTATTAAATATAATAGAAAAAAGTGATTAAAAATACATTTGAATCGTTTTCACTGCATCATCTTGCATGATCACTTTTCCATATTCTTTTAGCCGATGAATCGTTAATGTCGTAGGAGAACCAAACTCCGCTAAAATGGAAATGACTGTATCAGCTGACAGTTCTTCAAAATCATCTAGGCTGAGAAAATATTGACCTTCATAATGGTAAACTGTACCCCCTAAAAGTCCAATACGACTTAAACTATGGGACAGTTGAATCACATCTTCAAACGAGGCAAATTGATAGAGCACATGATTACTCTCGTCGAGCTTGACTTGCATCTCAATGTAATCTTCATCAAACTCATCATCATCAGCATCTTCCTGCTGACTCTTTGTGACAATGACGACCATCCCCTGCGCCTGAAGAGAAAATACTTCAACAGCAATCGGTCCACTCGCTTCAAAACCGAGCTCCTGATTCGCCTCGTTCATCATGTCTTTAAACAGCTGATGGACTTTGAACGAATCTTTCCAAAGGTCTTCTTTCGTAAGACCCCGGTCTGTCAGGTCATCTAGTGTGAGAAAAATTTTGATTTTATTATAATTCAGACGCTCCAGTCGCATAACGTTCCCTCCTGCCTCTTCTAAACACACATCATACTGTAGTATATGAGATGATGAGTCATAGGTTCTTAATTTTGTATTCAGTTTACACTGTGTCAAGACGGAAGACAAGCATGAAGCTATGCTTACGGTGACTTTTATGGAAAATATTGAGGGTGCAGCAAGTCATCGCGTTTTTACAGGCATTAAATAGATCAGATGGGTTTCTGGTTCTGCCCCGAGACGCATTGGAATCTTTGTTGTTCCATAGCCATTACTAATGAGAAAAAACGCGCCTTTGACCTGACCTGTTCTTCCTTTTTCATACGGACCAAATTTTCCGATTCGGATCTGACCTCCATGCGTATGACCGCTCAGAACAAGGTCGATTCCCTCTTCTTCACTCATCAAATGATGTACATCTGGGTTGTGTGATAAGAGAATATTCACTTCATCTTTCACAAACTCAGGCCGTATCGCTTCATAATCCGCCTTTTCAAGCCGAATATCATCGATACCTCCAACTTTGATTGGCTGGCCTTCGAAATCCCACACAGCCGTTTCATTTTGCAGAGTCGTGACATCATATGCATGAAGTATCTCTTTAAACTTCTGCTGGTGCAGCTCATGATCATTATTTCCCCAAACAAAATAAACGGGCGCAATTCTTGATAAACGTTTCACATTTTCTTCAATCCTGGCGTAGGGTACACCTTTTTCTGCTAAGTCCCCTCCTACCATAATGACATCTGGTTCTTCTTGTGTGACTTCTGCTAATAATGAGTCACTAATAAGACGCCGGTGTGTATCAGAAATAAAGAAAATCACTGCTGGTCGATCTGATTGAAGCGCTTCTATTGTAAAGTAATGCTTTTTGATGTTGTTTTGTTTTGCCGTTTTCACCATTTTTGCCGTTACACACACACCTGTTGTAACAGCCGCAATGGCGGCAGTAAATCCGATGGCATATTTCATCATAAATGGCTCCCTTGCATATGTTTCGTTCATAAGACTCTTGAATGAAAAAAGACGTTTCAACTATTAAAACGTCTTTTTACACATTTATTTACTTTCATAATAGAGATTAATGTCATATTGCTTCTGCATATAGTGAAAAACCGCTTCACGCTCTTTCCACTGGTCTGATTGCGGCCATAAGTCTGTGCTTTTTTGTATAATCTCACATCTAAGCCGATGATATTCATCCTCAGCCTTTTCCTCTTTTTTCTTATAGTAATAAGATGCGTAAAAAGCAAACACCTCAGCCATTATCCAAAATAGAAAGATCTCATGACCAAGCAGTGTTGCAATCATCGCTTCCGGCTGAAGAGAGCCTCCCTTATTTGCCGTTATTACAAAATAAAACAAAAGAATCGCCAGCGACAATAGGGCTGTCCATTGCCATCTTTTGCACTGCTTAGCAAAGCCCTCATATTTGTGCTTTCTTTTGATCAACGTTTCCATCATTTTCTGTGTCGGCTGATCCATATAGCGGCTGATTACGTGCAATGTCATCACATACACCCTGTCCCTTTTTTCTACATATGTATGTGCTTTTTCATTCGATCATGTCAGGTAATTAGTTTTCCAATGGAATGTTGAGTACTTGACCACTGTATACACTGTTCCCATTTAAATGATTATAGGCTTTAATTTTCTCTTCACCCGATCGGTTTTTGTAATATTTCATCGAGATTCGATACAGGTTTTCCTCTGGGCCCACAGTGTGCTGTACGACACGAACCGGCTTTTCTTCCTGCTTCTTTTTCTCTTCGGCTTCTTTTCGTTTTTTCTCTTCTTGTTGTTTTTGCAGTGCGAGCTGCTGCTGTTCACGCTTTTTCGCAGCTGCGGCTTTTTCACGCTCTTCTTTCTCTTTAGCAGCTTTTTCTTTTTTCTTCTGCTCTGCTTTTTCTTTTGATCGCTGCTTTTCTTTTTCTTCATCTTTCTTTTTCTTCTCTTCATCAGACGCATCCGCTTTATCATCGTTAGCGTCATTTTTTGTTTCGACAAGTGCTGACGGAACTGGGTCTGTGTCAGCACTTGAGGTTTTATCGATGTATACACCTTGATTGTTATTATCGTTGATTTCCTTTGATGTGTAATAGATCAATAGAAAGAAAACAGTGATGACGATGATAGGAAAGATAATAGCCAATGTCGTAAACAAAGGATTGCGCACTTTTTTCGTGCGCTGCTTCTTATATTCATGAAAGTCTTCTCGTGTAGGAAAGTGAGAGTCATCAGAAGGATGTACTTTTTCTTCAAGAATTTCCTCTACATCGTCGTCATGGTTGTTTGTCAGCTGCTCCTTCTTTCTCTGCATTCTCGACATTTCTTCCATGTTCATCCCTCCCCTTATATTTCAAACGAATTTGACAAGCAAAGACTAAGTCAATGACAAAATGAGTCATGACAGGAACAAATAAATTCCCCGTCCACTCGTATAAAAGTCCTAAAAAAATACTAATGGAAACCACGAGGATAAACAAGAGTATTTTTGATAAATAGCGAAAGTGAAGAAGCGCAAACACGATGCTGGCAATCTCCAGCCCAAATTGCTGTTGAACGATTCCGCGAAATAGTATTTCCTCTGAAAAGGCGATAAGTAGTGCTAGCCAAACAATATGCGGGATGCTTCGGTTTTTGAACATCTTTTCATTTAAACCGCCATCATCATACATATGAGCGGGAAACACCTTCATGACAATCGCATCCACAATGATGACGAGCAAAGCACCGCCAATTCCATATGTCAGAATGCGCATATCATGAATCTGCCAAAGGGCTGTAAAATCCGTCCATTGATCGAACATAAATATGCCTAGTAAAAAAGAAACGATAAGCATGAGGAGCTGCGTGAAATACAGCTGTTCTACGACTTGTCGATCGGTTAATTTTTCAATGATTCGACGATGTTGTTCAATCAATGCTGCGCCTCTTTTGTCAGATGAAACATACGATCCAGCACGGTCTTCCAGTGTTTCATTTCATTCAGCTCCAATGATTGATCTTTTTTTTCATAATCAGACAGGTCAAGTCCGCAAGAAGAGCAGCAATGATCAGAGGACGCATGCTCTGTTTGATTAAGCTGTTCGTGAAAGTATGATAACAGAGATTGTCTAAAGCAGTCATGACCCATGATCCGCTCTTTAAATTGCCACACTTTTCTCAGCTTTTCAGTTTGTCTGTCCTGCAATTTTTCTTTTAGATTCATGAGGATTGCCGGGCGCTGTTCGGACTCATGCATCATGTAATAATGCGTCAGCATTCTTGCACGGGTCTCCTGAAGCCCTGTTTCCATTAATCGTTCACGTAATTTTTTTTCATCATTTGTCTGCATTTGTGTGAGCTGGGCTAAGAAGAAATCAATTTCTGGATCGTCAAATCCTTCTGCTTGGATCAAGTGTTGCTGAATATCTGCATCCTCTTCTGTATATAAAAGAATGCTCACACTGTTTTTCCCGTCCCTTCCCGCTCTTCCAATCTCTTGCATAAATGCTTCAATCGATTGCGGCGGGCTCATATGAATGACAAATCGGATATCCGCTTTATCAATTCCCATGCCAAAAGCACTCGTGCAGCAAATGAGATCAAGCTGACCGCTGATAAATTGCTGCTGAATGAGCATACGGTCTCCTGCATCCATTCCGCCATGATAAAACTCAACACGCTGATTGGTTTTTTGTTTCATCCAGAGTGCAAGCTCTTCTGTCATTTGCCGGGTCGGGCAATAAATAAGACCTGGTCCTTGCAGGAAGTCCGCAAGCTCAATGGCCCGTTTCTCTTTTGCTTCTTTCGATTCGTGCGCTTCTTTGACGAAGGCAATGTTCGGGCGGTTGACGGAATGAATATGAAAGTCAGGATGCTGTAATCTTAGCGTTTGCACTGTATCTTTTAGCGTTTGTTTCGTTGCTGTAGCTGTAAGAGCTAAAGCAACAGGATGACCTAACGCTTCTCTCCATTCTCCCAGCTTTGAATATTCAGGACGGAAATCATGCCCCCATTCTGATATACAATGCGCTTCATCGACGACAAACAGACCAATATGCATCGACTTGAGCTGTTCTAGCAGCACTTCTGACATTAATGCCTCAGGTGCGACGAATAAAAATTTATATGATGGCAAATGCCGAATGATATGTCGTCTCTCCTGAAAAGACAATGTGCTGTTAAGCGCCGCCACTCGTTTTTCTCCGCGCATTTTCATTCGTTCGACTTGATCCTCCATAAGCGATAAAAGAGGCGAAATAATCAGAACTAATCCTTCTGTCATATAACCGGGAATTTGATAGCAAAGTGACTTCCCTCCGCCAGTAGGCAGCATGGCAACCGTATCTTTTTGATGCAGTACACTTTGAATAATGTCCTCTTGACCCACTTTAAATGTGTCGTGGCCAAAGTATCGCATGAGCGTCTGATGAAGCTTATCCATTTGCTTTCACCATCCTTGTCAGTGCCAATCGTATTTGAAAATAAGTAAATGGATGCTCGAGTTTTTCTTTAATCAGCTTCATTTTATTTGTTTGAAGCTCCCTGGCTACAGTAAGGATCGCGCGCTGCTCTTCTATACTCACATACGGATCTATTGAAAAGCTTGGCTCATGTATCGACAGCTCCACGATATGATCTTCGATCGTTGCCTTTTTTAGTGAACGAATGTGAGCAATCTGTTCAATATCAAATCCTTTTTGGACAAGCTCAAGTGTTTTATGGGTAGAAGTTGTTAACACGCGTTTGAATTCAAGGTCACCTACGAGCTGCTGCAAAATCGGTGCCTCACCTTTTTGGGCAGATTGAATAAAATAATGGAGTACATTCCAAAAAAGCAGGTACACATACCACACATCTTCTTTCATCCACTCCGCCATTTGCTGATACGTACGCCCGATTCGTTCATTTGAGGTCAATGAATAAACAAAAATCAGTGCCTCTTGATCGCTTAAACAAACAAGGAGCTTTTCTAGTTCATGATGCAGATCTTCTGAAAGCTTGCTTTTCTGCTGATGCTGTTTCAAGAAAGATTTCGTCCAGCTTTGAACCGAGACATCTCTTTGTATTGGAACATATTGATGCGATCCAGCCATATAGTGAGAAAGCACTTGTACAAGTAAAGAGAGCCTCATCCATAGCATCTTTGCTTTATCGTGATATTTGGCACCATGAAAATAAGCGGGCATCGGTTTTTCAGAAAAATGCTGGTTTAGCATTCGCTGCCCTGCTTCAGTGATGCTGAATGTCTCATCGTTTTTTCTAATGTAGTGCTTCTCTTCAAGCTTTAAAGCAGAACGATTCAGCTGATCCCTCGTAAACCCCGGGTAACAGCCGAAGTACCTGGAAAGCTCAAACAAGCTGGCATCCTGTATGGTTTGTGATGATTTTTTTCCTTTAAAAAGATGGTAGACAGCACTAATGGAGCGTTCGCCGTTCAATTTATATACGCTGTCCATTAACATGACATCCAAATAATGAAGAGTCATTCATCAAAGCACCTGTCTTCCTGACAAAATTCGAATATTTTCTCCCTTTATTTTAACAGATTTCATACAAGAAGAAATGTTTAAACTCAATTTATGGGGGAAAGTTATGAACAAACCCTTATGTGATAAGCATTCTCAATCACTTTACAGTTGAAATGTGAATTTAAAATCATTACAATAAGGTTTGAGGAAATTGTTTTTTATCGGTGAAACTAAAAAGGTTAAACCATGTGTTCCATCGAACTATCTGGGAGGTATTTTTTAACATGGCAAAATATACAATTGTAGACAAAGACACATGTATTGCTTGCGGCGCATGCGGTGCAGCTGCTCCAGACATTTATGATTATGATGATGAAGGCATTGCATTTGTTACGCTTGACGACAACCAAGGGACTGTAGAAGTTCCAGAAGTACTTGAAGAAGATATGCTTGATGCATTTGAAGGATGTCCAACTGACTCAATCAAAGTTGCGGACGAATCTTTCGAGGGTGACCCACTTAAGCATGAATAGTATAAAAGCCCCTTATGCAGGGGCTTTTTTTATATTAACTATTTTGAAGTTGGCGTTTATTTTCAAACCATGGACGCATTTTCACAAAAATGAAGCTAAACACGATGGTAATGATCATTCCTTTAATAAAGTTAAAAGGTAAGATCCCTGCTGTAATGGTCGTCTTGAGCGCATGATCAGATAGTTCAGGTGCGTTTAAAAACCATGTGTAAGCTGGCAGGAATAAGAAGTAATTTAAAATGCTCATCATCACAGTCATCAGTAATGTACCCATGATCATTGACCATGCCATCCCTTTTGCTGATTTAATTTTTTTGAACATAAAGGCAACTGGTAAGATGAATAATGTGCCTGCAATGAAGTTCGCGACTTGCCCAACTGGAACACCAGACATACTGCCTTGAATGAGATAATGCAGAACATTTTTTAATGCCTCAACGGCAATTCCTGCACCCGGCCCATAAATTAAAATCGCAATAATGGCTGGTATATCACTGAAATCAATTTTCAAATACGCTGGAAGCCCTGGGAAAGGGAAATCCAATAAAATTAACACGAACGAAATACTGCTGAGCATACTGGTGACGACTAAACGTTTTACTTTACTTTGATTCAATATTCTCTCTCCTTTTCGATCAAATCTTTCGAAAAGAGGATTGTTCAATTTCAGCCGCAAAAAAACCGCTCATGAAAACAGGAGCGGGGAATTTGGGCTAGACAAATAAACGTGTGAAAAACCATGTTTTCAACGTTTACGAACCTCCATCTTCTCCCATCCAGACTATACTGTCGGCTTCGGAATCACACCGAATCCTGCCAAAAAAGGCTCGCGGGCTTAGAGACTATGCTCATCACCGCCGGTAGGGAATTGCACCCTGCCCCGAAGATTGATCATTATTCAATTCGACATCATTATATATGATATATGAGCATTTGTACAGATAAAAATCCTGAGCAATTTCATCAGTTTTAAGAAATCGTAAAAAACTTAAAAATTATAATGACAAATGCGCAAAAATTGGTTATCTTTTGTTTAAAGGTGTCCATTCTTTATAAAGATACCAATAAATGTTCGTGTTTTCTTTTTCGCTTTACTGCTTTAATTTGATTGACACAGTGAAAAGGAATATGGTAAATTATCAGATATTTATGACGTTTATTTTAGGAGGAAATCTTACGATGTTTCGAGTATTAGTCTCAGATAAAATGAGCAATGATGGTCTTTTACCACTTTTAGAATCAGATTTTGTTGAAATTGTCCAAAAAAATGTAACAGAAGCAGAAGATGAATTACACACATTTGATGCCTTACTTGTCAGAAGTGCTACGAAAGTGACCAAAGAGCTTTATGAAAAAATGTCTTCATTAAAAATTGTCGGCCGTGCCGGTGTGGGAGTAGACAATATTGATATTGATGAAGCGACCAAGCATGGCGTCATTGTCATCAATGCACCAAACGGTAATACGATCTCCACAGCTGAGCATACATTTGCCATGATCTCTTCGCTCATGCGTCATATTCCACAAGCCAATATTTCTGTGAAATCAAAAGAATGGAACAGAGGCGCATATGTTGGTGCTGAGCTTTATGGAAAATCTCTTGGGATTGTTGGACTTGGCAGAATCGGAAGCGAAATCGCCCAGCGTGCAAGAGCATTTGGCATGACGGTAAACGTATTTGATCCATTTCTCACAAAAGAACGTGCAGAAAAAATTGGTGTCAATGCCAAGTCACTTGATGAAGTACTCGAAGTATCAGATATTATCACTGTACATACCCCATTAACAAAAGAAACAAGAGGGCTTCTCAATAAAGAAACAATTGCAAAAACAAAAAAAGGCGTTCGCCTAGTGAACTGTGCGCGCGGCGGTATTATTGACGAGCGTGACCTTCTTGAAGCGCTTGAAAGCGGCCATGTTGCAGGAGCTGCACTCGATGTATTTGAGGTAGAACCTCCTACTGATAATCCGCTTGTAGACCATCCGCTCGTCATTGCGACTCCGCATCTTGGCGCATCGACAAAGGAAGCACAATTAAATGTAGCGGCACAAGTATCTGAAGAAGTACTTCAATTTGCAAAAGGACTCCCTGTCATGTCATCTATTAATCTACCAGCGATGACAAAAGACGAGTTCAAAAAGATTCAGCCTTATCATCAGTTTGCAGGAAAGCTCGGACGTCTTGTCTCTCAATCAATGAGAGAACCTGTAAAAGAAGTAAGCATCTCTTACGAAGGCTCTATTTCAAAACTCGAAACCTCCTTTATTACTAAAAGTCTCCTGTCAGGCTTTTTAAAAGAACGCGTCGATTCGACTGTAAATGAAGTAAATGCTGGGATGGTGGCAAAAGAACGCGGCATTAGCTTTAGTGAAAAAATTTCTTCCAGCGAATCTGGTTACGAAAACAGCATTTCTATTGAAGTCAAAGGTGACCTTTCAACCTTTACTCTAAAAGCAACCTACATCCCGCATTTAGGAGAACGCGTTGTTTCCATTAATGGATTTAATATTGATTTTTATCCAGATGGACACCTTGTCTACATCCAGCATACAGATGCACCTGGTGTGATTGGAAAGGTTGGACAAATATTAGGCGACCATGATGTCAACATTGCGACAATGCAAGTAGGACGTAAAGAAAAAGGCGGCGAAGCCATCATGATGCTTTCTTTCGACAAACATCTTGAGGACGAAATTGTCAAAGAATTAACCGAAGTGCAAGATATACTTTCTGTCCGTCTGATCGACCTATAAAAAATAATGTTAAACCTCGTGCATTTGCATGAGGTTTATTTTGTTGAAATCATTAAACGGTCTCCCGTTCGGATGAGATGAGTAGTAAGCTCATTGATTTTTTTCAATTGTTCCACAGTCATCTCGTGCGCCTTTGCAATCGACCAAAGGGTATCTCCTTGTTTAATGAGATATGTATTTTTTTCTTGCCCGTTTACATGAAGAGCCGGCTCTTGGAAACGATCCATCGCAATGATTGTGAGTGGATCTACCGCATCTTCTTTACTGACTGACCAATTACCCTTGTGCACCTCAAAATGCAAATGAGTGCCTCTAGAAGCCCCTGTGTTGCCGATAATGCCGATCGGCTGCCCTGCTTCTACATGGTCACCTTTTTTAACAAAACGCTCGTGTAAATGTGCATAGACGGTTTCATATCCATTTGGATGCTGGATAAACACAACCTCTCCATATGTAGCAGATACATACGAACGCGAGACCACACCTTCACTTGCAGCAAATATGGATTCTCCTTCAGGCGCAGCTATATCTAATCCCTTGTGCGAGCCACCTCTTGTCCCAAACAAATCCGTGACTTCTCCTTTTATCGGCTCCACCCATTCGCTTGTTTTCTGTGCATGAGCACAAGGCGAAAAGATCAACAGCAAAAAACAGCTGGCACATATGAAGCAATACCTTTTCATCAGTGACTCCCCTTCTTTGAGGTTCTTTTTATGACAGCTTAGTATACAGCAAGGAAGCTATTTTCTATACATCAAAAAAGAACGCAATTTCTTGCGTCCTTTAACGGTCTCTTATAACAACTGGATTCGGCAGAGCCGGCACCTCTATGGGTTCTTCTAATTCATATGGACCAACTTGATCTGCCCCCGCCTGTTGAATGGTGACCTCTGTAAAACCAAAATCTTTCGCTGAGAGCAGCAGACCTTCAATGAGTAGAATATGATCATTTGAGTCCGATAATTGCGCTGATGCTCCAAATGTGATAGTCACATGTTTTCCTTTAGTCGTCACTTCTTTAATCGATTCATCTTTAATTAATGGATCAAGTCCGGCATCACTTGTCCGCTTCATGGCCTCTACCGCATCTTCATACGAAGAATAATGGGTTTTTGAAGGCACTAAAAAAGTCCCGCTTTTGTTGTCTAAAATATAATAAGCGTGCTTTGTTTGTTTCTCAATCGACATTGTTCCAATGCGGCCATTTGCTCCTAATTGAAGTTGAGAACCTTTGGATGTCTTGACCTGTACCTGCTTATACTTACTCCATTTTAGCGTTTCTTTTACCATATCTTTAAACCGGTTGGCTTCTTTTAACGTATCGAGGGACAAATCATTTTTTAACTGAAAGATGAGTGTATCTCCTTTTTCTCGAAGATCTACCATATCAATATAAGATTGAAGAGGTTTTGTCATTTCAGGCAGCTGCACCTGCTCATATGTGTTCATCATTTCCTGCAAATGATCATACTCATCCTCTTTTTCAATGCTAATTGGAACTACCTGAGAGGTTGATTCATCTATGTATGCAATGGTCATATACTTTTGCTGCTGCTTACGAGAAACAACGTGTGAGGGCCCATCAGTCTGTTTGACCGCCTCTAATGTGGCGTTCACCTGACTTTTGTCAGCACTTGTTTCCACTTGCTTATGATGATCTTGAGCAGCCGGCTGAAATAAATGAGGAGAAATCAAAAACGCCATAAATAAAACCACAACGGTTGCGACCGCTGGACCGATCCATTTGGCACTTTTCTTTTTCTGCCCGCTTGCCATCAGCATCTGCTGGTATATCTGCTTAGATGAACGGTTGTCCTCCACCTTTGGAAGCTGACTTAGTAACACCTTGATTCGTTCTTCGCTCCAATCGGACCTGTTCGTTTTCATTCACTAGCTCCTCCTTCAAAAGCTCCATATGTTTTCGGAGCACTTTCAGGCCTCGGTGCTGCGTTGTTTTGACTTTGCTTTCCGAGAACTTTAGCGCCTTTGCCGTCTCCATGATTGAGTAGCCCTGGATAAATCTTAAAATGATGACAGCTCGTTGATCAATCGTGCAATGATCAAGTGCGGCATAGATTTCTTTTACATTTTCATCCTGTACAGCCAGTTCGTCTGGGAGCAAGTCTGGGTCCTTTACATCCTGCTTATCCCAATCAAACGTGCCGAGTACCCGTTGTCTAATGGTTTGCTGTTTGCGAAACCAATCAATCGCCACATGCCTTGCAATTGAAAACAGCCAAGTTTTCTCGCTGCTTCTTCCTTCAAAAGTTTTATATGAGTGAAGTACCCGGATGTAAACCTCCTGAACGAGATCCTCTGCCTGATTTTTATCTTTAACCATATAAAATAAAAACTGGTACAAATCTTGATGGTACGAATCATATATTTTTTGAAAGGTTTCATGCATAGGAAACCCCTCCGTTCACTTATTTTTGTCGATTGACTCTTACAAAACGTTACATTACAACTTTATGACAAATATATTACAAGTTCGACAATTTGGGAAGGGCTTTTTGTTTAACTTCTCCTTAAAAATATGAAAATAAAAAAACACTTCTTTTTTTAGAAAAGAAGTGTTTCTCATGTAACAAGATTCTTCGTCAGGATTAGACGAGTTCCTGCTTTTTTCTCGGAATATAAAAGGTAAAGTGTGTACCTGTACCCGCTTTGCTATGTGCATGAATGGAGCCTTGATGCGCCTCTACGATGTTCTTCACAATCGCAAGACCAAGCCCAGTACCAGAACGCCCTCTTGTTCTTGCCTTATCCGCTTTATAGAAACGTTCGAAAATAAATGGCAGATCCTCTTCCGGGATTCCGCTTCCCGAATCTTTTACATCCATTTTCAGACCGCTTTCCACCGATTGAACCGAGAAGTGAACCTCTCCGCCCTCTGGTGTATGACGAATGGCGTTATCAATGAGATTCGTAAACACCTGCTCAATCTTATCCGGATCGAGTACAAAGTGCGGTTCATCCACTTGAATGTCATATGTGAGATCAACTTGTTTTTCTTTCGCAATACCGAGAAACTTGCGGTAAATCTTCTCGGTTAACTCTTCTGTATCTGTCGATTCAAGATTAAGTGTAATATGGCCCGCTTCCATTCTCGCTAGATCTAGAAGGTCATTCACAAGACGTCCCATTCGAAGTGATTCGTCGTAGATAATTTGCGCAATCTCTTTCTTTTCCTCTTCTGAGCCTGCAATATCATCTACAATCGCCTCACTATACCCTTGAAGCATGGCAATTGGTGTACGAAGTTCATGACTGACATTGGCAATGAAGTCTTTTCTCAGCTTATCAAGTCTTCGTTCCTCTGTCATATCACGAAGGACCGCAACTGCTCCCCTGACATCCTGCTGATTATAAAGCGGAGACATGAGAAGAACCCAAGTACGTCCTTGCAGCGTGACTTCGATCATTTGCTCTTTTTCTGTGCTGACGGCTGTATGAAACAGTTCTCTCGCTTCTGGTGGCAGTTCATCTCCATCTTTGATCTTCATATTTTGCTCGTAATACCATGCCTGCAAGAATCGTTCTGCAGGAGGATTCGTCATGAGAATCGTTCCATCAATATTGATGGTGATGACACCATCGGCCATACTGCTTAAAATGTTGGACAAATGTTCTTTTTCTTGATTTAAGGCTGTGATATGGAATTTAAGCTGCTTGCCCATTTGATTAAAGGCGATGGCCAATTCTCCAATTTCGTCTTGCGTTAATATAGGAATCTTTGTATCAAATTTCCCCTTCGCCAAATCCTGTGCTCCCTCTCTCATCTTTCTGAGAGGATAGGTGACACGTGTTGATAAGAAGAAAGCGAAGATAGTGGTCAGAACAATGGCAATTCCGGCTGCTAAGAAGATATAACGCGTCGTATGTTTCGTTGTTTGTTCTACAGCGAGTAATGATTGAGAAAGAAAGACCATGCCTTTTTTTCCGTTTGCCTCAAATGGAACACCGACGACAATTCGTTCATCTTTCTGATTGCCTGCATTTGGTTCTGCACGTTTACTGATTTTTTTACGATCTTTTAGTGCTTGATTTAAATCACTGTCCGCTTCAATTTGTTTCTTTGTAATCGCAGGAAGCTTCCCGTCTTTTTCAGACGAATACCACTCTAGCCCGTCCTCTTGGATAATCGCAATACTCGTCAATTTGTCAGCAAGCTCTGATGTAATCGACCTTGCGAGCGATTGATCCTCATGGCTTTCTAAAATGACCGCTACTTTGTTTGCCATTTGAGTTAAATCTGACTTTGCTTCTTCTACATGGTAATTCTCAATGAACTCTAAAAGAAGCACGGTTAAAATAGATAAAACGATCAGGACGAGGAAGAGAATGGTTAACCATAACTTTCCAACGACACTTTTCCACAGTTTCATTCAGCGCCGACCTCAAATTTGTACCCGACACCCCATACCGTCACGATTTTTTTCGCAGCTTCTGGTGACACTTTATTCAGCTTTTCGCGAAGTCGTTTGACGTGGGTATCGACTGTTCTCAAGTCTCCAAAGAATTCATACTGCCATACTTCTTTTAACAGCTTCTCTCTGTCATAAACCTTATCCGGTGTTTTCGCAAGGAAATATAAAAGCTCATATTCCTTCGGCGTGAGACTGACTTCTTTGCCATCAGCCGTCACTCTATGCGCATCGTGGTCAATTGAAAGATGAGAAAACACAAGTACATCTTTTGTTGTTGTCCCAGTATTGAGATAAGACGTTTGAGAAGATCTTCTGAGCAATGCCTTCACACGTAAAACAACTTCACGCGGGCTAAAAGGTTTTACGATATAGTCATCCGTTCCTGCCTCAAACCCTTGGACGCGGTTGGCTTCTTCTCCTTTTGCCGTCAGCATAATGATTGGAGTCGCTTTTTTGTCTCGAATTTGATTACACACTTCGATTCCATCTGTCCCAGGCATCATTAAATCGAGTAAAATGAGGTCATAATCTGTTTGGAGTCCTTTTTGAATCGCCTCATCTCCATTTTCTGCTTCATCGATTTCATAATTTTCACGTTCTAAATACATTTTTAAAAGGCGGCGAATTCTTGCCTCATCATCTACGACTAATATTTTCGTTTGAGTTGTGTGTTCCATTAGACAATCCTCCTGCTTTCTCCGTTGTTACATTCATTTTAACAAAAAGCCGAATCGATTCATAAAAGTTGGCCTTTTTCATGTGATTACGCGTAAGAATGAAGCCCTGCAATCACAAGATTGACAAAGATGAGATTAAACATAATGATGGCGAATCCGATGACAGCTAACCAAGCGGACTTTTCGCCATGCCAGCCCCTTGATAAGCGAAGATGAAGGTAGGCTGCATAAAAGAGAAACGTAATCAATGCCCATACTTCCTTCGGGTCCCAGCCCCAGAACCGAGTCCAGGCAATTTGCGCCCAGATCATTGCAAAAATCAGCCCGCCTAACGCAAATACAGGGAAACCAATGGAAACAGCCCTGTATCCAATTTCATCGACTAAATCTAGGTTCACCTGCTTCACAAGCGGTTGAAGCAGAGCGCTGAGTCGTTTGCGAATGATCAACCGAATCAGTCCATACAAGATCAGCCCCGTGCCGAATGACCATAACACCGTATTGACCTTTCTTCCTGAAAAAACAGGCGGCAAATCAACAAATGGTTCCAAACGATCTTGCGTCACAAGCTCTCCTTTATGAGGTCCAACTAGAGCTGGCAGCTCATAGACCATCACACTTTCCTCTTTATTTTTATCGACCCAATTAAATTTCGCCTCGTATCCTGTCATTCTAAAGATGGACGTGACAGCGATAAATGCAAGTGTGACGACAATCATAAACATGACGAGCTCTAAACCAAATGTCTTCTTCCCTGGCTTTGTTTGGTCGACATGCTTTAATAGGAAGATGACACCTGCCACAAAGCTGATCGCTAAAATGGCTTGCCCAAGTGCTGCTGTTGTCACGTGAATATAAAGCCAATTACTTTGTAGTGAAGGAATCAGCGGTGATATATCAGATGGGAACATACTTGCATAGGCAATAATCAATAAAGCGATTGGAAGTGTAAATAAACCAAGTACAGACACTTGATACACAAAATATAAAATGATGAATGCGAGCACAAGCATCATGCCAAAAGCGGTTGTGAATTCAAACAAATTACTGACTGGTGCATGACCAGACGCCATCCATCTTGAAATAAAATAGCCAAATTGACTTAAAAAACCGATGATGGTGAGCGTAATGCCGATAAGTGCCGCCTTATTCCTGCGCGGTCCATCAACTTTCTTTTTTCCTTTAATGGCACCACCAAAAAAAGGAACTGCCGCTAAATACAATAGAAAAGCTGCAAATAACAGGTTTTCACTGACTGCTGCCATCTAATCCTTCCCCCTTGCTTTTGCTGATACTTGTTGTATCAGGCAGTTCTTTTTGATCAACTGGCTGTTTGATGCCACTGTCACTTAGTAACACGTTGAGATCAGACTTTAAGCCGAACCAGTTTTTGTTTGTGTGTCCTGCCACAAATACTTTTCCATCCTTTGCAGACAGCCAAATTCTTCTATGCTGCCAATACATCCCCTGCACGACACCAATCATGAAGATAATCCCGCCTACGATGAGCACCCCGAGAGTTAAATCTTTTCTAACCGTCAATCCCGTGACGTTTTTCGTTTCCACTCGATCAAACTTCATCTTATATATGTTGTTATCAGAGCCTTCTACTGTCTCTTGAATCGCCACAAAACTTTTTTCACCTTTAGGCTTTTCAGGAGAAATCATTTCAAACACGAAAGCAGGATTATTTGGATTCCTTGTTTTCGTACTCGGCGTTCCATCATCGTCAAAATAAAAATCAGGGAGATAGCTCATCACTTTGACTTTGTAACCGCTACCAAGATCATATTCTGACTTAGGCTCCAGCAGATTAATCTTCACTGTTCCGAAAGATTTTTCTGTATCTTTACGAATCAGCTGAAAGACCATTTGATCGAGTTCATTTTGTTTAAAATCCACTTGATATAATGAGAAATGATCAAACTTGAGCGGTTCGTTCACTTTGATATCGTGTTCTGTTACCTGCTTCAGCTTGGGCTTTTCACCAAAAACAACTTCCCCTTCACGTTTGTATAAAGTGGCATCGGTTTTATAACTTTTCACCACTTGACCGTCGCCAGCTCTTTCAATCGCATTCTCAAACACTTCTTTTTCATTTCCAGTTTCATAGCGGTCAATTGAAAACGCATTATTTTTCAAGAAGTATTGACCATCTGTGCCTGGGATTGGGGCCGTTTCCCCTTCTCTGACCCAGAGCGTTTCATCCACATACATGCCCGGGACAAACCGGAGCATCGATCCAATGAGAAAGATGATTAATCCAATATGATTGACGTAAGGCCCCCAGCGTGAAAAGCGGCCTTTTTCAGCTAAAATATGTCCGTTTTCTTCTCGCACGCGGTAACGCTTTTGTTTCATTGCTCTTATGATGCCTTCATATGTATGCTGATCTAACGTTTTGTCTGTTTCACTGAACAGACGCTGTCTTCTCATAAAGCCTTCTTTTTTGATAACCCCTTGGTTTTTAAGTGCCCGATAAAGAGGAATGACCCGGTCGAGACTGCAAATGACAAGGGAGATTCCGATTGATGCGACTAAAGCTAAAAACCACCAAGAATTATAAAGATCATGGAATCCAAGTATGTAATACAGCCTACCAAACGACCCATATTGCTCTTCATAATAGGTGGAAGCAGATGCACCTGGCGGAATAAACCGCTCCTGCGGAAAAATGGTTCCTAGTGAGGAAGCAAGCAGTGTAATAACAATCAGCCACACGCCCACTTTAACGGAAGAAAAAAAGTTCCATACTTTATCCACAATCGTTTTGTTGTATGTTTGCGAGCGTCTTGCACTGCCGTCATATCTCATATCAAGCAGCTTTGAAGAGTTTTTCTCTATAGCTGCAATTGGATTCCCGCATGATTCACATAAAACAGTACCGATTGGATTAATATGTCCACACTCGCACTTTACCTCTTTCATTCTATGACCCCTTTGGTTTAATCAAATTCATATATTCATAGACATTACGTTCTGTCATGGTTCCCTTTATGACTTTGATTACCTTGCCTTCAGGATTAATTAAAAATGTGGTTGGCAGCGGCGTAATATCATATGCCTCTGTCACTTGACGATCTTTGTCCATCGCAACAGGAAAATTCACGCCATAGGTTTCCATAAAATTTTTCACGGCAATATTGGATTCCCCAACATTGACTGCAACAATTTCCACACCGCGATCCTTGAATACTTCATATTGATTTGCCATGTAAGGAAATTCTTGTTTACACGGACCACACCAGGTCCCCCAAAAATTAAGGAAGACGCCTTTGCCTTTTAATTCCTTTAATTCAATCCGTTCCCCATCCACTGATTGAAGGACAAAGTTTGGCGCAATAGATCCTTCTTTGACTTGATCCTGTTTGGCAAATACTGAGTTATACATCGTATAACAAAGTGCAGCAAGCATCACGAGGAGAATGCCCGTCCGTATGAAAAACCGTCTTTTCTTCATCTGAAGTACCCCTTCCCCATAGACATTCAGGTAAATTATAGCATTCTCCTTCTTTTGATGCTTCTTCATTTTTTGAAGTTTATGTGAAAATTAAAAAGCGCTTTTCCCATGATCTGCAATCGCTCTTAGGCGCTTGACTTCATGCGGAGACAATTCTCTGCGGTCTCCCGGTCTCATGCCTTCAATATGAAGGAACGCATATTGCTCTCTTTTTAGCTTTAACACATCATGACCGATCGCTTCAAACATGCGGCGCACTTGTCTGTTTCTGCCTTCATGAATGGTTAATTGAACGATAGATGTCTGCTTTCGTTTATCGATAGAAAGCATTTTGGCACGAGCACGTGCTGTCTTTTTATGATCTAACATGATCCCTTTTTCTAGCTTTCTAAGCAATTCCTTTGATGGGATGCCTTTTAGCTTCGCTGCATACGTTTTATCAATTTCATATTTCGGATGCATGAGCTTATGGGCAAATTCCCCGTCATTTGTAATTAAAATCAAACCGCTCGTATCATAATCTAAGCGGCCGATTGGATAAAGGCGCTGCGGGACGTCATCAAAGAAATCTGTGACGACCTTACGTCCTTTATCATCCTCAGCAGCTGAAATGACGCCGCGCGGTTTATAAAGCATAAAGTAAACCGGTTCTTCTCTTTCAAGCTTTAATCCGTTGACTTCAATTTTATCTGAAGAGCCCACTTTTACTCCGAGCTCTGTCACTGTTTGACCATTAACGGTAACTCGTCCTTCTTTAATTAATTCTTCTGCCTTTCGTCTAGAAGCGACGCCGGCATGTGCAATTACTTTCTGTAAACGTTCCATTTGTCTTTCACCTCATGTACTATCTTACTTGCTTGACTTAAAACAAACAAGCATTCGTGGAAAAATAAGCGATTCGTCTGTCTAATTTCAGCTAAAAAGCGATTTTCCATCCACGAAATACAAAAAAGCGCCTCATTAGGCGCCGCTAAATAACAAACTGACGATGATGACAGATGCAATGATTCCAATGAGGTCCGCTAACAGTCCTACTTTCAGCGCATCCCCCATCTTTTTAATACCGACTGCTCCAAAATAGACCGTTAAAATGTATAGGGTGGTATCTGTTGACCCTTGCATGACAGCTGCGAGCTGTCCGATAAAAGAATCTGGTCCATATGTCGCAATGAGGTCTGATGTCATCCCGAGTGCGGCCGTGCCAGATATCGGACGAATAAACGCAAGCGGCACCACTTCTGCCGGGAAGCCGATCGCTGTAAACACAGGTTTTAACAGTCCCATGACAAAGTCAAGCGCACCAGACGCACGGAATATCGTAATGGCCACAAGCATGCCGACTAAATAAGGAATGATTGAAAAGGCAATTTGAATCCCCTCTTTCCCGCCCTCGACAAATGTTTCATAGGTCGGTACCTTTTTAATGGTTCCCGCAATCAAAATTCCTGCGATGATCAGTGGGATCAAAGCAAGTGACAGCCAGTTAATAAATGACACGAGATCACCCCCGCCTGCTTCTGCGATAGTGGAAATAGCGATCAATGAGAATTGCACCGATTCCTGAAATGAGTGTTGCCAAAATGGTTGGGCCTACAATGTCTGTTGGCTGATCTGCACCATAGGTCATTCTAATCGCAATGACGGTTGTTGGCACAAGTGTGATAGAGGATGTGTTGACCGCTAAAAATGTAATCATGGACCGGCTTGCCTCATTTTTTCCGCCGTTTAATGCTTTCATCTGCTCCATTGCCTTAATCCCAAGCGGTGTAGCAGCATTCCCGAGACCAAAGAAATTCGCCATAAGGTTGGACAAAATATACCCCATTGCGGGATGGTTAGGCGGAATATCCGGAAATAGCTTTGAAATAAAGGGACGGCACAATTTACTAAAGAAATTTAACAAACCTGCCTCTTCTGCAATCTTCATCAGTCCGAGCCAAAAAACGAGGACACTAATCAGACCAATTGAAATGGTAACTGCTTCTTTTGAGCCCTTAAATACAGCTTCGTTTACTTCCTCCATCGTTCCGTTGAACATCGCATAGACAAGACCGATGACAGTGAGGAATACCCAAATTAGATTGACCATGAAGATCCGCCTATAGATGTCTGAAAGACAGACTTAAACATTTCTTGAAAGCTTTTTTGAGGCATTCGATTTCGTTTATTTTCATAAAAAATCGGCACTTGCTCGATCACCTGGCCATCTAATAAAAATGTCATTTTCCCTACAACATCCGGGATGGCTTCGGCGTTTTTTTCCCACTTCTTTTGAGGGGTAAGCATTTCCGTTTCAATTTCCACTAGCTTTTTCTCATCTTCATTTAAAAAATAGTCCACATCACGCTTGATAAATGCTTTTTTTTCGTAAAAGGTTCCTTTTAACGAAGCGAGTCTTCCTTTTTCAGCAAGTACGTACGTTTTATAGTGATCAAATGCATATTCAAACATAGAGATATGATCCTTCCAATCATCTGGCGCATTAATGGTCACAGCGATCAGCGCCGCATCCCCTTTTGCAGCTGTAGAGACAAGTGTGCGTTTTGCAAGCTTCGTATATCCCGTTTTCCCCCCAGTTGAATATTGATATAAACCAGTGAGGAGCTTGTTTTTATTTTTCCAATAGCCTTCCATCGTTTTCGCTTTATAGAAAGTCGTGCCCGCAATTTTTTGATATTGTTTATGCTCCATGGCATATTTTGTTAAAATGGCCATGTCATAGGCTGATGAATAATGATGTTTATGATCATCGAGTCCATGCGGATTTTGAAAATTTGTATTCTCCATTCCTAGTTCAGACGCTTTTTGATTCATCATAAAAATAAATCCTTCTAAGCTGCCGCCCACATGCTCTGCAATGGCAACAGCTGCATCATTTCCAGAACGCAGCATAAGCCCGTACGTCAAGTCTTCTAAACTCACCTTCTGCCCTTCTTTTAAATAGAGCGATGAGCCCTCTGCTTGAATCGCGCGTTTTGATACCTTGACGGTGTCTTTCATTTTTCCTGATTCAATGGCTAATACCGCCGTCATAATTTTCGTAATACTGGCGATTCTCCTTTTTTCATGCTCGTCCTTTCCAAATAGGACTCTGCCTGACTGTCCATCTATTAAAATGGCGCTTCTTGCACTCACAGATAATGATATGTCTGCTTTGGCATGTGAGGAAAAAGGCAGTAAGAGTGTAAATAGAAGAAGGACTGCTGTTCCAATTTTTAAATAGGGCATGTTCATTCACGTCCTTGTCCGTTTTGTACAAGTGTATGCGCGCCTTAAAAAGTTATGATGCCTCGTCCATAAAAAAAAGCGTCTCTATATGTAGAGACACTTTTTCCTCTTGCTATACCATTTTCATTTGCTGATGAGATGTCGTATATTCTAGCTCTTCTCTCATCGCTAAAAAATCGTTTTCTAATGAAGAAAATAATCGTTTCATATCAGCGGATACTTCATGGTGGAAAACAATGCTGCCCTTTCCTGTATACGCGGAACGGCTGTCTTCATACCATGTATCCTTTTTCGGCGTAAAAAATTCTTCAATACATTGATGATAAATACGGTGAAGCGTCTGCTGCGCGGCTTGCTGAGGGAATGTCTGCTGCTGGCTGATTTTCCTGCAAACTGCCGCTGCATCCTCGCTGTACACTGCAAGCTTCCGTAATGTACTCAATATGTCACAATAATAGGCTTCCGCTTCAGGGTTTAATCGTTTCATGCTTGATAAGGTAGCTTCGTTCAGAAAACCATTCATTTCAGTTGCAACCTTTGATAAAAAGACGCCTGCTTGATCAACTTGAGCCTTTACATTCATATGTGCCATTTGTTTCGTGTTTACCTTCCCCTCATGGCTTTATTACCATTTTATCTGACATCAATAGATGTTAGACCTAAAATCTTTTTTATATTTTATCATACATTTTTAATTCTTTTGAACTATTTTATCTCTTCGAATGTTTGATTGAAGTTTTCAAAAAAAAGATCAGCCTCTTCTTGTACACCATCTGCTTCCACATTCTCTGGCAGCGGAGGTAATTCATCCAAGGCCTTTAAGCCAAACTGCTCTAAAAAGGTAGGTGTTGTCCCATAAAGAATCGCTCGCCCCGGGCCATCGGCACGTCCTACTTCACAGAGCAGTGCTTTGGCTACTAAACTATGAAGCACCCGCTCTGATTTGACTCCTCTGATCTCCTCTACCTCACTGCGTGTGATCGGCTGTTTATAAGAAACGATTGCGAGTACCTCAAGCGCTGCCTGTGACAAACCTTTGGATGGGGTCTCGACTAATTTTTTCAAATAAATGCTGTATTCTTTTTTCGTCAGCAGCATATATGAATCTGCATATTCAATGAGCTCAATCCCTCGTTCTTGTTTTTGATATTCTTCCTTTACGGCAGACATCATGTCGAGTAATGCTGCCTCTTCTACTTCAAGAACAGACATGAGCTGTTTTTTTGTTAAGCCTTCGTCACCTGCTGCATACAGCAGCGCTTCTATGATGGCTTTCCAATTCACGATATCAAGCGTCATGAATCGTTTCACTCCCTATTATATAAATGTCTTCAAAGTTTCCTTCCTGCTCTAACATGATTTGATGACTTTTCATCAATTCGAGAACAGCAAGAAACGTCACGACAAGGTGCTCCTTTTGATCATGTTGAAATAGAGTCATGAAATTGGTCCGCTTTTTCGTTTTTCTTAAATGGTTCATAATCTCATTCATTTTGTCTTCAATCGGGATTTCTTGTCTTGTAATCTTAGATGGTGCTGGTTTCGTTATTTTTTTTCGGTTCAATACCTTTTGGAACGCACCTAACATATCATACACCGTGACATGTAAGTTTGTGTCCTTCACTTCCGATTCTTTTGCAAATTCGCTTAAATCACTCGGAGGTTTTGTAAAGGCATTTTGCCTTTCTTCCTCGCGTTCCTTTAGTTCTTGTGCTGCATTTTTATACTTGCGGTATTCAATCAATTTGCCAATCAGCTCTTCTCGAGGGTCCTCTTCCTCTTCGAGCAGGTCTTCATCAAATAGCTCTTCCTCTTGTTTCGGAAGGAGCATTCTGCTTTTAATACTCAGGAGGGTTGCAGCCATCACCAAATATTCACTTGCCACATCAAGTTCAAGCTCCCTCATTGTGTGGACATATAATAAATACTGCTCCGTAATTTTAGCAACGGGAATATCATAAATATCGATTTCCAACCGGTTGATTAAATGTAAAAGTAAGTCCAAAGGACCTTCAAACGAATCTATTTTCACCTGATATTCCAGCATTTTTTTCTCACCATTTCTACTGTCTTCTAAGTACCGTTTCACCGGCTAACCTTTAGTATAAGACAGGATAAAGCTCTCGTCCAATATAATTTCGACCATGATGTCCTAGGCAAAACAAGAAAAACAGTGGTTTCGCCCATACCACTCAGGGCATTTATACATAGAATACCATTGTAAAACAGAACTGATGAAAAAGGAGGCCGTATCATTATGGGAGATGGCTATAACTTTGGCGGAGGTTTCGCGCTTATTGTCGTGCTTTTCATCTTGCTGATCATCGTTGGCGCGGCTTGGGTTTATTAAAGAAACAGAGCGTCCTTTCACGAAGGGCGCTCTTTCTTCTTTTCTTTTCAATATGTTAGACTGAGAGTGGAAAAGGAGATGACCACTGTGTATCCTGAAGCGTACGTGGCTTTTTTACATGAATTTCATACGACAAGAGATTATTTTGAGTGTCATGAAATTCTTGAGGAATATTGGAAGGAAGACCCGCCTGAGCAGCGCAAAGAATATTGGGTTGGTTTCATTCAGCTTGCCGTTGCTTTGTATCATCAAAGACGGGGAAATGGAAAAGGGGCAAAACGGCTCATTTCAAACAGCCTCCACTTGCTGGAAGCAAACCGGCCCGTATTAGCGAACCTCGGTCTAGATGATGAGGCGTTTCTCATACTTCTGAGAACGCTAAAGAAGAAAATGAATGAAGACATGCCCTACGAAAGTGTGTTGCTCCCGATCAAAGATCAAGCGCTTCTTTCTTTATGCCAAGAAATGGCTCAAAAAGAAGGACTGACCTTTGGACAGGAGAGCAACTTATCCCACACATTTTTGATCGAAAAACATAGACTGCGTGACCGGACAGATGTATTGCTTGAACGAAAAAAGCAGATCGAACGTAAAAAAAGCAGAGGACTGTAGCCTCTGCTTTTACATGTGTGATATTTAATTTGTTTCGCTGTGACACTTATGAAAGAAGCCTTGCGTTAATTCATTTGGAATGAGTGTTTTGGTTTTGAATACCTCTTCCACGGCTAAAACCATTTCCTTGCCGATTCCTTGATCTCGATGGGATGGATTCACACTAATATGCTCGATTTGTACTTGGTCGTCTGTTTTCAACACACCAATGGCACCTACGATATCCTCGCCATCTTTCCAAAGGAACAGCTGCCGATTTTCATCCATTTCATATGACTTCATCGTCTGCTGAAGCTGTTTGACGTCTTTCTCACCCGGCATGAAGGAGAGTAGCCCCATGGCAATTTTTTCAAAAGACCTCTTATAACGAATTAACATATATACCCCTCAATATTCAAATTATCCTAATGTCCAGCAAATGTCTCACGAATCATTTGCTCATCACACATTATAAACATTTTTATACCGTTTTTAAACTCTTTTTCACTAAATTAACGAAAGGTTCGATTGAGATTCGCCATTTCAATGGCAGCTGCAGCCGATTCGCTGCCTTTATTTCCAGCTTTTGTGCCGGCTCTTTCGATGGCTTGTTCAATGGATTCTGTTGTTAGTACACCAAAGATAATCGGTACTCCTGTTGACATGGCACTTTGAGCAATTCCTTTAGCGGCTTCATTACAAACATAATCGTAGTGAGTTGTTGCGCCCCGGATTACGGTTCCTAGTGTAATGACGGCATCGTATTTCTTTGTTTCAGCTAGTTTTTTTGCCATGTACGGAATTTCAAAAGCACCCGGTACCCACACGACATCAATATCGTCACCGTTTGCTCCGTGTCTGAGCAATGTATCTTCTGCTCCGTCAAGCAGTTTACTTGTAATAAAGTCATTAAATCTCGCGACGACGATTGCAAATTTTAGTCCTTCTGCTACTACATGCCCTTGTATTGTATTCATATGTTGATCATCCTTTTTTGTGATTTTTATTTTGTTTCGATAGTTGCTGTTTCGTTATTGTTTAAATAGGTCTGCAATGCTTCTATTGTCAGCATCTTTAAACCGTGCTGTTTTTGGATCTCTTTTAGTTCGGGGACGCGCGCCATTGTGCCATCTACATTCATAATTTCACATATGACACCCGCTGGCTCTGAACCTGCCAGTTTCGCAAGATCTACCGCCGCCTCTGTATGACCTGGTCTTTCTAGTACACCGCCCTCTTTTGCAATGAGCGGAAACACATGACCTGGGCGGGCAAATTCTTCTGGTGTTGCGTCTTTATTTAACATGGCAAGCATGGTCGCAGAGCGCTCAAAAGCACTAATACCAGTCGTCGTTGTCACATGATCAATGCTCACTGTAAACGCTGTATGGTGTGCATCTGTATTTTGTTCTACCATTGGATGCAGGTTCAGGTGTTTGGCGATCGACGCATGGACCGGTGTACAAATGAGGCCTCTTCCATGTAAAGCCATAAAGTTAATAACTTCAGGCGTGGCATGCTCAGCAAGTGCCACAAAATCTCCTTCATTCTCTCTGTCTTCATCATCCACTACAATAATGATTTCTCCTTCTTTTAGAGCATATACTGCTTCTTCTACTGAATGATACATACAATCGCCTCCTAGAATCCGTGCTCTTTTAAAAATGATGGGGTCAATCGGGATGGCTGCTTTTCGCCTTGTTCTTTTGTTAAAAAGCGATAAATGTATTTGCCGATCATGTCACACTCTATATTCACAATCTCTCCCATAGATTTAGTCGGGAAAATAGTTCCTTCAAGCGTATGAGGAATAATAGAGACTGTGACGTGTGAATCTTGCAAATCGAAAATGGTTAAGCTGACACCATCTATTGCGATCGAACCCTTTTGCGTGAGCATATCTGTGAGGGTCTTGTCCATCTCCAAATCATAGTAAATGGCATTACTTTTCTTTTCTATTCGGGTAATGACTGCCGTTCCGTCAACATGGCCTGAGACAAAATGGCCGCCGAATCGTCCATTCGAGGACATGGCCCGCTCTAAATTCACTGGACTGCCTGATGTCAGCTGATCCAGTGATGTCGCTTTGACCGTCTCTGGCATCACATCTGCTGCGAACTGTGCTTTTGTAAAGCTTGTGACTGTAAGACATACACCATTGATCGCAATACTGTCTCCAAGGTGAACATCTTCTAGCACACGGCTGCACTTAATGACAATTTCCATGGCATCTGCTGACTTTTTACTTAATGACTGTACGGTGCCAACTTCTTCAATTATCCCCGTAAACATGTGATCCTCCCTTTCTTTTCATTTGTATTTCTCACTTTATAAAAAAGCGATGTTAGGGACATGTGATCGATTGAGCACCTTCGTCGCTTTTTAAGGTCCATACAAGGTAGATGAGGGATCACCTAATAAACACTGCATGCCGGTCTATTAACTACATGTACATACAGAAAGCCCCGGAAAAAATTCCGGGGCTTTGGCTTTTTTGCATCAGAAATAAAACTATGATCAACAAATATTTTTCGTTCATAGCTTTCTTTATCCTTCTCCCATCCAGACTTTCACTGTCGGCTTCAGCTTTTCACTGAATCAACCGTTAATAAATTAACGGGTCACGGGCTGTAAAGCATTTGCTTTATTACCGTCGGTCGGGATTTTCACCCTGCCCCGAAGGATACAATCGATATTTAGCTGTCCTTAGGGGCTATTATAGCGATCCTTGTTGTCAAATGCAACAATCAAGATTTCTCACAAAAAAAGTCTCCTTATAGGAAAGGAGACTTGTTAATTAACGACTTTTACTACTTTTATAAGTCCATCTATTCTTTTTTCATTACTAAAGTAGGCTTTAATACGATCGCCTTTCTTCAAGTCGGCCACATCATCTTCGAATTTCTTTCCATTAAAAATGATTTTTGTGCCGTTTTTTGCTTGACCGTAATATTCATCTCCATCAATTTTCGTAATGGTATATTCATAGATGGTATAATCTTTATCATTATTTGTTAAGCTTTCACCAATGGCTGTTGGCACATCTTCAATTTTCATGCCATTCATGTATAAATAACCTGCGCCTAAACAAAGCAGTAAAACAAATAAGACGGCAATTTTCAATTTAATTTTCCCCATATTTAGAACCTCCATCATCTGCACTTCGCCTATTTGTATGTTTTATTCCTTCTTTTGATGAAATAAAACCAAAAAAGCTGATTTCCATTAATGGTTACTTATATAACGATTGAGTTGGACCTTTGGTTCCACCTTTTCATCATTACATATGATACGAATATGCGTTCTTTATTAAGGGGGTCTCTTTCCTCTTTATCCGTTAGTAGGGCGCACACCATTGATGATCATCTTTTTTCGAGTGCGAATAGATCTTCCTCTAACAATTGCGATCTCTGAACAGCAATGTTCCGGCTGTCACGAACCCCTTGATTATAATAGTAACTTCCAAGATTTTTTGTGATAAATTCTAGTATATTAATGGCTGCTAATTCACCAATCTCTTCTTCTCGTTCTTCGGCAAAGTAACGCTGAATGGCAATCATCATTTGATTTTTTTCTTCTTTTGTTAATGGTTTCAAATTATCTCCTGCTTTCTTTCAGCATGAAACACGCTTTTTTAATTTGCATTGACTTCTGTTTTTCAGTTGAATGTGGCGACACCCACAAATGCGAATATTTGTTCTCTTATCATATCACAAAATCGAGTTCTGTCCATAACTGTCCTAAAAGAAAAAGCGTGTTTTGATAGCTTGATCAAAATACGCTTTCCCTATATTGACTGTTTTCCACGTAGACTGTTTATTTCAATATGGAAAGTATCGTCGCTACAGAATGATCTACAAATGAACGCTCTGGACGAGATTTCATGAGGACGGTAAGTCCAATGAAAGAAACGACCAGTGTCTGTGCTAAAGCTTTAGCATTCAGACTGCTTTCGAGCTCACCCGAGCGAATACCTTGAACAATCTTTTCTTCAAAAATGACCGAAAGATACATCTGATGCTCTCTTGTAAGAATTTCAAATTTCTCTTCGTGTGGCGCAAGTTCCACTATTGTATTGATGCAAAAACATCCTTTACTCGGACCATCTCTATATTCCTCTTCTACTAAATCTGCAAATAATGCATGAAATGCTTCCTTTGCAGAAAGATTGCTTTGAAGTTTTGTTCGAATATGGCCAGCATGCTGCTTTGTATATTTGCGTAATGCGGCCTCAAATAATTCCTCTTTATCTCCAAAAGCTGAGTATAAGCTTGGCCGCTGTATTCCCATTTTTGCAGTCAAATCGCTTAATGTAGTGGCCCTATACCCCTTTTCCCAAAAAAGCACCATTGCCTCATCCAACGCTTTTTCCTTATCAAATTCCCGTTGTCGAACCATCAGCAATTCCTCATTTCAACAATAAAATTTCTTCACAAAGTCAGCCATCTATTTCTTGATATTATTCTCTATTTGGTTACCAATCAGTACATTATAATTTTATTTTATTGACGTACTAATGTCAAATTGCCTTACCCTCTCAAGATCAGCATCAATTAACTGTATCAAAGTCTTGACTTTAAAACGTTTTGTTGGTTATCCTTAACAGGAATCATAATATACCGACCAGTATATTATACTTTTTAGTACAAAAGGAGACGATGAAATGCATGGTGAAAGAAAAAATCACTTCCATTGAACATCTTGATATGGAAACGACTCATTTACCAATCAAACCGAGATCAACGATGACTCGCTATATGGCACTGCTGTTTGCGATAGCCTGCGGGATGGCAGTTGCAAACATATACTTTGCACAACCGTTATTAGACTCCCTCGCATCCGAATTTGGTATCACCTATTCATCCATTGGCATGGTCATTACGATTACTCAGCTTTGTTATGCGCTGGGGCTGCTACTGATAGTACCACTTGGTGATCTATTGAATAGACGCCGGCTCATCATTGGTCAGATGCTTTTATCCGTGTTGTCTCTCATTCTAGTCGGCATCGCTCCTATCGTCACCGTCCTCTTTATAGGATTAGCTGTGGTCGGACTGCTTGCTGTGGTCACTCAAGTACTCGTAGCGTTCGCAGCGACTTGGGCCGCTCCAGAAGAGCGCGGTCGTATTGTTGGCTTGGTGCAAAGTGGAATCGTGATCGGGATTCTTCTCGCACGAACGTTTGCTGGTGTACTAACCGATCTCGCCGGCTGGAGGTCAGTCTACCTAGTTTCTGCCATTATGATGCTTATCATAACTGGCGTGTTGTTCCGAATTCTCCCGGGTGATGACAGCGAAAGAGAGTCATTATCCTATGCAAACCTGCTTCGTTCAATGTTTACATTGTTCAGACAAGAACGAATCCTGCGCATCCGTGGAATTCTGGCTCTTCTTATTTTTATTGTGTTTGGTACGTTATGGACTTCGCTCGTGCTGCCCCTCAGTACCACGCCATTCTCTCTTTCACATACTGCTATTGGCGCATTTGGCCTTGCTGGAGTAGCCGGAGCATTAGGTGCTGCTCGGGCTGGGAGTCTTGCTGATCGAGGTTTAGGACAGTTCACAACCTGCATTGCCCTTGTCCTATTGCTCGTTTCATGGTTTTTCATCGGTTTGGTTAAGCATTCACTTATTGCATTAGTCATTGGTATTATCATTCTTGACCTATCTGTGCAGGCCGTACACGTGACCAATCAGAGTATGATTTTCACTGTTCGGCCTGAGGCGAGAAGCCGGCTTACTGCTGCTTATATGATTTTTTACTCCATCGGCAGTGCGACTGGTTCTATTGTTTCAACCAGCATATACGCAAACGATGGCTGGATCGGGGTATGTTTATTTGGTGCCTCTGTCAGTGCCATTGCCCTTTTGTATTGGATTATCACCTACCGCCTTACGGAACAAATAACCGTAAAATCAGATTTAACATAAAAAAACACCGCGATTAAGCGGTGTTTTGGATTAAGCATCGACAACTTCGACTTTTTCCATACCTTGGCCTTGTTCCATATCTAGAACAGCCTCGATACCAGATGTTACTTTGCCAAAAACAGTGTGAACACCGTTTAAATGCGGCTGAGGGTCATGTACGATAAAGAATTGGCTGCCGCCTGTATCTTTACCAGCATGCGCCATTGATAATGAACCTCTTTCGTGTTGATGTGGATTCCCTTCTGTTTCACATTTAATTGTGTAACCAGGACCACCAGTTCCATTACCGTTTGGATCGCCGCCTTGGCTTACGAAGCCTGGGATGACGCGGTGGAATTTCAATCCATCGTAGAAGCCTTCATTCGCTAATTTTTCAAAGTTTGCTACTGTACCTGGAGCAGCCTCTGGGTATAGTTCAAACTCAATTTTCTTACCATTCGTTAGTTGTATGTATCCTTTTTTCGCCATTTTTCACATTCTCCTTTCAGGTTAAACAACGCTCATTATAGCACATTTTCGGTGATGTTAAACATCCCCTGCTCTTTGATTGTGATTTACCTCTTTTCTTAGGATTGATACAATAGAAGAGCTTGATCCTTTTTTCCTATTAAATTGATGACAGACTGTGCAACATGTCTTCATTATATTGGAAAAGGAAAACATCTTAAAAAGAAAATTGAAACGTCGAATCGATTTGTTACGTCTATATGATGGAGTGCATTTCTTTACGTGTGCTCAAAAGATGAGTTTCTCTTGAAAGAGGAACCCTTTCGACTTGAAGGAGGTCAACATGTTTAAAAAATCAATGCTTGGTATGATGGCAGCGCTCCTTTTCCTAATTGGTGCGCCAAAAGTCAGCTTAGCGGATGCAGCTGTCGGCGATGTCATCGTCACACTTGGGCAAGACTTAACTCCGGCTGATCGCCAGAAGGTGCTTGACGAGTTGAATCCACCTGAAAATGCGACAAAAATTGAAGTAACCAATAAAGAAGAGCATGAATATTTAGGAAAGTATATCCCTCGTTCTTCTATCGGGACGAGAGCATTATCATCTTCATCTATCACCATTGAAAAATCAGGTACTGGTCTGACTGTGGATACACATAACATCAAGACCATTACAGATGAGATGTATTTAAATGCTTTAATGACAGCCGGTGTCAAGGATGCCAAGGTTGTCGTGACTGCGCCGTTTGAAGTTTCTGGTACAGCCGCACTGACGGGTCTATTAAAAGCCTATGAAGTGTCAAGCGACAAAGCCATTCCAGAAGATGTGAAACAGGTAGCAAACGAAGAGCTTGTGACAACTTCTAAATTGGGTGACTCCATCGGGAAAGACAATGCTTCTGCCCTTATTGCAAAAATCAAGGATGACATTGCGAAAAATGGTGTCCCTAAAACAACAAAAGAAGTAGAAGAAAAAGTGGATCAGGCTGCTTCTGATTTAAACTTAAATCTAACGCAAGATCAAAAGGATCAGCTTGTTTCACTATTCGATAAAATGAAGAACATCAATATCGATTGGAGCCAAGTAGGATCTCAAATCGATAAAGCAAAAGACAAGATTACGAAATTCATAGAATCAGATGAAGGGAAAAACCTTCTTCAAAAGATTTGGGATTTCTTTGTCTCCATTTGGAACGCAATCGTCTCTGTATTTACTGGAGGAAAATAAGTCATCATAAAAAGCTGCCTGTACATCAGGCAGCTTTTTTACGTAGATGATTTCACTTTTGATTGATACGGTAAATCAAGTTTGACAATATCGGCATATGTTTCGCGTTCAACGACAAGCTGCGCTTCCCCGTCTTCTACAAATACAACAGCCGGGCGCGGGATGCGGTTATAGTTGTTTGACATACTGTAGCCGTAAGCTCCGGTACAAAAGACAGCTAATAAATCTCCTTGTGATAACTCTGGCAAATCGATATCCCAAATGAGCATATCTCCGCTTTCACAGCATTTCCCTGCAATGGAAACCGTTTGATCATGCGTTTGGCTCATTTTGTTGGCACTTGCCGCTTCATATTTCGCTTGATATAAAGCTGGACGAATGTTGTCACTCATTCCCCCATCTACCGCAACATAATCGCGAATGCCAGGTACATGTTTTGATGAGCCGATCGTATAAAGCGTTGTCCCTGCATCTCCAACGAGAGAGCGGCCTGGCTCAATCCAAATTTCCGGCATATCAAACTCATAGCGGGCTACGTTCTCTTTTACAGCTTGGATAATTTTCTCGACGTATTCTGTCGCAGGAAGTGGTTCATCTTCTTCTGTATAACGGATACCAAAGCCGCCGCCTAAGTTTAACACGGTCGAAATAAAACCAAATGATTCTCTCCATTCATCTAGCTTCAAAAAGATTTTATCTGCTGCAAGGACAAAACCAGCCGTATCAAAAATTTGTGAACCGATATGGCAATGAACGCCTAAAAGCTCGATCACTTCTGATCCAAGCACTTGTTTCACCGCTTCATCTGCTTGTCCATTGTGAAGGTCAAAGCCAAATTTGGAATCCTCTTGGCCTGTTGTAATGTAATCATGTGTATGCGCTTCGACACCTGGTGTAATACGGAGCAGCACTTTCACCTGTTTTGACAGCTCTTGACCAAGCTCTTCAATGAGCTTCATTTCGTAGAAATTATCTACGACAATACAGCCGATCTCGTGCTCTAACGCCATTTTCAATTCTTCCCTGCTTTTATTGTTGCCATGGAAATGAATTTTTTCTACCGGAAACCCGGCGCAAATGGCTGTGTGAAGCTCCCCTCCTGATACGACATCAAGAGATAATCCTTCTTCCTTGGCAAGCTGAAACATGGCGATGGAGGAAAATGCTTTACTCGCATATGCTACCTGCGCTGTTAACTCTTCTTCTATAAATGCTTTTTGAAAGCTTTTTGCACGCTCCCGTATTAAAGCCACATCATATACATAAAGTGGTGTCCCATACGTTTCAGCTAAAGAAACGGCATCAACACCACCAATTTCTAAATGACCGAGTTCATTTTGTCTGCAAGTGCCGTGTAAATACAATGTCATTCCCTCTTTCTCCGCCTCGGCTGAAAAAAGACAGCTGCGTGAGCTGCCTTTTGCCGTTTCTCAAAGTTAAAAATACAATATCACAATCTTCAGCCACTTTCAATGAGCGTTAAGAATTTGGCGGAATTTTTGATCTGTTTTGAGGGTGAACGATGCTTGGCCTTACTTTTGAGCCAGGAACAGACGTCCGAATTAACACTTGCCATAAAGCTTTCCCATTAAAAGGAAGAAACGGCCACATATAAGGCGTCTGCAATGAACGTATGGATGTTAAATATATGATTAACAACGTAAAACCAATGATGAGTCCATTCAGCTTAAAGATCGCCACGAGTGCTAGTATGATGAGTCGTACAATCTTATTGGCGACACTCAGCTCATAGCTTGGCGTTGTAAATGTCCCGATAGCCGCTAGTGAGACGTATAAGATGACCTCTGGCGTAAATAAACCGACATCAATGGCGATTTGTCCAATTAAAACAGCCGCAATCAGCCCCATGGCGGTCGACAAAGCGGTTGGCGTATGAATCGCTGCCATCCTTAAAAATTCCACCCCAAAATCAGCAAGGAATACTTGTAATATGACCGGGATATGAGAAGGTTTATTAAAGCCAATATAGCTTAAATGATCCGGCAGAAGACTTGGTTCGAGGATAAACAGAAACCAAATCGGTAAAAGAAACGTTGAACATAAAATGCCTAAAAAGCGTACCCATCTTAGGAACGTACCAACTGCAGGTGCCTGGCGGTATTCTTCTGCGTGCTGAACGTGGTGAAAAATGGTGGTTGGCGTAATGATGACACTAGGAGATGTATCCGTAATGATGATGACATGACCTTCTAGTATATGGTTAGCGGCGACATCTGGACGCTCGGTGTAGCGTACAAGGGGAAAGGGATTGTATCCTTGTTTAATAATGAATTCTTCAATCGTTTTATCAGACATCGTCAGCCCATCGACTTTGATTCCTGATACTTCTTTCTCTATGATATCGACAAGATCTGGATCCGCAATATCTTCAATGTAGCAAACACATACATCCGCTTTCGAACGTTCGCCTACTTTGAGCATTTTGTATCTCAGTTTTTCATCTCGCACCCGTCTTCGTATGAGCGCTGTATTGACAATAATGTTTTCAACAAAGCCGTCTCTTGCGCCCCGGACAACCTTTTCTGTATCCGGCTCCTCTGGCATTCTGCCAGGATAGCTTCTGACATCAATGATAAATGCGTAGTTTTCACCTTCTACTACAACTGCCACAAGCCCCGACAGCACTTGGTCTACCGCTTCATCGAGCGTTTCAACCTTCGAGACCTGCTGATTGACTAGACGGTTCTCGACCACACGTGCCAGATCATCTGATTCAGGTTCGTTGTCATTGATTTCAATTAGCTCTTTTAATAAGTAGATGACATACTGTGTATCACACAGTCCGTTTACATAGTAAAGTTGGATTTCCTGATCGTGTATATAAATTTTCCGCACGCCAAGGTCAAAGCTGAGACCCATTCCGACATTTTCCTTGAAGTAATCTTCATTTTTCTTCGGGTCTCGGTACACGTTTACCTTGTCTTTCTTCATGGAAACCACTCCTTTCTAAAATTAATTCAACTGCTTTCATTGTGATCGGAGATCCCTTGCTCAGATCATCTTTACGTCCCATTTTGCCAATATCTCCAATCCCAACAACAAACGGAAGATGGAGCGAGTCAAGACAATACACTGTATCCCCGCTCATTTTATGAGGCTCCATTTCAGGAAGACCATGCTTGTCGACACCGTATTCTGTCAGTTCACCCTCCCGGTCAATGGAAACATGAACTTTTGTCCATTCAGCTTGATGCGTTTTGGATGCAACGGCGATCGCTCCTATGACTTCAATTTCAGGGTGACGCGCCACATGCTTCATCGCTGTCTCTCCTGTTCCTTCACCTGTCAGGCCAGAGTCATCAAACATGACAAACACTGGATCATACGGCGTTTTTAAAATCATCTGTACAAGTTCAGGCCCTGTCCGTTTGCTTGGATTTCCTTTTGAGCTGGAAATACATCGTCCACCGACGTTTTTAGCAGCAAGCTCAATGGTTTTGGCAGCATATATATCTCCGTCTGTCACTAAAATGACTTTCCGTCTTTGCCCCATATTAGGTTATCCTTTCGGTTTAAAGATAAGAGCGATAATAAATGAGAATAAAATCGCAGCTGAAATTCCAGCAGAAGTTAATTCAAAAATACCGATCCCGATTCCGATGAACCCGTGTACATCTGCCTGATGCATCGCCCCATGAAGCAAGCTATGACCAAAGCTGACGATTGGTACGGTTGCGCCCGCACCTGCAAATTCAATAAATTTATCATAAATACCGAATCCGTCTAAGATGGTACCCGCCACAACAAAGGTGGTCATGACATGTGCAGGCGTAAGTTTGAGTACGTCTAGTAAAAGCTGGCCAATGACGCAAATAAGTCCGCCTGCAACAAAAGCGATAAGATAATCCATTAGCTCTCTCCTCCTGCACGCTCAAATACGACACCGTGCGCAATGGTTGGAATGGTCTCTTTTTGCTGGACCATCGTCGGGCTGAGAAGTGCCCCGGTTGCGACAACCAGTACTCTTTGCAAATTCCCTGCCTTCATTTCTTGAAAGATGTGACTGAATGTCACAACAGCTGAACACGCACAGCCGCTGCCTCCAGCGAACACGTTTTGATCGGGTGTATAGATGATTAATCCGCAATCATCGTGCTTTCGGCCGAGCTGAATGCCGTCTTCTTTGAGCAGATCCTTTAAGATCGGTGAGCCAATGCCAGATAGATCACCTGTTAAAATAAGATCGTAATCTTCAACCGTTCTCCCTAGATCTTCTAAATGCTGCTTGATGGTATCTGCTGCTGCCGGTGCCATTGCCGACCCCATGTCAAATGGATCTGTAATCCCAAGATCCATAACTCGTCCCACAGTTGCGCTTGTAATTTGAATTTGGGAGGGCTCTTGGCTGATAATAACGGCCCCGCTCCCAGTCACTGTACTTGTCGCTGTATCTGGTTTTTGTCCGCCGTATTCTGTCGGATTACGAAATTGGCGTTCTGCCGTCGCATTATGACTGCTTGTCGCAGCAATGGCTCTTTTTGCAAAACCACCATCTACTAATGCCGAAGCAATGGCGACCGATTCCATTGATGTGGAGCATGCTCCAAATAAACAAAGAAACGGGATTTTAAGTTCTCTTGCCACATAGTTTGCTGTGACGTTTTGATTCAGTAAGTCTCCTGCCAGCAAAAGATCAACATCGCTTTTTTGCAAATTTGCTTTTGATAAAGCGGTTGATATCGCATCATCCATGAGCTGCCTTTCAGCCATTTCCCAGTTCTTTTGATAACAATGCATTTCGTCGTATGTTTTATCAATTAGATGACCGATCGGGCCTTCTTTTTCTTTCGGTCCTGCAGCTGTTCCTTCTGCATTGACATAAAGCTTGTGCTCAAATACCCAAGATTGTTTACCTGTTAGTTTCACGTTTCATTCCTCCTACGAAAACGCCTTTTCCAAGATGTATCGAATGATCCCTACGACATATGCCGAGACGACACCAAAAACAATGACGTTCCCAGCAAGCTTAAACATGTTCGTGGCTACACCTAACACAAGCCCTTCACTTCTATGTTCAAGAGCAGCACTTGTCATGCTGTTTGCAAACCCTGTCACCGGGACAGCGGATCCCGCTCCAGCAAACTGGCCGATTCTATCGTAAATACCGATACCAGTTAATATAGAAGAAATTAAAATGAGGGTCGCTACGGTTGGGTTCCCTGCTGTCTTTTCATTAAAATCAAAAAAGTGAATATAGAAATTTTGCAGCCCCTCGCCTATGGCACAGATCAATCCACCAACAAGAAAAGCCTTGATGCAGTTGAGGACATAAGGAGGTTTAGGCTGATACGTTTTCACCTTAGATGGATAGTTCTCTTTTAAACTCGACACGTGTTGTTCCCTCCAAATTCTTAAATATAAATTAGCCAATGAAATAGTGAACCAAATACCTTTCCTAAGACAATGGCCATGAGAAGCAAAACAATTTTCCCGTCCATTCCAATTCTTTTCGTTAATATAGGAAGTACATTTAATACTTCAGTCAGCGCAGCTGCAAGCATGCCGACGAAGATGCCCGCTAAAAGACCGATCGGAAGTGCCAGCCATTTGGATAAATGCAAATGTATTGGACTTAAGGTTGCCCAGCCGCCAACGACCGCCCCGCTGATGACAGCCGCCTCGTATCCTTGTATGAAGCGCTGCGTTTTGGTTAATTGCATTAAACGAGGGATGATGCCCAGCACTGTGAGAAATGCCACAAATCCTGCTCCTACCGTTAAACCGCCGCCAAGTCCAACAAGCACGACAAAAAGCCACTTACCGATCATGAATGTCTTTCATTGTCTCTTTATTTTCTTTGAGGGCGACATAATGATCGAGATCGAGCTGATATTTAAACATTTCCACTTCAAGCGGACTTGGTTCTTCATTTAAACGCTTTTTAAATACATGATTGAAAAATAAAATCATGCCGAAGCCTAGTCCGAAGCTATATGGAATTTGCAATAAATAAGGATGCTCAACCGTTTTTCCTGTGATCATTTCATATAGGCGGATATGAACGAGCCGCATACTGACATCCTCGTGGAAATTCATAATGGCAAGCGCCGCTCCGACAAATAACAGGAGCCATACAAACACAAATAAAACGGGAGAAAGCTGGCGTTTGCCTGTATCAATTTCGACAATGGCCTCAGCGCCTCCAACGGTTTGAATGTCGATGTCTGGCCATGTTTTTTTGATCGTTTTGACCACATGCATGATATCAAGAACGGCGATGTGACGATCCTTTTTACTGACATGATATATCGGCATTTTGCTAAGCTTTTGCACAGCAAACTCATCACCAGTGATTTGGGCGATATCTTCTAAATAAACAAGCTGATCATTACCGGTCTTGATTCGATGGCGCAGCCGAAGAAAGATTTGTCCGTCCATCCAAGTCACTTCCTATACGATGGGTTAAAAATAGTATGTGGTGAAAAATGGTTCTCATACTGATAGAACTTGATTTACCGGTAATTACCACACAAAAAAAGCCAGCCTAATTGGCTAGCTGTCTTTTTGATCCATTTGCATTTGGATTTGTTTTAAAATTTTCTTTTCAAGCCGCGAGACTTGTACTTGTGAAATACTGAGCCTCTCTGCTACCTCAGATTGTGTTTGGTCTTTATAATATCTTAAGTACACAATGAGTTTTTCTCGTTCTTCTAATTCCTTGATCGCTTCTTTCAGAGCGATTTTATCAAACCATCTTTCTTCTGAATGATCCGCAATTTGATCAAGCAATGTAATCGGGTCTCCGTCATTTTCATACACGGTTTCATGAATCGATGTCGGTGAGCGGACCGCTTCTTGGGCGAGGACGACATCCTCTGGTGTGATATCAAGATATTCGGCAATTTCCTGGACAGTGGGCATTCTTCCGTGAGACTTAGACAATTCATCTCTTGCCCGCCGAATTTTATTTCCAAGTTCTTTTAGTGACCGGCTCACTTTGACTGTTCCATCATCACGAATGAATCGCTGGATTTCACCAATGATCATTGGAACAGCGTAGGTCGAAAACTTCACATCATATGACAAATCAAATTTATCAACAGATTTCAGCAGTCCAATACAGCCAATCTGAAACAAATCATCTGGTTCATATCCTCTATTTAAAAAGCGCTGAACAACGGACCAAACAAGACGCATGTTTTTTTCTACGAGGAGGTCTCTTGCTTGCTGATCACCGTCTTGGCTTTTTTTGATGAGCTCTTTGACTTCATCATTTGACAGCTGGGCTTTTTTTGCTTGCTTTTTTACCTCCACATCCATATGAGCAGCTCCTTTAATTACAAAGCGCTTTGCTTTTTGATAGATGCTTTGTTAAACGGATGGTCGTGCCCATTTCTGGAGATGAGTCTATCATGACATCATCCATAAAATTCTCCATGATGGTAAAGCCCATTCCAGAGCGTTCTAAGTCTGGTTTTGTGGTGAATAGCGGCTGTCTTGCTTCTTCAAGATCTGTAATGCCCATGCCTTCGTCACGGATGGTGAGGTACACAACATGGTCATCAAGTGTGACATGGATATGCACCTTGCCATCTGGATTTCCATCATAGCCATGGATAATGGAGTTTGTCACCGCCTCTGACACAACGGTTTTGATTTCTGTTAATTCATCTAATGTCGGATCAAGCTGGGCGATAAACGCTGCGACTGTCACCCTCGCAAAGGATTCATTTTGACTTAAAGCAGAGAAGGTCAGGTTCATTTCATTCCTCATGATGCCACCCCCAATGTTTGCAATGCCGTTTGCTCTGAAGGCTCCATACGGATGATTTTAAATAAGCCAGACATATCAAATAATCGGTTCACTGCTGGCGAGATAGCACAGACGACCATTTCTCCGCCAAGCTGCTTAATTTCTTTATATCTTCCTAAAATCACTCCGAGACCTGAGCTGTCCATAAACGTTAAATCAGCCAAATTCAGCACGATGTGGCGAATGTCCTCTGTTTCCAAATAATTCGTCACCTTTTGTCTCAATGTTTCTGCGGAGTGATGATCAAGCTCTCCTGTTAACCGAATGCAAAGTACGCTCTCTTTTACTTGAAAATCAATTTCAAGGCTCATCTTTTTATTCCTCCTTGCTCTAATTTCGGATAAAGATTGTTTCTCTTTTTTATCAAGTAAATCCTTCACCATGACAAAACTAGTGACCATTCGTCACATTTAGATGTTCTTTTCTTCTTACTCATAGCAAAAAGACTGCCAATTACAGCAGCCTTTCACATTTTATTTCCATTTCACAAATTCCGCCATCGCTCTTTTCAAGAAAGTCCAAACGCCTGCTTTTTCCATTCCTTCTTTAGCTTCTACAGGGCTTTCATGCAGCACTTTTCCGTCTTTTTTCAAGACAATTGTACCTAGTTCCGTTCCTTTTGAGAATGGGGCCGTGACATCCTGAGACAATTTGATTTCTTTTTTAATCTGATCCACATTTTCGCCTTTTTTCGTTAAAAGGGAGATTGGCTCAGAGGTGACAAGCTGAATTTTTTTCTTTTTCCCTTTGCTTACCTTGATCTCCGCTACATCTTGTCCTCGTTTGTAAAGCGGGTGAGTGGTGTATTGACTAAATGCATAGTCTAACATTTTGACCACTTGAGCGTTTCTGTCTTTCGGTGTACTTGCGCCGAAGACAACTGCAATGACGCGCATGTTGCCTTTTTTAGCGGATGCAGTTAAACAGTATTTGGCTTCGCCTGTAAAACCTGTTTTCAACCCATCGACTCCTGGATAAAATTTAATCAATCGGTTCGTATTCACAAGCCAGAATTTTTTATCCGTGTTTTGACGGAGATAGTCTTCGTAGACCCCTGTGAATTTAGTGATTTGTTCATATTTCAACAGCTCTTTTGCCATTTTTGCCATATCATGAGCTGTACTGTAATGGTCTTTTTCAGGAAGTCCTGTTGGGTTTTGAAAGACCGTAGAGGTGAGGCCGAGTTCTTTTGCCTTTTTGTTCATTTGCTCCACAAACTGTTCTTCAGACCCTGCAATATGCTCTGCCATGGCAACTGAAGCATCATTTCCTGACGCAATCGCAATGCCTTTCATCATTTCTTTCACGGTCATTTCTTCTCCAGGCTCAAGGAAGATTTGTGACCCTCCCATTGATGCTGCATAGTCACTTGTTCTAACCTTGTCAGTCATTTTCAGTTTTCCTTGATCAATGGCTTCCATGATGAGAAGCATCGTCATGATTTTGGTCATACTTGCGGGTGCAAGCTTTTCATCGCTGTTTTTGTTGTAAAGCACTTTTCCCGTGTCACGTTCTATTAAGATCGCTGATTTGGCTTCGTGCACCAATTCTGATGTTTGTTTTTCTCCTGGTTTTTCAATCTTTTCTTTTGCTATCGCTGATGGTGAAACCATTGAGATAAGGATCATTAAAATAAACAATGCACATATATGACGTTTCAAGTGGCAGACCTCCATTATCGTAATCCTTTCTATTTTTTCCTCATACAGGCTGTTTTATTCAGAGATCGTATGATTGCCATAAAAAAACCTTCTGTCGATAAAACAGAAGGCTTCTTGAAACATGCTATGAGAGTTGTTTGACTACATCTTTTACTAAATCAAGGAAACTCGCTTTCACTTTTTCCGTTACTTCAATGACTTCATCATGAGACAGCGGCTGATCTAAAATACCTGATGCCGCATTAGAAATGCATGAAATACCAAGCACTTTGATTCCTGCATGACGCGCAACAATCACCTCTGGAACAGTTGACATGCCTACAGCATCTGCTCCAAGTGTTCTGAGGAAACGAACTTCAGCCGGTGTTTCATATGAAGGACCTGTCATCCCTGCATAAACACCATGCTGTACAGATATACCTAAGCGCTGAGCTGTTTCTTCTGCAAGTGCCAGCAAATCTTTATCGTATGGGGCAGACATATCAGGGAAACGAACACCTTGACTGTCATTTGGTCCAATTAATGGATTGGTCCCCATCATATTGATATGATCTGTAATCAGCATGAGATCGCCTGGATGGAAGGATGTATTCACACCGCCGGCTGCATTTGTCACAATGCATGTCTCAATGCCAATTTCTTTCATCACACGGACTGGAAACGTCACTTGCTTCATATCATATCCTTCATAGAAGTGAAAACGTCCTTGCATAGCACATACGACAGTGCCTTTCAGCGTCCCGATGACGAGCTGTCCTGCATGACCCTCTACTGTTGAAACAGGGAATCCAGGAATATCTTCATATTTCAATTTGATTGGATTTTCAATCTCATCTGCTAAAATGCCAAGCCCTGAACCTAAGATCAATCCAACTGTTGGTACGTTTGTCGATGCTTGTTTAATGTATGCCGCCGCTTCTGAAAACTGTGCTCCCACGAGATTTCCCCCTATTTGAGTTTAGATAAAAAGCTTGTGCCGTATTTTGGCATGGCTGACTTGAAATTGTCTGCAACTGTTGCTCCAAGATCAGCAAAGGTTTTTGCTGTTGGCAGTTCATTTGCTCCCTGATGCTTTTTGCTGTAAGCAATGAGCGGAACGTATTCTCTTGTATGATCTGTTCCGTGATGAACAGGGTCATTTCCATGATCTGCTGTGATCACAAGGAGATCATCCTCTTTCAACAGGTCAAACACTTCAGGAAGTCGTGCGTCAAATTCCTCTAATGCTTTTCCGTAGCCCTCTGGATCTCTTCTATGTCCGTAAAGAGCGTCAAAATCAACAAGGTTTAAAAAGCTGAGTCCTGTAAAGTCTGTTTTAAGTGTATCGACCAGCTTGTCCATTCCATCCATGTTCGATTTTGTTCTAAGAGAAGATGTGATTCCTTCGCCATCATAAATATCAGAGATTTTGCCGATTGCAATCACATCGAGCCCATCATCTTTCAGCTCATTCATAACTGTACGGTCAAATGGTTTTAAAGCATAGTCATGGCGGTTTGGTGTTCTGTTAAATGCGCCAGGCTCCCCGACAAACGGACGAGCGATAATACGTCCAACCATATACTTTTCATCTAATGTGAGTTCACGTGCAATTTCACAAATACGGTAAAGTTCATCTAAAGGCACCACTTCTTCGTGCGCAGCAATTTGCAGCACAGAATCCGCAGATGTATAGACGATTAGATCGCCTGTTTTCATGTGCTCTTCGCCAAGCTCGTCTAAAATTTCAGTACCAGACGCAGGTTTATTTCCAATAATGCCTCTGCCTGTTTTTTCTTTTAGTTCATTTAATAGTTCATCTGGGAATCCGTCTGGGAAGACTTTGAACGGTGTGTCTATGTAAAGACCCATGATTTCCCAGTGTCCTGTCATTGTGTCTTTACCATTTGATGCTTCTTGCATTTTCCCATAATACGCAAGCGGCTTTTCATCCGCTGGAATTCCTTTGATTTCTTTAATATGGCTCAGCCCAAGCTTCGCCATATTCGGCATATGAAGCCCGTTCATTTTTTCAGCAATATGTCCTAGTGTATCTGCACCTACATCATTAAATTCAGAAGCATCGGGTGCTTCCCCAATTCCTACTGAATCCATTACGACGAGGAAAATGCGTTTATACTGATAATCAGGCATTAAAAAGCGCCTCCTTCAATATTCTTGTCTTTTGACCTTTCAAAAAGAGAGGTCTGACATCTCAAGTATAAACCGTTTACAAGCCGGTTGACAACCATAAACGGTGCAAACATGAAAAAGCATGACACACGTTCACTGTGTCATGCTTTACTTATGCCCTTGGATGGAATTTGTGATACACATCTTTCAGTCTTGTTTTCGTCACATGTGTATAAATTTGTGTTGTTGAGATATCGGCATGTCCGAGCATCTCCTGCACGGCTCTTAGGTCTGCACCGTTTTCAAGCAGATGTGTTGCAAATGAATGCCTGAGTGTATGGGGTGTGAGTTCCTTTTGAATCCCTGCTTCGATGGTTCTTTTTTTCAAATTCTTCCAGAAACCTTGCCGCGACATTTTTTTTCCGTGATGATTGAGAAATAAGGCATCTGCCGGCTGTTTTTTTAACAGCTTGCTTCTTCCCTTTTCGATATATTCTTCAATCGCACTTGCAGCAGCTTCACCAATTGGCACAATCCGCTCTTTTCTTCCTTTTCCAAAACAACGGATAAAGCCCATTGTGAGGTGAACATCAGCAAGAGTCAGATCCAGCATTTCACTGACGCGAATGCCTGTTGCATATAAGAGCTCGAGCATCGCTTTGTCACGGTAGTCAAACGGAGTGTGCTGATTTGGTGTATCAAGCAGCTTTTCGACTTCCCCTAGTGATAGAACTTTCGGTAGTTTCCGCTCTGTTTTTTGCGTTTCAATGTTCCACGACGGATCATCTGTTGTCACTTTTTCCCGGAGCAGAAATTGATGGAAGGAACGGATCGAGGATAGATGCCGCACTGACGTTTTGCTCGATTTCCCTTCCTCCTTTAGCTGCTTTAAATAATGAATGATATGCAGGCGCGTGACATCTTTGATATCCGTCAGCTGCTCATGTGTCATTAAAAAAGAAAGGTAGTTCTGTAAATCTCGTTTATAAGAAACAATGGTATTTTCAGAGAGTCCTCTCTCTACTGTCATAAAATGAATAAAGTCGGATAATTGATCGTTCAATGATTTCTACTCCCCGTTTTGATAAAAATAAATCAATCGGTCTTGCCAGTTGTCTTGATTCGGCTGATCCATTTCCATCACTTTAATTGCTGCACCCTCTGGTTTATCATAACGATGGTAGCTTTCATATTCTGAATTTATCCATATCATAGCATAATAGAACAAGACGGTAAAACCAGTGAACAAGATGAATACTTTCATCACTTCACCTGTTGTTTTGAGCCATTTTCGCATGATTTTCATGTCCTTTCTCAAGCTTCTCATTACTTCAGCATATGCCAGGTGGGACAAGGAATATACAGCGAAAATGCAAAAAACCTCTTCATCTTAAATGAAAAGGTTCCAATTCGGATTATTTGCCGGATTCATCATCATGACACCGGTGGCAAATACCATGGAATGTCAATCTATGATCCTTAATTTTAAATTTCCAGTCACGTTCAATAATCTCTTCAACGTCTTCTAATAAATCATCTTCTATCTCATCGACTGTCCCGCATTCCATGCAGACAAGATGATGATGGAAGTGAGCGGCTCCTTCTTTGCGAAGATCATATCGCGAAACGCCGTCTCCAAAGTTAATTTTATCAACAACTTTCAGTTCAGTTAGCAATTCTAACGTTCGATAAACAGTAGCAAGACCAATTTCAGGAGACTTCTCTTTTACGAGGAGGTATACATCTTCTGCACTTAAATGGTCTTCTTCATTCTCAAGCAGTACTCTTACTGTTGCTTCACGCTGTGGCGTGAGCTTATAGCTGGAAGAATGAAGCTGTTTCTTAATTCGATCAATCCGATTTTCCATTGACTTTCCCTCCTACGCCACATTACTTGATCATTATATCAAATGATGTGCTGAGAGCCAACTATAATCATTTTAAATTGATAAATAAATTGATTATTATTTAATAACGATTATAAAATTATGAAAAAAGAACACCTGCCAGCTTTTTCATGAGCATGAAAGATACGTAAGATTCAAAAAAGGACGAAAGTGCAGCAAGCGTTAAAATCATCAGCAAAACAGATGCATACCGGGCGAACCACTGAACAGGTGCTTGACTGATGGTTTTTTTCATGAACAGCTGCCCAATGAGACGGATGGAAAACGCAATCGCACATGTACCAATCACTAAATAGGCTGGAATAAGCAATATGTTTTGCGGAAGAACCGATACGAACGAAAGGAAAAAACCACTCAGCCCCATTTGATTTACTAGAAAACCAACTGTAAACCCAACGACAATTCCTTTTAAAAAGATCATGAGAAAGATGAGCGGCAGGCCAATGATAGATATTCCTAGTATCCACATAAGACCTAAATATTTCATATGATGCAAAAAGCTTTGCAAAAACATTTCTTTTGATTCTGCTGCTTTCTCATTCGTCAGCTGACCAAAAAATTGATTTAAATAATAGAATAAATCCTCTTTCTGACTAATTGTCATACTATTAACGATGATGGCCCCAAAGATCACGCCCATTAAAAAGAGTACAGAGACAAACAAATAAATCGATAGATGGTCTTTTACGTGCTGAAGAAGATGTTCCTTCCAAGACTTTTTCCGCATGCGTCTTCCTCCCAAATAGTAAAGGTTACTAGATTCTATGAGAGAGATTACGAAACATGACAGTTTTATTGAAAGAAAAAAGAGAAAGCAGCCTAAACACTGCTCTCTCTTATCATTTATCGGGCGGCTTTTTGTACGTTCACAAGCCCGGCACCATAATAAAAAGGATCTCCAAGCTTTGCAGCCGTTTTTGAAAGTCTCTCGCGCACTTCATCGTTTGTCAAATTCGGATGTTTTGATAGAATGACAGCCGCAGCGCCCGCTACATGCGGTGATGCCATGGATGTTCCACTCTTATAGCCATATTCATTATGAGGAATGGTGCTGAGCGTTGAAACGCCCGGTGCTGAGACTTCCACTTCTTCGCCGACAGATGAATCAAAGGCTCTTTGTTTTCTTTCGTCAACAGAGGCAACCGCCATCACTGAGGCGTACTTAGCTGGATAGTCAACCGTGTTGAGAGAGCCATAACTTCCTGCATTCCCAGCAGAAGCCACAATGAGAATCCCTTTGCCATATGCTCGATCTACCGCTTCTTTCAGCGCTTCAGATTCACTTGCTCCTCCCATACTAATATTGATGACATCCATGTCATTCTCAATGGCCCATTCAATTCCTTTAATGATCCAGCTATAGTAGCCGTCACCATTTTCATCTGCCACCTTGACCGCATAGATAGAAGCCTTTGGCGCAACACCAACGACACCTACCTTATTATCTAACGCTGCAATTGTGCCTGCCACATGCGTTCCGTGTTCATGCGGGTCAACAAGCGGATCTGACTTTGTTGGAACAAAGCTGACTCCGCCGGTGACATGTAAATCTTCATGTTTGCCATCGATGCCGCTGTCAAGAACGGCTACTTTGACATTCTGTCCGGCGTATCCCCGTTTATGTACCTTTTGTGCTTTGATGCTTTTGATGCCATATGGGATCGTTTGACCGCTTGTTTTTGCCTTTTGGTCTTCCTCAATGAAGGTCACTTCTTTTGCCTGATTCAGTTTCTCTTTCGATGCCTCATTCAAGGAAACTTTCATCATATCTATTTGCTCTATGGATTCTTTTACATGCCCACCAGCTTCTTCGACAAGCTGTTTTTGTGTATGATCTTGAACGGAAGAAGAAAAGCCGATCATGTACTCTTTTTTTGCTTGCTCCTTTGCAGAAATATGTGAGGCGCCGAACGTGACCGATGCCAGCATCATACTTGCCATACAAAGCCTTGCTCCAATTGACTTGACGTTCACAATACTCACTCTCCCTTTCATCTTTTTGTCATTTAACTACATTTTCAGACAAAAAGAAACGACCGTTTGTCCTATTTTTTAAAATTTTTCCATTTATTTGAACTAGTTGTCACAAAAAAGCAAAATAAAAATGCTTATGATCCTCTTGAAAGTGATCATAAGCATTCCTTCTTTTATGTTTTTTCATCATGTGCTGCAAGGCTTCTTGTTTTGTTTTTGTCTTTCTTTCATGTGTGCTAAAATGCGGCATGTTTCCTCTCGACAGTTCCGGGTTTCGGCTGTGCTGCCTTTCAATATGTTCTCGTTTTTTCTTTGCATTGCTTTTTCCCATTTGGCAAAACCCCTTTCGTTGACGTTATGATACACGATGTGACATAAAAAAGATAGACGTATACACGCCTATCTTTCTGTTTTCACCATATCAAGATGAGGAATCCCATCTTCATCATAACAATCTGAAACGGCCTTAAAACCAAATGATTCGTAAAACGACTTCAAGTAGGCCTGCGCCTGAATTTTGACACTTGTTTCACCTAATTCACTCAGCTTTTCCAAAGCCTTGCTGAGCAGCATTTTTCCATAGCCTTTTTTTCGGCCTGCCTGCGTCACAAGAACGCGGCCAATGGACGCCTCTTCGTACATGATTCCGCTTTGAAAAATTCGGCAATAAGCCACAATCGTGCCGTCCTCTTTTGCAGACAGATGAAGCGCTTCTTGGTCCCGGTGATCAATTTCAGGGTAAGGGCATGTTTGTTCAACAACAAACACATTGACTCTTTCCATTAAAATTAGGTAAAGATCCTCTTTTGTTAATTGGTCAAACGTTTGACATGTCCAGTTAACTTGATTCATGATTGATATCCACCTTACCGTACACTCCGCCCCCGCCAGCGATCAGTTCGACTTCACCTTTTCTTGCTTTGATGATGTAATTGGCTGTTTTTTCTGGCAGGATAGCTTTTAGTTCTTGTTCTGTTGCTTGATGAAGGATATTCATCTCTGTGTGAAACACGGCTTTTAGCTTCTCCAGCGTTTTGGCTCCGACACCCGGAATAAATTGAAGCGGGAGCTGATGAACATAAGGAGGTCTTGTTCCTTTGTCACTTTCTTGGTCAGCAAGCTCCTTTAAACGCTCACTCACCCCTTTTGTCATCCGGGTATGTCCGCATGCGTGGCACTTTTCTTGATCTAGCGCGCGAGGTCTTACTCCGCACTTCTCGCAGGTTGTATGATAGTACTTCCCAAGCCGCGGAGCGAGTCCATAATTTCCTGTAATGGCTCTGCCCTCTTTCCCTTCAAGGGCTAGTTTGAATTCGGCAAAAGAGGCATGATCCATTCGGATTTTTGTATATTCTCGCGCAATTTTCCCTAAAGAATGAGCGTCTGAATTCGTTAAAAAGGGATAACGGTTCAGCTCACTTATTTGGGACGCCATTGACGTATCGCAGCTAAGACCTAGTTCAACAGCATCAATGAGGTCTGGGTCGAATACTTCCGTTAAAGACGTGTTGACTCCTTTGCCAAATAAGCTTTTATGCGGCGTGAAAATATGAGCAGGAATAAACAAGCCTCCTAGCTCCTTGACCTTGCGCTGAAGTGTTTTCCCATCAACATAGAGGCGCTGTGAACTCAAATGCACATTTTTCATATGAAGCGCGAGCCATGCGGAGAACTCAGACATTTTGTGAAGTGTGGGCATAAATGCAAGCACGTGAATTGGACCTTTTGAATGGTTATCGTTAATTTCTAATTCACTGCCTAAAAGCAGCACGGTCTGTCCAAATGATAGACCGCCATCATTTAGTTCAGTGTACTTGCCTTCCTCTACACCCTCTATTAATTCTTCTAGGACTTCTGGAGATTGTGCATCAATCACACCAATCATCCCCATCCCTTTACTTTGCGTTGCTTCAATGAGAATTTGGTCAATTGTCAGTGACCTTGCACCTGTAATTTTAACAGCTCTGCCTGTTCTGGTTCTGCCAATATGAATATGGATGTCTGCAAAAAACTCCCTCATTTTGTTGACTTAAGTACCTCTTGCAATTGTAAGTACTGAATGGCATAGGCTGTTTTTGCATCATAAATGTGCTGCTTTTCAATGAGGTGCAAGGCTTCTTCTAATGAAACTTCCATCACTTCAACAAATTCATCTTCATCCAGCTCTCTTTTTTCTTCAAGCGGAACCAGCTGATCTGCAAGATAAATGTGGACGATTTCATCTGCGAAACCAGGTGATGTATAAAAGGCCGTCAGCTTTTGGAGCTGCTGAGTGGTGTACCCTGTTTCTTCTTCTAATTCTCGCAGTGCTGTATGTGCCGGCTCTTCTCCTGGCTCTAATTTTCCAGCCGGAATTTCAACGATGGCTCTCTCTAGTGCTTTACGGTATTGCTTGACCAAGATGATTTTATTTTCGTCTGTACGAGCAATGACGGCCACTGCACCAGGATGTTTGATGATTTCGCGTTTGCCTTGTTTTCCGTTTGGCAATTCTACATCTTCAAGAACCAAATCAATGATTTTTCCGTTATATAATTCTTTAGTCGATAATGTTTTTTCTTCAAAGTCCTTCAATTTTGTCAGCTCCTCGTTCTACTTTCACTTTTTACTTCATTCATTTTAACATAGATGATTTAGGAGAAGCGAAATGCGAACGCTTGCTTCAATGCGCCACTTGAAATCACCTAGCTTGAATTCCAGATTTTTTTCACTTAATGTGAAGGGATAGGAGTGTGATGGAATTGAAAAAAAGACGAATTGGTACCTCGGATCTTTTGGTGAGCGAGGCAGCACTAGGATGTATGTCCCTTGGAACGGAAAAAGGAAAAGCGCTCTCTTTATTAGATGAGGCTATAGACCTTGGAATTAATTATTTGGATACAGCCGATTTATATGATTTTGGGACAAATGAAGAAATTGTCGGGGAGGCTATTAAAAACAGGCGGCAAGATTTGATTTTGGCCACAAAAGGCGGCAACCGCTTTGAAAAAGGCAAATCTGGCTGGGACTGGGACCCTTCAAAGGCGTACATAAAAAAGGCCGTGAAACAAAGCCTCAAGCGGCTGCAAACAGATTATATTGATTTATACCAACTGCACGGAGGCACGATAGATGATCCTATCGATGAGACGATTGAGGCTTTTGAAGAATTAGTGGAAGAAGGCGTTATTCGCTATTATGGCATCTCTTCTATCCGTCCAAACGTCATTAAAGAATACGCCAAAAAATCCAACATCGTCAGTGTGATGATGCAATATAGTTTACTCGACCGCCGTCCAGAGGAATGGTTCTCTCTTCTTGAAGAACAAGGCATTAGTGTCGTCGCAAGAGGACCTTTAGCAAAAGGGCTTTTAACTGAAAAACCACTTTCGCAAGCAAGTGCAGCGATTCAAAAAAACGGCTATCTTCAATATTCATTTGACGATCTCCAGCAGGTCATTCCTTCTTTAAAGAAAGTCGCTTATGACCTATCACTCACAGAGCTGTCCATTCAATATTTGCTTAAGCATTCTGCGGTCAGTTCCGTTGTATTTGGCGCAAGCTCGGTGGAACAGTTAAAAGAAAATGTTGCAGCGGCAAATGCACGTTCTTTAAGTGACCAAGAAGTAAAAGCATTGACTTACTATACAAAACCATCTGTGTATGAGGCGCACCGGTTTAAATAAGATAAAAAGAGATCACATCATGTGATCTCTTGGATTGTAGAGAAACTTATGTTTTTCTACAATTTTTTATTTTATCGTATGTATGAACTCTTTTTCATGTTCAACAGGCAGTGGAGAAGCCTTGCTGCACAGCTTCGTTTATGCACATTTTTTCTGGAACTGATTGTAGTATCTATCATTTCTTCGATCAGTTCACCGAAAAAGTGGATTTTTTCTCTCTTAAAAAGAGAGAAGGGGCTAAAAGCCCCGTCAGCTTGAAGAGAAAGTGAGGGTTTTTAAGACAAGATGTCCACAAAACCCTCATTTTTGTCTTTTGAACTGTTCGATAAACGATATATGGTGTTTTTCACTTGGAGTTCATTCAATATACGGTGTGTTTAAACCTTCAAAAAAACTGTCGAGATTTTCTCGACAGCCTGAAGGGACTAAAAGCTCCGTTGTCTTATCTTGCACTTTCATAATATGCATAATTTCCAGATTTGCCTTTAAGATAAAATGTCGTACCAAAACGACTGAAACTATTTGCAAAAGAACCATTATCCGAATACATACATAATCGATTACTTGCGCCTTTAAAAGGAGTTACAGAACAATCTACAATTGAAGTAGCCTTTGTACGCAAATCCGCATTCGTTAAATCATTTGTAGCAAGAGCTTGTCCAGAAACAGGTAAAAGCAATCCTAAAGATAAAGCAACTCCAGTCATTGTTCTTCTCAATTTCATGTGAATCATCTCCATTTCCAAATTTTTCAATGCATCTTCATTATAAGAAGAATGCTCCTCTATTTAAAGGGTCTTAATTACTATATTTGTAATAAAAAGGAATTTTAATAAATCAATACTCCCGTTTCTTCTATTTTGATCACGTATAAAATAGGTGATGGGATTTAGTTTTAAATCATATTGTCACGAAGCTGAAATGAAGTGAAATTCGAAGGAGTCAGAAGAGTCTGCTCTCAAAGCACCTATGTTTTGAACAAGTTCATTTCTGTTGCTCAATCTCAATGATGACATGAAAAAAAGGAAGCATCAGAGCTCCCTTTTTTTAGCTTTTATATTTTCTCCAGTCCAAATGACTTTCATCTAGCAGCTCGGAGAAGCTTTTATTTTTTTCTTTTTCTTTCTGCTGCCGAAGGAGGTCTTGTCGTTTTTGTTCTTCTCTTTTTTCTGTCTCGGCGGCAAGGTTCTGCTTCATTTGAAGGAGCTGCTGTTTGAGATCCTCGTTTATGCCGTCCTTTAATTTCGCTTGATCTTGATTGGTCTTTTTCATTGTGCCTCTCTCCTTTTGCCCTAAGTGTATCATCCGTTTTATTTGCTGAGCAAGAGTCACGCCAATCTCCCAACATGTGGTATGATCGTCATAGGAAAAACTTCGGAAAGGAAGAATCAGCTGGATGAAGAAATGGATCGCTATACTTGCCTTGATATTATGTCCGCTCGCTGCAATCGGCATTTTTTTCACCAATAAAATGATGTATATTCGAAAATTAACAGATGAAGAGCTCATCAAAAGAGAATCAGATGAAGGACACTATCATCACGAAGAGTTTCAACAGCTTAAAAAAGAGAAAGTGTGTATTCCTTCAGCATTTGGTTATGATCTTCATGGCTATTTTGTGCCGCATCCACATACAACACGCACCATTGTACTTTGTCATGGCGTCACAGTCAGTTTGATTAATTCCGTTAAGTATATGAAATTATTCCAAAAGCTCGGATGGAATGTGATGCTTTATGATCATAGAAGACATGGAATGAGCGGCGGGAAAACCACGAGTTATGGATACTATGAAAAAGAAGATTTAGCGCAGGTCGCGAAGTGGCTCAGACAAAGACTCGGGGAAAATGCCATTATCGGCATACATGGAGAATCAATGGGTGCAGTCACGACTTTGTTATATGCTGCAAATCCGGAAGCAAGCGCCAATTTTTACATAGCTGACTGTCCTTTTGCTTCTTTTGAGGATCAGCTTCTCTATCGATTAAAAACAGATTTTCGTCTTTCAGGGCAATGGATTCTTCCACTAAGTGATCGAGTGTTAAAATGGCGGGATGGATACAGCATTCGGCAAGTTTCACCGCTGGATGTGATCGATCAGGTGAAAGAACCTGTGCTTTTTATCCATAGTCTTCATGATGACTATATTCCATGCGAGCAGAGTCAGCAGCTATATGCTCGAAAAAAAGGTGATAAACAGCTATTTATAGCGCCGCACGGGGCACATGCGATGTCTTTTAGCGAAAATAAGGCAGCTTATGAACAAGAAGTTCAAGGATTTCTTCAACAATTTGAATCGAATGAAGATAAAAGAGGAGAATGAACAGCGGTTCGTCTCCTCTTTTTGAGCTAACTTATGCGATAGTCACCACTGTTGTATGATGTCTGCCCGCCAGCTCCATATGACTCTCTTCCGATTGCTGCTGACTCATGACCGATAATCCTGCAGTTGCTGCCAATAAAAGAACTATCAAACTCGTTTTCATATAAATGACCCCCATTTTGAATTTTTGATATGGCTTGAATCTTCCTTTCGTAAAACCGTGTAGATGCTTCATACAGTCCAAGCTCATTGTAATAATGAGCCGCATCAAGTGCCAATTCCTCAATATCTGGGTATAAGCGCTTGTCCTCGAGCAGGTCTAATGTATCGTCTATGATCGTTATTTCTGCATCAACGTATAATGCTTTTAAGAACTGAAATTTGCAGATGTAAATTTCATCTTCTAATTCACAGGCTTTCATAATACCTTGTTGATAGAGGGTTAACGACTCTTCTATTTGTTTTTGTTTAAACAGGATTTGGGTCAGCATAAATAGTGGGTCTAGAGAGCGATTAAGATGGGTTAAATTCTCCTTTTCAAACACTTCAAGAGAGTCTTTCAGATAACGGCTTGCTTCCGCAAGATCGTTCATTTGGTAATAACAGTTACCTAAGTTGAAAAGGGCCGAACCTATGACTCGAGGGTTTCCAATTGAGCGTGCTCGATTTAGAGCATTTTTAAAGTAGGGCAATGCATGTTCATAGCATTTCAAATCATCATAGTTTGCACCGATGACAAATTCACAGTGGATGATTCTCAGCGTGTACGTTCTGTAGGCAGAGTACGTATCTAACGCTTGCAAGGCATAGTGCATCGAAAAGTGGGTTTGTTTCATGTGGTAGTATATTTCAGCTAATTTAAAGTAAAATTCTGCTCTTTCTATATCATCTGATATGAGATTGAGCTTTTTTTCTGCTGAACGGTAATAAGCAATGGCACTTAAATAGTTTTGCTGTTCAAACTCAAACATTCCTGTGAAAAAATGAACATAGTATTCAAGCATGTCCGTTAATTTCGTTTGCGAATGTTCGATCGTTTCTAGCAGGTTCTTAATTTCTTCATCGTTTGAGGCTTTCTTTGCCGGTTCAAAATATTCAAGCATCACCTTATGGCGAAAATCCATCAGCTGGTAAAACAGCAACAAGTTTTGATCCTGTTCCATCTCCAGAATTTCCTGCTCGATCTCGGCCTTCAGTTTCTCTGCTTTCATGACATGAAATCCGCAAATCTGCCTATACCATTCGTTTATTTTGATTCCAACCTGAGGCGATGACAGCTTGAGCTTCAATTCACTTTAGCACCTCCCTTCTCATATACGATACATGTTGTATTCTATCACATTCCCTCGAATGGAAGAAATATGAAATGTCATTTTTCGCAAAGTTTTCGGTATCCCGCAATAAACACTTTCATTGCCTATTTTTCGGCATTTATAACCACGATTTTTTCATTTCTATTTTTCTCATTTTGTCGAATTGGTTGTTATAAAACGGTTTTTTTGCGTTTTAAAAGATCATTTTTCAGATTAGACATCCCTGCTGTTTGATGAGATGATGAAGGCACGAAAAAAACCCTTTTGTCAAAAAAGGGCTTTTATAATACATCTGTTACCTGTTCCATATTCTCTTTGATCCAATTGACAGCTAATTCGAGCGTTGGAAATTCTTCCGTTTCAAATGTGACTTCATCTTGAAGAAGCCAAACGTCCTTTTTCACCGAATCCATTCCACCTATTGACCAATGCAAAAGGGTATAGGGATGATTGTTATTTAAAAACGACACCCATGTTTTATTTTGTGCCGTGTTTTGTATCACTCTAAGCTTCTGATCCACTACGTTTCCACCTTACTTTACAAGTATGCCCATTCTTGGACTGAGTATTTGCTGAGGACTTTTCAGCATCAATGTATTGGCTTTTTCATTAAAATCGATGGTCATTTCCTCATCAAAAAATACCTTCTGTGCAATGTGTATATATAGTTTTAAATGTTGGCTATTATTCAGTTGTTCCCATTCACCTGTTCTTTCACTTGTTAACCAAAGCATTGGTACGCCACTCACTGCACAGCCACAACCTTCTGAATCGTAGCGAAGCAGTAATTCCTTAGTTTCGTTTCCTATTTGCTGTTTTTCTATATATGTTTTAGCCAGTTCTGTGATGTGAATATACATGGCGAACATCCTTTTTAAATTGATGCTTACATTGTAACACATAAAACACCATAAAACATGACACACGACTAAATCCGAAAGTCATATTCTTTGAAATACACGCTCTTCTCACTAGGATTATATCTATCTATTGGCTCTTTTCGCTTCTTGTTTTTTAGAATTATACTTATGACGCTACCAATTTTAAAAGAATAAACAGGAGGTTTTAGATCGTGAAAAAAAGATTATCTCTCTGCTTCATCGGGGCACTGATATTTATGTTGAGTTTCGCTGTGCCAAACATGAAAGCGGCATCTGTCCTTGATGAAGTACGAGAAAGCTATGCGACTTATACGGGATCTGGTTACTCAGGGGGCGCCGCATTATTAGATCCTATTCCATCTGACATGAAAATTACGGCTTTAAATCCTCATGACTATAACTATAAAGGGGTAAATGCGGCACTTGCTGGTGCTTACCTTGAAGTAAAGGGTCCAAAAGGAAAAACCGTTGTGTATGTAACCGATAAATATCCAGAAGGAGCAAAAGGAGCTCTTGATCTTTCTCCTAATGCCTTTGCCAAAATCGGTAATATGGCAGATGGAAAAATCCCAATTAGTTGGAAAATTGTAAAAGCACCGATTAGCGGAAATGTAGCTTACAGAATAAAAGAAGGCAGCAGTGAGTGGTGGGCTGCGATTCAAGTGCGCAATCATAAATATCCGATTATGAAAATGGAATATTACAAAGATGGACAATGGGTGAACATGGAAAAAACAGACTACAACCATTTCCTTGGATTTAATATGGGGTCTAAATCTCTTCCTGTTCGAATCACAGATATCCGCGGGGTCATAGTAAAGGATAAATTACCCGCTCTTCCATCTACTGCTGCTTCACAGGCCTATATTGTAAAAGGCAATGTTCAGCTTCCTAATTAACGAGGAAAAGAGGTAGCTTATTTAAGAGCTTCCTCTCTTCCTTCTCTATCCCAGTGATATGCCTCATTTTCTATTTCTTTTATGATTTCATTCTTTCCTGCCATATAGCTTTGTATATCTTCCGGATACTGATTTGCTAATTGTTCCTTGACAGACGCATACGCTACAGCTCGTTCTGAATGGGCCCTTAAGTAATCTCGAAACAATAAATGCCTTTTCACATCAGGGTGATTTCTCTCATAAACATGGACATGATGCGTACGATTCAAGCCACCCTTTTGAAAAAAACGTCTCCCTTTTATGCCATTTTCACCTAGCGCTTGATATCCAAGATGTTCAAAGCTCTCTCTTTTTTTATCGATCTCTTTTATATGACTTACTTCTATTAAGATATCAATAATTGGTTTGGCAACAAGCCCTTCAACTGACGTACTACCAATATGATGTCCTTCTATCCAGTTCTTTTGAATGATTTGCTTGAGTTGCTGCTTTTCTTGATGGAATTCTTCATGCCACTCTTTTTTGAATTCGACAACCTCAACCTTTCGCCTTGGTCTCCATTTCATTTTTGATAAGGTGAGCTCTTTTGCAACATGAATCACATCTGTTTCAAGAAATCCTAACTTTTCGTATAGCCTTTTTGCAGGGGTGTTTTTTTGCCCTGTGGTCAGTTCTATAGGGACATTTTTCTCCATAATTGTGGACATAAGTCTTGTTCCAATACCCTGCTTTAGCGCTTTTGGATGTACAGCCAATCGACTAATGATCAAATAATCTTTCTGCTCTTCATAAGAGGCAACGCCTAGTAAGATTCCCTTTTGCTCAAAACCAATAAATTGCTCTTTTGCTTTCATTACATCTTGAATGGTCTCTTTTAATGGTGGGAGATCGGCATAGCCAATTTGTTCAGCTTCTTGTTGGTATGCAGCTAGTTGAATATGTAAGATCTGCTTTGCTACATCACTTATTGTTTGATCTAAATTGACAATCATTGCATTGCCTCTAATTTTTTCACAAATAAAACACGATCTTCATTTATTCCATCATAGTCTGAAAACACGGAGATTCCTTCTACAGTTTTGTCCCCTTTTTCAATTTGAAAGCCCAATTTTGCATGATAGGCAATCGATACTTTATTTACAGGTGCTGTTACCGCTTTAATGGTTGTTCTTCCTTCCTGTTTTGCCACATCATAAAAGGCTTGATATAGGATTTTTCCTATCTTTAATTTCCGATGGTCTGGATGTACACCTACAAAATGAATATACGCTTCATCTGAATGAGATTGCGATAAAAAACCGACTAAAAAGCCAATAAGTTCACCTTTTTCAACGACGACAAAACTTGTTTGCTGAAAATGTTCAAAAAATAGCTTCGGCAATTTTGCGCGCAAATCTCTGCCTCCCCACCAGCTTTGGATGACGGATGTGACGGCGTAAAAATCTGACGGCTTCACTTGACGTATCATGATGACCTCGCCCCTTTTCATTTTTGGCTTACCGCTCTCTTTTTTTTAAAAAACTGTTGTTTCAATAGTCTACCTGTTCGATTAATTGTTTGTAAAGATCACGTGTCAGCCTTTTTTCCTTTCAGCTTTGTTGATTCTTCGTTCTTTCGCCGTCATCTCCTTTTAAATCTTCACACTTATTTCAAAAAGTTCACTTTTTGTGCGAAAGTTTCATTCTTTTGGTATGTTAAGATGGTTCATATAGGAAATGTAACAAATGTTTATTGGAGATGATGATATTGGTTTGGATTGTTACTTCACTTGTTGTGTTTAGTCTTTTAAAGCTTCTTGTCACTTCGCTGCCTTCTGGTGTTGTGGAACGCCTTTTTAATCGTTATGCGGTGCATGCAAAAGTAACAAGTGATCAAACAACGATCATGTTTGAAGATCGTCCGCTCAATGATCAGCAAGTATCTGAAATTATTCAACATTTTAATGATGCGATCTTTATTGAACGCTATTATATTTATCCTGGTGATGAAGAGCGTTTTCTTCATCCGCAGGAAGGGCCTGCGCCGCTTACCATGCAAACAAAGCTTGGCAAACATGATGTGACCCTTTATCTGTATCATTACGATGACCACGTGGATGTGGTGCGGCAGTTTACACATAAGCCTAAGAAAAAACTGACGGCCTATCGTTTGCGTTCTGAGCCGCTCCAAACATCTCACAACTTGGCACATGCTTAAAATAATGTTGCATCAAATGAGACGAAGTGGAAGACACTTCGTCTTTTTTGTATGGATTTACACTCTTTTCTTTGAATGATTTACCAGTATCAATTTCGCCTCCTGACGGTTACAATATAAACGGAACATACGTTCTAAGAGGTGAAAATAATGAATGAACGAGCCATTCTGCTTGTGGATATGCAATCGTTTTATGCGTCAGTCGAAAAAGTGGAGGCTCCCCACTTGAAGGATGTGCCGCTCATCGTCTCTGGAGATCCTGAGCGGCGGAGCGGGGTCGTACTTGCCGCCTGCCCGCTCGCTAAAAAACGAGGCGTACAAAATGCATCAAGATTATGGGAAGCGCAGGAGAAATGCCCCGAAGCTGTCGTCGTACGCCCCCGTATGCAGCGCTATCTTGATATCTCTGTCATGATAACAGAGCTGCTCGAACAATACACAGATCTTGTCGAACCCTATTCAATTGATGAACAATTTCTTGATATTACAGGCAGTCTGACACTACTCGGTTCTCCCCGCGAGATCGCTCAAAATATACAAACAACCATTATGAACCAGACTGGCATTTACGCACGTGTTGGCATCGGTCCTAATAAAGTGCTCGCTAAAATGGCCTGTGACCATTTTGCTAAAAAAAACACATCTGGTATCTATGAACTTCGTACAGACAGTGTTGCGGCTGATTTATGGCCGCTTCCGATTGGAAAATTATTTGGCGTCGGCAAACGAATGGAGCACCATTTAAAACGAATGGGCATCAGTACCATTGGGACGCTTGCTGCTTATCCGTTAGACCGGCTTAAAAAACGCTGGGGAATCAACGGAGAGCTTTTGCAGCGAACAGCTTTAGGGCATGATCCCTCTCCGGTCACCATTCACACACATGATCAGCAAAAAGCGGTTGGACATCATATGACTCTTCCCCATGATTATGCGTCTTTTGAGGATATCAAAGTCGCTCTTCTTGAATTGAGTGAAGAAGTGGCAAGACGTGCACGCTTTAAGCATTATCTTGGGCAAACAGTGTCTGTTGGCGTGAGAGGCGCTGATTTTTCTCATCCGACTGGATTTCATAGACAAATCAAGCTTCATTCACCTACACAGTACGGGACAGATATTGCAGACGCAGCCATTCAGCTATGCCAGCAGCACTGGGATGGCCAGCCCATTCGCAGTGTGGGGATTACTCTCTCACAGCTGCAGTCTGACAGCCAATATCAGCTGACTTTATTTGATCACCATGTTCAAAAAGACAAACTCAGCAAAGTATTTGATGCGATCCACATGAAGTATGGACCTGCTGCCCTGCTGCACGCTTCGTCACTGACAAGCGCAGGGCAGGCGTATCACCGCGCCGAAAAAATTGGCGGACATTACAAATAACGGAGGCGAACAGCCATGAATCCCAATAAATTAACACCTGGATACAACCTCATGTGGGAATCAAGCCGAATGATGCTTCCAGAGCACCGGGAGCAGCTGCTTGCTCAAAAACGGAAGAAAAAAGAGTACACCCCTCCCCCGCTGAGCACCGATCAACTGGAGGAAATGAATTTTTTGATCACACAGTCGATTACCGAGGATCAAGCGATTTACGTGACATATGCCGCAGCAGGTATGAAAGAGCAGTTTTGGGGCTGGGTAAAAACCATTCATTATGAAACGCAGCGCATAAAAATCGTCAATGATGAGGATGTTCTCAACCTGTCCTTGCAGCAAATCGTCGCGATCGACCTTGATTAAATGGTCGCCAAATGACCGCGCGAATCAGTGACATAGAAGCACTGGCAGCAAAAAGCAAACCTCCAAATGGCGAGCCAATCTTGCTTCTTTGCCATATGGCAGATGTCTCCTCCATCAAATTGTGTATTTAATTTGCACAATTTTTCATGTATGATTGGAACATCTTACAAACTCAGGGGAGAAACAGCATGAAAAATAACTTACGTACGTTACATCCGCTTAGTTGGACGATCATCATCGGCACCATATTTGGCCGAATGGCGACGTCCATGAGCATTCCTTTTTTGGCCGTTTATTTGACACAAGTCAAAGGCGCCTCAGCGTCTTCTGCTGGATTAATCATTGCCGTTAGCTCTCTGATTGGGATCGTTGCGAGTTTTTACGGCGGATATATTTCTGATCGTATCGGCAGAAAAAAGGTCATGCTTCTATCGATCTTCGGTTGGTCACTTGTCTTTGTTGGCTTTGCATTTGCAGATGCCATTTGGGTCTTCTTTATCATGAACGCTTTAAACGGACTGTGCCGGGCACTTTTTGAACCAACATCTAAGGCGCTCTTATCTGATGTCACCCCATCAAGTATTCGGTTGTTTGTGTTTAATTTACGCTATACAGCCATTAACATAGGGGTCATCTTCGGTCCTCTTCTTGGCTTATATCTCGGGTCATCGAAAACAACGTTCCCATTTCTCGTTGCTGCCTTCATTTACTTGTTATACGGATTAACGCTGGTCTGGCAATTTCAGAAACATCCAGTTGCTGCTCCAGAAAGCACGAAACAAATTGGTGTCAAAAAAGCCCTTTCCATTATCCAAAAAGATACGGTCTTTAGCATTATCCTCATCGGCGTGACCTTATGTTCGTTCGGGTATTCGCATTTGAGCTCAACGCTGCCTCAATATTTATCCGCTTCACCTATGATTGAGGATGGTCCGAAACTGTTTGGATACCTTTTATCTTTAAATGCAGTTGTTGTCATTGTCGTACAATATCCGCTCATCATGATCGCCAAGCGCTACTCCACCATTTTGTCGCTGACCACTGGGAATATTCTTCTTGCCGGCAGTTTGTTTGCCATTGCTTTTTCACAGAGTCTCGGCATGCTTGCTTTCATCATTGTCGTGTTTACAATTGGAGAGGTTCTGCTGTTTGCGATGATGGATCTTTTTGTAGACAATGTGGCAAAGCCAGAAGTAAAGGGATCGTACTTTGGTGCGATGGGATTTTCTCAGCTCGGCAGCGTCATCGGACCATTTATCGGCGGACTGTGCATTGACTATTTTGGCGCAGCCCATCCCTTCTCCATTTTTTCAGTCTTGTCGATGGTCACCATCGCAGGTGTCCCGTTCTTACTCATTGGATACTACCGCCTGAAAAAGCGATCCGCAGCTGCGGTCGCTGTTAAAGTCAGTGGAGATCATTAAAAAAACCGCTCTCGTTTGAGCGGTTTTTCTTTATACTCGGCGGATAGCAATCTCTTCCACCTTATGCTGATCACCTTTTTTCAAAATGAGATCGGCTCGATATTTTGTCGGTAAAATATTTTGATATAAATTAGGGCGATTGACGGTATTCCAAATCGTGCTTGCCATGTGATCTGCCTCTTCATCCGTCAAATCTTTGTATTGATGAAAAAAGGATTCAGGGTCTTGGAAAGCTGTTTCCCTTAGCAAACGGAACCGTTCTTTATACCATGATTGAATTTGCGTTTCAGCAGCATCTACATAAATCGAAAAATCAAAGAAATCTGATACAAACACACGCGGTTCATCCTTCAGATCATCCAGCGCTGGTGATTGCAGCACATTGATTCCTTCAATGATGACAATATCGGCATCCTCCACTGTTTCATACACCCCTTCAAGCCGGTCATAGGTCAGATGCGAATATACCGGGGCATGAACAGTTTGTTTGCCTGATTTTAATTCGTTTAAAAAAGATAACAAGGCTTTGACATCATAGCTTTCCGGGAAGCCTTTCTTTTCCATGAGTCCTCGATCCTTTAATTCTTTTTGAGGATACAAAAAGCCATCTGTTGTCACAAGACTCACTTTCAGCCCATCTCCAAGTCTCGATAAAAGCGTTTCAATGATACGAGCCGTTGTACTTTTCCCGACAGCCACACTTCCAGCAATCCCAATTAAAAAAGGGATTTTCGCATGATGCGGGTAGTTTAAAAAGGCATTCACATGCTGATTTTTTTGTTTTTCTGCAAAGACATGCAATGTCAGAAAACGAATAAGTGGTATGTAAATATCTTGAACTTCTTCAAGCGATAAATAGTCATTTAACCCTTGAAGTGCTCTCGCTTCCTCTTCTGAAACAGATACCGGCATATATTCCCCAAGAGCAGACCAAGCCTCTCTTGTATGCCGTGTATATAAAGTATTAAAATCTAGTCGCGTGTCACTCAAAGTCTTTCCCACCAATCTTCACTAAACTCGTAACCAAAAAGACGATAATCCGATTGTAGCTTAAAATGAAGGCGCTGTCTTTATTTTTCAACTAAAGTTTGCTTCTTTTGCGAAAAAAAGCATTAAAAAAAGGAAAATGAGGGTAAATAAGAGTATTCAGTTCGATAGATAGAAGGGAGCACACCAAATGAAATATGTGATGATTGGCGGAGATGCGGCAGGAATGAGCTGTGCTATGCAAATATATAGAGAGGATCCAGAGGCACATATTGTCGCTTTTGAAAAAGGAGAGATTTTCTCATATGGACAGTGCGGCCTTCCCTACTTGATCGGCGGTCTCATTGATCATCACAGCAAGCTGATTGCACGCAGCGCTGAAACCTTTCGCGACAAATATGGAATTGATGCTAGATGCTTACACGACGTGACCTCCATTGACCCAAAGCAAAAAACGGTGTCAGGTCATCATACGAAAACAAAAGAACCATTTACCGAAAGCTATGACCGCCTCTTAATTGCGACAGGAGCAAGCCCCGTCACACTGGGTTTAGACAATCAGCCGCTAGAAGGCGTACACGTATTAAAAACCATTCCGCATGCGCTGTCCATTTTAGACCATTTAAAACAAAATATCACACATGTCACCATCATTGGCGGCGGGTATATTGGCTTAGAAATGGCTGAAAATTTAAAAGCGCTGGGAAAAAAAGTACATATCATTCAGCGGGGTTCAACACTAGGTCCGGGCTTTGACCCCGATATGGCGAAGCACCTGAAAGAAGAGGCGGATGCCCAAGGTATTCACGTGACACTTGGGGAAACCGTGCAGACATTAGAGGGCGAGTCACATGTAACAGCTGTTCAAACAGACAAACAAACCATTAAAACGGATATGGTCATCATGGCCATCGGCGTCACACCGCAAACATCCTTTTTAGACAAAACAGGAATCAAGCGGCTTCCAAATGGTGCTATTGTTGTAAACAAATACATGCAAACCAATGTAAAAGACATCTATGCTGCCGGGGATTGCGCAGCAACTTATCACCGCATCAAACAATCACTAGATTATATTCCGCTCGGTACAACGGCGAATAAACAAGGAAGAATCGCTGGTTTTCATATGACGGGAACAAACCGGGCGTTTCAAGGCGTGACTGGAACAGCAGTGATGAAATTTATGAGCATGACAGCGGGACGAACGGGCTTATCAGAAAAGGAAGCACAAGCAGCTGACATTCCTTATTCCACCATCACCATTGACAGTACGGATCACGCTGGATATTTTCCAGATGCGCAGAAAATGAAAGTCAAACTGATTTACAGAAGTGATGACTACACCTTGCTCGGTGCCCAAATCATCGGAAGAAACGGTGTAGATAAACGGATCGATGTGATGGCAACAGCCCTTTACCAACAGCTGACCATAACAGATCTAGAAGATTTAGATATTAGCTATGCCCCGCCTTTTAACAGTGTGTGGGACCCGCTTCAGCAAGCGGCAAGGCGGAGATAAAAAGACGGTCAAAATGGCGTCTTATCTCAAAAAAAGAAACCAGCTCACGACCGGTTTCTTTTTGTTATTTTTTCATCATCGCTTTGCGTGCTGCTTTTTCAAATAAAAACGGGAATAATTGATACAATTTACTGCCAGCGTTCATCCATCCAGGCAGATTAATCTCTCTTTTTTTCGTCATCATGGCGGATACGACCTTCCCAGCCACCTTGTCCGCACTAAGCATCATGAATTCAACATTCTTCACATATTCACCGCTGCGATCGGCGATGGTAAAAAAGTCAGTGGCGATCGGTCCTGGATTCACCGTGGTGACGTGAATGCCGAGGTCTGCCAGCTCCATTCTAAGGCTGTTTGAAAATCCAAGGACGGCATGCTTTGATGCCGAATAAATGGCTGATTTCGGAGTGGCAATCTTTCCTGCCTGAGAAGCAATATTGATAATATGTCCCTGTCCTCTTTGTTTCATCTCTGGAATGACCTTTTTCGTGCAGGCGATTAAGCCAAACACGTTTACTTCAAACATCGACACCATTTCCTCAATGGACGCATCTTCAACGAGGTCAAACGCACCAAAACCGGCATTGTTAACCAAAATATCAACAGCCCCCACTTCTTGATATGCGCGATCAATGTCCTCAAGGTGACTGACATCTAACTCCACGATGTGACACACCCCGCCAGCACTCATAATCTTTTCTTTTACACCCGTCAGCTTTTCGATTCGTCTTGCTGAAATAATGATTTCTGCGCCTTCTTCTGCTGCCAAGTACGCCATTTTTTCACCAATGCCCCCAGATGCGCCTGTAATCCATATCCTCTTTCCTGTTAATCTCCCCATGCGTTTCACTCCTTAGTTTGCCCTGTAATAGAGAATTCCGTCTTTTTGCACTTCTTCAATTTGCCCGGCTTCTAAGAGGACATCCAGCTGCCCAACTGTCTCCGACATCGTTAAAAATAAGGCCTCTTCATACAGCACTGGAAATAGCTTGCGGCAAAGATGAAAGGCAGTCATTTCTTTTCGTTTGAGCAGCTGATACATCGTATTTGCCCGTTTCTCTTGTTTCTTAAATCTTTCTTCGATCAATTCATGATGAGAGGTAATGAGCTCACCGTGTCCTGGATAAATCGTCTTGATTGGCAGATGCAATAATCGATTGAGTGATGCTTTATATTGAAGCAGCGATTTTTGGCGTTCCTCCCCTTCAAACGGCGCTTCCATTAACGGGTTTGAGGAAATGGTCGTCAAAAGCAGGTCTCCACCAATGAAATGGCCCGTTGTTTCATCTAGAAAGGAAAGATGAGATTGTGCATGTCCCGGTGTTTCCATCACGAAGAAGTGTTCATGCTCTTTCAACCGATCGCCTTCTTTGATGACGTCATCTACATGTGCAGTACAGGAATATGTATAAGATTGCTTCACGATTCTTTCACACTCACCTTGACGAAGCGGCACACCTAACTGCTGAAAAAAGCGTTCCATAAAAGCAATTTGACGCTCTTTAAACACAGGGTCCTGGCTAATATACGGCTCATTTAACTCATGTCCGATCACACGGACATGAGGTTTCATCAGATTTAAAAGACCGACATGATCTGCATGATGATGGGTCAACACCACTTGATCAATATCGTCTATCGATAAACGATGCTCTTGTAGTTGCGCGACAAAGGCGTGCTCCGCCTCTTCTGTCATCGGCCCGCAGTCCACTAAGGTCACGGCTTCTCCTTTTAATATATATGCATGTACATCCCCAACAGCAAACGGTGTAGGGATGGATAATTGAATGATGTCTTCTTTCACTTTTATATGTCATCTCCTGCTTTTTGACTCATGGTTCATTGTAACTCTGTCTTCTTTATTCATTGTATCTTGCAAAAGGCAGACTGTCATGCGGTTTAGGCGGTCAATTTTTTTATCTGTCCCTATTGACACAAACTTGTCCATCGTTGCATAATGAACAACAAATATAAGATGCGCGATGACAAGGATTAGTAAGCAAAATAATGATGAAAGAGAGTGAGGTCCGCCGGCTGTAAGGCCTCACCGTCCTCTTATTTGCTGAACCTGCCCTTTGAGCTGTTAGGCAAACCTAAACGTTTCCCGCGTTAAGGGACTAGAGCTGAGTATGCATGTCTGCATGCTAATTGAGGGTGGTACCGCGAAAAACCTTTCGTCCTTTTCAGGCGAGAGGTTTTTTTATTTTCTACAAGGAGGAGCAGCTTATGAGTAAAATTGGATTTATTGGTGCAGGCTCGATGGCAGAGTCGATGATAAAAGGTTTATTAAAAAGCGGCATCATGTCAAATGAAGATATTATTATCACAAACAAAACGAATGAAAAACGTCTAGAAGAATTAAAGGTGCGTTATGGGGTCAAAACGGATTTCTCTCGTTCTTTTATTTATGAAGAAGCGGATATTCTCGTATTTGCTTTAAAACCGAAAGATGCGGAAAGCGGGATATCTGATGTGCGGCCTCATTTACAAGGACAGTTGATCATTTCGATCTTAGCTGGCATCTCCATTGAAACGATTCAGCACTATGCTGGCGAGAAGACTGCGGTGGTTCGCGCAATGCCAAATACATCAGCGGCGATTCAGCAATCAGCAACAGGCATTGCCGTAAGTCAAGAAGTGACAGAGGATCAAAAGAATAAAGCAATCGAGCTGTTTGAAACGATCGGTCATGTGACGGTATTGGATGAATCACAGCTGAATGCTGTTACAGCTATTGCAGGAAGCGGCCCTGCCTTCATTTATCATTTGATTGAAGGAATGGAGCGAGGCGCCTCGGAACTTGGGATGGACCAAGCAACAGCGAAGTTACTCATTTGCCAGATGATTGCGGGCGCCGCCAACATGCTTCAAAGCAGCGGTAAAGAACCTGCTGAATTGCGCAAAGAAATCACAAGTGAAGGCGGAACGACAGAAGCCGGCCTGAACACACTTGCTGCCTATCAATTTGAAGAAGCCGTTGTCGATTGTGTTAAAACGGCAACAAAACGCGCAGCAGAATTAAACGAAATGTTTTCAGCAAGCACGTATAAATGATAGAGAAAAGCACCTGTTTTGATGACAGGTGCTTTTTTACATACTGCTATCGTTCACTCTTTGACATGATGGCTTTGATTTGATCCAGATGATGTTGTTCATGTAAAGCGATGGTTTCAGCTAATATTTGCACTGTCATCACCCCTTCTTCAGGATGCACACCCGATTGCTCCCATGTATCCTTTTCTAATAGATGAAGTGTGTTGTTTCTTCTCTCTTTCAATCGTTTGATCAGTGCTTTGATCTCCTGTTCGTTATACCTTTCATAGCCTCTTTCCTTCACATATATTTCAGGATCATACGATTGAAAAGGCGTCTGCTCATCTGATATCGCCTGCTCTATCCGCTCTGACCAGACTTCTTCTGTATCATACAAATGCCCTGCGATTTGCTTGATCGACCACTTGCCCTCTCCCAAAGATTGATCTAGCGTGTGCTCATCACATATTTCCACTAGCTTTTCTAGTTCACGGATACTTTCCTGAAGCGATGTAATGATGTATGTTTTTGTTAATTTTCCAGTTTCCATTTCATCCTCACAATCTCCCTTCAAATAAGTGTAAGTCTTATTCTTTATCATACTCTATCTAAGTCGATGGATCGTCTATTTAAAAATAAAAGCCCTATCATCACGATAGGGCTCTTCATCATATACTTACTTTTTCTCTAACAAAGCATGAATCGCTGATTCTAGTAATTCTGGCAAAATGCCGAATGAGAACGGGATGTGCAGCCGCTCTGTCCATTTGTGCGGGTCCTTTCCTAATGGCCCCACGTTGATAACTGGAACGTAAAGTGCTCCCTTTTCTCCTTCCGGTAAAGAATAGCCTTTTTGATAAAGCGGCATATTGGTCGTGTAATGACCTACTTCCTGTTTTTCGAGCTGTAAGTAACTTAAATCAGACAATCCAGGGAAATATTTCACTTCTTCTATTTCAAGTCCATAACTCTTTTTTGCCTCTATTTGAATCCTCTTTAAGGTTGCTTGGATATGCGGATCTTCCGTTGAAGAAACCGCAGGATAAAATGGCGGACTATAAAATAGAACAATCAGCGGCCCTTCTTCCTTACAAAGCGTCGTCAGCTCAGAGATGATTTTGGTTGAAAAATCACGATCTCCAAGCTCACCTCGATTGGCGAACGCATAGTTAACAATGCGTTCAACCTCCTGTTTACCTGAGCGTTCTGCAGCTTTTTGATACAGCTCATGATACGTGAGAACCGTAATCTTCGTATCAATCGGTGTAAAAGGTTTAAAGCGCTGAAATTCAACTGTTTTCTGTTTGAGATTTGCCTCGATTTCGTCTGCTGCTCGTTTCGCAGTGTCATAGAGAAGCCCGTGCAGTTCTTCACTTGAACGATTCATCATCAGCACATTAAATAAAGAAACAGCTGTGTGAGGTGTTTGAACGGAATAGGCTTCTTTTAAGTCCTTTTGCATCAAGTTGGTGGGCGGCGGCGTTATTTCACCGTCTACTTCCTCACAATAATCACTATTCAGCTCTAACAGCCGGTTTAATTCAGATACCATAAAATTCGCATTTAAGCCTGAGAATGGCTCTCCTACATGCGTTTCAATTCCTTTGCAGAAAAATCCGGCCAGTACCTTCCCTATACTGCCTGTATACATATATTTGTGTTCATCACCTGGATATTTTTCAAACATGGGCTCACTGTTTAAGCACGCGGTATAGTCAAGGTCATGCTTTTCCTTAAGCTCCTTTAGTTTCGGAACAGCTTCAAGCATTCCTTGAGAATTCACTTCTTCATCAGGGACTGTGACGAGCAGGACATTTCCATGAAAGGTTTCTGTCATCGCTCTTTCCAGCATAGAAAGCTGTACAGTAAGACCTGCTTTCATATCCATGGCACCTCTTCCAAACAACCAGTCACCTGAAGCAAGATCTTCTCTTGCTCTTTTTGGGAGAAGCGCACTTTTTTGAGAAAATGACGCCATTAACTCTTCTGGTTTGCATGCCATGTTTTGAAATTCACCGTAATCTTCTGTATCGACGACATCGAAATGACTAAGCAGCAAAACGGTACGTGGCAGCGTGCTGCGCTTTACAAGCGCCGTTAAATAATACCGGCCATCTTTCATCGGATGCAAAGCCAAATGATCAGGGTTCTGCTTGAAATAAGGCCGCTCCCTCAGCAAATAATATAAATATTCAGCTAACGCAACTTCTCCAGTTGTACCCGATATGCTTTCATACTGCATAAGAGCGGTGAGCAGTTCCTTTAGTTCACTCTCTGTTTGCCATTTCATCCCTTTTCCCCCTTTGTTGTCTCTATCTCTCCATTATACAAAAACGCGTATAAAAGCTATATTCTTTGAGCACCTTTTATGACGAAAGTTTGAATGGCTGTTATAATCGGCTATACAATTCCATGAGGAGGCGAAGGTATTTGGAAACAAAACTCTTTTCACCTTGGACATTAAAAGGTGTTACACTGAAAAACCGCATCGTGATGTCCCCGATGTGTATGTATTCATCCTATGACCATGATGGGAAATTACAGCCTTTCCACTTTACACATTATATTTCCCGTGCCCAAGGTCAGGCTGGCCTGATCATGGTGGAGGCAAGTGCTGTTTCTCCCGAGGGAAGAATTAGTGATCAAGACCTCGGTATTTGGAGTGATGAGCACATTGAAGGATTTGCTTCATTAAACGAACAAATCAAAGCATACGGAACCAAGACAGCTATCCAGCTGGCTCATGCAGGGCGTAAGGCTGAACTAGGTGGTGACATCCTGGCACCATCAAGCATTCCATTTGATGAACAGTCTAAAACCCCTGCCGAGATGTCTATCGATCAAATCAAAGATACCGTTCAGGCGTTTCAGGATGCAGCTGTCCGAGCAAAAAAGGCCGGCTTTGACATCATTGAAATTCATGGGGCGCATGGCTATTTGATCAATGAATTTCTTTCACCGCTGGCAAATCATCGAACAGATGACTATGGCGGTTCACCAGAGAACCGTTATCGTTTCTTAAGAGAAGTCATCGATGCAGTCAATGAAGTATGGGACGGACCATTATTTGTCCGTGTGTCTGCTTCTGATTACACGACAAAAGGACTTGATATTGCAGATTACATTGGCATTGCTACATGGCTGAAGGAACAAGGTGTCGACTTAATCGATGTCAGCTCAGGCGCTGTCGTACAGGCGAAAATCAACACATTCCCTGGCTACCAAGTGACCTTCGCAGAAAAAATAAAAGAAGGTGCCGGTATTCAAACAGGGGCAGTCGGTCTGATCACATCTGGTGTACAGGCAGAGGAAATTTTACGAAATCAGCGTGCAGACTTAATCTTTATAGGCAGAGAATTTTTACGGGATCCATACTTTCCAAAAACAGCTGCTCAAGAACTTCGTACATCTATCGAAGGCCCGCGTCAATATGATCGCGCTTGGTAAAAGCTCATAGAAAAAAGGTGTCTATTTTTTGAAATAGGCATCTTTTTTGTTTTTAAGAGAAACATATCAGCCTTTTGTGCCGTCTTTTATCTAAAGAACCACTTAGAGGAGATGGAAGAATGAACTCGGCAATGATTGAAAGAATGTATCATATAGATGGACATCATTTTTATACAAAACATCGTCAAGGCAAAAGGCAAGCCACCATTATCTTTGAAGCAGGCTACGGCATTTCGGGTGATACGTGGTCGAATATGGTCCGCGATATTGATCCTGAGCTTGGGGTTTTCTTATACGATCGATTAGGAAATGGAAAGAGCAGTGACAGCAGTGAAGGAAGAACATTGCATGATCTTGCAGATGATTTAGATGCGCTGCTAGAAGAAGCCAATATTCAGCCACCCTTTCTCATTGTGGCTCACTCATTTGGCTCTCTTGTCAGCCGGTTATGGGCAAGTCGCAGAGGAGATGACGTCATTGGCATGGTGATGTTAGACCCAGCAAGTGAGGAGCAAGAACAGGTCATCCTGCCGCTTTTATCAAAGGAAGAACGCACCTCATATATGGCGCAATTCACAGCAGAATGTACACATGAGGACTTTCAGCAAATGCTAAGTACAATGAAAGAGGAGCAAACCCATTATGGGATGATGCCGCTCCTTGTCATTTCCTCAGGTAAGAGCCGATTGTTTCATCCAGCGCATGAAGCTTGGCTCAGACTTCATAAACGGATGCTGTCTTTGTCATCCCAAAGCGGATGGATTCAGGCGCAGAACAGCTCGCACTATATTCATCATGATGAACCGCATATTGTGCAGCTTGCGATCTATGATGTATGGTGCGCAGCCAAACAACCTGTTTCCTATTATCAAACAGCCAATTAAAAACAAAAACTCCTTGACTAGTTATCAGTCAAGGAGTTTTCTTTTCTTTATGCCGTTGGAGCAGACTGACTTTTTTTAGAAAGCAGCTTTTCAATGCTGACAAGCTGAACACATAATGTAAAGATGTCAATCGCTTGCTCTAGCTCTTCAAGTGTTGGGAACGTTGGCGCAATGCGAATGTTACGATCAAGCGGGTCTTTTCCATAAGGATATGTCGCGCCTGCACCTGTCATTGTAACACCTGCTTCTTTTGCCTTTTGCACAACAGCTTTTGCACAATGATCGAGCGTATTTAAACTAATGAAATATCCGCCATTTGGCTTGTGCCATTCAGCAATGTCTTTCCCGCCAAGTGTTTCATCAAGAATGGAAAGAACGAGGTCAAACTTTGGCTTAATGATCGCTGCATGTTTTTTCATATGTTCCTTCAAGCCTTCTGGATTCTTGAAGAAACGAAGATGTCTTAATTGATTGATTTTGTCTGGTCCGATCGTTTGAACCGATAATTGCTTTTGAGTGAAGCTTACATTGTCCGGGCTAGACGCCATCAGTGCAATACCTGATCCTGGGAATGTAATTTTAGAAGTAGACGCAAACATAAACACACGATTTGGGTGCCCTGCTTCCTCTACTGCTTGAAAAATATCTTTTAACGTATCAGGCGTATCAGTTAGATGATGGACTGCGTATGCATCATCCCAAAAAATGCGGAAGTCGTCTGCTTTTGTTTTCATAGAAGCGAGGCGGTCAACAACCTCATCTGAATACGTAATGCCATCTGGGTTGCTATATTTTGGTACACACCAAATGCCTTTAATCGCTTCATCTTCTGCGACCAATTTTTCTACCTGATCCATATCAGGTCCATCAGCCTTCATATCGACTGTGATCATCTCTATGTTAAATAGCTCACAAATGGCAAAGTGACGGTCATATCCTGGGCTTGGTGCAAGGAATTTTACTTTTGGCAGCTTTCCCCAAGGTGTTTTGCTGTCATATACGCCGTGAGTCATGGCACGGGCAATGGTATCGTGCATCATATTAAGGCTGGAATTACCGCCGATGATGATTTGTTCTGGCTTCAGATTGAGTACATCTGCAAAAAATGTCTTCGTTTCAGGAAGCCCTGTCAAGCCGCCATAGTTTCGCACATCTGTGCCATCTTCAGCAGTCATCGCATCCTTTGATGTCACAACATCGAGCATGCCCATAGACAAATCGAGCTGTTTTGGTGAAGGTTTTCCTCTAGACATGTCTAAGTGTAAGTTTTTACTTTTATAAGTTTCGTACTCATTTTGTAGTGCTGCATATAGGTCATTTAATTCTGCTTCACTTAACGCTGTAAAACCGCTCATCTTTGATTGTGCCTCCCGTATTCTTCATAGTTTCATTCGTCATTTGTTTTTTCTTCACCATTTTACCACTACCTGAAAAAGAGAGTCATTATAAATATCAAAAAAATCACACAACTTTTTTTGACGATTCATCCAATTTTTACAGCGTGCGGTCAATGGAAAAAGAAAAGAAATCATGTGCAGCTTCTGTCAGCGGGAATATATCGCGGGCTTCTTTCAATAGTTGTTTCAGTGCCTCTTCTCCTTGGTAACGTGCACTAATATGGGTCAAAATTAATCTTTTTGCGCCTGCTTCCTGCGCCGTTTTCGCTGCTTGTTCTGTCGTGCTGTGATAATAATTGTAGGCTAGATCAGCATCTTCTTTACCGAATGTTGCTTCATGGACTAACACATCCGCATCTTTGGCAAGCCTTGTTATATTCTCGCATAAACGGGTATCTCCTGAAAATGCAACGATTCTCCCTTTTTTAGGGGGTTCCAAATAATCGGTTCCATCAATGATTCTTCCATCTTCGAGTGTCACGGTTTCCCCATTTTTTAACTTCTGATACAAAGGTCCAGGTTTTACACCGATTTCTTTCAGGTCTTCGGCTTTTAATGCACCTGGTACATCTTTTTCCACTACCCGATAGCCGTAAGCTGGAATACCGTGAGATACTCGTCTTGCTTCTACTTGAAAGGTATCATCTTCAAATATGATCCCTTCATCTATCTCTATGATATGCAGCGGATATGTCAAATGCGTTTGTGTAGCTGAAAGTGCTGCGTTCACAAACGCTTTGATGCCCTTAGGCCCATAGATCGTTAGTTCATCCTCTCCGCCTTGAAAGGATCTGCTGCCAAGCAGTCCTGGGAGACCGTATACATGATCACCATGCATATGAGTGATAAATATTTTCTCGATCTTTCTCGGTTTAATCGTTGTATGTAATATTTGATGCTGCGTCGCTTCTCCGCAATCAAAAAGCCACACTGCTTTTCTTTCTTCTAAAAGCTTTAGCGCAGTGCAAGTGACGTTTCTAGTTTTTGCAGGAATGCCTGCACCTGTTCCTAAAAAGAGCAGTTCCATTACTTTTCCTCCTAAAGCCGGTATACAATATCTTCATTCATATAGAATACATGAAGACAAGGTAAATGTGAATTCAGCGGAATTTTCGAAAAAAGTCAAACGAGAGCAGAAAAAGTCGAATCAAATGTTTGCTTTACGAACAATGAACCTTTAAAATAAAGAAAATGTACATACAATCTCGGTTTTTACAACAATGCTACGAATAAAGTGAGGTACTTTTCGTGAATACAGAAACTAACAATCCAAAAGCAGTCATTGTCATTTTTGGCGCAACAGGAGATCTTGCCAAACGCAAGCTCTACCCTTCTATACATAGACTTTTTCATAGCGGAAAGCTTGGTGATCAATTCGCCGTCGTCGGTGTTGGACGCCGTCCGTGGTCTCATGAGGATCTCAGAGCTGTGGTGAAAGAATCTATTTCTTCTGATGATGCAGAAGCGAAAATAGAGGAATTCAGTTCGCATTTTTATTATCACGACTTTGACGTATCAAGCGCTGCTTCCTATCAATCGCTTAACACACTTTTAGCAGGCCTTGAAGATACGTACAGTATCCCAAATAACCGGATGTTCTATTTAGCGATGGCACCGGAATTCTTCGGAACGATTGCGAAGTTCCTAAAAAGTGAAGGCGTATCAAAAACAACCGGCTGGTCAAGACTTGTCATTGAAAAACCATTTGGCCATGACCTGCCAAGTGCCAAAACATTAAATGAAGAAATTCGAGATGCATTCTCTGAAGATCAAATTTATCGTATTGACCACTATCTCGGTAAACAAATGGTTCAAAACATTGAGGTCATCCGTTTTGCGAATGCCATCTTTGAACCACTTTGGACAAACCGATATATCTCAAACATTCAAATTACATCTAGTGAATCATTAGGGGTTGAAGACCGGGCTCGCTATTACGAAAGTTCAGGTGCACTAAGAGATATGGTCCAAAACCATATGCTTCAAATGGTGGCACTTTTAGCAATGGAGCCGCCAATTAAGCTGAATACAGAGGAGATCCGCAGCGAAAAACGGAAAGCATTACGCGCTCTTCGTCCTTTCTCTAAAGATGAGGTCGATCAATTCTTTGTCCGCGGACAGTATGATGCTGGTACGGTTGATGGCAGCATGGTTCCTTCCTATCTTGAAGAGCAAAATGTAGACCCGAACTCAAACACAGAAACCTTCGTTGCAGGGAAGCTGCTCATTGATAACTTTAGATGGGCCGGGGTGCCATTTTACATTCGTACAGGAAAACGATTAGAAAAGAAATCTACTCAAATCGTTGTTCAATTTAAAGACATTCCAATGAACCTGTACTATGGAAACGGAAATTCCATGCATCCAAACTTACTCGTCATTCACATTCAGCCAGATGAAGGCATTACCCTTCACCTGAACGCTCGCAAGCTTGATGGCGGTACGTATGCGAAACCGATTAAGCTCGACTACCAAACAAACTATAACGACATCATGAATACACCAGAAGCATATGAAAAGCTGATTCATGACTGCTTGCTAGGCGATGCAACGAACTTTGCTCACTGGGATGAAGTGGCGCTTTCTTGGAACTTTGTTGATCCGATTTCTGAAAAATGGGCAGAAAACAAAACATTAAAACCAAATTATCCTGCTGGTTCAATGGGACCAAAAGAAGCCGATCAGCTTCTAGAAAAAGACGGATATCATTGGTGGAATATATAAAATGAAATAAAAAAAGAGCAGTCTCCCTCGGGGGTTCTGCTCTTTTTTTAACGTCCTGTTTTCGTAATTTCAACCGTTGAAAAGTCGAACTTATCATAGCGGTGATGACTAAAGGAGTACTCAAACGGGCGGCCTGTGTTTAAATAAGCAACCTGCTCGACTTCGAGCACAGGATCCGTTGGGTCACAGCCTAAATATTGCTGGTCCAGCTCATCTGATTTAGCCGCTCTAATTTTCTTGTGCGCTCCTGCCACTTTTAAATGGAGTTCATTTGATATGTAGCCATAAATCGATCCCAATAAAACCTCTTCATCTATGCCCTTAATGACATTGACCGGCATAAACGTTTTTTCTAATACATATGGCTCCTCATCCACGAGGCGGAGCCGGATGATGTCATAAACGGGTGTGGTTAAGTCAATGGATAGGTGGGCTGCCACTTCTTCGCTTGGAAAATGGACATCAAAGCGAATGATTTGGCTCGTGACGTTTTTGTCCGCCATGACTTTCGTGAATCCTTTATTTTCATGACCAGATACATTAATAGCCCCTTGGTTTAGCGCTGCCTTCACAATAAATGTGCCGTGGCCTCTTTTTCTAAAGAGCAGACCTTCTGCTACGAGAAGATCGAGCGCACGCTTCATCGTCATTCGGCTGCATTGAAATTCAGCGGCAAGCGAGTTTTCATCTGGAATGGGTTGATCTTCTGGATAATAAGCTGTTCCTATTCGTTTTCTGATTTCTTCTGAAATGAGTTCGTACTTTTTCATCTCACACCACCAACTGACTTGTTTTTTCATAGCTTCCTCTCATTCTACACTAAGCCTAGTGAGCTTAAAAGGTACCAGCCATTTTTGTTTCATCCACTTACCGTCACATAAGAAAAATACTTGCCCTTTTCAGGAAAGAGCAAGTATCTTGATTAAAAACCGTTATTCTCTGATACCGATTGAAACCAGTATCCGCTTTTCTTGATGGTTCGTTTCCCGTCTTCTTGAAGATCAACTGAGACAAATCCATAACGATTCTTATAGGCATTCGACCATGACCAGTTATCCATAAACGTCCACAGATGATAGCCTTTTACATTACTTCCTTCTTGAATGGCTTGATGCACCCATTTGAGATGCTCAGAAATAAAGTCAATGCGGTAATCGTCATGAATCATTCCTTCTTTATCCTTAAACCGCTCTTCTCCTTCGACACCCATTCCATTTTCAGAAATAAAGCATTCAATATTATCATAGTCTGTTTGAACTTTTTTCAATATATCATAAATACCTTTTTCATAGATTTCCCAGCCTCGATACACATTCATTTTTCTTCCCGGCATTTCAAACGCATCAAAATAATGATTTGGCATAAATGGTGCTTTCGGATGCGGCATATGCTCTTTCGCTTTCACTCTTCTTGGCTGATAATAGTTGATCCCAAGGAGGTCGACGGTATTCTCTTGAATGAGCTCAAGGTCTCCTTCTTCAATACTTGGCATAAAGCCTTCTTTCTTTAAGACCTCTACTAGTTTTTCTGGGAAATGTCCCTTCACCGCAGGATCTAGGAAGGAACGGTTAAAGAAAGCATCAGCCATCTCAGCTGCTTCTACATCGCATGGATTCTGGCTTCTTGGATAAGATGGGGTAAGATTTAGGATGATGCCAATCTTCCCGCCTTGCTGCAGCTTTTTATAAGCCGCAATCGCCTTAGCATTTGATAAAAGTTCATGAAAACCGACCTGTACAGCCTTTTGGAAATCGACTTCGTTTGGATAATGAAAGCTATACATATACCCGCCCTCTACAGGAACTATCGGTTCATTATGGGTAAACCATTTTTTCACCCGGTCGCCAAATAATTGAAAGCACAATTCCGCATAGCTGACATAATCATCTACTACCTGTCTGTTCACCCATCCGCCTTTTTCCTGCAGCGCCATTGGCATATCGAAATGGTACAGGTTCACAAACGGCTCAATATCATGTGCAATCAGTTCATTGATCACATCATTGTAAAAAGATACTGCTTCTTCATTGACCACACCTTTCCCTTCAGGTAAAAGACGTGACCATGAAATGGACAGCCGAAATGAATTGTGCCCAATTTCTTTCATCAGACGGATATCCTCTTTATATTTTCGATAAAATTGGGATGTCACGTTTGGGCCTACACCATCAAAAAAACGAGTCGACTCTTGTTCAAACCAATGATCCCAAATATTCGGTCCCTTACCATCTCCAGGGACACTGCCTTCTGTTTGCGTGGCAGAGGCAGAAGATCCCCACCAGAAACCTTCTGGAAATGTATATGATTGCTTGTTATTTTCCATCGACATGTATTGAGTCTCCTTCGCCTTTGATGTTTGTTGTCTTCGTTTTTTCCGTTGGGGTTATTTTTTCATTCTTCACATTCATACGGTCAATAAACTTCAGGAACGGGAACCAAATGACAAACACAATCATCAGATTAAACAGCTGAAGCAGACCGCCCGCTAGTGAATTTGTTGCCATTATTCCGCTAATAAAGATCGGCACCGTCCATGGAATATTCACGCCTGTCGGCGGCGGTACAATGCCTGTTGCCATCGCAAAATAAGAAATACATGTAATGACCATTGGCGCCAAAATCCATGGAATGAGAATAAGTGGATTCATGACAATCGGTAAACCGAAAATAATCGGTTCATTGACGTTAAATAATCCTGGTCCTAAGCCGAGCTTTGCTACTTGTTTTAATTGCTTACTTTTCAGGAAAATTAAAATCGTAAACACAACAGCCAGCGTCATACCGGTTCCGCCCATGCCAACCGTATAGATTTCGATAAACTGCTTGCTGATGATATTCGGAACCTCACCAGTTTTTGTGTAGCTCTCTAGGTTTTGAATGGACAATGTATTCCAAATCGGGTCCATGACAGAGTTGATAATAATTTGGCCGTGGAGCCCAAAGAACCAAAGAATTTGTATAAAGAAAACAGCGATCAAGGTCGGGATGATACCGCTTCCAAGTCCAACAAGCGGCGCCTGAATGGCATGATAAATCAGGTCATGCATGTTTGTTTTGAAGCCTTGTGTAATGATGATATTGATCAGTAAAAAGGTTGTGAGTGTCAAAGTAGCCGGGATCAGTGCAGCAAAAGACTTTGAAACAGCTGGCGGAACCCCTTGCGGCATATTGATGACAAATTTCTTTTGGACAAAATAACGATAAATTTCAGCAGACAAAAAGCCTGTGATCATTCCTAGGAACATCCCCTTTGCTCCTAAACGATCGACTGGGATCACACCTGCAATAGATGCACCGCCTTCTTGTTCTAGTAAAAATGGCGTCAGAAGCAAGAAAGAGGCTAAAGCAATCACGCCGCCAAATACAGCTTCCACATCATAGCTTTTCGATAAATAGTAGCCAATCCCAAATACAACAAACACGCTCATAATGCTGATGGTCGCACTTGGCGCGATATTCAGTGCAGACTGGACTCCTTCCAGTGCGGTTTGACTCATGATTTTATCTAAAAATGGCAAATTCATTAGCACAACCATAATGGAACCAAAAATGGTGAGCGGGAACGCAAGCATAAAAGCATCCCGTAATACGCCTAAATAGCGGTTGTTGTTCAATCTCCCAGCAATCGGAACCAAAATGGCACTTATTTTATCAAACATTGGTTTCCCCCCTTGTTTACACCCTTTATTGTTTAAGCGATTGGAAAATCGGCAGGAGCTCTCCCACAAGCTCCTTGATCGTAATGGTGGACATTAAGTGATCTTCGGCGTGCATGAGCAATAAGGAGAAAGGTGTTTTCTCCCCGCCTGCCTCTTGCTGCACGAGTTGAAAATGGATGCCATGTGCATGACGTAAATCTTCTTCCGCTTCTTTCATGAGACTAAATGCCTCAACTTCTTGACCTTCTCGAAATTGTTTAAGAGATTGAAGCAATTTGCTGCGTGCATTTCCACTGTGTAAGATCAATTGAAAACTGACTTGTTCCTCCGTGAGCCCTTCGAGTGTTTTCTTTTCCATTCTTTACGATTCCTCCATCAATGTAACGGCTTGTTCATACGCTTTTTGTCCATCGGCAAGCCCGTACGCCTGCATATCTATGACCTCTACTGCAATCCCGTATTTTGTTGCTTCTTTTTGAAGATCCCCTTTTAAAAAGCTCATTTGCGGTCCAATTAACACAACATCCGCATTCGCCATTTCTTTTCTCGCTTGATCTTGCCCAACTGCCCAAATTTCTGCCTCGTCCCCTATTGAGTCGGCATGAGCCTTCATCTTTGTAACTAGTAAACTCGTAGACATTCCTGAACTGCATGCTAATAAAATACGTTTCATTTCTCTCACCCCATTGTTGTAATAAAAGCGCTTCCATTTAATATTATATATTTTTATTTTTAAATGTCTAGACATTTAATTTTATTTGTCTGTATTTTATATAAAAAAAGAGCGTCATGTGTGTACGCTCTTTGTCTTTCTCCCTATCCTTTTCCTGCCTGGAAGCCAGGATACTTTGTCATGCCGCCGTCCACATAGAGCGTCAAGCCTGTGACATAGCTTGCCTCTTTTGACGCCAGCCAGACAGCACATGCTGCCACTTCTTCCGGCTTTCCAATATAGCCGATGGGGATCAATTCAATCACGCCTTTTTTCAATGCGGGATCATCGAATTTTTCCGCATTGATCGGGGTATCGATGGCGCCTGGTGCAATGCTGTTTACACGGATTTTTTTAGGGGCGTATTCTAGTGCCAGCGTTTCTGTCAGCAGCTTGGCGCCCCCTTTACTTGCTGCATAATGAACGAAATGAGGCCAAGGGATTTGCTGGTGAACCGACGACATATTGATGATCGATCCTTCTATCCCGTGATCTGTCATATACTTCAGTGCATCACGGCAGCCGAGAAACATACCTGTTAAATTAGTCGACATGACTTTGTTCCAATTATCCAGCGTCATTTCTGTGGAAGGCACTTCGTTTTCAATACCTGCGTTATTGATCATGACATCAAGGCTGCCGTACGTATGAATGGCTTTATCAATCATTGCCCGCATATCCTCTTCCTTTGATACATCTCCCTTGATTTTCACAGCCTGGCCGCCATTTTTTTGAATATCCGCAATGGTGTCATCCGGATTTTCTTGATCTGAGAAATAATTGATCACCACATTGGCTTTTTCTTGTCCAAACCGGCGCGCCATTGCTTGCCCTATTCCTGTGCCGGCTCCTGTAATCAGGACTGTTTTTCCTTCTAAATCTGGATACATTCGTTTACCCTCCTATTTTGTAAAGCCTAGCAGCACGCCGCCTGCAATGATCATCAAGCAGCCTGCAATGACAAAGCTTGTTCTGGATGCTTTCTCTTTTAATAAGTAAATGCCGCCTAATGTTGAGATGACAATCCCTGTCTGTGACATCGAAAAGCTTACGGCTACGCCAATGAGCGGAATGGCCAAAAGAAGCCCAAGATTTCCTGTCGACCAAACCAAACCGGCAATGATATTTTTAAACGTATATTTACTAAACGGGTTCTGTTTTAGACTAATCGCCAAGGATGAAAGCAGCATACCGACCGATTGCGGAACGAGGGCAGACCACCCATCAATATGAAACCATCTTAAAATGACGACATATCCGACATAGCCAACCGTTGAGATGAGCAGAATAATGATCCCTTTTTTGAAATTGCCTCCACCGTTCCCGCCGCCATTCTTCTTTTGACCGAGCGATGTCATCACAACACCTGCAATAATCAGTAAAATGGCGCAAGAACCAATGAGTATGACCGTCATCGTTTGCCATTCTTTAAAAACCATGACACCAAATAAAGTAGTGCTCACAAGCTGCATGCCTGTTGACAAAGGAACCGCCTTCGAGACTCCAAGAAACGCAACACTTGAAAGCTGATTCATTTGTCCAATGCTCCAAAAGATGCCTGAAATCACAGAAACCGCAAAAATAAACGGTGTCAGCTCTGGCATTTTGATGAAGAAGGCTGCAATTGAAAATAAAAATGCGCCAAGCGTAATGCCGAGCGTTTGCTGGTATGCATTCCCGCCAAGTTTGACACTGATCAGAACAATACTTCCCCAAAATATTGCTGGGAGAAGTGCATATAAGATGCCCACTTCTATCCCTACTTTCTTTTCTTTTTTACATAGCATCCCTCTTTTTCGCATTTTTAGCCGAAAAGATGCAAACACAAAAAAACCTTACCAATCCAATGGTAAGGTTTTTCTGACGTTCTATTTTATTTCATCCATTCCGTATGGAAGACGCCTTCTTTATCTGTGCGCTCATACGTATGTGCACCGAAATAGTCACGCTGCGCTTGAATTAAGTTCGCTGGCAGGACAGCTGTGCGATAGCTATCAAAGTAAGCAAGTGCACTTGAGAATGAAGGAACAGGAACTCCTTGCTCCACTGCAAGTGAAATGACTTTACGAAGTGATGATTGATAGCTTTGAGCAATATCCTTAAAGTAAGGATCTAGCAATAGGTTTTTCAGTTCAGGGTTACGGTCATATGCTTCTTTAATTTGTTGTAAGAAGGCTGCACGAATGATACATCCACCGCGGAAGATCATCGCAATTTCACCGTATTTTAAATCCCAGTTATATTCATCAGATGCTGCTTTCATTTGCGCAAAACCTTGAGCATACGAGCAGATTTTACTCATGAATAGGGCTTTTCTAACAGCTTCGATCAGCTCTTGTTTATTCTCAGCTGATTGCGTTGGCTCAGGACCTTGAATTGATTGACTTGCTTCTACACGCTCATCTTTCATTGCTGAAATATAGCGCGCAAAAACAGACTCAGTAATGATTGGAAGCGGGACACCTAGATCAAGAGAACTTTGGCTCGTCCATTTTCCAGTTCCTTTTTGACCAGCTTTATCTAAGATGACATCCACAAGCGGCTGGTTTGTTTCTTCATCCACTTTTGTGAAAATATCCGCTGTAATTTCGATTAAATAGCTGTCAAGCTCGCCTTTATTCCACTCTGAGAATACTTCATGAAGCTCCTCTGCTGACAAGCCAGCCACATGCTTCAAGATAAAGTATGATTCAGAGATCAATTGCATGTCTCCGTACTCGATGCCGTTATGGACCATTTTGACATAATGTCCTGCTCCATCTGGGCCGATATACGTTGTACATGGCTCGCCATCTACTTTCGCAGAGATCGCTTCTAAAATTGGTTTCACTAGCTCATGCGCTTCTTTTTGACCGCCTGGCATGATAGATGGACCTTTTAGTGCACCTTCTTCACCGCCAGAAACACCTGTACCAATGAAGTGGATACCACTTTCCGCAAGCTCTTGATTACGTCTTTGCGTATCCTTGTAATATGTATTTCCACCATCAATTAAGATGTCACCTTTCTCTAGGTGAGGAAGTAATGATTGAATGGTTGCATCCGTTGCTGCACCAGCTTTTACCATTAAAAGAATTTTACGCGGTGTTTCAAGCGACTGAACAAATTCTTCAATGCTGTATGTGCCTACAACGTTTTTTCCTTTTGATTCTTCGAGAAACTCTTCCGTTTTGCTGCTAGATCTGTTATAAACGGACACGGAGAAACCGCGGCTTTCAATATTAAGGGCAAGGTTTTTCCCCATAACGGCTAGTCCAACCACACCGATTTGTTGTTTTGACATAATTCTGACGTCCCTTCTAACACACTATATTGATTACTGCTGAAATGATGTACCCTTTGAAATTACCACAACACCACCTCTTTTATCAAGTTTTCAGGCTAGTCATTTCCTTTTTCGTCCTGAAAAAAGTCTTTATTAAAACTTGTTCCGCTTGTTTTGCTCTCTTTTTCCTTGATGGTCATTCCTCTTTGAATGAGTGATTTGCCATATTTTTCTTTCAGCCCTTCTAAAACGGTTTGGAGAGGCTCTTCTTTTGCATCTTCTGTATAGGAAAATAAATCAAGCTGTTTAACAGCTGCTTTTCGTTCTACAAGGTCTGTCCCCGTCACACCCAAGAGCCTCACGGGCTGGTCATTCCAATGTTTAAGGAATAACTGCTTTGCTGCCTCAAATAAGTCTTCCTTTCGATCCGTTGGATTCGTGAGTGTGACACTTCGCGTGATATTTTTCCAGCTTGCGTACCGTATCATGATGAGAAGCCGATTTGCCATCACTTCTTTTCTCCTTAATCTTGCACTCACAGATTGTGACAGCTTATCAATTAACGTGACAAGTTCATCTGGATCGTCAGAATCATGAGGAAGGGTTGACGAATTACCGACGGATTTAAATTCGTATATCCTTTCTGGGTCCACGATACTGTCATGTTCACCATTCGCCTTTTGCTTTAATCTCGGTCCATTGATGCCCAGTAATTCCTTTAGCGTATACTCATTTGCTTTCGCTAAATCTTCAATGGTATGAATGCCAATCGTTTTCAATTTATCTGCCGTTTTCTGTCCAACTCCGTGCATGTCACAGGCTGGCAGCGGCCATAGCATTTTCGGAACATCTCGTTTACGTAAAATCGTGATGCCCATTGGTTTTTTCCAATTAGACGCCATTTTCGCTAAAAATTTATTCGGTGCAATGCCAATACTTGAAGGAAGCATGAGCTCCTCTACAAGCCTCGTTTGAATATCATGAGCCGTTTTCACCGCATGCTCAGCATATGGCGTATGCGTTAAATCAATATAGCCCTCGTCAATGGATACGGGTTCGACTAAATCGCTGTATTCTCTTAGTATCGTAAACATCTCTTGTGAGGAGCTGCGGTACCGGTCAAAGTTAGGTGTACGGACAATCAGCCCCGGACAAAGCCGCTTCGCTTCCCATAACGGCATCGGGGGCTTTACACCTAGTGCTCTTGCCTCGTAGCTGCACGTCACAACAATCCCTTTACGCTCTTTCGCATTTCCGCTAATGGCTAAAGGTTTCCCTCTCAAAGAAGGATCATACGCCATTTCGACAGATGCATAAAAACTATTCATATCAATATGAAAAATAATTCGACCCTTCCTTTGAGAATCACCCATTTGCCTGCCTCCTACATTTATTGACTCTTGTTACTTCATGTTTGTTCCAATAGACATTTCATATAGTGTATAGTACACTGTGAGTAATGAAATGGATGTGATAATCATGATTATTGATACATTCAATGAAGTCTTTTTCCTTGTTGAATTCTTTACGATTATTCTTCCAGCGCTGACGGCTATCGGCATTGCGTTTTTATTAAAAGACTGCCGTATGAACGAACACCTCGGTGGACATCGTTTGGAAGAGTTGGACGCATCTTTATTGAACCGAACAGACTTTCTGTTTATCATATATGATCGCATTACAACTTGGATTAGTAAAGTCATTCGAATGAAACGATCATCAAATGATGATGAAGACCATTCGCTTCCTCTCTCTAATTAATTTTTTAAAAAATGAGGAGGAAACGAATTGAAACGTTTATTGACGATTTGTACGACTTTATGTTTAATGATGATTGCCTCACCTGCTTTTGCAGCGAGTGGGCAAACGAATGCGAGCTCTGATGGGTTTTTCCATCATTATTTTGTCCAGCCTTTTTCGGAGCTGATCATTTGGCTTGCGAACTTCTTCCATGATGATTATGGTTTATCGATTATGTTCGTGACCTTGATCGTCCGCCTGCTGATTTTCCCTCTTTTTGCGAACCAATTTAAGAAACAAAGAGTCATGCAGGAGAAAATGGCACTGGTGAAGCCTCAAATTGACCAAATTCAAAGCAAATTGAAGAAAACGAAAGAACCTGAAAAACAAAAAGAACTACAAATGGAAATGATGAAAGTATACAAAGAGAACAATGTGAACCCGCTGGCAATGGGCTGTCTGCCTATGCTGATTCAAATTCCAATTGTTCTTGGCTTTTACTCAGCGATCCGCTCAACACCTGAGATCGCAACACATTCGTTCCTATGGTTTAACTTAGGACAAACCGATCTATTGGTCGCGATCTTTGCAGGCGCCATGTATTTCTTGCAATTTTATGTTACGCAAAGATTTGCGAAGCAATCAGGCACCCAGACAGAAGCTGCGCTGAAGCAAGCCAAAGTCATGGGCATGATTTTCCCAATCATGATGCTGTTTATTTCAATCAATGCACCCGCTGCCCTTCCTTTATACTGGATGACAAGCGGATTACTACTCACAATCCAAACAATTATTTTGAATGTCATGTACCAAAAATCAAAATCGAAAGCTGAGGCAAACGACCAAGCTAGCCCAGCTGCTGAATAAAAATAATCCCCTTATCATCAGATAGGGGGATTTTCTTTATGCCAACTCTTCTTTTAACCGCTCTGGCAGTTGATCGAGGTCATCAATTCTCCCAAGGAACTTATTAGGGTCCACTTGTAAAATCATCTTGTTCTCTCTCTCCACAACGCCGAAGAAATATTCGGAGGCTTTCGTGTTCATATGAAATGGCTTGATCTCGCTTAGCTCGATATCGATAATATCTTTTGCATCTGAGACAAGACAGCCAATCATTTGATCGTTTAATTCAAATAGCAACACCTTGGACTGTTCGTTCACATCAAGAGGCTTTCCGTGAAGCATCACGCCTGTGTCACTGACAGGGATGACTTCTCCTCTTAATGACATCAGTCCTTTAATTTCTTTTGGAAGGTTCGATACTTCTTGTAAATAAGGGACCTTCTCAATCGAACGAATATGCTCTACACTGATGCCAAAATCCTCTTGCCCCACTTGGAAAATAATGATCTTTTGCGTGCTCACAGAGTCTCCTGCCTTTACGATAGATTTGTCGTTTCTTCGATAATGGCGAGAACCATTTCAGCTGTTTTGACTAATTCTTCAATCGGCATTTTCTCATTTTTCGTATGAATATCTTCATATCCAACAGCTAGGTTGACAGTTGGGACGCCGTTTCCTGCAATGACGTTTGCATCACTGCCTCCGCCGCTCGTCTGTAGTTCTGATGGACGGCCAATTTTCGCAGCCGCTTTTTTCGCCACTTCTACGACTTGATCGCCGTGAGAGAATTTGAAGCCTGGATACATGATGTCAATTTGTACATCGGCACTTCCGCCCATTTCTTTAGCGGTTTTTTCAAAGGCTTCTTTCATCTTCGCTACTTGTGCTTCCATTTTTGCAGGTTCTAAAGAGCGTGCTTCAGCAAGGATATCGACTTGATCGCACACAATATTCGTTTGCGTTCCACCTTCAAAACGCCCGATATTCGCCGTTGTTTCTTCATCAATTCGGCCAAGCGGCATGCTGGCAATGGCTTTTGATGCAATGGTAATCGCAGACACGCCTTTTTCAGGTGCCACACCTGCGTGAGCTGTTTTTCCGTAAATGGTTGCGCGTACTTTCGCCTGTGTTGGCGCAGCTACGATAATTGTCCCGACCTTGCCATCTGAATCAAGGGCATAGCCGTATGCTGCTGTCATCAATTTTAGATCTAACGCTTTTGCTCCAACAAGTCCTGATTCCTCACCTGCTGTGATGACAAATTCAATCGTTCCATGCGGTAAATTCTTCTCTTTCAGCACGCGGATGGCTTCAAACATAGCCGCAAGCCCTGTTTTATCGTCAGCACCAAGAATGGTTGTTCCATCTGTCTTCACATAGCCGTCTTCAATGACTGGTTTTACGCCATTGCCGGGAACAACTGTGTCCATATGAGAAGTGAAATAGATAGTATCAGCCTCTTGATTGCCTTCCAGTGTACAGATGAGGTTGCCTGCACCGTGGCCAGTTTTCGCTTTTGAGTCGTCTTCCACCACTTTAAGACCAAGCTGCGAGAATTTTTCTTTTAAGACTTCCACAATTTTCTCTTCGTGTTTTGTTTCCGAATCGATCTGAACTAGTTCTAAAAATTCGTCTAGTAAACGTTTTTCATTGATCATGATGATGCTCCTCCTCTTATAGCGGCATGTTGCCATGCTTTTTTAACGGTCTATCTTCTTCCTTCCTGCGAAGCAAATCAAATGAGCGAATCAATCGCTCTCTCGTTTCAGCCGGCATGATAATATCGTCTATCAGCCCTGCCTGAGCCGCTTTTAATACACTTGGCTCCGTCTCAACCTCGCGCGAAGCTGGATGAACGATTTCGTCTGCGAACGTTTTCCCCATGACATCAATTTCTGCCGCTGGCCATGCATAAACAAAGTCAGCGCCTAAGCCCTTGCTATTCATCGCGACATATGCACCGCCAAACGCCTTTCTTAAAATCACCGTGATTTTTGGAACGGTCGCTTCAGCGTACGCATATAAAAGCTTTGCGCCGTGACGGATAATTCCCGCATGCTCGGCTTTCTCCCCTGGTAAAAAACCAGGGACGTCGACAAGCGTTAAGATCGGAATATGAAACGCATCGCAAAATCGAATAAACCTGGCCGCTTTATCGGCAGCGTCAAGGTCAAGGCTTCCTGCCAGCACCTTTGGCTGATTGGCAACTACGCCAATTGGAGCCCCTTGTAATCTGGCAAACCCTGTGACGATATTTTTTGAGAAACAAGGCTGGGTCTCAAAGAATGAGCCTGGATCGATGATCGCTGTCACCACTTGTTTGACATCATAGGTGCGTGATGGATCCTTTGGCAAGATTTTGCCTGGATCAACGGCGTCATGCTTTTGCACTTCAGTGTGCATGTCAGGCTGTTTAGTCGTTGGTATGTACGTTAAAAGTGTTCGAACCGCCTTTAACACGTCCTGCTCATCTTTCCCAGTATAGTGCACATTCCCGCTTGTCTGATGCTGAACACTTGCACCGCCAAGACGGTCAGGACAGACCGTTTCTCCTGTTGCCTTTTCTATTACTTTCGGACCTGTTAAAAACATATGAGCTGTTTGTTCTGTCATGAAGACAAAATCAGTCAAAGCAGGAGAATAGACTGCACCTCCAGCACATGAGCCTAAAATAACGGATATTTGCGGGATTTGACCAGAGTACAGCACATTCCGTTTAAAAATCTGTCCGTATCCTTCTAATGATACCACACCCTCTTGAATTCTCGCACCACCTGAGTCTTTTAGACCGATGACCGGCATCTGATTTTTAGCAGCGAGATCCATTAGTGAAGCAATTTTTTTGGCATGTATCTCGCCTAAAGAGCCCCCATGCACTGTTGCATCTTGTGCATAAACACATACTGGCTTTCCATGAATAAGTCCCGTTCCAATGACGACGCCATCACCGACATGCTCTGACATGCGGCCTGTTGCAAACCTCTGAATTTCCATGAAACTGCCCCCGTCAAGAAGTTCATGCAGCCGCTGGCGAACCGATAGCTTTCCTTTGTTTCTGTGCGCGGCTGCTCGTTTTTCACCGCCGCCCATTAATGCTTTTTCCCGCCATTTAGACAAGTCATTGAACGATTCATTCATTGCCATGTTTTTCTCCTTTCAAGGGCTCGCACAATTCGAATAACACACCAGACGTTTCTTTAGGTGAAATAAATGCAATCTGCTTGCCGCTTGCGCCCTTCTGTGCTGATTTTTGGAGAAGCTGCACGCCAAGGTGATCAAGATGGTTAAGATCTGCATGAATGTCACCTGACTTTAACGCAATATGATGGAGCCCCTCTCCTCTTTTTGTTAAAAAGGTATGTAGTTTACTGCTGTCTGACATTGGTTCAATTAATTCAATGTGCACATGATCAAGTGAAGCGAAGGACGCTTTAATCTCCTGCTCAGGAACCTCTTGTATGTCTGAAAAATGCCAGTTAAACAGCTGATGAAGGAGTTGAGATGTTTGTTTAATAGAAAAGACCGCAATGGCAATATGATCGATTTGATTCATCCGTTCACTTCCTTTGTTGATCACTTGTCGCATTTGAAAAAACCAGCTAGAATAAAGAAAGGTGCGTTCGTCGCAAAAAATCTTCGGTTATAGGGGTGCGATATGTCTCAGAAATTTATGAAATTCATGGTATTGCTCATGATTAGCCTGCTGTTAATTTCTTCACTTTTAGCAGGAGCAGCAACCTTTTTATAAGGTTTCAATAAAAGCAGACAAGCAGGTGATTCGTTCAATCAACGAATGGCCTGTTTGTCTTTGGCAAGCTTTTCAAATGAATCGCTTGATGTTGTAATCCATACTTTTGTTCCAATCGGAAGCTGGTCAAATAGAAGCTCTACATCTTGATTATGAAGTCTCACACAGCCTGCCGTGATAAATTTCCCAATCGATGTTTCGTCACTCGTCCCATGAATTCCGTACGTTCTGCCATCTGTTCCTCGTGCATCAAATCCAATCCACCTTCGGCCAAGAGGGTTATTCTTCGCACCGCCTTCAATATTCTTTTTTCTGTAATAGGGATCTTTCGCTTTGATCATAATGGTAAATTCCCCTTCTGGTGTTAAATCGGCTGTTTTCCCTGTAGAAGCAGGATATATTTTTTGGATTTGTCCTTGATCAATATAGGCAAGTTCATTTGTTTGTTTATTAATAATGACATACGGGTCTCCTGGAAGCGGGTTTTGTCCGAGCGGCCAGATAGGTGAAAGGGACATGGTCAATACGGTATAAAATAAAAGACGCATAGGCTCCTCCTTTTTTCATTAGATTGACCAATGAAGGAGGAACTCATGCGTCTCTATTCTTTCATCCCTTTAAAATAGCTTTTCAGTACCAAATATTGTTCCATTTCCCCTAGGAAATGAAAAAGTGCAGCTCTTGCCTCAAACTCTTCTCGTGTTTGCGGCAGCGGAAGCTTATCGAACTCTTCTTTCATATCAATGAGACGTCTTAAAAACTTATGCGCCGTGTTCCCTGGGTGAATATGTTCGCGTAAGTCTCTGACGTATTCGGCAATCATTTGCCCATGCTCTGTTGTGATGGAAATGGACGTGATTTTCGGAAGCACACGCTCAATGATTTCGAATTGCTTTTGCCTCATATTAAAATAATGATAATACAGGTTTTCATGTCTTAGGACATGGTTTTCAACATCACGATATGCGAGAGCTTTCGCTTCTTTGATCAATTGATGTGTCTCTGGTATTTCTTTTCCTGTCCAGTCTTGTTTCCCTGTCATTAAGTATTGCTCGATTTCCTCAAAGATTTTTGCAAAGTTGGCTTCAATCTGTTCGCTGTAGCGTTTGAGCTTTTTATCGACACTTGGCATATACAAGTTCATGATAAGTGCTACGCCAACACCAATTGTTATCAGCAGTAGCTCATTCCAGATGAGGTGAAGGGTAATCCCGCCGGACATGTATAAATGGAGAATGATGACTGAACTTGTGACAATCCCTTCTTTAATGCGGAGCAAAACGGTTGTCGGAATAAAGACAAGCAGCATCAGACCAATCACAAAAGGATGATACCCAATCAGATCGAAAAATAGATAAGAAAATAAAATGGCAAGACTGCAAGCTGCAAAGCGGGCGCCTGATGCGAGGAGCGACCGTTTCTTCGTCACCTGAATACACAGGATCGTAATAATCCCGGCAGCGGAATAATTTTGAAGTCCGAGCAGTTGTGCAATATAAATGGCGATCGCTGTTCCTAGTGCTGTTTTCAGCGTTCGGTAGCCGATTTTAAACATGATGTGATTCACTCTTTTCTGTCTTGTTTCCATTCACTTTTGTGAAATGATGAACTTTTTTTACTTTCCCCATTATAATCAAAAAAAGAAGGAGATGTTAAGTCGCCTTCTCTTTTTTCTTTATAATATTTTTTGTAAGAAGTCTTGCGCGCGCTGTGACGACGGCGATTCAAAGAATTGCACAGGGTTTGCATCCTCTACAATTTTCCCATCATCCATAAAGATCACGCGGTCAGCCACTTCTTTTGCAAAGCCCATTTCATGTGTGACGATCACAAGTGTCATTCCAGATTGAGCAAGCTCTTTCATGACCTCTAGGACTTCCTTGACCATTTCTGGATCTAGTGCAGAAGTTGGTTCGTCAAACAGCATGATGTCTGGAGTCATCGCAAGCGCACGTGCAATTGCCACACGCTGCTTTTGACCGCCTGACAAACGGTTCGGAAAATCATCTTTTTTCTCTAAAAGCCCTACCTTTTTCAGCAGATCTTCAGCTTGTTTGATGCTGTCTTCCTTCGATTGATTCTTCACATTCATTGGCGCATACGTGATATTTTCCAGCACGGTTTTATGCGGGAACAGGTGGAAATGCTGAAACACCATTCCGATGTTCTCACGCACTTTGAGTGCATTGGTTTTTGGGTTTGTGATTTCAGTATCCTGAATTGTAATGACACCAGAAGTCGGCTTTTCAAGCAAGTTGATGCAGCGAAGAAACGTCGATTTTCCTGAACCAGATGGTCCAATGACTGCCACAACTTCCCCTTCTTTAATGGTGGTGTCGATCCCTTTTAATACTTCATTTTTGCCAAAAGATTTTGTGAGTTTCTCTATGTTAATCATTTGATTTTAACTTCCTTTCCACCGATTTGCCGACAAAGGTGAGAACAAGCACGATGACATAATAGATGAGACCTGCAAAAATAAGCGGTTCAAGATAATTATACGTGACGGCACCTGCTTGGTAAGCTCGTCTCATGACATCTCCCAGTCCAATGACTGTCACAATAGCTGATTCTTTTGTCAGTGTAATCGTTTCGTTCACAAGTGCAGGTGAAATATTTTTAAATGCCTGCGGAAGCAATAAGTCCTTCATCATTTTAGCATAAGGGATGCCTAAAGCAACGGCTGCTTCTTTTTGACCTTTATCAATAGCATTAATACCAGCACGAATAATTTCAGATACGTATGCCGCAGAGTTTAGTGAAAATGCGGCTACAGCAGCCCAGTATTGATCGATTTGAAACCCGAGAAGCTGAGGCAGACCAAAATAAATAATGAGCAATTGAAGCACAAGCGGTGTGCCTCGGAAGATGGATGTATAAAAATCTGCAAGCCAAATGAGCGGCTTAAATACACTAATTTTGCAAAGCGTTAATAAAATCCCTAAGATAAATCCAAGAAAAAGTGATACCACAACAATAGAAAGTGTGACCTTAAGCCCTTCTAAAATAAAGGGCATCTGAGGTATTACATCTTTAAAATCTAACATGACAGTCTCCTTTTTTATGCCTTCATACGAAATCAAAAAATAAAACAGGAAAAAAGTTCAACATAAGTTGAACTTTTCAGCGCTTTCTACTGAATTTTCATGAATGACGCTGATCCTTTTCCTGACTTATTTTTCATCACCAAACCATTTTTTAATTAATTTATCAAGTTCGCCATTGTCTTGCATTTCTTTTAATGATTGATTAAATTTAGCTGTTAAGTCGCTATTTTTCTTGAATGCAATGGCTGAACCTTCGTTTGAACTATTCAATCCAAATGCTTGGAAGTCTTTTTCTTTTTTCAAATAACCAGCAGCTACTTTATCTTCAATAATGGCTGCATCAAAACGACCTGCTTTGATTTCTTGAATGATATCAGAGATTTTATTACGGTCTTCCACTTTTAAGTTATATTTCTTTTGCAAACCGTTTGCTTCATCCTGCTGGATTGAACCTAATTGAACGCCGACTGTTTTATCTTTTAAGTCTTTCTCTGTTTTCATTCCGCTAGATTTCTTTGAGACAACTAAGTTTTTAGCATTGTAATAAAGATCAGAGAAATCTAATTGTTTTTTTCGTTTTTCTGTAGGGGTCATGCCTGCAAGGACGATATCAGCTTTATTTGTTTTAAGCGCTGATACAAGGCTTGCAAAATCCATATCTTGAATTTCTAGCTTGTAGCCGTTCTTTTTCGCTAGTGCTGTTGCAAGATCGACATCAAAACCGACAATTTCATCTCCGTCTTTTGATTCAAATGGCGGATAATCTGCTGATGTCGCCATAACGAGTGTTTTGTCATCTCCTGATGCGTTTGAATTATTAGAAGAAGTTCCGCAAGCTGCGAGTGCAGCTGCAAGACCAGCTGTCATAAGTAATAATAACCACTTTTTCATAAGATAATGCCTCCCAGTATTTAAAATCATGTATTGTTTTGAATATTTATTCACTATAATGTATTTTAAACACTTTCTTTTTAAGATGCAATAGTATTTTGCTAAAATTATTTTGATTCAATGGTCTTATAAAACAAAAAGCAGACCGATCTAAAGACCGGACTGCTTTTTATTTCATCATTCAAACGTCACACATTAAATTTCTTCGCAATGCTCATCGAATGCAGCTTGAAGCTTTGACACGACTTCCATTGGCTCGTGTCCTTCAATTTCATGACGTTCGACCATTTTAATGATCTTTCCATCTTTTAATAATGCAAAGGATGGTGAAGATGGCGGGAAGCCTTCAAAGTATTCACGGGCTCTTGCTGTTGCCTCTTTGTCTTGTCCAGCAAACACTGTCAACAATTGATCTGGACGCTTATCGTAATGAACAGAATAGCCTGCAGCTGGTCTTGCAATACCGCCAGCACATCCGCATACTGAATTCACCATCACAAGTGCTGTGCCTTTTTTAGACAGTGCTTCATCTACCTCTTCAGATGATGTAAGCTCAGTATAGCCTGCCTGTTTGATCTCTTCTCTCGCTTGTTTCACAATATCATTCATAAATAAATTAAAATCAATATTCATTGTCCGTCCACTCCTTTAGCATGCCAAAACCATTTTAACAACATCATATCAAGGAAAACGCCTGCGGGCAAATGTGTTGTCTTTTCATCCCCCCACTTTTTCCGAACATCGTTTATGAGCTGTCAAATTGGGGAAAAGTGATGATAAAGAGATGAAAGGGAGAACTGCGTGATGGCACAATTCAAAAAAGCGATGCTCATTTATAATGGAAATGCTGGACAAAAAAACATGGAAAAAATTCTCGGTCAAACAGTACCTCTTCTTTCTCTACATATTGATGAACTCATTCTTAAACCAACAAAACAGCCAAATGATGCTTATCAATTCTGTCGTGCAATTGATGAGACGATAGAATTGCTGATCATATTAGGCGGAGATGGAACCGTGCATGAATGCATGAATGGCATCGGCGGTTTAGAAAAAAGGCCGGCTGTAGCGATATTACCAGGCGGGACATGCAATGACTTTTCTCGAACGCTTGGTATTCCGCAACAAATGCAAAAAGCCGCTCAAATAATTGTAGACGGCATAGAAAAGAAGGTCGACTTAATCAAAGCAGGAGATCGATACTTGTTAAACTTTTGGGGCATCGGGCTGATTGCAGACACATCCAACAATATTAATGACAAGGAAAAAGCTGTACTCGGCAAAATCAGCTACTTCACAAGTGCCCTGCGCACCTTGCAGCAAACAGATCCTTTTCACGTACGAATTGAAACAGAGGAGGAAAGCTGGGAAGAAGAAGCCGTCATCGTTCTTGTCATGAATGGACATTTCATCGGGACAAATAAAATTGATTTGCCCAATGCAGCAATTGATGATGGGAAAGCGGAAATCTTAATTTGCAGAAATACGAGCTTCTCTGCTCTAAAAGAAATCTTTTCTATGAACCGGGAAGAACTGGAGGATTTCACCGGGGACCTCTCCCTCATTCAAGCATCCAATATTCAGATCCACACAAAGGAGGAAATGGATGCTGATACAGATGGCGAAGTGTATATGACAGCCCCAACTTCTTTAGAAGCGTTAAAACAGCATTTGACCTTTATTGTTCCAGCAGAATAAAGAAAACGCCCGAGATCATTCTTTTTCGGGCGTTTTTTTGATATAGCGTCTGTATAAATATTCAAGTGCATAGCCAAGCAGCGTCCCAGCAAGAAGAGAAATTCCTAAGAGGCTATTTGCTGCTCCTTTAAATCCACCGACAATCAGCAAGCAATACACAATTTGAATCATTGAAACGATTGATATGATGAGTAGTAATCTTTCAGGATGATTGCGTGATTTAGAAATATATCGAAGAAAAGCGAACGCAATTGCTGTGATAAACATGAGCCCAACCGTTAAAAACGCAAAAAAGTCTAATCCAGACATATCACCGCTCCTTTCTCATTATGTAGAAATCCCCCTCTCCATATCGGGAGGGGGACATTCTTGTTTTAGTAAACAGATGTCTGCTCGTCAATGCCTTCAAGGATTTGTTTTATTCGTTGAAGGAATCTGCCGCATACAAGACCATCAAGTACTCTGTGATCTAATGAAAGACAAAGGTTGACCATGTCTCTTGCTGCAATCATGCCGTTTACAATCATTGGACGCTTCACGATCGATTCTACTTGTAAAATCGCCGCTTGCGGGTAATTAATGATTCCCATGGATTGTATAGAACCAAATGATCCCGTGTTGTTTACAGTAAAGGTGCCGCCTTCCATGTCACTTTGATTCAGCGTTCCTTGTCTCACCTTGGAAGCAAGCTCATGAATTTCTTTGGCGATGCCCTTAATCGTTTTTTCATCCGCATCCTTAATGACTGGAACAAAAAGAGCGTCATCAGTCGCAACAGCAATCGAGACATTGATTGCTTTCTTTTGCACAATTTTATCTCCAGCCCACATGCTGTTCATTTCTGGGAATTCCTTTAAGCCCTGAGCCACTGCTTTGACAAAGAACGCAAAGAACGTCAAATTAAAGCCTTCTTTTGCTTTAAATTGGTCCTTGAGCTGATTTCTTCTTGTCACAAGGTTTGTCACATCGACTTCCATCATTGTCCATGCGTGCGGAATTTCATGTTTGCTTCTCAGCATATTTGCCGCAATCGCCTGCCTAATTGGCGTGATTGGCAGTTCAACATCACCAGGCATTGTAGAGACGGAAGGCGCCGCTTTTGGTTTTGATGGCTGCGCAGGCTCCGGCTTTACCGCCTGTTCATTAACAGGTGCTGCCTTCTCTTGTACGCCGCCGTTTTCAATGAGCTGAAGTAAATCTTTTCTTGTGATTCGTCCGCCTGCTCCAGTTCCTTGAACAGCCGCTAAATCAATGCTGTGCTCATCTGCTAAACGAAGGACTGCTGGAGAGTAGCGTTTCTTTTGACTTTGATTCTCTTTTGTTTGATCTGCTTCAGGTGCTTCACTTTGCTCAGGTGCTGCTTCTTCTTTCGCACTCTGCTGCGAGCTGCCCTCTACTTCAATTTCACAGAACACTTCTCCTACTTGCAGCGTATCGCCTTCTTCAGCCGATAGCTTTGTAATCGTTCCTGTAAAAGATGACGGGACTTCTGCGTTCACTTTATCCGTCATGACTTCCGCAATCGGATCGTATTTATTCACATGATCGCCAGGTGAAACGAGCCATTTGCTAATGGTTCCTTCTGTTACACTTTCACCTAGCTGAGGCATTTTCATTTGTTCAATTGCCACTTGAAACCCTCCTCTTTCTTAAAACGCCGCTAGCTCTCTCATTTCAGCTTCTACCTTATCTGGATTGACCATGAAGAATTTTTCCATTGGCGGCGCATAAGGCATTGCCGGGATTTCTGGTCCGGCTAGACGTTTGATTGGTGCGTCTAAATCAAATAAGCAATGCTCTGATATGATCGCCGCTACCTCACTCATGATGCTGCCCTCTTTTGTATCTTCCGTTAGAAGAAGCACTTTGCCTGTTTTTGATGCCGCTTCAATAATGGCTTCCTGATCGAGCGGGTACACTGTTCTCAAATCGAGAATATGCGCAGAAATGCCGTCTTTCGCAAGGCGGTCTGCTGCTTGCAGCGCAAAATGGACACAGAGGCCATATGTAATGACCGTGATATCATCGCCTTCACGTTTCACATCTGCTTTTCCAATAGGGAGTGTGTAATCCTCCTCAGGTACTTCTCCTTTGATGAGACGGTAGGCACGTTTGTGTTCAAAGAACAATACAGGATCTGGATCACGCACCGCAGCCTTTAAAAGACCTTTTACATCATAAGGTGTAGAAGGCATGACAATCTTCAAACCAGGCTGATTGGCAAAAATCGCTTCAACCGATTGTGAATGATAAAGCGCCCCGTGTACACCGCCCCCGTAAGGTGCGCGGATGACCATTGGACAGCTCCAATCGTTATTTGAGCGGTATCTGATTTTCGCAGCCTCTGAAATGATTTGGTTGATTGCAGGCATAATGAAATCCGCAAATTGCATCTCCGCAATTGGGCGCATTCCATACATCGCGGCCCCAATACCTACACCAGCAATGGCTGATTCTGCAAGAGGTGTATCCATGACGCGCGCCTCTCCGAATTGCTCATAAAGACCCGCTGTCGCTTTAAATACGCCGCCCTTTTTCCCGACATCCTCTCCGAGCACAAACACTTTTGGATCTCGTTCCATTTCTTCTTTCATCGCCAGTGTAATGGCGTCTATATATGACATAACAGGCATTTTTCTTCCCCCTTACTCCGCATACACGTAACGAAGTGCGCTTTCTGCATCAGCATAAGCAGCGTTTTCCGCTTCATCAGTCGCTTCGTTTACGATTTGCATGATTTCTTTTGTCATCTCTTCTTTCATTTCAGAAGTCATGACGTTTCCTTCAATTAAATACGTTTCATATTGGATGAGCGGATCTTTCTTTCTCGCTTCGAGCACTTCTTCTTTTTCTCGATAGCTTGAATCATCATCATCACTTGAATGCGCAGTTAAACGGTAAGAGATCGTTTCAATCAACGTTGGCCCTTCGCCTCTTGCCGCACGGTCTCTCGCTTCTTTGACAGCGGCATATACTTCAAGCGGATCATTGCCATCAACGGTTACACCAGGCATTCCGTACCCAATTGCACGATCTGAAATGCGTTCACATGCCACTTGTTTGTCATACGGCACGGAAATCGCGTACTTATTGTTTTCACACATGAAAATAACAGGCAGCTTATGCACAGCAGCGAAGTTAGCGCCTTCGTGGAAATCACCTTGGTTTGAAGAGCCCTCACCGAACGTGACAAAGCTGACAAAGTTTTTCTGCTCCAGACGTCCAGCAAGTGCAATCCCCACTGCATGAGGAACCTGCGTTGTGACAGGTGAAGATCCCGTCACAATTCGATTTGATTTTTGTCCAAAATGACCTGGCATCTGTCTTCCGCCCGAGTTTGGATCGTCTTGTTTTGCGAAACCAGACATCATTAAATCTTTGGCTGTCATCCCAAATGCGAGGACAACCCCCATATCACGGTAGTAAGGTAAGACGTAATCCTCTTCTCTATTGAGAGCAAAAGCAGCACCGACTTGCTGCGCTTCCTGCCCTTGACAAGAAATCACGAATGGAATTTTACCAGAACGGTTTAAAAGCCACATCCGTTCATCAATTTTCCTTGCTAGAAGCATTGTTCTATATATATCAATTGCTTGTTCATCTGATAATCCTAATTCCTGATGACGCATGTTACTCATCCTATTTCCCTCCTTGATTAAAAATGGATCGCCTTCCCGTCAACAGCAAGAGCTGCCTCACCAATCGCCTCTGATAAGGTTGGATGCGGGTGGATCGTTTGCCCCACTTCCCACGGCGTTGCATCAAGTACTTTGGCTAATCCAGCTTCAGATATCATATCTGTTACATGAGGACCAATCATATGAATCCCTAAAATATCATCTGTCTTTTGATCGGCAATGATTTTGACGAATCCATCAGATTCCCCGTACACAAGCGCTTTACCGATCGCCATAAATGGAAATTTTCCCATTTTCACTTCGAAGCCTTGCTCTTTTGCCGCCTGTTCAGTGAGTCCAACACTAGCGGTTTCTGGGTGAGAGTAGACACATTTAGATACGAGCGTTTCATCGAGCGGCTTTGGATCTTTCCCAGCCATATGTTCCACAGCAATCATGCCTTCGTGTGAAGCCACATGTGCCAGCTGAAGCCCGCCAATGACATCTCCTATTGCGTAAATATGCGATTCTTTCGTTTGATAATGTTCATTCACGACAATGCCTTGTTTTTCTGTTTGGATGTCCGTGTTTTCAAGACCAATGCCTTCAATATTTGGTACTCTGCCGACTGAAAGAAGAAGTTTTTCCGCTTCAAACGTCTGAATGTCTCCATCCTTTTCTGCTTGAATCGTCACGAGATTCTCCTGCTTTTTGATGGTATCTGGCAGTACTTTCGCATTTTTCACAAAGGTGATGCCTTTTTTAGATAAAAGCTTTTCCATTTCTTTAGAAATGTCATGATCCTCTGTTGGCAATATGCGATCTGCAAATTCAATCACAGTCACCTTCACACCAAAATCATTGAGCATGGAAGCCCACTCAATTCCGATCACCCCGCCGCCGACAATGAGCATTGACTGTGGAAGCTCTGGCAGTTCAAGTGCATCATCTGATGAAAGAATGTGCGTCCCATCTGCTTCAAGCCCAGGCAGCACCCGCGGTCTTGAACCTGTCGCAATAATGACCTGCTTTGGAATGAGCATTTCATTTTCATCTCCATTTGCCATTTCTACGGAGATGGTTCCTGGCATTGGCGAAAAGATAGATGGACCAAGGATACGGCCGATCCCTTCATAGACATCAATTTTTCCTTGTTTCATTAAGTGTTTGACGCCGCCTGCTAGTTTCTCTACAATCTCTGTTTTTCTTTTCTGCACATTGGCAAATTGCAAGGCAATGCCGTTTGCCTCAACGCCAAAATCAGCAGCACGTTTGACGGTTTGATAGACTTCTGCACTTCTAAGCAGCGCTTTAGACGGAATGCATCCTTTATGCAGACATGTTCCGCCAAGCTTTTCTTTTTCTACAACTGCTGTTTTCAATCCAAGCTGTGAGGCACGGATGGCCGCTACATAGCCGCCTGTGCCTCCACCAAGAATGACGAGGTCATATTCAGTTGCCATGACTTGTCACTCCTTTCTTCATTCGTTGATCATTTGGGTATTCTTTCGGTGATTCTTCTTCTTTTAAAATACGAAGTGCACCTTCTGCTAAGGATTGCAGTTCATTTTCGCCTGGATACACGACAACATCTGAAATCCAGTCAATGTATCCTCTAATACTTGATGTAATTTGTTTGCTGTACGCAAGTCCGCCTGTTAACACAATGACGTCAACTGCTCCTTTTAAGACAGCACTAGCCGCACCGATTTCCTTGGCAATTTGATAGCACATCGCTTCATAAATCAGTGCCGCCCGTTCATCGCCTGCTTCAATCATGCGCTCCACTTTCACAGCATCTGTCGTACCAAGGTAGCCCGCAAGTCCGCCTTCACCAATAATGCGTTTCAGCATTTCCTCTTGGCTATACTCACCAGAAAAGCAAAGATTGACGAGGTCACCTGTTGGCAGGGTCCCCGCTCGCTCCGGGCTGAAAGGTCCTTCGCCATGCAGTCCGTTATTGACATCAATGACTTTTCCTTTTTCATGTACACCAATGGTGATGCCGCCGCCCATATGCGTAATAATCATGTTCAAATCTTCGTAACGCTTCCCAAAGGATGCAGCCGTTTTTCTTGCGACTGCTTTTTGATTTAATGCATGGAAGATGCTTTTTCTTTCAATCGTTGGCAGCCCTGAAATACGAGCAATTGGTTTTAGTTCATCCACCACAACTGGATCGACAATAAAAGCTGGGATGTTCAGGCCAAGTGCAATTTCTCGTGCAATGATACCGCCCAGATTTGATGCATGCTGGCCGGCATATCCTTCTTTGAGGTCTTGGGTCATTTGCTCATTGACTTCATATGTGCCTCCTTCGATAGGCCGGAGAAGGCCGCCGCGTGCGCACACTGCATCAAACTTTGAGATGTTCATCCCTTGTTCATGCAGCGTTTTCAGGATTGTTTCTTTACGAAATGAAAATTGATCAATGATATGTGGGAATTGCTTTAATTCCTCATCTGTATGTCTGAGTGTCGTTTCAAAAATAGATCGTTCATTGTGAAACACACCGATTTTTGTTGAAGTAGAGCCAGGATTAATTGTGAGAATACGCCATTCTTTTGTCAGCAAAAACAAAACCTCCGTTTCAACTCATTCTCCAAATTAGCGACGACTTAAAATATGTTGACCATTTTGCAGGAATTGGCTTCTTGATTTGCGCATTCTTTCAATTCGCTCCTCTGCCAATCGGTCTGCCGCTTTATAAGTTGGAATGGCATCACGGTTTGAAATTTCAATGACACGTTCAATATTTTGGTAAATACCTTCCACTTTTTTCATCGCACGATCTGCATTATAGCCATAAAGCTCATCAGCAACGTTAATCACGCCGCCTGCATTGATCACATAATCAGGTGCATAGACAATGCCCATTTCATGGATAAGATCGCCGTGATGCGTTTCTCTCAGCTGGTTATTGGCTGCACCTGCGATGACCTTTGCTTTCAACTTAGGAATCGTTACATCGTTAATCGTTGCACCAAGTGCACATGGTGCATAAATATCACATGCTTGATCATAAATATCGTCAGGGTCTACTGCTTTTGCACCAAAGTCTTCAACAGCTCGCTTTACAGAGTCTTTGTTGATATCTGTGACAATTAGCTGTGCACCTTCTTCGTGCAGGTGTTTACACAAATTGTAGGCCACATTCCCAACACCTTGGACAGCAATTGTTTTTCCTTCTAATGAATCGGTCCCAAATGCAGCTTTGGCAGCAGCTTTCATCCCTTTATATACACCGTAAGCCGTAACAGGAGACGGATTTCCGGAAGAACCAAATGCAGGAGAAATACCTGTCACAAAGTCTGTTTCTTCATGAATAAGATCCATGTCTTCTACCGTTGTACCGACATCCTCCGCTGTGATATAGCGGCCATTCAATCCTTGAATGTAGCGTCCAAACGCACGGAACATTTCTTCATTTTTATCTTTTCTCGGGTCACCGATGATGACTGTTTTCCCGCCGCCAAGATTCAGGCCTGCTGCTGCGTTTTTATAAGTCATCCCTCTTGCTAGACGTAACGCATCTTCGATCGCTGCTTCTTCGTTTTCATACGTCCACATTCTCGTCCCGCCTAGTGCTGGCCCAAGTGTTGTATCATGAATAGCAATAATGGCTTTTAAGCCAGACTGTTCATCCTGACAAAATACAAGCTGCTCATAATCGTATCGTTCCATATATTTAAAAAGTTCCATTATTTATTCCTCCTATGACTTCCGCTTAATTTGATGTACAGATGGCAAGTGCAATTGAATAAAGCTTACTTTCGGCTGTATCCGATCGGCTTGTTAAGGCAATCGGCGCCTTCGCTCCTGCCACCACAGCTCCCACCTTTGCATGTGCAAAGTAGATGAGAGATTTATAAAGAATGTTCCCTGCTTCAATCGTTGGCACAAGCAAAATATCTGCATGACCGGCGACATCACTCGTAATATTTTTATGAGAAGCTGCCGTTTGAGAAATGGCATTGTCTAAAGCAAGAGGTCCATCAATGAGGCAGCCAGAAATTTGACCTCGCCTATTCATTTGTGCCAGACTTGCCGCTGTCAAAGTTGAATCCATTGCCGGGTTCACGACCTCTACCGCAGATAACACTGCCACCTTTGGCATGTCGTTTCCGACAGCTTGTGCTACTTGAACAGCATTGATCGTGATCTCTTTGAGCATATTTAAATCGGGCGCGATGTTCATCGCAGAATCCGTGACATAAATAAAACGATCAAAGCCCGGCACTTCGAATGCCGCGACATGTGATAGGACACTCGCTGTCCGCAGCCCGTACTCTTTATTCAGTACCGCTTTTAAAAGAACGGCTGTCGGGACATGCCCCTTCATCAATATATCTGCATGCTTCTCACTCACTGCCTGCACGGCAATTTTGGCTGATTCTTCAGGAGAATCCGAATGAATAATATCTATCCAGTCCTCATTGATCTCATGCTGTTTCACCAGCTCCTTCAGGTTGCGTTTGTTCCCAACCAGCAGGAAGCGAGCGACCTTTCGTTCAATTGCCATCTTGATGGCATGAAGCACTTCTTCGTCTTCTGCATGAGCCACAGCAGCAGTTTTATTTTGCAGCTGGGCGGCTTTCATAATCAGATCGTCAAGCTTCATATATGTCCACCTTTCCTTATGCTCGGTTCATGGTTTTCATATGCAAGTTCTGTGCCAGCTTGAAATGCAGCGACATAAGGCATTTCGCATGAAATACATGCAATTTTTTGCAGGTAACATGCATTTTATTGCATGCTATCTTTTGCAAGTTGATATTTATCCATTTTATAGTAAAGGTTTCGAATGCTAATCCCTAACGTTTTCGCTGTTTTCGTGCGGTTGAATTGATGCTTTTCAAGGGTTTGTTTAATCAGCTGCGCTTCAAATGCCTCAACAGCATCCGAAAGTGTCTCTCCCTCAAATTGACTGACAGCCAGTTCCTGCTGCTCTTTTTCTTCCTGCTCTTCTGACTCCATGAAGGAAATATGATCTTCATCGATCCATTCTTCTTGCGGGTTCAAAAAGATCATGGCTCGTCCAAGGACATTTTCCAGTTCTCTTACGTTTCCAGGCCAGCTGTAGGATCGAAGTCTATCGAGCGCCCCTTCCGTTAAGCCGCTCACATTTCGTCCATAGTCTAAATTGATCTTCTGGATGAGACGTTTGCTTAAGGAGTCAATATCTTCAAGGCGCTGCCTTAGCGGCGGAATAGAGATCGGATATCTGTTCATGCGATAATATAAGTCCTCTCTGAACTTTCCTTCCGCCATCGCTTTTTCAATATTGACATTTGTTGCGGTGATCACACGTACATCAACAGGGATGGCTTTTGTTCCGCCTACTCTGACAATTTCTTTCTCCTGCATGACGCGTAATAATTTCGCTTGTGTACTTGGCGTCATTTCACCAATTTCATCCAAAAAAATACTGCCGTGATTTGCCTCTTCAAACAGCCCTTTTTTACCGCCGCGCCTTGCACCAGAAAATGCTCCTTCCTCGTAGCCAAAAAGTTCTGACTCTAAAAGGGTTTCCGATAAGGCCGCACAGTTGACTCTTACAAAGCGATTATATTTCCGGTCACTTTCATTGTGTATAGCGTGCGCGAACAGCTCTTTCCCAGTACCTGATTCTCCCCTGAGTAAAATGGTGGCTGGTGTTTTTGCCCCTAGCTTTGCCTGCTCAAGTGCCACAAGCATTTGCTCACTTTCTCCAATAATGTCTTCAAATGTGTACTTTGCCTCAAGTGTCCGGATGAGCTGTCTTGCTTTATTCAATTCATTGGTGAGTGATTGAATTTCTGATACGTCATGAATGACGCCGACACTGCCTTTTAGAATGCCATCAACGATCACTGGCGCTACGTTGACGATCACATCCTTCTTATTTGGTCCGACTTTCATTCTAACGCCTCGAACCGGCCTTCTCGTTTCAAGCACCTTCAAATGCATGCTTTCGCCTTCAGAAATATCCGCACCTGCTGGTTTGCCCACAACTTCTTTGTCTGTTAACCCCGTCATTTTCGTGTAAGCTCGGTTGATTAAAATTCCTTTCCCCTGCTCATCTACGACGGATATCGCTTCATCCGATGATTGAATAATGGCCTCAAGCATTGTCCGCACTTCTTTGAGGTTTGTGACTTCCTCCGCAAGCTCCACCGCATCTGTAATATCTTTGAAGATCGATAAAGCGCCCAGCATTCTTCCTGCGTCATCAATAATTGGCAAACGCGTTGTGACAATTTGTATTTGCTGATTCAGAAATTGTTTTTGATTAAATTCAGGCTCCCTCGATCTTAAAATATCGGGAAGCTTTGTGTTTGGAATGACTTCACGTATGTGACGGCCAATCGCATCTTTTTGCGAACATCCAACCATTTTGGCAGCCGACCGATTAAATAGGACGACTTCTTCATCCATATTAATAAAAATCATGCCATCGTTCGTTGCATTAAAAATGCGGTCATGTTTATAGGTTTGTTCCTTTAATATTTGAATGAGCTGATGCTTTTCTGACATTAATTCTGATATGACGTATGCCATCGAACTCGGAACAATGACAGCATGCTCTCGTTTTTCTTTCATCAGTTCTTTAAGCACAGCTGAACTGCCCGTTGTTTCAATGATGATATCAATGTCATCTTTTATGTATTCTTTCCAATCCGTTGTCGTATCGATTCCATTCTTTTTCGCTTCTACCATCCCCGGTGCCCCAAGATCAAGGTCGGCGATCGCAACGATTTGAATCATATTTGTTTTCAGCAATGTTTCAAGCAATATTGATCCACCGTGTCCTGCACCGACAATCAAGACTCTCTGCATCCCGTTACCCCTTTATATGAAAAAATTTGCACACCATATTTTTCCGTTGCAAAAAATTGCACAACTCTTATATTACCACGTTTTCCTTTCTTGACAAAATATTTTTTGAATTAGACAATGGAAGTAAATGACGTTTAAGGGGACATTTGATGGGGAGAATACTTGCATTAGTGATTATTTTAATACCTGGCGCGCTTGCTGCACTTGGGATTAAGCTGCTGCGTGACACGGTTTTCGGCATCATCATTGCACCATTTCCATTTTTATGGCTGCAAGGAATTGCAGGGTTATTATTTTTAGGAGGAGGTCTTTATGTAGTCGCTGGCTTTATTTTATATAGAGACCGCAAACGCAATAAAGTGACCACCCGCTTTAAGCAGAGATAGACATGAAAAAAGACCCGCTTCTGATAGCAGGTCTTTATTTCATTTCTTCTCTTATTTTGACGGCTCTGTCAGGAAAATCAGTGAAAATTCCATCGACACCTAAGGAAAACATGCTTTTCATCTGCTTTTCACTGTTTACCGTAAACGGCCTGATCACTTGCTGAGCGGCACGGAGAGCCGACACGACTTCTTTTGTCACCCCTGCGCCCTTTATATTCGGATGATAACCTCTTGCAGGTACTGTTTTTAAGTACATCTCCGGCTGATGAATCACATCCATTGTGAGAACAGCAAGCTCAACATGCGGCATCAGCTTGTGAAAAAGAGCTAAACTCCCATGATGAAACGATGAGACAAGTACACGATCTTCTATTTGAAAGTGTTCAATTTGCTCCTTTACTTTCTCTTCAATACCAGGATATCGATAAATGGAATTTTTCAGTTCAATATTGATGATGAGTGATGGGTGCTGCGTCACTAACTCCAATACTTCCTCTAAAAGAGGAATGGATACAGCACCGGTTTCTTCATAGAAAGAATGACTCGCATCTCCTGCTTTTAACTCTTCATATGTATGGTCTTTCACTAAGCCCTTCATATTCGTTGTTCTGTTCAGCTTCTCATCGTGAATGACAGCAAGCTTGCCATCTTTCGTCAGCTGAACATCGAGCTCAATTCCGTCAGCTCCAGAATGGAGTGCATGCTCAAAGGCTATCATGGTATTTTCAGGGTAGATTCCTTTAAAACCTCTGTGTGCAAAAATTTTCGTCATAGGTCACCTCTAAGTATGATGCTTCCTTTCATTATGACGTGTCTCTTTTCATTTTTCCAGTTTGAGCACATAAAAAAACCTCTTCTGATTAGTACGAAGAGGCTCACAGGTAAATTCGATCACGTAATCGCTCTGATGGCTTGCTCTGTCGTCTCTGCGTCAAGAGCAAAAAGGGAAGAAACAACTGCGACTGCTGTAACGACGGTTACACCTAACAACAACTTTTTCATAAGATAACCTCCACTTTCTTTTGAAGTATTTGTGCATCGAATTTCTTTTCAAGAAAACGAATGGCATTTTGATAGTCATTTCGTTCCTTGAAGTATTTCGATATTTGTTCAGACAAATCCTCAAGCTCCACATATAATCTATTTTTTTCTATGTAGTCTAATTTTTCAGAGAATACGTCTGCTGCTCCACTATTTTCGCACATCAAATCCAAAATTTCAAATTTTACTATATATTCATTATTTTGGATATCGCAGCTATACTGAATACCCTCTTTAATATATTCCTTCGCCTCTTGATCTCCTAGATGAACCAAGGCATTTGCCAGAACATATAAAGATTGGATGTAATAATGGCTATTGTCACGGTGAATTTGAATGCCCATCCCTTTTTTGGCATATTGTGCGCTTTTTTCATAATCAGGCTTCGCATAATAAAGAACGGCTAAATTGTGATAGCATTTCCCAATCAGCACTTCATTGTTAATGCGTTTACTTTTCTCAAGTGCTTCTTGGTATTTTTCTTCTGCTTCTTCAAATTGAAACAAATCAATACAATTACTTGCATGTAAAATCAAACTGTCAATCGCCTGCGCTGTATACTCTTCATGCGCTTTGAACGTATCGATGGCTTTTTTAATATGATTAATGGATATGAAATTTTGTTTCAGTTCGTAATAGATTGAAGCAACCTTATGGTGAAAAGTTCCTACTTCCAGGTCTTCATTCACACGTTTTAGGCGCTGTTCTGCAATTTTGTAAAAACTGATGGCTTCATCATACTTTTTCACATATGCAGCATATTGGCCTTTGTAAAAGTAAAAATAAAAATTAATAATGTCATCTGCTTTCTCATCGAGCGTTCCGACACTCTTCATAATGTGATTGGCTTTTTCAATATTTCCAAGTAACATTTCATGTCTGCCATTAACAAGCTGATAATAAAGGAGAACTTCACGGTCTTCATCTGTATTTTTTAGCAAATTCTGAATTTTCTCTTTATAGACAGCAGATTTTTCTAGGTCATTCTGAGAAATGACCCTCGTCCACTTGCTAATTTCGTTCGCTACCTCAGCAGAGTGGATTTTCAGCTTTCCCATAACCTCACCCTCTTCTTCTCATTATTATAGCATAGTAAAAGAATGTGAAAATTATTAAATTCGACAATGGGAATATTCAGTTCAAATGGCACAATCTCTAAGAAGCCAGTGACTTTAAAACGCCAACCAATCAGGTCAATAGAAATAGAACTTTCGATCTCATTTGCTTTATTTACCAAATCCATCAGACCTTTTCCTCTCATCCTTTTCCTTACGAATGAGCTTTTTCTTCTTCTATTTGAAGACCAAACAATTGATTGCGTAGCTGATTATCACTAATTTATGTCATCCCCATTTCTTTCATGCTTTATTTTTCATTTTATTCCGAAAATAAAGCAAGCCGAGTTTGTCCAAATGAAACAATAAGATGATTGTATCAACACAACCAATTTTTAACAATATTTTTCGAAATAAAAAAACGCCTCTTTGCAGAAACGTTTTTTTAAGAAAATGAACTAGCTAGCTCTATGCTCTAAGCGCAGACGATCAGCCACCATAGCAATAAATTCAGAATTGGTTGGTTTCGCTTTAGACATGCTGACTGTATAACCAAAGAGTGAGGAAATGGAATCGATGTTTCCTCTGCTCCAAGCAACTTCAATCGCATGGCGAATCGCTCGTTCTACCCTGCTGGCAGTCGTGTTAAATTTCTTCGCGATGTCTGGGTACAACACTTTTGTGATGCTTCCGAGAAGCTCAATGTCATTGTACACCATCGAAATCGCTTCTCTTAAGTATAAATATCCTTTAATATGAGCGGGTACGCCAATCTCATGAATAATCGTCGTAATGCTCGCATCTAAGTTTTTACGTTTCGGTTCAGGTTTGTTCCGAAGGACACTGTTTTGGATAGATGAAGATCGATGGGTGACTTGTGTGCCGTTTCCACTGACTTGACGAATATGACCGACTAGGTTTTCCATATCAAATGGCTTTAAGATGAAATAGGATGCGCCCAAATCAACTGCTTTTTTCGTGACATCTTCTTGACCGAACGCCGTTAGCATAATCACACTTGGCTGTTTGGTCATGTCATTGTTTTCACGGAGGCGTTCCAGTACAGCAAGACCGTCTAAATGAGGCATGATAATATCTAAGAGGAGAACGTCGGGCTCTTTATCTTTAAATAATGTCAGACATTCCTGACCATTATACGCCACGCCAAGTACTTCCATATCTTCCTGTCCCTCAATATACTCTGTCAAAAGGCCAACAAGCTCTCGATTGTCATCAGCTACACACACTTTAATTTTCTCCACGTTCTTTCCTCCCCAATGTCGATTCCTTTAGTCTTTTGCATTTCTCTTCTGAGTGTTCAATTCGACAAAACCATGCTATCCCCTTTAAAAAACTTTAATTTTCCGAATAATAGAGCATTATCTAGCTTTTTCTACGTTTTTCTTAACGAATCGACGATTATTGCAATTTGACAACATACTATTTTCCATTTTGTCGAAAAATCTCTTTTTCCTTATTTTATAACATGATGGCAGAGAAAGAAAGGGGAGAAAAAAACTGCCGGGAGATTCGCGGCAGTTTGATGATCAGCTTGCTTTTTTGTTTTTTTGATAAAGATCGATTCCTGCTTCTGACAGCATCCATTCAATGTGTACGCCGTACCCGCTTGTCGGATCATTGACAAATACGTGTGTGACCGCTCCAATGACCTTTCCGTTTTGGATGATGGGGCTTCCGCTCATGCCTTGGACGATACCGCCCGTTTTACTTAAAAGACGTTCATCTGTTATCTTCAATACCATCCCTTTTGTTGCCGGGAATTTCTGCGGTGTCGTGCTGACGATTTTAATATCAAACTTCTCCACTTTATCATGATCCACAACGGTTAAAATTTCTGCTGGACCTTCTTTTACTTCATTTGATAAAGCGACTGGAAGCGGTTTGTCTGATACATGATTTTCAAGCTTTTCGGTTAACGTACCAAAGATACCAAATGGGCTGTTGCGGGAGATATCCCCTATCGTTTTTCGTTCGGAAGAGAATCTCGCCAATTTTTCTCCAGGGTTGCCTCCTGTGCCTTTTTCAATTGATGTCACGGTTGATCTGACAATTTCACCATTGTTGACAACGATTGGTTTTTTTGTATCCATGTCAGAAATCACATGCCCAAGGGCACCATATTTTTTAGAAGATGGTTCAAAGAAGGTCATCGTGCCGATTCCTGCTGCGGAATCTCGAATGTAAAGACCAATTCGATAGGTGCCTTCACTTGCATCTTTTGCGGGTGTTAATGTTGTTTGAAAGGTTTTATGGTCTCTTTTTATGAGTAAACGAAGCGTTTCACCTGTTTTTCCTGCTTTCTGGATAAATGGGGTGAGGTCATTCATTTTCTCCATCTTTTGACCATTGATTTCAATGATCATATCCCCTGATTGAATGCCTGCGGCTTCGCCTGGTGATTTTTTGCCGTCTGCTGTTGTGATTTGATGAAAACCAACAACGAGAACTCCTACAGAGTGGAGCTTGACGCCAATGGATTGTCCTCCAGGAACGACTTTTAATTCAGGGAGAACGTCGACTTTTGTTTTCTTAATAGGAAATCCTTTAAAATCATAAACAATTTCGGCTTTTCCCGCCTTTTGTCCTGTCACTTCAAGCTGATTCTTTTTCTCTGAAAGACTAAAGGCTTGTGAAGAAGCATTGGCTGACGCTTCTATTGATGTGTCAATTGAGTGCTTTTGTTTTTCAAATACAGCAACATTTGTTGGAATGCTGATGTATTCCTTCACTATGCTCATAAACCCTGTACTTATTAAAGAAACAAGGAGAATCACACCAATGGCTTTTCTCATCTTTTCGGGCATTCATTTTTCACTCTCCTCGCTCCTTACCCACACCAGAACACTCATGTTTTGGCTACATCTTTACTTTTGCCTTCTTCGCTAGGATTTATAACCGGCACCTATAGAAAATGATTGGATAAATTGATAAAAGAAAAAGACGATTTCACGGGTATATACAGCGATTTTGACACAATATAAAAAAGGCAGCTGATTTTTCAGCTACCCTGTTGTTTTGACATCATTTGCTTGATGAAGCAATTCTTTTGCGTGCTGTTTTGTCAGCTCAGTGACTTCCACACCCGCAATCATCCTGCCAATTTCACTCACTTTTTCTTCATGACTTAATGGTTTGACGCTTGTCAGTGTTCTGCCGGCTTTAGAGCGTTTAGAAATGAAGAGATGCGTGTCAGCCATTGCTGCTACTTGCGGGAGGTGCGTAATGCAGAGCACTTGTGAGCCAGCCGCCACTTTGTAAATTTTTTCGGCAATCGCCTGTGCCACTCTGCCGCTTACGCCCGTATCCACCTCATCGAAAATAATGGACGTGACTTCTTGTTTGGCTGAGAAAATACTTTTCACGGCGAGCATGACACGTGAAATTTCTCCACCCGAGGCAACTTTTGATAAAGATTTCATCGGTTCGCCAGGATTAGTAGAGATCACAAATTGAGCTTGGTCGATTCCGTTTTTTCCAAGCTGGACGGGCTTTCCATCTAGCAGCGGATTATCCGTGCTGCTAAAAGGCGCATACCGAATGGAAAAGGATGTATCAAACGTTGACTTCTCCATATACAAATCTTTTAGTTCTGTTTGAATTTGCTTCGCTAGTTTTTTGGCCCATTTTTTACGAAGCTCTGAAACGTTAAGTGCTTCAAGCAGGGCATCACGGCTCATTGCATCCAGTTTGTTTTTAAGCGTCTGCAGGTGGCTGTCTCGATTTTGAATTTGATCTATTTCTTCTTCTATCTTCGCCGCATACTCCAAAATTTCCTCAACCGTTGTCCCATATTTTCGTTTTAACTGCTTCATTTCATTCAGCCTAGATTCAATAAAATCAAGACGTGCTGGGTCGAACTCTAATTGATCCAACATGCTTCGCATTTGGAACGTCGAATCCTCTAATAAGTAATAGGAGTTCGACACTTGTTCGGATAGCTTTTTCAGATCGTCGTTGATCTCAGAAACCTGCTCGAGCTCGCTTGATGACATGCCAACCCAATCAAGTCCTCCCTGCTCATTGCGCAAGGCATTATATGCGTTTTGAAGTGAGGAAAAGATTTTTTCGTAGTTGCTGATCTGATGGCGCTCTTCTTGAAGCTTCTCATCTTCTCCCGGCTCTAATTGTGCCGCTTCAATCTCCTCTAGCTGAAATTGCAGTAAATCTAACCGGTGCACCATCTCTTGCTCATTCTCAGAGAGCTGTTTTAGCTTTTGGGCTGTCTTTGTATATTGCTCATATGCTTCTTGATATTGTGACAAAGCAGGTGCAATTTCTTCTGCTCCAAATTGATCGAGCAAATGCAGATGATTTTCATCCTCCATCAATAACTGGTTATCGTGCTGCCCATGTATATCGAGCAAAAGGCGTCCTACCTCGCGTAAAAGTGAGATCGTGACAAGTTTGCCATTGATGCGGCAGATGCTTTTTCCGTTATTGTTAATATCACGGCGAAGAATCATCATTTCATCCGATGCGTCAATTCCCTGCTCTTCGCATAAAGCAAATACAGGGTGATCGGCTGGCACAAGAAAAAGCCCCTCCAGCTCTGCCTTTTTTTCACCATAACGAACAAATTCAGACGACCCTCTCCCTCCTACAAGAAGTGAGACTGCGTCAATCATGATGGATTTTCCAGCACCTGTTTCCCCTGTTAGGACTGTGAGTCCTTTTTCAAACGAAACCGTTAACTCTTCAATGATTGCAAAGTTTTTAATGGTTAGTTCTGCTAACACTCATTTGACACCTCTTTTTGTAAACCTGATTCTTTATAGCAGCTCTAAAATTTTGCTCGAAACTGTCTCCGTATCATCTGGTGTGCGGCAAATGATCAAAATGGTATCATCTCCGCAAATGGTTCCCATGATTTCTTCCCAATCTAAATTATCCATTAAAGCCCCAATGGCCTGAGCATTACCGGGCATGGTTTTGAGGACGATTAAATGACTTGCAGCATCCATTTTGATAAATGCATCCATTAAGGATCGCTTCAGTTTAGACAGCGGGTTAAACCGCTGATCCGCAGGAAGACTGTATTTATATGTTCCATTGTTCGTCGGCACTTTCACTAAATGTAATTCTTTAATATCTCTTGAAACGGTCGCTTGTGTGATGTTATATCCATCGGCTTTTAAAATATCGACTAGTTCATCCTGTGTTTCAATCTCTTGGCCCGCAATGATTTCCCTAATCTTAATATGCCTTTGACCTTTATTCATGTTTGACCCCCCTAGGCGTTTGATCTCAGTTTGTCTTTACGTTCTATGTTATATGAACCACAGTTCAAAAAACAAGCATTACGTGAGAATCGGTCAATTCTCGTCTTTTGACCATGTAAAAAGGAATAATAGCGAGCTATTATTCCTTTTGTTTCGATGATCTCATGTGTCAGCCGGCTCAGGGCTGTTTTTCTTTTCTTTCAATACAGAATGGGCTTCCTTGACGACCTTTTCAAGCTCTGAAGCCGGAAGTGCCGCATTCTCTTCTTGTTCGGAATGAAGCACTAAATGAAGAAGGAACTCAATATTCCCGTCTCCACCAGTAATAGGCGAAAATGATACATCCTTTACATCATAGCCTTCTTTTGCAGCAAACTGATTCATCTCTTCCAGTACACCGAGGTGGACGGACGGATCTCGCACAATGCCTTTTTTCCCAACAAGCTCTCTGCCTGCTTCAAATTGAGGCTTGACGAGTGCAATACAGTCTCCGCCTGGGACAAGAATGTGCTTTAAAGCCGGCAGGATGAGTTTAAGTGAAATAAAAGAGACATCAATTGATGCTACTTCTGGCAACCCTTCAGTAAAATCTGCTGGGACGGAGTGACGGAAATTGGTGCGCTCCATGACGATTACCCTGTCATCCTGCCTTAATTTCCACGCAAGCTGATTGTAGCCAACATCAACAGCATATGATTTGACCGCTCCATTTTGAAGAGCACAATCTGTAAATCCGCCTGTTGATGAACCAATATCGATTAGCAATTTCCCTTCAACGGTTAAGTCGAATTCTTTGAGTGCTTTTTCGAGCTTTAACCCGCCGCGGCTCACATATTTCAGAGGGTTCCCCTTCACAGTGAGCGGAGTATCACGAGCGATTTTCTCTCCTGGTTTATCCAAACGGTTTTCATTTGAGTAAACGATCCCTGCCATGATGGCACGCTTTGCTTTCTCTCTCGTTTCCATTAGTCCTTGTTCGACTAATAAAACGTCAAGTCGTTCTTTCTTTGATGTCATGATCCAATTCCTTTTCTTGGTGCTGCGGGAAGCAGGTCACGTAAAGAGTCAGCAACGTGTGCTTTCGTCAGACCAATTTCTTCAAGCAGGGCATCAACACTTCCATGCTCAATAAATTCATCTGGAATGCCCATACGCTCTACTTTGATATGAGATGCTTTCTTATCGTGTATATATTCTAAGACGCTGCTGCCAAATCCGCCTTGGAGCACAGCTTCTTCAATCGTTAAAATCGGAATACCTTCAGAAAGAATGTCATTTAACATCGCTTCATCAAGAGGCTTAATAAAACGAGCATTGACGACACGAATTGATTTCCCTTCTTTTTGAAGTTCTTCTGCTGCTTGAAGCGCCATTTTAATCGTAGTACCAAATGTTAAAATGACAGCGTCCTTCCCTGGACGAAGAACCTCCCAGGACCCAATCGGAATGGTTTTCAGCTGTTCATCCATTTTGACACCCAGCCCATTACCGCGCGGGAAACGCATAGCAATAGGACCGTCATCGTACTGAATGGCTGTATTGACCATGTGCTGTCCTTCATTTTCATCTTTTGGCATCATAAGTACCATATTCGGCATATGACGCATAAAAGCAATATCAAACACACCTTGATGGGTTTCTCCATCTGCACCGACAAGTCCCGCACGATCAATGCCAATAAATACGTTGAGGTTCTGACGGCAAATATCGTGCAGCACTTGGTCATAGGCTCTTTGCAGGAACGTTGAATAAATCGCTAAAAATGGCTTCATGTCCTGCGTCGCAAGCCCAGCTGCCATTGTGGCTGCATGCTGTTCGGCAATTCCTACATCAAACATCCGCTCTGGAAATTCCTTCGCAAAGCCTTCAAGCTTTGAACCAACAGGCATCGCAGGCGTGATCGCAACAATCCGCTCATCTTCCCGCGCCAGCTTTCTGACCGTTTCACTGACGAGACCACTCCAAGACGGAGCTGCTGCTGCCGGTTTTACAAAATCACCGGTATCGATTTTGTATGGACCAGTACCGTGCCAAGTCCCGATTTTATCGGATTCTGCCGGTTGATAGCCTTTTCCTTTTTTCGTAATGACATGCAGAAGAACTGGACCTTTTGTTTTCTTTGCATATTCAAGATTTTCAAAAAGATCTTCATACGAATGTCCGTCTACAGGACCTAAGTAAGTAAATCCCATTTCCTCAAAAAACATGCCAGATACAAGTAAATATTTGAGGCTGTCTTTGATACGCTCTGCTGTGGCAGCAAGCTTTCCGCCTACAGCTGGAATGCGCTTGAATAAATATTCGAGCTCGTCCTTTACCCATTGGTATTTGCCTGCTGTACGTAATCTGCCAAGCATTGTGTGAATCGCACCAACGTTTGGTGCAATACTCATTTCATTGTCGTTTAATATGACAATCATATCTTTCTTTTCATCACCGATATGATTCAAAGCTTCCAGCGCCATCCCTCCGGTTAGTGCACCGTCTCCGATAATCGGCAGGATATATTCATCTGTCCCTTTAATATCACGCGCTGCCGCCATACCCATCGCACCAGATAACGAGGTTGAACTGTGACCTGTCTCCCAAACGTCATGTTCGCTTTCATTTCGTTTAGGAAAACCGCAAAGCCCTTTATATTGACGAAGTGTATCAAACTCCGACCCTCTTCCCGTTAACAGCTTATGAACGTAAGACTGATGTCCAACATCCCAGAGGAATTTGTCTTTTGGGCTGTCAAATACTTTATGAAGCGCAACAGTCAGTTCAACGACTCCCAGGTTCGGACCGATATGCCCGCCAGAGTTAGCTAAGGACTCAATTAAAAACATGCGAATGTCAGCGCTAAGCTCCTCTAATTCTGCATTTGACATTCCTTTTAGAAACGTTGGATTTTTTATTGATAAAAGATCCAATTAGGATCAACTCGCTTTCAACAAAATTTCTATATACAGCTATAATGCCTTATTCCTTTGAAAACCAATAGGGAATAAGAGTTGTCTCATCATAATAAACTGTTTACAGTTTACCACAATTGCTCGAGGACCCTCAAATCTAGGCTGTTTTTAATGATCTCTTGAGGCAATTAGATCACATAAATCATGCAGCAATTGCTGCTCTAATTGAAGATTTGAGACAATTTCTTTTGCACGTGTGATGTGCTCATGCAGTTTTTCTTTTGCTCCTGAAAGCGTTAATAAAGAAGGATATGTCGACTTTTCATTTGCTGTATCAGAGCCGACCCGTTTGCCGATTTTTTCTTCGTTTCCTTCAAGATCTAAAATGTCATCACGGATTTGAAACGCAATGCCAATATGATAGCTGAATTCCCTTAGCTTTTCGATATCGTCATCTGATGCTCCTGCCAGCATTGCACCTGCCGCGACGCTGAACGTAAGAAGCTTTCCTGTTTTACGGGCGTGAATGGATTCTAGTTCAGCAAGCGATACTTGTTTTTGCTCTGCTTCCATGTCGTCAAATTGACCGCCAACCATTCCTAGTGCACCTGCTGACTTTACAAGCTCCTCTACAATTCTGAGCTTTTGGTCAGCTGAGACGCTGCTAGACAGCTGTGATGTAATCAGGCGGAAGCTTTCTGTTAAAAGGGCATCACCTGCGAGAACCGCTGTTGCTTCTCCGTACACTTTATGATTTGTCGGTATTCCTCTGCGAAGGTCATCGTCGTCCATGCAAGGAAGGTCGTCATGTATCAATGAATACGTATGAATCATCTCAACTGCACAGCCGACAGGTATACCGTCTTCTTCGTTTTTACCGTAGGCATGTAATAGAGCAAGAACGAGAACAGGTCGAAGCCTTTTCCCGCCCGCTTTAAGAGAATAGAGCATAGAAGATTTCAGGTCTTCTGGAATCGTCAATTCCTGAACATATGTAAATAAATAATCTTCAATGGCCTGTTTTCGTGTTGTTAAAAATTCATTTAAATTACTTGTCACCAGCATCTGCCTCCTTCACTGAGAAGGGAGCCAGCTCACCGTCCTCTTTTAAAATGAAATCCATTTGCTTTTCAACATGCTGTAATTTTTCATGACAAAGCTTCGAAAGGGTCATGCCTTCTTGGAAATAATGAATGGCCTGCTCAAGTGGTACATCTCCTTCCTCGAGCTTTCCCACAATCTCCTCAAGACCTTTCATCGCCTCTTCAAATGTCATTTGTTCTTCTTTTTGTTTATTGGATTCTGTCATGATGATTGCCTCTCCTTCTCAATAACCTCACAAATCAGACGTCCATCTTTCATCGTGATAGTCAGCTGATCCTTCGTCTCTACTTGGTTCACACTTTTTATCAGTTCTTCTTCTTTATAGGCTAAGCTGTAGCCTCTTTCCATCACTTGAAGTGGATTTAATGCATTTAGTTTACCAAGAACCGATTGGAACTGCGAATGAATTGTTTTCATTTGCACATTCATACTGCGGATGAGCTGTTCTGATTCATTGGCGTGGCGTTTTTTCGCCTGAAGCAGCTGCTCTTTAGGATGAAGCGGCTTCAGCCTGTATGTTTGTCTGTCTAGTTGACTGCGTTTTTGCTCAATTTGTCTCGTCAGCTGTTTTTGAAAACGGTCAAATACCAAATCAAATTGCTGCTCTTTTTGCTCCTGTAATCGTTTTGGAAAACGGAAGGCATACGAGGATTGCAGCGCCACAAGACGGTCTTTCGCTTGTGAGGTTTGATTCTTTACCGCTCTTGTCAGCCGTATATCGATTGATTTGATTCGTTCAATTAAATCGGTCGTGCTTGGAACAGCAAGTTCGGCTGCTCCTGTTGGTGTGGGTGCTCTCATGTCTGCAGTGAAATCACTGATCGTAAAGTCTGTTTCGTGCCCAACTGCAGATATGATTGGAATGTCTGATGCGAAGATGGCCCTTGCGACAGCTTCTTCATTAAAGGCCCAAAGTTCTTCAATCGAACCGCCTCCTCTTCCGACAATCAAGACATCACAGAGCTGTTTTTCATTCGCTTCCTTGATCCGTTCTACGATGGAACGGGTCGCATGTTCACCTTGGACAAGCGCCGGAAGCACAATGATTTTCGCCTGCTGATAGCGCCGGTTGATGGTCGTAATGACATCTCGAACAGCCGCTCCTGTTGGAGATGTAATCACACCAACAACCTCTGGATATTCAGGAATTGGTTTTTTATAGCGCGCATCAAATAAGCCTTCACTTGCCAGCTTTTTCTTCAGCTCTTCATAAGCAAGATGAAGAGCACCAACACCATCAGGCTGCATTTCTTTTGCATATAATTGATAGTTGCCGCTTGGTTCATATACTTGAATCCCGCCGCGTACAAACACCTTCATTCCGCTCTTAGGAGAGAAAGGCAGCTTAGACGCAGAGCGCTGGAACATGACAGCTTGCATGCGTGCGTTTACGTCTTTTAAGGTGAAGTACACATGTCCTCTTGAATGAATCTTTACATTGGATAGCTCACCTTTGATCCAAATATCTTCTAAATGCGGATCAACATCAAATTTTCTTTTTATGTATTTTGTAAGGGCTGTGACCGTCACAAAGGCTTTTTCACTCATGACGCATTCCTCCTCTTCAAAAACGCACATTCATCCACCAGCAGCATGCAGGTGGATGAATGGATAAAGCTTATGCTAATGTACGTTTTGCTGATTTAACCGTATTGTGTGCAAGCATCGTAATCGTCATTGGACCGACTCCGCCAGGGACTGGTGTGATATAAGAAGCTTTTTCTTTTGCCTCTTCAAAATCAACATCTCCAACAAGCTTCCCATTATCTAAACGATTGACTCCTACATCAATAACAATAGCGCCTTCTTTAATTTGGTCAGCTTTAATAAAGTTTGCTCGACCGACGGCAACAACTAAAATGTCCGCTTTCAACGTATGTTCTGAAATATTCACTGTTCTTGAATGGCAATAAGTAACCGTTGCGTTTTCGTTTAACAGCAATTGCCCTACTGGTTTACCGACAATATTGCTGCGTCCCACAACAACGACTTCTTTTCCAGAAAGATTAACACCCGTTTTGTTTAGTAATTCAACAATGCCTGCTGGTGTACATGGAAGGAATGTGTCCTCCCCAAGCAGCATTTTCCCGATATTCAATGGATGGAAACCATCAACATCTTTTTCAGGTGAAATACGTTCAATAACGGCTTTTTCAGAAATATGTTTTGGCAGTGGAAGCTGAACAAGAATCCCGTGGAATTGGTCGTTCGCATTGTACTGATCAATCAGCTGAAGCAATTCTTCTTCTGTTAAAGAAGCATCTAAATGGTCAAGCTGGAAATGCATCCCCATTGCTTCTGCTGCTTTCTTCTTCCCGCGCACGTAAGAAAGTGAAGCCGGATCATCACCGATTAGAATAACGGCAAGACCAGGTGTGACTCCTTTTTGTTTTAGCTCTTCTACTTCTTTTGCTAATTGCTCACGCTTTTCTTTTGCTGTTTCTTTCCCATCGATGATTGTTGCTGTCATGTCGAATCCTCCTATTGCTGCTTTAGGTCGTTTTTAATGTTTGAAAGTACACCATTTACAAATTTCGGTGCTTTATCATCACCGAATAATTTGGCCAATTCAATCGCTTCATTCATCGAAACACTAAGCGGGATATCTTCTTGATACACCATCTCGTACACAGACAGCCTTAAAATGGCTCTGTCTACGTTTGCAATACGATCGAGTTTCCAATTCACTAGATGCTGTGAAATCATGTCATCGAGCTTGTCCTTTTGTTCAAGCACACCGAAAACCAGTTCCTCGAAAAAAGGATCTGATTCTTGTTCATCCAGCGCATGTGTAATGGCCTCTTTCGGATCAATATTGCTCACATCAATTTGAAATAATGTTTGTAGCGCCTTTTCTCTTGCAGTTCTTCTTTTCATTATTTACTCCTTTAACCACTTTATCCGCTTGTCGTTAAGCCATACAGAGATCATAACATATTTTGCCCGTGGTCGCACCAAGATCCATGCGAGCTGTGACGAAAAACGAATCAATCAACGCGTGAGATCATTATTATTCGGAAATGACCCAAAAATGGGCTTTAAAAAACCAAAGAGGCAATGCCTCCTTGGTTTCACTTGAACTCTTTTTTTACATTTCTTGATCTACTTCAGCCTCAGATGCTTTAGTATCAAATTGAATACCAACGACATGAATATTGATTTCATTAATCGTCAAGGCAGTCATGTTCAAAAGAGTTTGACGGATATTTTCTTGGACAGCAGTGGATACCTTTGGAATGGATAGGCCAAATTGAACCACACAGTATACATCGATTGTGATGCCTTCATCAGAGACATCTACTTTCACACCTTTACGGTGATTTTTCTTACCAAAGCGTTCTGCTACATCAGCAGCGAAATTGCCGCGCATTTCGGCAATGCCTTCGACTTCTGAAGCGGCGATCCCAGCAATGACCTCAATCACTTCTGGTGCAATTTGCACTTTTCCCAATTGATCTTCATCAAGGTTCATTTCAAGCAAATTGTTTTCTGACACGATCATTCACCTCCGAAAGCTATGATTATTTCATGATTTGGTATGTTTCTAAAAACTTCGTATTAAAATTACCGCTCACAAATGTTTCATGCTCAAGCAATCTTAGATGGAATGGGATCGTTGTGTAGACTCCTTCAATGACGAATTCTTGAAGCGCGCGTTTCATTCTCGCAATCGCTTCTTCTCTCGTCTTACCATATGTGATCACCTTTGCAATCATACTATCGTAATATGGCGGAATCACATAGCCCGGATAAGCGGCAGAATCAACACGTACTCCTAGACCGCCTGGCGGAAGATACATTTTAATTTCACCAGCTGATGGCATGAAGTTTTTCTCTGGGTTCTCTGCATTAATACGGCATTCGATCGCCCATCCTGCATATACGACATCCTCTTGTGTAAGAGAAAGTTTTTCACCTGATGCAACTTTAATTTGTTCTTTGATCAAGTCAACACCTGTGACCATTTCTGTTACAGGATGCTCTACTTGAATACGGGTATTCATTTCCATGAAGTAGAATTTCTCTTCATTATAATCATAAATGAATTCGACTGTTCCAGCACCAGTGTATTCAACAGCTTCTGCTGCTTTTACGGCTGCTTCACCCATTTGCTCACGGATGTCTGCATTCAGCGCTGGTGATGGCGTTTCTTCAAGAAGCTTTTGCATTCTTCTTTGGATCGAGCAATCACGCTCTCCTAAGTGAATGGTATGGCCATGCTGATCTGCAAGCACTTGGATTTCCACGTGTCTAAAGTCTTCAATGAACTTCTCTAAATAGACGCCAGGGTTACCAAAGTTTTGCGCTGCTTCCTGCTGCGTGATGGTAACACCATTAATGAGCTCTTCTTCGGTACGAGCCACACGGATTCCTTTACCGCCGCCGCCTGCAGTTGCTTTAATAATGACAGGATACCCAATACTTGCTGCTGTTGAAACAGCATCATCAAGATCTTTTACAATTCCTTGAGAACCAGGAACAATCGGAACCCCGGCATCTTTCATTGTTTCCCTTGCGACATCTTTCGTTCCCATTTTGGAAATCGCTGACGCAGTTGGACCAACAAAGATGACATTGCATTCCTCGCAAAGCTCTGCAAAGTCTGCATTTTCAGCAAGGAAGCCGTATCCTGGATGGATGGCATCTGTCCCTGTTAATTTTGCTACACTGACAATATTCGTGACATTTAAATAACTATCTTTTGAAGCAGTCGGTCCGATGCAATATGCTTCATCAGCCATTTGAACATGAAGCGCATCGCGATCCGCTTCAGAAAATACCGCAACTGTTTCAATTCCAAGCTCTTTACAAGCGCGGATAATTCTAACTGCGATTTCTCCTCTGTTTGCAATTAATAGCTTTTTAATCATGATCGTACTCCTTACTCTGCTTTCACTAGAAAGAGGGGTTGTCCGAATTCTACAAGCTGACCGTTCTCAGCTAATACTTCGACGATTTCACCTTTTACTTCTGCTTCGATTTCATTAAACAGTTTCATCGCTTCTACGATGCACACAACTGTGTTTTCCTTCACCTTAGAACCTGTTGTCACGTATGGACCTGCTTCTGGTGAAGATGAAGCATAAAATGTGCCAACCATTGGGGATGTGATTTTATGCAGATTTTCAGACGCAGCTGCCTCTTGTGCAGGGGCTTCGGTCTGAGCTGGAGCTTGTGCTTTAGGAGCTTGTTGAGCTGGAGCTGCTTGGACAGGAGCCACTGGTGCCGCAACTTGCTGAACGACTTCTTTATTTTTCTTCAGTTTGATTTTTGCACCTTCGTTTTCGTACGTAAATTCATCAATTGTAGATTCGTCAATTAATTTAATCAGTTCATGAATTTCTTCAATTTTTAACATGGATTTGCACCCCTATGTATGGATTTATCTTTTTCTTATAGGCTAGTACTAAAAGTACATACTATAACCATCTTACAGGAGGATTTCAATGAATTCAACTACTATTGTGGCGAAGCGCCTCGCGAAAGCACCTTGGAGAGGGCGCCAAACCGCATCAAAAAACGCCCTTTTCGGCAAGGGCGCCTGTTCATTTTTTATTGATTGGAGGGCTCAAAAGTGACAGCTACGTTATCAAGACCTCTCATTTCTTTTGTGACCATATCAATAATATCGGCCGCTTGGGACTTTGATTTTTTGTCAGAACGAACCGTGATGCTCACTTTATCTCCTTCAGCACTCACTAGCGCATCTTTATATCCTTTTGTTTTAATTAAGGTTTCGAGCTGACGCTCCGTCCCTTCTGCCTCACTAAGCGCTGTCATTTGATCATACGCTTCACTTTTTTCTTGTGCTGTTGCATCATCACTGGATACGATTTCGTTGAACTCTTCGCGCTGTTTGCTTCGTTTATCTTCAAGCTCTAATCTGTATGTTGTAAAAAGCTCATCGTCTGTTTGCTCCGACACAGCCTTTCCTTCTTCACCGCTTGTTTCGATATCCTCTTGTTTGCCATTTGTTTCTTTGTCAGTGGACTTCTCATCAGTGCCTTTTTCCGTTCCTTTGTCCGTCCCTTTTTCTGTTTCAGTCTTTTTCTCTTCCGTTCCTTTTGATTTCATATCTTCTACTGTCACTGCATTTTCACCTTGTGGAGACATGATATAGTACACACTTAAGACGACAACTAAACTTAGCATCGTTAATAGCCAAACCGTTTGTTTTTTTAACATCATTCCGAATCCTCCTTGATTTTTTTAGGGGCAACAGCCACTCTATGGCTCGCTACATCAAGCACTCGTGTAACCGCTTCAATGATGGTTTTCTTTATTTGAACGTTGTCTACTCCTTGAGCAACAACGAGGACACCGCGAATATCTGGTTTTTTCGTTTGAACCACTACAGGTGTTTCTTCATTGCCATTTTTGATGATGACGATTTCTTCTTCTTTTGTTTGATCAGTGACACTTCGCACGCCGCCTTCTTTATCTGTTTCCTCGGTCGTTGTGCTTTTATTGGATTTGTTTTTTTCAAACACTTTTAAAGAAGTTGCGTCTACATTGACCACAATCGATACATCCTCAACGCCAATGATGGTCTCTAAAATTTCTTTCAGCTGATTTTCGTATTCTTGCTCCACATCCTCAATCGAATTCTTTGATTTACTTGACGATGCCGGCTTGAATACCTCCTGCTCTTGTGAGGATGTTTTTTTAGAAGCAGGAACAGCAGCCTGTTCTTTGCTTGATGGCGGTGACAAGATCTGACTGACTAACATGAAAGATACGCCGATGATGAATACAAGCAGCAAGTAATGGTGCTTCGTTAATTTTGGTTTCCCTTCACCTTTTTCAGGCGGCTGCAAGAATGATTTCAGCTTTTGTTTCCAGTCCTTGTTATTCATGATCTGCTGCGTCACCTCCCTCAATGTTCAGCGCAATGTGCTCAGGACTCGTATTCCAAACATCAGCAAGTGTCTCTTTCACCCTCGTGATCTCTTTGCTAGAAGATTCAGCGCTTTCCTCCTTTTGCGTGGAGAGATCAATGTCCACCTTTGCCACCGTTTCTACAGCATCACCTGTGAGCGGGGAAAGAACTGCTTTGATGCGAAATTGATCCGCCTCCATATTCTGATCCAGGTGCTCCTCATCTGCCAGCACTTCTACGTGTTTCATTTCATAGCTCTCCTTCTCCAGTGGCTCCTTTGCGCTTTTTTCTAGTTGGACAGCCATTTGCTTTAAAATATATGCACGCTGAGAGGCTTGTATTTCTTTTTTTTCTAAATTCATCTGATTTTTTATTTCTTCTGACTGTGCTTCTTCCTTCCCCTTCATCAATTCCGAAAAAATTTGGTCAGGGTCTGCCCGAAATAAAGCAAAGATCGGATTGAGCATCACCACAATCAGCAGCAGGCTGACGACCATTTTGGCATACTTTTGCATGCTTGAATTGGGAAGCAGAAGATCAATGACAATCGCAAATAAGATAAAGAGAATAATACTTGTGATCCATTCCGTGAGAAAACTCAAAAGGTGTCCCTCCTTACTTCATCATCATGGTCAAGTTGCCAGCAGTGATAATGACGGTAATGCTTAAAAAGAACATGAGCGACACGACAGCAAGTGCGGCAAAGATATAAAGAACACTTTTTGAAATGACATCAAGACAGCTGATGATCGGTCCGCCTCCTAATGGCTGAAGAATGGCTGCGGCAAGCTTATATATAAGGGCTAGTGAGAGCACTTTAATCGCCGGGAAGGCGGCAATTGAAATGAGAATGGCGACGCCAACAAGTCCGACCGTATTTTTGAGTAACACAGAGGCACTGATCACGGTATCCGTCGCATCTGTAAACATTCTGCCAAGGACAGGGATGAAATTTCCGGTAATAAATTTGGCTGTACGAAGAGCGATTCCATCCGTAATTGCAGCAGATGCACCTTGCACAGAAATGACGCCAAGAAAGACAGTTAAAAAAACGGCTAACCCGCCTATCGCCACATTTCTTAACAGCTGGGCAAGCTGGGTGACCTTGTATTGTTCGGTCAGCGTACTGACAATGCTCAATATCGCAGATAAAAAGATAAGGGGAAGAACGACATATTGAATAAAAACGCCGCTCGTATTCATCAAAAATAAAATAACGGGATGAAAGAATCCGGCTGAGACAAGCCCGCCTGATGAAGCAATAAGTGCTAATAAAAGAGGAATAAGAGCAAGAATAAAACTGGTCATCGTTTGAATGGCTTCTGTTGCATAAGAAATCGCCACATGAAAGCTGTTGAGTGCAATAATGATCAGCACCATATAAACAAGAGCGTATGCGACTTTACTGACGGTGCTTTGCTCAAACGCATTCTGCAAAAGCTGCAAAAGCGAACAAAAGATGGTGAGTAAAATCAGTGTACCTAGGAGCTTTCCGTTTGCTATGACCTCGTGAAAAAGATAATGAACAAAGGCTTTCAGCCATGTTTGGGGAGACAGCTCTTTATCGCCATCAATCATTTCCTTCACTGTGCCTTTTTGGCTTTCTGGCAGAAAGCCGCCATACTCGTCCAATATGGTTTCCCAAAAGTCATTGATGGATTGAAGCTCTAGTGCATCAGCCTGTCCATTCGCCACTTCTTCTGCTGCTGGTTCTTCATTTGATAAAGGTACTTTCTCTTCTGCACCTGCATGCGGAGCGATCAGCCAGAAGAAAAGCATCAGTCCCATAACAGCTGTCACCCGTTTCATTGTCATCACCTCTTTTCAATTACGTCATGGACGGGATCATACCTAAGATGGTCTCAATGATGACTGTTAAAATAGGGACTGCCATGACCAAGATGAGAATTTTGCCGCCAAGCTCTATTTTTGATGCAATGGCGCCTTGTCCAGCATCTTTTGTCAGCTGGGCGCCGAATTCTGCAATATAGGCAATGCCAATAATTTTTAAAATGGTTTCAACATACTTCATATTGACGCCGGCGCTTGCCGCAATTTTTTCAATCATCGAGATAATGGCATAGATTTGATCAATTAAATAAAGAAAAATCACACATCCTGTAAAAACAACAAGCATAAAGGCGAAGGTCGGCTTTTGTTCTTTGACGATTAATGCTAAAAAAGTAGCGATTAAACCAAGTCCAACAATTTGTATGATTTCGATTTGTAAGCCCTCCCCTATCCTTGAAATAGAAATACGGCTTTAATCTTTTTAAACAAATCATCTACAATGGTTGCCACCATAAACAAAATGTAGATAAACCCAAGCAGCGTGACCCACTGAGCATACTCCTTTTTCCCCATTTGATCTAAAATCGTATGGAGGAATGCCACAACGATGCCTACTCCCGCAATTTGAAAAATGACGTTTACATCAACGCCCATGCTCTCGACTCCCTTCCTCTCACATCAATAAAAGAATCAGTAGTAATCCGCTTAAAAATCCGAGACTTCTGACCATTTTTTCATTTTTCGCTTGGGCGATTTCAGCTTCCTTCTCCTCCGATTCCAAATGACCTAAAGCAAGCTTGATATACTTTTGCTGAGAAGTGACATCATGCTGGCCAAGTGTTTCTCCAAAGTGCTTCAGTGCCTCATATTCGCCTTTTTTCAAAACGGTTTTTTTCCAAACATCCTCAAGACTCTCATTCCATGCATGCCGTGCCGAAAAAGTTCCGACTTTGAGTTTTTCTGCAAATTGTTCAAATAACCGATTCACAGGAGTACCTACTTGCGACGCAATTTGCTCTGCAGCCCGCGCTAGAGGCGTTTGCCCATACATAATTTCAGCTTCAAGAGACTGGAGCGCAAACCGAAGCTGCCGAATTTGTTTCGGCCGGTCGCTATATCGTTTGGCAAACTCGAACCCTCCCCAAGTCGTAGCCGCGACAATCAAGATAGCGCCAATGAGCTTTAACATACGTCCACTCCCCGCCTCCATTTCATCTCTTGTCCGTCTTGGTCATATATCCGCCTAATCGTGCCGGGACCATTCTTGCGATTTAATTCAACATATCGTTCAAATACTCGAAGCTCCCATAACGGCTTCAATGATGGACGTTTATACACATCTTCAAGTGAATAGCCATGAACTGAGACGATAATGGTGACTCCGGCATGAATCGCTTCTAAAAGTGCCTGTACATCCTCGCTTTTTCCGATTTCATCGACAATCATGACCTCTGGACTCATAGATCGAATCATCATCATCAAACCTTCAGCCTTTGGACACGCATCGAGCACATCAACCCGGTGTCCAAACTGGTGCTGCGGCACCCCTCTTATACACCCAGCGATTTCGGAACGCTCATCTATAATGCCTGTTTTTTTAGGAGGAATTGCTTTTGTGCCAGTACTAGCCAGTCTTGCTACATCCCGCAATAATGTCGTTTTCCCTGTTTGCGGTGGACCGATGATGAGTGTATTGCACCAGTGCTCGTCATATAAATAAGGAAGAAAGGGAAGCGCAATCCCGATTTTTTCTTTTGCGATGCGGATATTAAATGAAGAGATATCTCTTAATCCTTTGACAATGCCGTTTTCAACGATCACCTTTCCTGCAATTCCCACCCGGTGTCCGCCAGATATGGTGATGTAGCCTTGCTTTAGCTCTTCTTCAAGTGTGTACATGCTGTAATTGCTCAGCCTGCCTAATAGCTGAGACGCATCTTCTCCTGTTGTGCGATAAGAAAGAAAGCGCGGTTTTCCTCTTTGCATCAATTCAATAGGACGATCCGTGCGAATGCGGATTTCTTCTATTTGATCCCATTCTGCTTCTTTTAGCAGTCTAAGTTCTTGTCCAATCGAGTGCGGGAGAATATCCAACAAACTCCGCAACGAATTCCCCTCCTTTTTTTCTTCTCTAAAATGTATGATGGGAGCCGTTAATTATGCCAAGCCGTTTCACTTATAGATCCCAACAAGAATAAACACGACACCAATGAAAATAAAGACGAGCTTGGCATAGGATAACTGCCCTGCAATTTGATAGATTCCAATCGTCATCGTGATAATAAAAATGAGCGGCCCAATGATCGCCAATATACTATTGATGACAACCGCTTTTCGAACGTCATTTGTGACTAAAATGAGGATGGCGGCCGTCAGTTCAATCGCTGCCGATAAGAACCTCATGCCGGCCATTGCCGCTACTGACGGATGGATGCCTGGGAAAAGAAATGGTTTCATATAGAACCTCCAGCTTTTTTTACACTATATGCTTGTCTAGATGGAAGTAGTCTTGTTTTTCAGAAAGGAAAAGAGATGAATGAGAGAATTGAGAGAAGGTCTGCCTTTTGAGGAGTCTTACATGTTTTACAATAAAAAAAGACTGTAAACACGACGTTTACAGTCAAAGCGTGTAGACAAACCCTCGCATTCGGTGTCAGTCCTGCGCGCCGATGCTCACGAATGGCAAATTCGCTCCGCTTCGGTGCTCGTCCTTCCTAGACTTCAAAGGTTTTCTATCACGCTGAAAAGAAGACAAAGGGCTAAAATAAACGTCATTTTAGCCCTTTGTCAACAATCTAAAAAGACTGTAAACCTCGTGTTTACAGTCTTTCTTCGTTCATTACGCTCTTGACACGTATGAACCGTCTGATGTATTAATGACTAGTTTATCTCCTTGGTTCACAAAGAAAGGAACGTTGACGATTAAACCAGTTTCAGTTTTTGCAGGTTTTGAGCCGCCTGATGTTGTGTCACCTTTAATACCAGGCTCTGTTTCTACTACTTCTAGTTCTACCGTGTTTGGAAGTTCTACTCCAAGTGTTTCAGCACCGTACATCACAATTTGAACTGACATATTTTCTAGCAAATATTTCAGCTCATCTTTAATTTGTGTTTCACTTAGTTCAAGCTGCTCATAAGAACTTGTATCCATGAAGACATGCTGGTCGCCATTTGCGTACAAGTACTGCATTGTTTTTGTTTCAATTTGAGCTTTCGCTACTTTTTCGCCTGCACGGAATGTTTTTTCTTGAATGGCACCAGTACGCAGGTTACGCAGTTTCGAACGAACAAACGCTGCGCCTTTCCCTGGCTTTACGTGTTGGAAATCCACTACACGCCAAATACCGCCGTCCACTTCAATTGTCAGGCCTGTACGAAAATCGTTTACTGAAATCATTTTGTCATCCTCCTACATTTCACCATCATAATATGATAAGTTCTTTCGGTGAGTGGGTCAATCGTTTATTGCCGTCAGCTGTCAGGACAATATCATCCTCAATTCTCACGCCGCCGACATCCGGCAAGTAAATTCCCGGCTCAACTGTCACGACCATTCCTTCTTCTAAGACGACCTCTGATCGTGAGGAAAGGCCTGGCGCTTCATGTACTTCCATCCCTAGCCCGTGGCCAGTTGAATGCCCGAAGTATTGACCATAGCCATACTTTTCAATGATGTCACGTGTGATGCGATCAGCTTCTTTTCCTGTTAAGCCTGGCTTGATTCTATCCACACCAGCGTTTTCTGCTTCTAATACGATATGATAAATTTCCTTTAGCTTATCGCTCGGTGTGCCGACAGCAATCGTTCTTGTCATATCAGAACAATAACCTTTATAGTAAGCACCAAAATCGAGTGTGACTAAATCACCAGATTCAATCACCTTTTCACTCGCTCTTCCGTGCGGCAGGCTTGAACGAACACCTGAGGCGACAATCATATCGAATGAAGATCCTTCAGCGCCTTCTTTTCTCATGAAAAATTCAAGCTCGTTCATGACAGCAATTTCCGTCAAGCCCGGCTTGATGTAAGTGAGAATATGATCAAAGGCGTGATCTGCAATCTTCGCAGCTTCCTCTAATATCTTAATCTCTTCACTAGACTTAATCAAGCGCAACTTTTCAACTGATTCTGAGACCGGAACAAGCTCTATATCGCCTGCTTTATCTGCATACTGCTGGTACGTGGCAAATGTCATATGATGTTGTTCAAACCCAAGGCGTTTTATCCCAAATTCCTTTGCCGTTTGGGCTGCGGTTTCCACGATGTTTCCTTTATGTTCAATAATGTCGTAGCCTTTTACTTGGTCCTTCGCTTGCTCTGTATAACGAAAATCCGTGATAAAAGCTGCCTGGTCCTTTGAAACAACTGCAAGACCGGCTGAGCCAGTAAAGCTGGTCATGTACTGTAAATTAAAGCTGCTCGTAATGACAAGACCATCGATCTCTAATTCAGATAAAAGTGTTCTTAACTTTTCAAGTTTCATGATACTGCTCCCCCTTCACTCACTAAATAACGAATCGCCAATTTATACCCTTCTAAACCAAGACCAACGATTTGCCCTTGGCATACTGGAGCAAGTACAGAATGATGGCGGAATTCCTCTCTCTTATGAACGTTTGAGATATGTACTTCGACGACGGATAAAGAAATACTTGCAATGGCATCTCTCAGCGCATAGCTGTAGTGTGTAAAAGCACCCGGGTTAAACACGACTCCATCGTACTGATCTTCTGCCTCGTGGAGCGCATCAATCAAATCCCCTTCGTGATTCGATTGAAAGAACGTTAACTGGATATTGGCTCTTTCTGCAAACTGGAACAAATCCGTTTCTAAATCTGTCAGCGTCTTACTTCCGTAAACAGCCGGCTCTCTTTTGCCAAGCCTATTTAAATTGGGCCCATTCAACACAAGAAAATGAGGCATACAACCACTCCTTCACCCTAATTCAATCTATATCGAGATCTGTTTCTTTTTCATTAGAAACCTTTCGTTTCCAAAAATATTTTATCATATGAATAGGTGATTTACACTTTATTCTGTCTTTTTCCCGAGTGCCCTTGCAAGCTTCTGACTCGTTAATTCATTATATTCAAACGAAATACTGTACCCGACAAACATGCCATATAAAATATATAGGCAAAATGTCGTGACGATGGTGCTTTGCTGCAAATCTTGGACTTGCTTTACATCTGGGAAAATCGGATTAAATACGTAAAAAACGAGCAGCCATAAAAGCGCGCCATATATCAGCCCCATCCAATAGCCTTTGATTCGTTTTAAAACCCCATAATAAATAAAGGCTGCTCCAATCGATAAAACCCCTAAAAGCACAATACTAATAAAAGTGCCAAGTCCTCCCTTTTTCCACTCTCCGAGCACAAAAGGCTGAAGGAGCATATTGGGACTCACCTCTGAGAAATGAAACATATGGGTCAGAAACCCGATAAAGCCCCAAAAAACACCGCCAACAAAGCCTGTCGCAGCTGCTCTTGCCCACAGCGATGACGTTTGTACAGCCTGATTTGTCTCTTCTTGGTTTTTCTTTTCATCACGTTTCATTTGTGAACACCTCCAGCAAGTAGTATGTCCAAAATGTCATAAAAAAAAGGATTTCCATCCGTGAGTGTAAAATTTTTATAACAGGGTATACTGGCTAAAAAGAGGTAGATAGAATTCTAGTAGATAATCGACTTGTGCGCTAGTGATTTCCCCTCATTTCCTGTACAATAAAGGTATAAGGAAATGCATGTAAATTACAGGAAACAGGCAGGTTGATGAAATATGTCCAATCAAACAAAACGTCCAGCATATGGAGGGCAGGCAGTTGTCGAAGGTGTCATGTTTGGAGGTAAAAAGAACTATGTGACAGCGATTCGGCGAAAGGATCAGTCCATTGAGTTTTTGAAGCTTCCCCGGACCTCCAATAAACGAACCGCCTTTCTCAAGAAAATCCCCTTTGTCAGGGGTGTTGCTGCACTTGTTGAAGCAAGCGCAAATGGCAGTAAGCACTTGAACTTCTCCAGCGAGCGCTATGACTTAGATCCTTCAGAAGATCATACTCTTGAAAAAGAACAAAAAAGCTCGAAATTATCCATGATTTTCGGCATTGCTGTAATCGGAGTTCTCTCTCTTCTCTTTAGTAAATTTGTCTTTACCCTAGTACCTGTCTTTTTAGCTGAACTGGTGCGGCCCGTCTTTTCAGGGAATTTCGCACAAATCGCAGTGGAAACATTCTTTAAACTGGTCCTGTTATTAGGCTACATTTACTTTATTTCCATGACCCCTTTAATTAAAAGGGTATTTCAATATCATGGCGCAGAACATAAAGTCATAAACTGCTATGAACAGAATCTTGACATCACAGTGGAAAATGTACAAAAACAATCACGGCTGCATTATCGATGCGGTAGCAGCTTTATTTTATTCACTGTCATTGTCGGAATGTTCGTCTATTTACTCGTACCGACAGATCCTTTATGGGTGAGAGTTCTGAATCGCTTGGCGCTCATTCCGGTTGTTCTGGGCATTTCATTTGAAGTGCTTCAGCTCACGAACAAACTCCGAGAAGTGCCTGTGCTTAAAGTGCTTGGCTATCCTGGCCTTTGGCTGCAATTGCTCACAACAAAAGAACCCTCTGACGATCAAGTCGAGGTAGCCATTGCAAGTTTTAATGAACTTCTTCGTTTAGAGGAAGCGTCTGAGAAACAAGCATCAGATTCTGCTCATCAAGTGATCTAACTTATAAATCCGGTAAATTCCTTCGGAGGTGGACAGTTATGAATCGCCGAGTACATCCTGCTTTTACCATTATTTTCGCTTTAGGTGTTTTGGGATTTGTGTATTTACTCACAACGAATCCAGGCAGACTTTTTACAATGCTGCTATCAGTTGTGATCATTGGAGCGGCTCTATTTTTCCTATTTAGATGGCTGATGAATCGAAGAACTGGAACAGAGGGCAATCTTTATCGTAAAGCAGTCAAACAATCAAAACGTCGCTACCAGCAGCCTAAACCAAAAACGAAAAGCCAGATGAAAAATCGGGTCACTCATTTGCGAAGCGTGCCGACTGACCACAAGTCTAAGCCCGTCCTTCTCAAAAAGAAAAGCCAAACACAGTTAACTGTGATTGAAGGCAAGAAAAACAAAAAGAAAAATCGCGCCTTGTTTTAAAATGTCCAGCTTTTTAAAAATTGCTCGGCTTTCTGTCTGCCTAGATCGACAAGCGCCTTTTTCTTTTCTGTCTTCAGATGAAAATCAGTGGCAATGACGTGTTCTACAGGAATAAAAATAACATGACGTTCGTGTTTTGTGGCAATGTGTCTTTCGTCATGAGCACCACGCATCGTTTCAAAAAGAGCGCCAAACAGTTCAAACGCATTGCGGATGGAGTGTTGAGGGCGTTCTTTTTCGTTTGGGGTTAATGTGACACCGACGAACGGTCTTTTTTTCTCTTCCGCAAACAACCAAATTGGAAAATTGCTAAGCACTCCTCCATCCACAATGGTACAAATGCCTTTTGATGACCTTAGTTTGACAGGCTCGAAAAAATACGGCAGGCTGCAACTCATCCGAATCGCCCTTGCAACGGAAAAGCGCTCTGGATTTAAGCCGTATGAAGGAAGGTCGTCTGGCAGCACGAGGATTTTCCCATTTGTTAAATCGGAGGCAACAATTTTCAGCGAATCTTTTTTAAGATCTCCAAATACGGTAACCCCTTTTCGTTTTAAAACGTCTGTCAGCCATTTTTCCAGCCGGTCGCCTTTGTACAGACCGAGGCGCCAGTAAATGGATACCCACCTGAGCATTTGAAACGGAATGAATTGGCATCTCCTGTCAAGCAAGTGATGTTCCTCCATTTCATCTAAAAGCTCCCGAATCTCCTGACTAGTAAAACCTGCTGCGATGAATGAAGCAATGATCGCTCCAGCACTTGTACCAGCAAGGCGGACAAATTGATATCCTCTCGCTTCAAGCGCTTCATAGGCACCCGCAAGTGCTGCCCCTTTAATGCCTCCACCTGAGAACACACCATCTATCTTCATCAAGGAGCCCCCTTTGATATCACGCTATTAATAGTGTAAGAGCATATGCTTTCAATTAGAACTTTAATCAAAAAGGACACCCATGCTGAGGGTGTCCTTTCAGCGCGCGGACAAACCCTCGCATTCGGTGTCAGGTCTGCGCTCCGGTGCTCACGAATGTCAAATTCGCTCCGCTCCGGTACTCGCCCTTCCTAGACTGCAAAGGTTTTCAAGTCACGCTGAAAAAACAGAAGACAAAGGGCTAAAATAAAAATCATTTTAGCCCTTTGTCAACAATATGAAAGAACACCCTTGCTAAGGGTGTTCTTTTTCTTAAGATTCTTGATTTGTTTGTTCGTTTTTCTTTTGAATCGCTTTCAGCTGAACAGATCGCTCGTCGTTTTCTTCAAAGAATTGAACAAGATCGCCGATGCGGTCAATGCTGTTCCAGCTGAGATGATGTTCAATGCCTTCTACATCATCATAAATTTTCTCTTCATCTACACCAATGATTCTTAAAAATTGCTCTAGCAGTTCATGTCTGTATACGAGACGTTTTCCAATTTTTTTGCCTTTCGGGGTTAAAATTAGACCACGATACTTCTCATAAATGAGGTATTCATCTTTATCTAGCTTCTGAACCATTTTTGTTACAGAGGAGGGATGGACAGCGAGTGCTTCTGCAATATCAGAGACTCTGGCATATCCTTTTTCTTCTATCAGCATATATATTTGTTCAATGTAATCTTCCATACTAGGTGTAGTCATAAAACCCCTCCATAATGCACCTTTACTTAATAATCATAACAATTCTACACCATCGCCCATTAAAAAACAAGGAGTGTCCACTGTCTTAGCGCTTGTAATTCCACTCGTCTGAGGCATATTTCGTTTTGGCGAGATGATGGACAAACGCTAATTCTTCATCTGTCAGCTCATAAGGCACAAGCTCAATATTTAACCCTTTTTCAAATCCTCGTTTAAACGCAACACGCGCATCGTCTATTGTACAAGTTCGGTCTGAGATTTCATTGATGGCGACCGCTTTGTTTTTAAAGCTCCGCTGCATCCGCTCTCTCACACGGTCGTTTGGATAAAGAAATAAATCGAACAATTTGTCCTCATCAAGGTCAATTAAGATGGAGCCGTGCTGGAGGATCACTCCTTTTTGTCTCGTTTGAGCACTGCCTGCTACCTTTCTGCCTTCTACGACAAGCTCATACCAGGAAGGAGCATCGAAGCATACAGACGACCTTGGATTTTTTAAGCTTTCTTTTTCTTTATCTGTACGAGGAATGGCAAAATATGCATCGAGCCCCAGTTCTTTAAAGCCCTCTAAAATGCCTTCTGAAATGACGCGGTATGCCTCTGTCACCGTCGCTGGCATTTCTGGATGTTCCTCTGACACAATCACGCTGTAGGTCAGCTCCTGATCATGAAGAACCCCCCGCCCTCCAGTTGGTCTGCGGACAAACCCAAGACCATAGCGCTCGACTGCTTCCATGTTGATTTCCTTTTCAACATGCTGAAAATACCCAACAGACAATGTCGCCGGATTCCATCCATAAAAACGGATGACAGGCGGGATGAGCTTCTCACTATGCCAATAAAGCAAGGCTTCATCCATTGCCATGTTAAAGGCTGGGTCTTGATTTCCTGTATCAATGAAACACCATTTCTCTTTTTGCATATAAAAATCCCTTCTCTTTTACGTAGTCAATGTTAGATGATGGTGATGGCCACCGGTTTTCTCTCTTCATCAGTCTATCAAATAGGGAACGAATTGAAAATAATTCTTACCATTTATGATGACAAGTTTCTTTTGCTTTACTATAATAGTATTTGTCTAAAACGTACCATCAGACAGGCTACTGTGCTGATGCTCAAGAAGGAGTCGAGTTGTATTGTCAATATTCAACTATATCGTCCTCTCACTTTGTGGACTTTTCGTTCTTTATTCCATCGGCAGCTACATTTATCAGCAGCGCATTATGAAAACGCTGACGGAAGCAGAATTTATTAAAGGTTACCGCAAAGCTCAACTCATTGATGTGAGAGAGCCAAATGAGTTTGAAGGCGGACATATTTTAGGGGCAAGAAACATCCCCCTTTCCCAGCTAAAGCAGCGCAAAAATGAAATTCGTCCTGACAAGCCTGTTTATCTCTATTGCCAAAACAATTTAAGAAGCGGAAAAGCAGCTCAAACTTTACGTAAAAACGGCTGTCGTGAGATTTATAATTTAAAAGGCGGCTTTAAAAAATGGGGCGGCCGCATCAAAACGAAGAACTAACAAAAAAGACTCTGGGAGCGTGATCCCCCTGAGTCTTTTTTTCTTTATCTTTCAAAAACGAGGACTGGATTCCGCGCGGCCTTTGTTTCGTCCATTCGTTTGACGACCGTCGTATGCGGCGCTTCCTGTACCACTTCTGGATTCTCTTCTGCTTCTTTGGCAATCTGAATCATCGCTTCGATGAAGGCATCAAGAGTTTCTTTTGATTCTGTTTCAGTTGGTTCAATCATGATACATTCCTCTACATTGAGCGGGAAGTAGATCGTTGGCGGATGATAGCCAAAATCAAGTAATCGTTTGGCAATATCGAGTGTCCGCACACCTAATTTTTTCTGACGTTTACCTGAAAGAACAAATTCATGCTTACAGTGACGGTCAAATGGCAAATCGAAATGAGCACTTAAGCGGCGCATCATATAGTTCGCATTTAACACGGCATTATCCGTTACAGCCTTTAGGCCGTCTGGACCCATAGAGCGAATGTACGCATATGCTCTGACGTTAATGCCAAAGTTGCCATAGAACGGCTTCACGCGGCCAATTGATTCTGGTCGATCATCATCAAAGTAAAAGCGGCCTTCCTTCTTCACAAGCACCGGCTTTGGCAAGTACGGAATCAAATCCTTTTTGACGCCTACAGGACCTGAACCAGGGCCTCCGCCTCCATGTGGACCTGTAAAGGTTTTATGGAGATTTAAGTGAACGACGTCAAACCCCATATCCCCCGGTCTTGCTCTGCTTAAAACGGCATTCAAGTTGGCTCCGTCATAATAAAGCTTACCGCCAGCTCCATGAACGATTTCAGCCATTTCTAAAATATTTTCTTCGAATAGACCGAGTGTATTCGGATTCGTCAGCATTAAAGCAGCTGTTTCTTCATTGACAACACGGCGCAGGTCCTCTAAATCAACAAGCCCATTCGCATCAGATGCGACGGTAATGGTTTCAAATCCGGCCACTGTCGCAGATGCCGGGTTCGTTCCATGGGCAGAATCAGGCACAATGACTTTTGTTCGCTTATGGTCTCCTCTTGCTTCATGGTACGCACGGATCATCATGAGTCCTGTCCATTCCCCGTGTGCTCCTGCCGCAGGCTGTAATGTCACAGCGTCCATCCCAGTAATTTCTTCAAGATGAGCACCCAGGTCGTGGAGTAACTCTAATGCACCTTGCACAGTGTCTGCCTCCTGTAGTGGATGGACTTGCGCGAAGCCTGCAAGGCGTGCGACCTTTTCATTAATCTTCGGATTATATTTCATCGTACAAGAGCCAAGAGGATAAAATCCGGAATCGACCCCATGATTACGTCTTGATAATGCTGTATAATGACGCATGATATCAAGCTCAGATACTTCAGGAAGCTCAGCATCCTCATGACGGATATACGTGTCATCAAATAAAGACGGGATCTCCTGTTCAGGTACATCTAAATCAGGCAGGCTATAACCAATTCTTCCTTCTTTGGATAATTCAAAAATAAGCGGCTGATCTTGTTTATTCATGGCGATCCCCCAATTCCTTAATGAACGTATCAATTTCTTCTTTCGTTCTTAGCTCTGTTACGGCGACAAGCATGTGATGTTGAAGCTCTGGGTAGTCTATCCCTAAGTCATAGCCGCCGATGATTCCTTTTTCAAGCAATCGTTTATTGGCTTCTTTCACAGGCTCTTGTAATTTGATCACAAATTCATTAAAATGGGCCCCTTCTACATCAGCAAGCAGTCCATATGTTTGAGCCTGCGTCTTAGCATAGTGCGCTTTTTGCACGTTTTGATAGGCGATGTCTTTGATGCCTGTTTTTCCGAGTGCTGTCATGGCAACGGAAGCGGCTAATGCATTTAATGCCTGATTCGAACAAATATTGGACGTCGCTTTATCTCTCCGAATATGCTGCTCACGCGCTTGAAGGGTCAGCACAAACCCACGAACACCATTTTCGTCTTCTGTCTGCCCGACTAAACGACCTGGCACTTTTCGCATCAACTTTTTCGTCACAGCAAAATATCCGCAATGCGGCCCGCCAAACGCTGCTGGAATGCCAAACGGCTGTGCATCACCAACGACAATGTCTGCCCCAAGTTTACCTGGCGGCGTCAGTAACCCGAGTGCAAGCGGATTACTTGAGACAATGAACAGACTTTTTCCTTTATGCGCAATAGGTTCAATGTCTTTTAACGGTTCGACGACACCAAAGAAGTTTGGATATTGCATAAGAACTGCTGCTGTATCGTCACAGACGGCCTTCTCTAATGCTGCTAGATCCGTCTGCCCTTTTTTTGCAGGCACTTCAACAACTTCGATGTGCTGTCCTTTGGCGTATGTTTTTAGCACTGCTCTTGATTCAGGGTGAACCGTTTCAGAAACAACCACTTTTTTCTTTTTTGTGTGTCCCGCAGCCAGCATCGCCGCTTCAGCTAATGCCGTCCCGCCATCATACATCGAGGAGTTGGCAAGATCCATACCCGTCAGCTCAGCAATCATTGTTTGAAATTCAAAAATGGCTTGTAGTTCACCTTGCGAAATCTCCGGCTGATAAGGTGTGTATGCTGTATAAAATTCGGAACGTGAGATGACATGATCAACAATGACAGGCTGGTAATGATCATATACACCGGCACCAAGAAACGATGCATAGGAAACCGTATCCTTATTCTTTGCAGCTAATCGGGATAATTCCCTTACAAGCTCTGTTTCAGATGCGGCTTCTTTAATGTTGTATGCTCCTTTAAATCTCACTTTTTCTGGGATATCTGAAAAAAGCTCATCAATCGACTGAACGCCGATGACATCCAGCATTTCTTTTTGATCTCGCTCGGTTTGCGGCAGATACCTGTGCTTCATCCTCTATTCCCCCTCGTTATTTGGCTCTTTTATAAAATGGTGTTGCGACGATTTTAGCTTTTAGACGTTTTTTGCGAACTTGTACTTCCACCTCTGCCTGAAGCTGCGCCTGAGAAGATTCGATCAAAGCAAGCCCGACATTTTTCTTTAATGTTGGGGATTGTGTGCCGGTTGTGACAACCCCAATCTGCTTTTCTCCTGAAAAGACCGGATAGTCTGTGCGCGGAATCCCTTTATCGATCATTTCAATGCCGACAAGCTTTCGCTTCGCTCCCTCTTCTTTTTGCTGTTTGAGCGCTTCTTTGCCAATAAAATTGGCTTCTTTATCCGTTTTGACAGCAAAGCCAATCCCGCCTTCTAATGGAGAGATATCCTTTGTCAGCTCCTGGCCATAAAGCGGAAGTCTTGCTTCAAATCTTAAGGTGTCACGTGCACCGAGCCCGCACGGTATTAACCCTTTTGGCTCGCCTGCTTCTAATAAAGCCGACCAGATGTGGACCGCATCTTCTGACTGGCAGTAGATTTCAAAGCCGTCCTCCCCTGTGTAGCCCGTTCTTGAAACAAGCACTTCTTTTTGAGCGACCTCAGCTTTTGATAAAAATGTAAATGGCTTGAGAGATGTCACCTCTTCATCCGCCACATCTTTCATAATGTCAGCAGCAAGAGGTCCTTGAAGGGCTAGCAAGGCGATTTGATCCGAGACATTTTGGATCAATACGTCGTTCTCATCTTGATGCTGAAGCAGCCAATCCACATCTTTTTCAATATTTGATGCATTAATGACAAGCAGATAATTGTTCTTTTCTTTTTGATAGACGAGCAGATCATCCACCGTCCCGCCATCTTCATAGCACATGGCTGTATATAGTGCCTTACCGTCTGTCAGCTTAGACACATCATTGGTTAATAACCTTTGTAAAAAAGGAAGGGCATCTTGACCTTTGATTTCCACCTCACCCATGTGAGACACATCAAAAAGCCCTGCTTTTGTTCGAACAGCTTCATGTTCTTCTTTAATGGAAGAAAATTGGACAGGTAATTCCCAGCCCCCGAAGTCAATGGTTTTTGCGCCAAACGTTTCATACGCATGAAAAAGCGGTGTTCGTTTCAACATCAATCGTTTCCCCCTTTTTTCTTTCAGTGCAGATCACAAGCTGAATTTTCAGAAAAAAATCGCAGCAAAAAAGGACAGAGCGCTCCCTTTTATCAAAAAGAAGTCTCTGTCCTTGCACCTGAAAGTTTACAGCACAACAGCATTGTGCGTTTTCCCCTTTGGTGGTTTGCTAAAAATCGATGAGCAAACACTCTCCAGAGTTGCGTCCGGTAAGAGTACTTTTGCCTGAGAGATTCACTGAAACGATTCAGCTTGCTCCTTCGGCGCCTGCCAGTGCTAAATAACCGCCAAGTCTCTCCCCATACCATCATCCGCTCATATTCTTCACATTTATTGGACATACTATCAAAATGGGTGACTTATTTTCTAGATCACTTACCAACATCCTACCATTAGAAACGGATGAAGAGCAACAGAAAAATCATTAACATTTTTCAAACAAACATTCACTATCGTTCGCTTTTATTCATATATCTAGTCTTTTAAAGACCTCTTAAAAAATGAAGCGTTTAAATACAGAACAATTTTATCATTAACCTATTAGAAAGGCAGGCGATCACATTGAATATACAAACGATTTTTGATCAGGAATGGGCAAGTGAATTTCAGCAGCGGCTTGCAGCAGACGGCCCCTGGGCGAACTGGGAAATGTACCGTTTAGCGACGCAGGTTCAAAAAGTCACAGCCATTGATTCATTTGAAGGACTGCAAGCTCCCGCGCACCTGCCTGCATTCACGCCTTTAAAACATCAGCTTGAAGTAGCCAGAAGAGTCGTAGAAGAGATGAACGGAAAAGCCATTTTAGCAGATGAAGTGGGACTTGGAAAAACCGTAGAAGCAGGACTCATTATCAAAGAATACATGATTCGTGGACTTGCAAAAAAAATTCTCATACTTGTCCCCGCCTCCCTTGTGTCTCAATGGGTACAGGAGCTGCGGACGAAATTTTACATTGATGCTGTTGAACAAAAAAAGAGCTACGTGTGGGAGCAGTGTGACGTCGTGGTTTCCTCCATTGATACAGCCAAAAGACAGCCGCATCGAGACACCATTTTATCAATTGCCTACGATATGGTCATTATTGATGAAGCACACAAACTGAAAAACAATAAAACGAAAAACTATGAATTTGTGAGAAATCTAAATAAGAAATTCTGCCTGCTGCTGACAGCGACACCTATCCAAAACCGTATCGGAGAAATATTTAATCTCGTTTCCCTTCTGAAGCCAGGCCACCTCGGGAATGAACATCAGTTTAAAGATGTCTTTGCCAAAAAGGATTTACAGCTTGAAGACCACGACCGATTAAAACAGCTTGTGAATAAAGTGATGATTCGTAACCGAAGGCAAGACACGGGCATCGAGTGGACAAAACGGCATGTCAAAACGATTTCCATTGATTTCTCTCCAACGGAACAAGCTTTATATGATGAAATCTGCAAGCTGAAAGAGAACCCGTCTTATACAAAGCACATGTTTTCCATCATGACCTTGGAACGTGAATGCTGTTCAAGCCGCGAGGCGGTCTATATGACGATTAAAAAAATGCAGGAAGATGAAAAACATATCCTTGGATCTTCTGCTATAGCGCAAATTATGGAGAAAATCAATCAAGTTCAGCAAAACACAAAGGCGCTTGAAGTCGTCAAGCTTATTCAGCAGTTAAATGAAAAGGTCATTATTTTCACCGAATACCGCGCGACACAAATATATTTACAATGGTTTCTTCAGCAAAATGGCATCAGCTCCGTTCCTTTTCGAGGCGGCTTTAAGCGGGGCAAAAAAGATTGGATGAAAGATTTATTTAGAGAACGGGCGCAAGTGTTAATTGCGACAGAAGCGGGCGGCGAAGGAATCAACCTTCAGTTTTGTAACCAAATCATCAACTACGATCTTCCGTGGAACCCGATGCGTCTAGAACAGCGAATTGGACGTATCCACCGCCTTGGACAAGAGCGAGATGTCCACATTTACAATATGGCAACAAACGGAACCGTTGAGGAACATATCTTAAAGCTTTTATATGAAAAAATTCAGCTGTTTGAAAACGTCATTGGCGATCTAGATGATATTTTAACGCGAATAGATATCAAAGATGCCGAAACAGAACTACATCAGATTCTCTTTCAGCACGAATCAGACGGAGACATGAAAAAGAAATTAACCCAGTTTGCTTCCTATTTATCAGAAGCAAAAACACCACTTTTAGAAAAAAGACAGCAAGGCTCATAAAGGAGAGTTGATCAATGGAGCAGCGTGACATACATACCTTTCTTCTCCGTTTCTTTCAGGCAAATCAATGCGACATACTAGAAGAAAGTGCAGGACATATGACCGTACAACTAACCATCGATATGGATAAATTGATTATGAACCGCCCTTTTTATTGGCACTGGCTTGAAAAAACTGGTGGTGTACCAGAGCCGCGGCAATTGACCCTCATCACCGATCAAAAAAAAGTGGATGATACGATTGAGGGTGAATTTATCCACTTTGGCTCCCCTCGTTTATTTCAAATATTTGAAGCTGTCAAACAGCAGGGCCGTTTTATCCGTCTCTATGAACGAGTCACTCCGCTCACGAACAACCAGATCGCACTCGAGCCATGGCTTGGTCTCAATGTGAAAATTTCTTATCTCGCAGATCGAAAGAAGGATAAACTTTTATCACTAGGACTTCATCTAATACGCGGAGAAGTCGTTGAACAATTTCAAGAAAAGCTGGAAACCCGTGAGCTGTCATCTCAAATTCCCGATTATTGCTTTACAATGAGTACAATGATCAAGCCAGAAAGCGGAGTCAAACGGCTCTATAGTCTAATGGAGCGTTACGCCCATGAGGAACCAGACAATTGGGCGGTGAGAGCTGTTCAAAAATGGAAAGAAGACACTGAACTTTTAAACCAATTTTATGAAGGGACTTCAGACACGTCTGTAGAATATGAAATAGAAAGACAAGCACTTAAAACTTTATACGAACCAAAAATCAGTCTTACGATTGAAAATGGCGGACTTTTTTACTTACAGCAAAAAAGAGGAGGTTGACCCATAGGTCCCCTCCCTTTCATGTGACATACAATTTTCGATCAGCCAAAAGCAACGTTTGTCTGTTTGTATTGGGCGGAAAAATGACGCAAGCAAACTATGAGGTCTTACCACCTGTGTCTTTCCATTTCATGCGTTAAGTGCCTGAAATACATGATTCAGTATTTTAGGAGGGTATTTGTATGGAAAAGAAAACGAACATATTAGACAGTGAATGGATTGAATTATTACTTGAAGCTCGTAAAGCAGGGCTAACAGTTGAAGAAGTCCGTCAATTCCTCAAATCAAGTGAAAAGTCCTCTGAGTCTCACCCTCTGGTAAGAAGTCATTCTATCAAACCTTTCTGAATGTGCTATAATATCGAAAGGAAGGTGATGACATTGATTGGCCAGCGTATTAAACAATACCGCAATGAAAAAGGCTACTCACTATCAGAACTGGCCGAAAAGGCTGGGGTAGCGAAGTCTTATTTAAGCTCAATAGAAAGAAACTTGCAAACAAACCCCTCCATTCAATTTCTTGAAAAAGTCTCCGCTGTTCTGGACGTCTCGGTTCATACACTGTTACACGAAAAAGATGAAACCGAATACGATGGTCAATTAGATAGTGAATGGGAAAAACTAGTTCGAGATGCAATGACATCAGGGGTTTCGAAAAAGCAATTTCGTGAATTTTTAGATTATCAAATCTGGAAAAAAAATCAAGAAGAGGAGTAAAGCGCACATTTTAGCGCATACTCCTCCAATTGCTATGCAGAGCTTGATATCAGTCTAAAGACTGGCTTTATTTTTTATCTTCGCTGTGTGCTTTTTCGTTTTCTTTCACGTAGCCTTTTTCATCCGTATGCTTTTTGGGATTGATCGTTAAACCATTCCACTGAGTCGCTTCGAAGGAAAGATCAATTTGAATCGCATCGCCTTGGTATTTATTTTGGATATAGTGACCAGCTTTATCCTTCGTCTGGTCATTGACAAATTCAATGATCATTTCCATTTTATCGTAATCAAACGGGTTCTTTGGAATGCCGTCATACTCTGGAGCCACTGTTCCATCAACAGTTGCTACATTAATCTTCCCACTTTCATGTAAAAACTTCTCATCGACGGCATGACGAAGCTTTTCAAATGCGGTCTGATCCTGTTTTGACGTTAGTTGATGCAAGTCAAGCAGGTTTGCATGGTCTAAGATAATATTTTTCGGATAACCATTTCCACCTTCGGCTCCAACCGTAAGAACACTCACCTGAAACTGGCTGAGAAATTCTTCAGCTGTATTCTTACCGCCATTCTTCGCGGAAGCTCCGTCTTGAAACTGGCTGTAATCAAGACTCATCAGCACTTGATTGATCGCAAGCGATCCTTTATTTTCAAAATGAAATTCTTTCTTGATCCGATCACCAGGTTTTAAGTTCGCAAGGTTGATGGCGCCGGAGTTCTCTTTTGCTGATAAATCCAGCTCTCCTGTCGAGTAGACCGCGTTTGCCTTTTCTACATCGTTAAACGCCGCCCATGTCCCCCCGCCGATTAATGCAAGGCCTAAAGCCCCTGATAATACACCTAAACGAATTGATCTTTTCTTTGCCATGAATGAACCCCCTAATAAATTGTTTTATTGAAACCTAATTAGGTTACAAACGAAAATTTAAGCTTGTTCCTCTGACATATGTAAATCAGCCGTGTGTCTTCGGTGTTTTGCAGCGCCCACAAAATGAAGAGTGGAATAAACGAGCAGCATCACACCTGGTATAATGAGCAGCAACGCAGTTCCAGCCGAAGTCCCTGCATACGATAGAAGCTTTCCTGCATAAGGAATGTTCACACCCGTATACTGCGCAGCCACCTGATCCGCTTTTACTAGCGTGCCGTCCTGATACATATTGTGGTCACCTTTCGTCTCAAAGGCTTTATTTGCTCCCTTTCCTTTCACCCCAACAATTCGGTGGGTCACATAAGACTGGTCCTGCTTCGTTTGAAACGTGATAATATCTCCTTTTTTAAGCGCCTCCGGTGAAGTCACTTCTTTTACGACAATGAGTGAGCCAGTCGAAAATTCTGGTTCCATTGATCCAGATAATACTTGCTTGAATTGATAACCGAAAATCTGAGGATCTCCCCCAGTAGTTCTTGAAGACAATACGACAATAATACATGCAATCATCACCGTGAACACCACCACATAAAGAATACTTCCAGACATCTTCATCCATTTTTTCATGACCTCTTCTCCCCTTCGCCTATCATTGTTTCCTTTAGAAGACAGCTCCATTTAGGATGCCTTTTCTTGACACTTTGCGAGCTGCATATGTTTAGACCATATGAATGCTTCTTCAGATCCACCAAAACCTTTAAGATAATAGATTTTAAACGCATAGATTCCATTCGTTTTTGCTTTATCTGTCGTGACAGTCGTTGTTTCTTGTGAAAGAAGGGACTGTATAGAGCCTTTTTCAAGAATATGACCATCTTGTAACGGCTTCTGCTCACTTTTTACTTTATGTAATTCCCATTTCCATTCAGAGTGTGCAATAGATTGTCCACTATTTTTTAATGTCATGCTCAAGCTTTGAGGCGCGCAGACTGTTCCTTTGTTCATCGTTTGATCGATGAGTTCCAAATGACTTCTATCCCATTTGGTAGGCTGACAATGCTGATCCGTCTGTTCAAAATTTTCGCATGTTTTCATGACAAAGTTTGAGTGCTCAACATCGTTAAAAGAAGCGTTCGTTGTTGAGATCAAAAAAGATGTGAAAATCAAACAAATGGCACAAAAGAGTACAAAGAGCGACTGTTTCATTCATTCTCCAACTCCTTGAACGATTGTTCTTTAATAAGAACGATTACATACAGTATAAGGAAATACCTATAAAACCCAAAACGTCAAATTAGTCCATTTTGTTCTTAAACAAGAACTATTACGAGAAAATTCTTCCATTTTCTCATTCTTTCGCCGTATTCAATAATTTTTTGTGTGACATTTGTACTTCTTAGAAATTTACATAAAAGTGCAGCATTTGGTCAGAATAATAACAGGTGAGGTGATGTGAAGTGAAATATGGAAAGATGATAATCATGCTCAGTTTACTGTTGAGCCCTATGATACACGACGCCAATCCTGCTGATGCGAAAGGTTTCACTGTCGCCGCAGATCAATGGGAAACACGGGCAGTCAAAGAAGCAAAGAAACGATATCCGCTGGCACAAGTCTTATTCAAACAAAAAGTATGGGACCGTCATCGTGAGAAGGAATCTGTGAAACAGTATCATATTACGTTAAAAGACCACGCCAAAGAATTTGGGGTATTTGTCACTATTTCTTATAACCCTTACTCAAACAAGGTCAATAAAGTGATAGTTGTGGAAGAATACAGCTAAAGGGGCATAAAAAAACCGCCTGCTGGCGGCTTTTTACTTTCGTCGATGTCGCTGACGTTTTTTTAACATCATTGAAAACCCAAACGGCAGAACCCCAAATAAACGCTGTGAAAATGGCGGTTTCGTTTCCATTTTCTCTTGTTTATGTTCCTTCCGTTCGTCACGTGGTGTATTCATATATTTAATGATTTCCTGCGTCATATATTTTACATAGTCATTGGTTTTCAACACATTCACCTCTTCTTTCTTCAAGTGTTACCTAGAAGAGGATCATTTTATACACTGGCTATTCAGGGTTTGCCCATTTCATGATTTCACGGGTCTTCCAATCCAGCACCAGTTCCCGCTCATCTGATAAACCAACCTTTGTTTTCACACTGACTAACATGAGGATACGCTTTTTCTTTTGATCGCATGTCATCTGCTTCAATGTCACGCGGCCTTCTTCAGTGTCAATATGGGTATGCTGCTTTTCACACAAACGATGTAATGTACGGGCAGCTTCACTCGCCCCCACCCTGAAAAGCTGCTGTTTTTTATAAAAAGAAATCGTCAGCTCTGCACTTCTCAGCTCTTTTTGAAACCCTATCGTCATTGATCCTAGGATCAAGAGAAAAAATAGAATCGCAGCTAGTACATGCGGATAGATAAATCCTCCTTCTCTTTTCACGATGTAGGAACCACCCCTTTATATATGAAAAAAACGGCTTCATACACCTTACCAGATTCATCTGTGACTTTCAGGATGGCTCTATATTGATTCGTTCTGACACGAAATTCTTTCACCTTTTGCAATAAAGGAAGATGGCCTGCTTGATCCATTCGCTTCCGAAGCATCTCTTGATATGGCTCAATCGTTACCACTCGCCCTTGATCAGATACATACTCTAACGCTTTACCTCCTTGCACCGATCTAACAGCCGTTGCACGGCTTAATTCCTCATCTAATTGCAGGACAGTCTGTTTCCACTCCATTTGTGAAAATCGGTTAATCTCTTCAAAAGGACGGGCTTTCTCAGCTGTAGAAAAGATTAGTACACAGCCAAAAGAAAGGAACAAAAATAGCTGTAATTGCCACAAAGCCTGGACAAGGGTAAAACCTTGTTCACCGTTCAGCAACATGGTGAAAGCATATGGTCTGCTTTTTTTGTATTTTGTATGATACACATCCCTTCTCTTTACTCCAATTGAATACATATGTGACGTCGCCTCGTTTCTTTTTGACAGAAGGTTTTGTACCATCTATGAACGATTCATTCATCTGTTCATGCAAGATTTGGTAAGCTTCAAGTTTGGCTCTTACTTCATTTTTCCCTATCATGATTTTTTCATAGGCTGGCATGAGCACAAGGGCTGCAAATAGGAAGATATGACAAGCAAACAGCGCCTCAATCGTACTAAACCCTCTATTGTTTTTGAACATGGATTCGCCCGCTTCCTAAATAGATCGTGAGTTTATACGTTTGACTGCCAAATTGAATGATGAGAGACCCGCCGCTGCTTGGATGTCCGTTTACATTAAAATAGATACCTTGTGGAAATGTAGAAGCCTTAATGCTTCCCTTTTGTTGCTGAAAAGAAGTAATGACTTCGCCATCCTTTTGATCGATTACCTGATACGATACATGTGGCGGATGGAATTCAACATACACACGTGTTTTTTTGATAAATGCAGTATAAGCAGCCAATTGAAAATCTTGTTTCATGATGTTCACTTGTCTTTTGGCTTCAGCGCCTTCTATTAAATTTGGGATTTTTCCTCCTATGATCGACAATAGAATCGATAGAACAAGTAAGATCATTAGCTGTTCAATGAGGGTAAAACCCTTCTCATGAAAAATCAATTTATTCATGCTTCACATGGCCGTTTTGAATGACAATCGCTTTTCCATTAGGACACGTTAATCCCTTTTTGACATAGCCTTCTTTTTCTAATTCAGCTAAAGATGGTATCTTGCCATCATGCTCTAATTCATATGCCATCACCTGTGTGCTCACCATTGATTTAAGCCCTTCACAGCCCTTTGCTTGAATCGTTTGGTGGTGACGAGTGATATTCGGGATGGTAATAAGTAAAAGAATCGAAATCACGAGCATGACAATTAACATTTCTAACAGGGTAAATCCTTTATCATTCATGTCTTTGTCCTCCTTCTTACACTTGCTCCATGAGTTGATACATTGGTAAAAGAATAGATAGATACACAATGAGTATAAGAAGTGCTGTCACACCATAGATCACCGGCTGCAGCCACGAAATCCATTTTTCAATTTTCAGCTCTGCATTCTCTAATAGAAATTGGCTGTACGTGTACATTTCTCTTGCAAGCATCCCGCTCGCTTCACCATGCTCGATGACGGCTGCAAAATGTTTCTCGAAAAAGGGAGACGAGCTTACTTGATATGTCATGCTTTCTCCTTTTCTTAGCTCTTCAATCATCTGTTCTGATATTTCTTGAAGAAAGGGTAAGTAGCTTTGCTGTTTAAAAGCTAGCAAGCTCTCGTACATCGATAATCCAGCTTGAAGCAGTCCGCTTAACTGAAGAGAGAAAAGGTACGTATGCATCAGCCGCATTCCTTTATATAAAAAAGGAAACCTGCTTATCACCCTCAGCTTCTCAAGGGTGGACTTTTTCCTAAAAAAGACAGCATAGTATCCGGTCAAACAGATACACACACTGCCGATGAGGAGGAGAGAAACATGCAGCAATTGAAAAAGTCCAAACATACCTTGAATCAGCCATGACATTCGGGTATCCATCGAGGAGTACAAGAGAGAAAATTGAGGAATGATCATTTGTTGAACGAGTATGAGCACGACCAAAACCGTAAAGATGAGGAAGATCGGGTAACGTAACATGCGTTTAAACGTGTCTACCTGTTTGATTTTTTTCTCTAAAAACCGCGCGCTTTGTTCAAGTGCTTGTGCTAGACTGCCATGCTTTTCGGAGAAACTTAATATGGCAATGACTTCCCGCTGAAATTGGAGTCTCTCCAGCACCACATAAAAAGGCTCCCCTTCAAGCAGCCACTGAATGCCCGGTGTTAATTGTTGCTGCTGCTCATTCGACAACTGGATATTCACCATCGTTAATGCCTCAATCACTGTATATCCAGCCTGAATCAATTGAGCAAGTTTTGATAGACATTCCGCTTGGTCCTTTTTAGACCATGCTTTAGAGGCTTGCTTCTTCATAAACCCAGCGATGATAGGTGTTTTTCGATAAATAGCCTAGTGCCACTCCTTTACGAATTAATCTTTGCAGTGTTTCATATGACGAGTGAGCATATTCTCCTTTAGCCTCCTTGATACACTCACCTAGCTCCTTTCCGAACAGCAGTTCAAATACATTTGTTCGTCTGACCGGTCGATTTAATTTACAGTAAAGCTGACATGTTTCTCCGCAAAAAGGACAGGTAAGCTCGATTAATCGCTGCGCAGCAATCGCAACCATCGTTTGTTCGAGTTCATTCATCGTGACACCAAATTCAAGCATACGATAAAGGGCTCCTTTTGCATTTTTCGCATGAAGCGTACTCATCACTAAATGGCCTGTCAGTGCTGCTCTAATTGCCGTTCGGGCCGTTTCGGCATCTCTTATTTCTCCTAGCACAATCAGATCTGGATCATGTCTTAAAATAGCACGTAATCCTGCGGCATATGTGATGCCGGCTTTTTCATTCACTTGAACCTGTAACACTTCTTCATTTCTTGTTTCCACAGGATCTTCAAGTGTAATAATATTTCGGTTGAAATTCTTTTTTGCAAACTGGATTAATGAATAAAGGGTTGTTGTTTTCCCTGAATTTGTTGGACCGGTAAATAAAATCAGCCCATGCGAATGATTCAAAAATGATAATAATCTGATGGAGGCTTTCGGAAATAGTGACAGATGTTTTATTTTTGGAACATGATCCTGCGGCAATATTCTAATCACTAAACTCTCATCATTTACAGTTGGTAAGGTAGACATCCGAATAAACACCTGGCCGCTTCTTAGCATCACAGCTAGTGACCCATTTTGCGGCCTCCTTTTTTCCCCGATATCCATGGATGATAAAAATTTAAAATGAGCAATGAGCCGCTCGCCGCTTTTTTTATCAATGGTTCGCTGCTGAATTAAATCTGAGTCTACGCGGAAAGATACCGACGCTTCCTTTTCTTTTGGAACAATATGCACATCAGATGCTCTCATGCGGCATGCTTCTTCTAGCAGCTCTTGTCCCAAATATTCAATATCATACAAATGGTTCACTCCCTTCTCTGACCATATTGTAAGTTGGAGGAACCTGTCTGACAAAAGAGCATTTTATCATTTTAACGACTAAGCATGCGAAAAAATCATCAGCTTGCGATGGAAAACGTGGTTTTTTAAAAAAGAGCATATAAAAAAACCTGACTTTTACAAGTGCAGGTTTTTTGGTCATGTGGCTTCTTGCGGCTGTTCTTCAAAAATACGAAATCCTCTTTTTTCTAAAGCTTTTGCAAGGCTGTGTTCAGTATTTACTTTTGAGAAATCAATGCCCAATTTCACGACGGTTTGAGCAATTTCTGGGCGGATGCCTGAAATAATCGTCTCGATTCCTAGAAGCTTCGCACTATCCACCACTTTAAAGAGCTGATAAGCAACCATCGTATCAACGACCGGTACGCCTGATATATCAATAAACAAATGCGTTAGACGCAGTCTTGAAGCCTGTTCTAGTACGGATTCTAGAATAATTTTGGCCCGGTACGTATCAATCTCTCCGATGAGCGGCAAAATCCCAATTTCCTTTGAAACTGGAATAACAGGAGCACTCAGTTCCTGAATCATCTCTCTTTGTGCATTTAGCTGACTCAGTGTCACACGGTCGTATTCTTCTGATAAACGCTCGATCATATTATCAAACGTGGAATGAAAATGCTGATTCCACCCGCACACATCTTGGAGCGTCACTTCAAGCTCGGTTTCTAGTATGAATTTCTCGATTCTCGAACAGAAAATCTGACGGAATATCTTAAATTGTCCAATGATTTCATATAAAGGCACCTCGTGAACGGCTCGATCACGTGCAATATCAACAGACCATTTTTTTAAATGATTTTCTACTTTGTCTGACAGCGTCACAAGCGTTGCTGCAATGGTTTGAATAAACGCTGTGTTCTGTTCCTTCAGCTTCATTTCCGTTTCCTCTGAAGCATGTTTGGAATATAATGAGCCTTCTTCTGTTCTTGTTTTCAGCCATTCTTCGGTCATGACAGGGGCTTCTTTTAGGATAAATTCATATAATTGCTTAGATTTTTCATTTTTCATTTACTTCTTCCGCTCCTTTTTCACTTAAAACTAGTGACATACAACTTTTATGTATAAATGACCGCAGATGGTGAACAATATCATTACACGTTTGATATTGGGCTATAGCCAAGTGGTAAGGCAATGGACTTTGACTCCGTGATCGTTGGTTCGAACCCAGCTAGCCCAGTTCAGCACAAAAACGAAGACGGCTGAAGAATGTTTCAGCTGATCTTCGTTTTTATTAGGAAACTGATTGATGAATCGCTTTCTTTTTTGATATTTTCATGAGTTCTCCGGGATTATAGCCTACTACTAATTTATTTCCATCAATGATAATTGGCCTCCGGAGCAGTTTTGGTTTTTCAATGAGAAGCTGAAGAACCTCGTTTACTTTTAAATCATTAATATTTAAATTTAAGCTTTTAAAAGCCTGGCTTCGTGTGGCTAAAATTTCATCCATTCCTTCTGTTGTTAAGGAAAGAATCTTTTTTAATTCATCTAGGGTTGGCGTTTCTCTGAAAAGGTGACGCTCTTTAAAATCAATTTGATTCGCCTTTAGCCAATGTTTTGTTTTGCGGCAAGACGTGCAGCTCGGGTATGAATAAAAAGTAATGTCACTCATTAGTCTTCCTCCTTAGGTCGTTAACCTTTTCTCTTATGGAGTAAGTACCCTCATGTATTTCGGCATAAACACGTTTTGATCACTTTTTCAAAAAAATTTTTTCTACTTGTAAAATAAATGTTCACACGTTGTCAAAAATGTAAATGTTTACATAACAAGTGGTGATCAGCTATAATATGAATCAAAGGGGTTTTTTTAAGGGGAGGGAAAGAAATGAATCGCATGTTCCGCGTGCTTGGCTTTTGGACGGGTATTTTTGCTGTCATGTTCTATTTAGGGCATATGAAAGATGCATCGTTGCTGTTCTTCGGTCAAACCGTTCTTTTTGTATTTTTATCCTACTTGAATTTATCCGAAAGAATGTATATTTACATTTTCGGAGCGTACTTGACGATTTTCTTTGCCGGATTTACATATTATTCGATCTTCATCATGGTTCCCGGTACCGGACATTAATTGAAAAAAGCGTCTCTTTAAAAAGAGATGCTTTTTTCATACCTGTGTTTAAAGAGAAAAACCATTGATAAACGGATTTTGCTCCTGCTCTGTGAGTACAGTGGTTTCACCGCCATGTCCACTTAAAACAAGAGTTGATTCTGGTAATGACAACAATTTGTTATGAATCGATTGAAGCAGCACTTCTTGACTGCCCCCTACTAAATCTGTTCTCCCGATGCCACCTTCGAATAACGTGTCACCAGAAATCACAAATCCTTCTTCCGCCGAATAGTAAGACACACTGCCTGGTGAATGCCCAGGTGTATGGAACATCTCTAATGTAAACGATCCAATTTGAAGAGTTCCTTCTGACGTAATTAATTTTTCTGCTTCTTTGACCGTAATTCCATTCCCAATCAATCGAGCTGAACCGTTTAATTCAGCGTTCGTCAGCCATTCCTTTTCATTCTCGTGTACATAGAGTGGCACTCCCCACTCTGCACGCACCTCATCTGCCGCACCGATATGATCAAAATGAGCATGTGTCAGTAAGACAGCAAGCGGTGTGAGCTGTTTTTCTTTTATATAGGAAATCAGCTTTTGTGCTTCACCGCCTGGATCAAAGATTAAGCATTCTCCGTGCTCATTTTTCCAAATATACGCATTCGCTTGTACATAGCCTAGTGGCATTCTTCTCCAATTCATTTTCATCACCTACTTTATTCATTCTTTTTTATTATGAAGGCTACACAATAAAAATTCAAACAATCGTCAACTGGAATCTACTCGACAAGCTTTATGAAAACGGTTAAAATGAAAAGAAAGGAAATCAAGGGGATTGATGACAAAGGGGGACTTTCACATGATGCTCGTCATTATTTTTGGTCTAGTCACGATTTTAGCTGCACTCGGGATCTATCGCTCACTTAAAAAAGTGAACGTACTTGCCATCGCTTTTGCTGGCGCGACATTTTTGGTTTTTGGATGGTTTACTGTCATGACCATCATCTATAGCGGTTATCCAACCGCACATTAAAAGCCTGCAAATAGCAGGCTTTTTTTATTGATTCAAGTGCTTATTCACGCTTTCTATTTTACTTGTAAGCGTTGTGGTTTGATCCCGCCTGTCATCAATGCGGATATTGGTGGCTACGCGGTGCAATCCCTTTTCAAAAGGTGCTTCATGAATGCGCTGAATGACTTCAAATAAAACAGATAATTCACCTTCAATTAACGTATTCATTGGTGTTAATTGATAATTAATTTTCCCTTCTTTTTGAAAGCCTTCTAAAATTCTTTGTACATCTGCTACATAAGCACTGACACTTGGTGTTTCAGTACCTATTGGAATGATGGTCACATCTGCTATGGCCATGTTTCTTGCCCCTTTCCATTGAATCCTCATGTTTTCTCGTCCTCATTGTAACCTATTCACAATCAATCATGCCATGCTCACGTTGCATTTAAAGAAGGTTTGTCTCGTTCTATCGTCAAATCCGCCCTCTCTACCTTCCCAATCTTTGTGAATAGAAGCAGGCATATCCCTGACACAGCTTCAATGATGCCGCCAGCCGCAATGACATACCCAGACCCAAATAGTGTCGCCATATAGCCGCCAATGAGAGCACCTAACGGAATCATGAAGAAGGAGATCATGTTGATAATCGCATACACTTGCGGCTGATCCTCTGCTTTTACTGACAATTGAATCATTGTATGTTCAGGTACGTTGACTGCACTGATGGCAGCCCCTAAAGCAAAGGCTGATATAAACACAAGTGGTAAAAATGCGTTCATGCCTGTGATGAAGAACGAGATTCCATCAACGATCCCGGCACCTATAAACAGCAGCCCATACCGGTTCACTTTTACCTTTGTCAAAACAAACCCCATCAAGAAGGCACCTAGTGCCGTTGTGACTTTAATAAATGAATAGATAACTGGTCCACTATGTAAATCCTCTGTTAAATAAATAACAGACAATGCTTCCCATGGTGCTGCAGCGAAGTTTGAACAGACACAAAAAATCGCCAATGGAAACAAAATATGATGCCTTTTAACAAGTGAAAATCCCCGAATTAATCTTTTGCCGTATGATAACCCTTTTTTGGCTTTATCGATGATGACTTCTGTTTCATATGTAATCATTAATACCAATAAAGCGGAGAAGAGATAAAGAGGAATGATCACAAGCATTGTATACCCTACCCCTACAAACGCAATCATGACACCACAAATCGTTACCGTCACAAGCCTGACCACATGACTTGCTGATTGGATAGTTGCATTCGCTTTTTGTATGAGGTCCTCATGGACAAGCTTTGGAATAATTGATACGGACGCCGGTTCGTAGGAGCCACCAGTCGCCGAATGAAGCAGCATACAGCCAATCACAAGTGCTAATGGCGTGAAATCATAAAAGTAACTGACCACGATCACAAGGATTATCGCTCCTCTTGTTAAATCAGCAAAACACATCCAAAATTTCAATTGATGCGGCTTCATCATTGGGGTAATCAGCGGCCCAACAATGGCTTGCGGAACAAAGCTGACCGCAATAAAAAAAGCTGTTCCAATTGCCCCTTTCCCGCCTAGTACTAAAAGCCACAAGATGGTGTTGAAAGATAAACTATCAGCTGTTATTTTGCACATTTTAGAAATAAATAAGTAAGTGAAATTCCTTTTCCACAGGCTTTGAGCACTCAATGTTCGACATCTCCCTAAAACATATCCTTTTTTTTACATCCGTACTTTTCACAATAGCTCACAAGGCGGCCTTCGTCAATTGCTCTAACATTATTTTTATTGACAATAAGAAATTGATTCACGTTCAAATGTAAAAAGCACCTGACAGGTGCTTTTTAACACTTACATGCTTCCCATAACAGCCGCTTTGTTTTCTCATAGATGGTGTCAAATTGATTCATGGAAAGAGGATTTTTTCCTAGACCAAGCTCGACTGTATAGCCCTCATTGTGAAATTGATAAATAAACCAATCGCGATAGCCTGCATAGCTGTCAAGATATCGAACCGGTTTATAGCCGCTTACTTGCTCGAATCGTTTGACCGTTTCTTTTGAGATGGCAGGTTCGTGGCCAAGAAAGCCCCAGTATATCTCTTCTCCTTGTGTATGGAGAGCGATCAGCCGGTCAAAGCGTTTTCGTAACGCTAGATTTGCCATCGCTTTCGCTTCTGGTTCTGTTAGCGGCTCGCGCCCTGGAAAACCCCGATTGGACGGTGCCTTAGGCTGATGACGGTAGTATTCGATCTCCCAATAAGCTGGAAATTGATTGTTCAAATCCACCCCTCGAATATTTGCTTTCCACTCCTGATAATCAGCATATCTACCATGTAGCGGTGTGAATTCTTCACTGCTGAGACCTAGCGACTCAGGTCCATTCCGTACGAGGTCTACGCCATCTGGATTCACCATTGGCACGATGGAGAGAGCTGTGGTTCGCAGAATATGAACGGCTTCATGATGTCTTGCTTGCACCGGGTCAGATGCGGCTAAACACAGCGATTTCAGCCATTTTATTAAAACAGACGTCGTGATCCATTCATTTGCATGAAAAGAGGCATTCAAATGAATAGAATGTAAATGCTGAACAGGCTCTGTTCGGATTTCATAAATAGGTGTATCAAGCACTGAATGACCTATTATGCTGATTTGAAGAAAAGGAAATGCGGCTTTCAAGCGGCTCAGCTCTTCTTCTAATTGAGCACTATCATATTCAAAGGTTCCATTGATCCAATCATCGGATTGCTGCAGCCTGTAAGGCGCAATAAATTTCTGCAGCTCACCTATGGAAGAAAATGAATGGATGCCTTCCGGAAGTCTATATCCCGGTAAAAGAAGGTGATCAGTGCTTGTTTGATTGGATAAATGAAAAGCCGCATTCCCTATCCCTAACTGTTTTGCCACATTATCCTTTCCCGCTTCATCCAGCTGCCATTCAATTTTCCCAAACGACGTTGTCTTCATTTACATCCCTCCTCTCATACTATATGAGCCGGCAGACAAAAAAAGAAAACCTCTGCATCTAAAAATAGCAGAGGTTTTCTCATATGTTAGGACGCCTTTTTCAGCTTCGTTTCATCTTCTTTTTTGGATGGAGAATGGTCCGGGCTGTTCCGGTCATAAAATCTAAGGAGATCACCGTAGATGATTTGATCAGAGAATTGAAGCTCTTGCTTTGCCTTCTCTTCATAAGACTGACAAACGGTCTCATCATCTCTTGGCTCACCCGTTTCTTTATTGTAGCAAACTCCATCTGTGAAAACACTGTCCTTCGTAATAAAGCTGCCATCACGAAGCACGGTAAAGTCATTCTTATCTTTTGATAAAAGATCATGACCAAATTGAATCTGTTTACTTGTATCAATTCCTAAAAGATTGAGTATAGTTGGACGGATATCGACTTGACCGCCTACCGTATCAATTTCTTTTGGATGTTGATCTGTGATCCCTGGAATGTGTACAACAAACGGGACTTTTTGAAGCTGCACTTCTTCAAATGGCGTAATCTTTTTATTTAAAAATTGTCCCATTGCTTCGTTATGGTTTTCTGAAATTCCATAGTGATCTCCATATAAAACAAAGATGGAATTTTCGTACAAACCTGTTTCCTTCATCTTTTCAAAGAAAATCTTCAGCGCCTCATCTTGATAACGCACTGTAGGAAAGAACTTGTTTAACGTTTTGCTCTTAGAATCATATTCATCAATGAGCTTATCTTCTTCATCTAGATCAAATGGAAAGTGATTCGTTAATGTAATCAATCTCGTATAGAAAGGCTGCGGGATCGATTTCATCAATTCCGCTGACTGTTCAAAGAACGGACCATCTTTCAAGCCCCAGCCAACTGAGTTCTCTTCATTCACATCAAATGATTTAATATCAAAAAACTTATCGTAGCCAAAGCTATCGTAGATCAGGTCACGATTCCAGAAACTTTTGTTATTCGCATGAATAACAGAAGAGTGATACCCCTCATCCTTTAACAACTCAGGTGTGGCTGTATACTCATTGCTTGGGTTTGTGAAGAACACAGCCCCTCTTCCAAGTGGATAGAGAGAGTTATCAACAATAAACTCTGAGTCCGATGTTTTCCCTTGACCTGTTTGATGATAGAAATTAGTAAAGTTGTAGCTTTTCTTGATTAGTTTGTTTAAAAATGGGGTAATTTCTTTCCCATTTAATTTTTCATTGACCACAAAGCTCTGAGTAGACTCTAGGGAGACAAGAATGACATTTCGCCCTTTCGCTTGACCAAACGTTTTTTCATTACGGTCGGTTTGATTTGCGCTTACATAGTTTTCAATTTCCGTTAAGCTATTGCTGTCGGCAAGGGCTCGTTGAGCAGACTGCTTCGATTGCAACACTCCATCATAAATATGGAAATTATATAAGCTAATATTTTTCACCAGCATCTCACGGTCAAATGAGCGAGTGAGCAGTTCTGGTCTTTCTGTTTCAGCCAAACCAAGGTTAAAGAAGAAAGTGGCTGCCACAAATAAATAATAAGCTGCTCGTTCTTTTCGTGAAATGGTGACATCCGTTCTAAAGGAAGGCTGCTTTTTATAGAGCCACATTAAAATCATAATATCAACGAACATCAGAAAATCGACTGGTTCAATTAAAGAGGTAATACTTGACCCGAGGTCACCCATATTGTTTGTTTGAAATAGGACGGGGATGGTTAGAAAGTCACTATAGAATCGATAAAACACAATGTTAGCTAACAAAATGAATGTCAGGATAAAACTCATCACGATGATATATCGATTGCGATTTTTTTCTTTCATAAATAAACCGATACCGAAGATAAACAAGAGAAAGCTAAGCGGATTAATAAACAGGATAAACTCCTGCATGAAATTTTCTATTTTAATATTAAAGCTAGATTTATAGATAACATAGGTTTTGACCCACATTAACAATGTCGCAATCAGTAAAAATGAAATCGCCTTTAATCTTTTCTTTCGCATTGTAACCTCCTTATGCTCTAAGCATGCACTCAAGTTAGGGAATACCCTAATTATTGGTGCTTCTTCAAAAATAACTAAACTATATCTTATCCTGTATGTGCTGGAAAATCAATGTCTTTTTCCTCATGACAAACTTATGAATATGCTAAACATTTCATTTCATGCCCATCTATCGCTTTTTTTAATAAAAATGACATCATGATGACTTTTTTGTTTAAGACAGCCATTTGTTTTTTGCCATCCATGCACCACCGATGACTCCTGCATCGTTTCCGAGTGAAGCAATCACGACTTCGACATCATCAGCGCAAGGCGGAAATGCGTGATGTTTAACAACGCGCTCTACTTTACTGCGAAGAAGCTCCCCTGCTTTTGAAACACCGCCGCCAATGACGATTTTTGTTGGGTTTAACGCACTGGCAAGATTCGCTAAGACTAGTCCAAGATGAGTCGTCACTTCTTCTAAGACACGCATGGCAAGATCATCTCCACTTTCAGCGGCCCTAAACACATCCTTTGCAGACAGCGAAGTGAGCGTGCCAAGTGAAGATGTATGCTGCTCCGTTTCTAATTTATCCTTTGCAAGCCGAACGATGCCAGTCGCAGAAGCAATGGTTTCAATACAGCCTGTTCTTCCGCAGTTACACGGTGCTCCTTGGAATGGAACGGCACAAATATGGCCAATTTCTCCGCCAGCCCCAGTCTCACCTTGAACAACTTCACCATTTACAATAATACCGCCGCCAACACCCGTGCCAAGTGTGACCATCAGGATATTTTTTGCGCCATCTCCTGCCCCCTTCCACATTTCACCGAGTGCAGCAATATTCGCATCATTTTCTATGACAGATGGAAGTCCTGTCTCTGCCTCCAGGTGATCTTTGAGTGGATAGTTTGTCCAGCCGAGATTCGTTGTTTTATAGACAATCCCAGATACTTTATCTACAGGCCCAGGTGCACCCATTCCAATCCCAATAAGCGCTGATTTTGGCATACTGATTTCGACCAGTTTGTGGTCAATTGATTTGGCAATATCGACTGTGATCGTCTGCCCTGATTTATCCGTAGGAATCTCCCACTTATGCTGAATTTCACCATATAGATTAATGAACGCAAGCTTAATTGTCGTACCGCCAAGATCAACTCCTACAAACCAATCCCCTATCATATGCCCTCCACCTTCACATTGTTTTTCGATTTAATTTGGCTAGTTCCATTTGAAGAATAGTCATTGCGTTTGACCATTCGGTCCGGTCAATAATGCCCGATGTATACATTTCCTTCAGTTCATCTGCCATAAATTCTAATTCCACTTCACGATCTCCGAAATACACATAATTTCCAAATCTCATGAGCAGCTGCTGTACATCATATAACGTTTTCATTATTTCCACCATTTCTTCTCATCAACAGATAGGATAAGCGTATTCATAAATGCGCTTTCAGTCAAGTCATTCAATGTGTTTGCGTGCTTTCAATATATTGTTTCAGTTTTAAAAATTGATCATTTTTTGGATCTTGGTCTAACCCTTTCTCGATTAGATCCTCCGCTTTCGCTGTCTCTCCTTTTTCTACGTACAACAACGATAAATGATACAGTTTATTTGGATCATCAGGATCTTTTTTAAGCGACTTTTGTAAAAATTCAATCGCTTTGTCAAGGTGGCCGAGCTGCGCTTCAGATAGTGCATATATATGGAGAGCATCAGCTGATGCATCCTTTTGGTGTACATGTTCCTCTAACCGTTTACTTGCTTCGTTATAGTTCTTCTCATCAAATAGACTTGCCGCCTCACTTACTGCCGCCGCTTCCTTTTGATCGTCTGAATGAAACCCTGTATACAGTCCAAAACTGCCAATCAACAGCAAAACAACACTAGCAACAAACATTTTGACAGGCTGCACCTGTTTAGGGAGCCGGACAGCTAAAGCGGCTAAAAAACCGCCAACCAGACCGCCAAGGTGCCCTGCGTTATCAATACCTGATACGGTGAAGCCTATCCCTAAATTGATCAGGATGATCACAATAATATTTGTCCCCATCGTTCGAAAGAATAGCTTGCGGTTAGAAATTGCTAAATATAATAGCGCACCTAAGCAGCCAAAGATCGCACCTGATGCACCGGCTGCGATGGCCGTATTAAGAACAAAGCTCGCAATGGAGCCAAAAATGCCGGAAATGAAATAGATGAGCAAAAATCTCCCTGAGCCATAAATTCTCTCAACAGCCGCTCCGACAGACCAAAGAGCAAATGTATTAAAGAGTAAGTGCGTCAAGCCAATGTGCAAAAACATTGGTGTAATGAGGCGCCACCATTCTCCATCTAAGATCAGCCCATTATTTTTAGCACCAAACGCTGTTAAAGTCGCGGTATTGGTACTTCCGCCAGATAGTTCAAGCAAAAGAAACATCACCACTTGAACAGCGATGAGCAAGTAGGTGAAAATCGGTCTGCCATTTTGAAAAACGGCCCGTTCTCGTTCACGCTGCTTTTCCTGATCATTAAATGCTTGAAGTACATTCATTTTAAGCTGCATGACATCCTCAGCTGTGTCTCTCTTCGCCTCTTCTACATCCAATGTTACCGAGGTGTTCAGCCATTTTTGCAGCTCGTTTACATCGTGCTGAAGAATGTCTGCGTTCAGTAATACAGGTGTAACCGTCACCTTTTGTTTTTTCTGCGGCTGACCGTTTAAGTCTTCCCAATCATCTACAGGATCGTCAGCTGTAAATTGGAGCTGCAAGAGATGAAGAGACCGTTTACGCATCGCCTCTCTCAGCTGATTCACCCGATACGTCTGCTCTTCGATATCTCGAACAATCTCCTGTCTAAAATTCACATCTTTTCTATATAGACGGATGAGATCATACCCTGAGTTTCTTGGTGCTTCAAAAAATATTTCATCTTCTGGATACGGACTTTGAATCATCTCGTACCCTTTTTGCCTTAATTCATCAACAACTCGCCAAAATAGACTATCTATGACATTCATTCATTCGCGCTCCATTTTTTACATTATTATAACAAGAATCGTTCTTATCCGCATTTCTGAACAAAAAAATCCCGGCTTCTGCGGGATTAGAATGCTTGGCGAATAAATTTCGTCCGAAAATATGGGATTTTCATCAGCCACTTAATAAAAAAGTGACGCACTTGATTTTGACCTAAGATCAAATTCATCAGCCGATAACGATTTTGCACGAGAACGAATGCAAACAATGTGAACACAATGCTCCAAATCATTTTATTCATCATATTCCCTCCTATGTTCGTATCGTGGCTTAAATAGGATTTGTTTATGCATGAACGATCATTTTTATCGCTTACAATGGTTCTTTTCATTAGCCGGCTTTCACAATCTAATCCCTTGTTCTTTTGATTGAATATAATAGACCTCTTCACACTCTGATTGATCATAAGAAACGTCATTATTCACTTCCTCCCACATATTACGGAAGTATCTTTTCTTTCCACGAAATTTTTTCAAAACGGACCTCTTAGCAAAATGCCACTACATGCAGATTTGTTGATCAATGTGAAATCATATTGCGTTTCACCCTACCGTTACTGCAACTCTGATGAAAGGATCTCAACACAAAAAGCCCGTTCTTTGGACAATCAGCGGACTTTTACTTTTGATATAATATACCTTTTTCACTGACAATCATAGACACCGGTATGTCGTGTGCTTCAGACGGCACATGACTGATTTGCTGTAAAGACAGACAAAGTGCAATGGTTACACCGTGATAGTCAGCTAAGTAGCGGTCATAATAGCCGCCCCCAAATCCAATCCGGTAGCCTTTTTGATCGAAGCATACCCCAGGCACAATGATTAAATCAATGGTTTCTTTATGTACAGCTGTTGATACTTGAGGGTCTGGTTCCAATAGCCCAAAGTAGCTGGATGTCATCTTTGTTTGCGGTGTATATTCATAAAACATCATCTCTTTTGTTTTCGGAAAACAGGTAGGGATACATACTGTTTTTCCTTCTTCCCACGCTTTTTCAATCAGAGGCATTGTCGGTATCTCTTTTCCTCTAGACATCGTCAAAGCGATCGTTTTCGCCTGTTTCCATGCTGGCAGCTGCAATAAGTACTCATGAAGTAAAGCCGTGCTGCGCTCAAACTCTTCAGCGCTTATCTGATCCAGCTTGGCTAATGTTTGAAGGCGAAGCTCCTTTTTCATAAAGATCATCTCCCATCATAAAAAAACAGCAGGAAAATTCCCTGCTGCTTACTTTGTTTCACGATGTAAAGTTTGTTTTTTATCACGTGAGCAATACTTTTTGAATTCAACGCGATCTGGATTGTTTCGCTTATTCTTTTTAGTAATATAGTTACGCTCACCGCATTCAGTGCAAGCTAGAGTAATATTTACGCGCATATTTTTCCCTCCAAACTAAAATCAATTCACATTCAGACCTAACTATAATACCACTTCTAGCTTAGGAATGCTAGAATGTTTTTTCACCAATTTCATTTTGAGTGCATTCACTTACATATCGCATGGTTATGTCATGAAAAATCGTCTGCTCCCCTATAAAACCTTATCCTTTGTCGTACTGTATACATGAGACCCCTCTTCTCCCCGCCTCTTTCATTTATTTTGACAGCGAAGCAAGGTTTCATACCCGTTTTACATATAAAAAGAAAAAAGATGAAAAAAAGGTGATTTTCTTCAGCAATTCCTTTTGAAACTAGCTTTTTTATGGTATAAAAAAGAAGGGTCGAAAACTGTCTGAAACAATCTTGAAAGCCTTTTATGGCTTTCAGCATAAAAATATGAATAAAAGGTGATGAAACATGGAAATTGCAATTATCGGATTGCTTGTTGTCAGTATTGTACTGATCGCATTCTCATATTTTCAAAGAGAGCCGATTAAAGAAGTCGAGCAGGAACTTGAAACACTTCAACTATCTGCAATGCAAGAAATCTATAAACTGAAAAAGAAAATGAAAGTGCTTGAAGAAGAATTACTTGAAACAAACATCGTCGTTCGCAAGCATTCAGAAATTGATCCATCCATCGCAAGACAGATCATTTCAAAGCACCAAAATGGCATGTCTCCTGAGGCCATTGCGCGCGCTGAGCATGTATCTGTAGAAGATGTCAACATGATCATTAAAGACAACGAGAGGGTGCTTGTATGACGAAAAAAAGCATCCAAACGTTTGCAGCAGGTATGATTCTTGCAACTGGGGTTCTTGCGATTGTCTTTTTTCTCACTGGGAAAGACGAGGCAGCAGCTGATACAACAACAAAAGAAACCCTCGCACAGAAAGTAACAGACACTGACGTGAAAAACTATTTAGACTCCAAAAAAGAAGTCACTGTCAGCCGTGAAACGTACCAGCAGCTTCTTGACTATAAAGAAAAAGTGCTGAAGGCAAATGAAGACGGCGATTCTAAGAGTGATAAACAAAAGCCTAAAGGCAAATCGATCAAATTCGTGATTAAAAACGGTATGAGTACAAGTGATGTTTCAGACATGCTTGAAAAGGACGGCATCATCAACTCGTCTAAAGATTTTAATGATTACGTAATTGACGCCGGCTACCATAAAGAAATTCGTGCAGGCAAGTTCAATTTAAAAACAGGGATGACGTTCAAACAGATTGTCAAAGCCTTAACAAAATAACAACAAAAGCCCCCTGGCGGCACTGACCTCCAGGGGGCTTTTCTTATCCAAATCGACCAGATATATAATCATTCGTTCTTTGATCGTTTGGCTCAGAAAACATCACATTCGTATCATTAACCTCAACAAGCTCCCCCATTAAGAAGAATGCCGTTCGGTCTGATACCCTAGCCGCTTGCTGCATGTTATGCGTCACAATGGCAATTGTATATTTCTCTTTCAATTTCATAATCAATTCTTCAATCTTTAATGTTGAGACAGGATCAAGCGCTGATGTTGGTTCATCCATTAATAAGATGTCTGGGCTTGTGGCAATGGCTCTTGCGATACAAAGACGCTGCTGCTGACCGCCAGAAAGACCTAGAGCGGGCGCACTTAATCGATCTTTCACTTCATCCCAAAGGGCAACATCTCGAAGCGCTTTTTCAGCGATTTCTTTCAATTGCTGCTTGCTCTTTACTCCGTGAATTCTTGGTCCGTATACGACATTATCAAAGATAGACTGAGGGAATGGATTCCCTTTTTGAAACACCATCCCGACATTTTTACGCAGCTCCACTAAATCGACACGGCCTTTTAAAATGTTGTCACCGTTATACATCATATCCCCGGTGATTTTCACACCTGGCACTGTTTTGACCATAAGATTTAACGTTTTAATAAAGGTTGACTTTCCGCAGCCGGACGGGCCGATAATCGCTGTGACTTCATGCTCTCTTATAGCTAAGTCAATATGCTTCAGTGCATGATGCTGTCCATACCAAAGATTCATATCATTCACACGAAACACTTCTTTTTTTGCTGTTTCAGTTGCTACTGCATTCATCAAAATCCACCCGCCTTATCCAAATCGACCATTGATATAGTCTTCTGTTTTTTGCTGCGCAGGACGTGTAAAGATACGTTCTGTGGCATCATATTCTACTAGATCTCCGTTTAAGAAAAAGGCCGTACGATCAGATACACGGAGTGCTTGCTGCATGTTGTGTGTCACAATGACGATTGAATAATCATTTTTCAATTCCCCTAATAGTTCTTCAATTTTCGCATTTGAGATGGGGTCTAGGGCAGAAGCCGGTTCATCTAATAGCAGAACACTAGGTTTCATCGCAAGTGTACGTGCAATACAAAGGCGCTGCTGCTGACCGCCTGACAATGACAAAGCAGATCTGTGCAAACGATCTTTGACCTCATCCCATAGCGCCGCCTTTGTTAAGCTTTCCTCAACCGCATCATCAAGCACAGATTTTCTTTTTTCCCCGGCATACTTTAACGCATGGGTGATGTTATTGTAGATCGATTTAGGAAATGGATTTGGCTTTTGGAAGACCATGCCGATTTCTCTTCTTAAATTCACCACATTAATGCGGTCATCCAAAATATTTAACCCTTCGTACATGATCGCCCCTTCACTTCTCGCACCTGGAATTAAGTCGTTCATGCGGTTAATACTGCGTAAAAAGGTAGACTTACCGCAGCCAGATGGGCCGATTAATGCGGTAATCGCATTCTTCTCGATCTCGAATGAAATGTGATTGACCGCTCTTTTTTCACCATAATAAATGCTTAAATCCTGCACCTGTAAAATCTGTTCCGCTTGAAGTGGAGCCTTTTTCGCTGCAATTTCTTTTTTTTCTGCCAGCATTTGAACCATATCCCCTTCACACCTCTCTCACATTATTTTGACGTAAGCTTTTTATGAATAAATGAACCAAGCCATCTAGCTGCTAAGTTGAACAATAAGACTGAAAGCACAAGTACGGCTGATGCACCATTTGCAATGGCTTCTGCATCTGGAATGATTCCTTGTGTATTGACGTTCCATATATGAACGGCTAATGTTTCAGCCGGTCTAAAAACATTCAGCGGTGACGTATCAGAAAAAGGACTCCAGTTTGTGAAATCAAGGCGCGGTGTTGAGAGACCTGCTGTAAAAAGAAGAGCAGCCGCCTCACCAAAGACTCTTCCTGATGCTAAAATCGCACCGGTGATTATAGACGGAAGCGCACCTGGAATAAGGACCGTTTTGACTGTGTGCCACTTCGTTACACCAAGCGCAAGTGATGCTTCCTTTTGATCCTTCGGTACAGAGCGCAGCGCATCTTCTGTCACCCTGACCATCACCGGCAGGTTAAACACAGTGAGCGCCAGAGCTCCTCCAATGATCGTATAGCCCCAGCCTGTTAAATTCACAAACATGAGTAAACCAAACATCCCAATGACGATAGACGGAAGTGAAGACAGCACTTCAATACATGTACGAATAAAATCTGTGACTTTGTTTTGAGGTGCATACTCTGCCATATACACTCCCCCGCCGACGCCAAGCGGGACTGTGATCAGCATCGTAATAAACAAAATATAAAACGAGTTAAACAGCTGATCCCTGATGCCGCCGCCAGAGCCAATCGCACTTGAGCGGGTTGTCAAAAAGTCGAAATTTAATTCTTTTGCACCGTTGAAAATGATATAAGAAAACAAACCAACGAGAATCGCCGTAATAATGGCAGCACATAATCCAAATATAAATGTGGCAAAACGATCGGTCATTTTGCTATTCATTAAATCTTCCTCCTAGACGACAAGTATCTGATAATGAGTATGAACATAAATGATACAACTAGAAGGACAAGTCCCATTGACCAAAGTGTATTGTTCTCAACACTTCCATACGTTGTGTGACCCATGTTTAACGTAATAATGGTTGTTAATGTACCAGCTGTATCCATAATGCTCTCTGGTAAATTACGCGTGTTTCCAATGACCATCTGTACAGCAAGGGCTTCTCCAAATGCTCTAGCCATGCCGAGCACGACCGCTGTCATTAATGTTGGCAGAGCTGCCGGGACAAGCACACGTCTAATCGTTTGCCATCTTGTTGCGCCTAGTGCATACGATCCCTCACGTAAACTTTTTGGTAGTGAAGCCATTGCATCAGTCGCAATGGATGTAACGGTTGGCAGTATCATAATAGACAGGACAATCGTTCCTGCTAGCACGCTATGTCCTGAGCCGCTTGACTTGAAATGTCCGATAAACGGCACCAATACTGTAAGACCTATGAATCCGTAAACAACGGATGGAATCCCTACAAGCAATTCAATGACTGGCTGGAGGATTTTACGTCCCCAAGCAGGTGCAATTTCTGTCATAAAGATGGCGCCAGCGATGCCTAGCGGCGCTGCAATGAGTGCCGATAGGAGCGTGACGGCGATTGATCCAAAGATAAACGGAAATGCACCGTACTGCGGGTTTTCTGCTGTTGGGTTCCAATTGATACTGGTTAAGAACTCAATTGGGCTTACACCATTTACGATGAAAGATTGTAAACCCTTAATGCCAAGGAAGATGGTAATGGCGATTGATACAGCAATCATTAAGAATGCGCAGAATCTCACCAAAATACTTCCTCTTACTTCATCCATTTGCCTATTTTTCTTCGAGCTGATCAGTCGATCGCTCGCTTCTGTATGTTCTATCTGCTTCATCTTTTTCTACACTCCTATGAATGTCATAAAAGGAAAAGTGAAAAGCTCCACTTTTCCTTCATCAGCAATTCAAGACCTCTTACTTATCTGTTTGTTTGCCTGTTGCGTCTCTTTCTACTTTCATATTAGAAACTGAGATGTAGCCTTGGTCTTTGACGATTTCTTTTTGTACTTCATCACTCATGAGGTAATCTAAGAATTGTTTTGCTAGACCATCCGGCTCACCTTTTGTATAAGAATGCTCGTAAGCCCAAATTGTATATTTACCGCTTTCTACATTGCTTTCTTCCGGTTTCACACCATCAATGCTAAGCGGTGTAATTTTGTCATCTGTTAAATAAGAGAATGCTAGGTATCCAATCGCACCTGGTGTTTCTGCAATCAGTTTTTTCACTGTGTTTGAAGAATCTTCTGTGATTCCTTCTGCAGGTGTTGCACCATCAAGTGCATACTTCACAAATGTTGCACGAGTTCCTGAAGAGTCAGGTCTGTTCACAAGAGTGATTTTTTGATCTTTCCCGCCAAGCTCTTTCCAGTTTTTGATTTTACCAGTGAAGATTTTTTTCAATTCGTCCTTTGTGATGTCTTTGACACCCACTTCAGGGTTTACAGCTGCTGCCATTCCAACAACTGCTACTTTGTGGTCTTTTAAAGCTTTTGCGTCGATTCCGTCTTTCTCTTCTGCGAATACATCTGAGTTACCAATTTGTACAGATCCTTCTGAAACTTGAGAAAGTCCTGTTCCTGAACCGCCGGCTTGTACTTGAATATCGGCTTTTGGATGTTTATCCATGAATTTTTCTGCTGCCGCAAGAACTAAAGGCTGCATCGCAGATGATCCTGAGATGGTAATGGAACCTGATGCCTCATCTTTGTTTGAAGCATTTCCTTTACTGTCTTTTGAATCTCCGCTTGAGCTGCTGTTTCCGCATGCTGTGACGAATGCTAACAATGCGATAGTAAGGAATGTAAGCAGCCATAATTTGTTCTTTTTCATTTCAAGAATACCCCCTGAATAATTTGTCCTACGAGTAATACATTAAAGGTTCTTTATTAATTTCGTTTAAATGGAATGTTAAGGTTTTGTAAATGTCGAAGTTTTGTAGAATTCTTGCGATGTTTTTTATGCATTTTGTCAATTTATCTCGAAAAATTTGAAGAAAACGTAAAAAAAACGCCCACAAAAAGTGAGCGTTTTTACCTAGAAAAGGTCTAGTCATTTGTTTCTGCTTCATTTTCAATTTTATTTTTGTTCTTCGCTTGTGTATCATTGCTTTCCTGTTTTGATTTCAGCTCAAAGTACTTGTCTAGTACTTGTTCACCGATATCATTTGTAATTGGATAGCGCTGATTGTAGTCTTGATACACCCACGGTACAACGACGGAAATGGCCACTTCTGGATTATCAGCAGGCGCATACGCAACAAGAGTGGTGTTATACGTCGGTGTGCCGCGTTTGCTTTTAATTGGGCCGTCATAGAATGATTGAGCGGTCCCTGTTTTGCCAGCCGGGTTGTATTTTTTGTTGCCAAAGTTCGAATAGGCTGTCCCTCGTGGGTTCTGCATAACAAGCTTGAAGCCTTGCTGAACACGCTTGATCTCATCACTCGTCATGTCTAGCTTATTCAATACGTCCGGTTTGACGGATTCTGTCACAGCACCAATGCCGCGCTGCGGATCTGGCTCTCTCACTTCTTTAACAAGCTGCGGACGTAAACGATATCCGCCATTGGCAACTGTTGAAACGTATTGCGCCATTTGCAGCGGTGTAAACGTATCATACTGTCCAATTGCATAGTCAAGCAGGAGACCAGATTGTGTAGACGTTCCCCGGTAGCCTGTCGCTTCGTTTGGCAGGTCAATCCCTGTTTTGACCCCAAGACCAAATTTACTGAAATTATAGCGGAATGTATCAAAAGCTTTCGGATCGATTGGGAGCGGCTGGTTCTTACGATACTCCCCTTTTCCAACGGCAATCGCTGTTTTAAACATATACACGTTAGATGAACGCTCGAGTGCCGTTAAATCATTAATGAGTCCCATATTTTGATAGGATTTCTTGGGCGGTGACTGCGCGATATACAGCGGTTCATCGTACTGGGTACTTCCTATGTGAAGCACGCCTGTTTTATATCCCGTCAGTACAGTTGCCCCTTTGACAGCTGAGCCCATCGCATAAGATGATGTCATCGTTCCTAATGCGTAGTCATCAAATTTGTATTTTCCGTTTTTGTTTGAAATCTGTTTCCCCGCAACTGAGAGAACCTCTCCATTTCTCGGGTCCATCATGACAACAAACGCGCGATCAAGAAGCTCTGTTCCGCCTCTTTGTTTCGCACTTCTCAAATTCTTTTCAACGATTTTTTCAACCGCTTTTTGCAGCTGAATATCAATGGTGAGCACAAGGTCTTTCCCGCTCTTTCCTTCTGTTAGCACTTTAGAGCTTGTCACATTGCCCTCTTTATCAGTTGTGCTCTGTTCTTTTTCCTTTTGGCCTTGCAGGACATCTTCATATTGATATTCTAGATAGCTTTTTCCTACACGGTCATTTCGGCTGTAGCCGAGCGATAAATAATGTTCAAGAAGTGACTGCGGAAGCCCTTCATCACTTGAGGATACACTGCCGAGCATACTGCGGAGCAGTCCTTTATACGGGTAGCTGCGTGACCAGTCTGTCGTGACATCCACACCTGGCAGCTCGTCCAAATGCTCAGAGACGTAAGCAATTTCGCTTGGCTTCACATCTTCATTTTTAATGAATTGAGGCGTAAGTGCATAGCCTGCATCCATTTGTCTTTTAATCGCAAGCACTTGCAAGTCTTTTTTCGTCAGTTGATTTAATTCCTTGTCCGTGATGCGTTTTAGTTGTAGCTCATATAGTTTATCATCAGAGACCTTATCGTCACCCTTTAATTCCGATTCCTTTTGAACAAGCTTTTTCGCTTCATTCGGATGCGTTAAGATCCAGAAATCTTTTTTGTCACGATCTGTGATTTTTTTCGTACTCACATGAATCATATCCGCTAATTTTGTTGCCACTTTGAGCCGCTCTTCTTGTGAAGTTGTCGAGGTTCTCGTATATGTAATGGCATTTAGCGCTTTATTGCTGACAATCGTATTATAGTTTCGATCGTAAATTTTTCCGCGCGGAGCAGATGAGCTGACATTCACATCTTCTTGTTTTTCTGCCTGCTTTTTATAATCTTCTCCATTGACAATTTGTACAAATCCGAGTCTCACAACAACACCGGTAAAAATAATAAACGCAGCTAAAAATAGTAAATTCAGCCGGAGTGGAAGTGTTTTGCGCCCTTCCTTTACGTCTTTTTTGTTTTTCTTGTTTCTCATCACATCACCTTTTCTATCAAGAAAGAAATGGCACCCCTTTTTGTGTATAAAAGGTGCCATCATCATTTTAGCGGTTTTTCTATTATTTATCTAGAAATTTGATGTTCCATTGGTAAGAAATTTTACCTTTCTCCCTTAATAAGGTTCGTGTGAGAAACTGGCTTTTGACCGTCAGTCTCTTTCATATCAGCTGTTTTTTCTTTTAAATGAATATCTTTTACAAAATAATAAATGAGTGTGTGTCCCGCTCCAAGCACAACAAGAGAAGCGGGAATTCCGAGCTCATCACCTAGTAAGGTGACAGACAGAAGAAACAACACAATGGAACAAATACGGCCAGCATTTAAAAACAGCTCTCTGACCACAATATATTCAATTCGGGCTTTCCTTGCATACCTTGCATGACCGATGACATCGTATGTTAAGGATACATATGGAACAAGCAGAAGCGGGTATCCTATCGCAATGGCTACCGCATACATGAGAAGTGATACATAGGACAAGTGAAAGACGATTAAGAACAAGGCGCCGTATAAAATCAGCCCGCCAAGCATAATGGCTTTCTTTCGCCACTTTTTCTTAATCAAACGTGTAGCGAAGAAATAAGCGAAAAAGGCAACACCGGAGTTCACTAAACCAAACGTCCCGAGAGCAAGCTCACTGTTTGTTGCGATAAACACAAAGACACTGATTAAGAAGACAAAGACCCCTTCACGAAGCCCTTGAAAAAAGTGAGCTGTTGTAATCTTACGCCAATTCTCGTCGGCATGGCGTTCTTTCCATATTTGCTTGATGATAAATTTCCCTTTTGACTGCCTTCTCTTGAGGAAAAAGCTCATCACAACCGCGAGGGAAAACAAAAAAAGCGATAACGTGAAAATCACCGTATAGCCTGTATCATCCGTTAATTGAGAAATGACAATCCCCGCAATGAGAGGACCGATCATGCCAGCAGTAGATGACAGCACTCCGAGAAACCCATTAAAGAAATCTCTTGTTTCAGGCTCAGTGATCTCAAAGGTAAGTACGTTAAAAGCAAGCCAGTAAAAACCATAGCCGATCCCAAGGACACTCCCTAATAAAACAAGCCGCGCGGCCGCTTGCTCTCCTGCCATTAAGACAATTAAGTAAAAAGCGGCTAAAAAGATAACGCCGAAACGAAGGACAAACGCCCGGTCTATTTTTTTAGCGAGCCGGCCTGCGAATAAAAATGTAATGGGCTGAAGCACAACAATAGCCAGATTGTAAATCGCAAGATCCGTGAATTTCCCAGACTGTTTCCATAAATACACGTTTACAAACGTATTAGAAAGCGCAATGGCAAGTGCGTATAATCCGCCAATCGTGAGGAGGAGCATTAAATCTCTTGTAACATCCATGTCCCCGAACATTTTCTTTAATCTGCTCATATATTTCATTCTCCTTTTCTACACAATAGTCTGTCTCATCAAAAGGCAGATATGTAAAAAAAGGAGGGAAAATATAAAAAGACCTGCTTCTCTAAAGAGCAGGTCTTTTCAAATCAAATGATTTATTTAGCTTCGCTGTAAAGGCGAGCCACTTCATCCCAGTTCACAACATTCCAGAAAGCTGAAATGTAATCAGGACGACGGTTTTGGTAGTTTAGGTAGTAAGCATGCTCCCAAACGTCAAGTCCTAGAATTGGTGTTTTTCCTTCAGTTAAAGGAGAATCTTGGTTTGGCGTGCTTGTGATTTCAAGTTTGCCATTGTTCACAACAAGCCATGCCCAACCAGAACCAAAGCGTCCTGCAGCTGCTGCAGCGAAATCAGATTTGAATTTTTCAAATCCGCCTAATTCTTTTTCGATTGCATCTGCAAGTTCACCAGTTGGTGCGCCGCCACCGTTTGGTGAAAGAAGCGTCCAGAATAATGAGTGGTTAGCATGTCCTCCGCCATTGTTACGTACAGCTGTACGGACGTTTTCAGGCACAGAGTTTAGGTTAGCCACTAGCTCTTCGATTGATTGATCTTCAAGAGCTGATACACCTTCGATTGCTTTGTTTAAGTTTGTTACGTATGTGTTGTGGTGTTTTGTGTGGTGAATCGTCATTGTTTCCTTGTCGATATGTGGTTCTAATGCATCGTAAGCATATGGTAATTCTGGAAGTTTAAAAGCCATGGTTAAATTCCTCCTTAGAAATGTATGTACTGAAATGCTTCCTTAGGTCGTAAGCAAGCAATTCAACCTACTCAAAGAGTATCAAAAGAATTGGCTTGTTTCAATGTTATTGCTCATGATCTGAAACATTTCAGTGTTTATTTTGTATTTAGCCCTTTAGAAAAAGTTTTAAACTCCCTTTTTCTATTTAGCGAAGGACATAAAATAAAAAGATGCCCAGCATCAGCGCTTGAATCAATCCTTTGGCAAATACACCTGATATAAACCCGATTAATGAGCCTAATCCCACTTTCACACTCGTCTTCACATCTTTTTGATGAACAAGGAGCTCTGCAATGACACTTCCGATAAATGGACCAATGATAATTCCTGCAACGGGAATCACAAAAGGACCGACTAATAACCCAATGGTGCTTCCCCAAATAGCTGCACGACTGCCGCCAAAACGCTTGACCCCAATGAGGTTTGAGACATAATCTGCCGCAAATAATACCGCGGTAAACACGGCTTGGATGAGCCAGAACGTCAGTGTAAGCGGCTCGAAGCTGAAAAAGAAACCATATAGAATAAATCCGAGAACCATAAAGACCACGCTAGGGATAATTGGATAAACAAGTCCAACAAACGCAATGATAAATGCACAGATAACCAGAATCCAATACAGCACGTCCAAGTCACTGCCGCCTCCTTTTTATATGCTGTATACATTATGCCTCATTCCATCTATCTTAACCAGCGATGAAGCCATACTTGTACTTGATAGATAGACATTGATACAATATGAGAAATAGAAAAGAATGTAGGAAGTGAATTGATTGAACGTATTTAAACTATTGTTAAAAGGCATTTATTCACCAAAAGATATTGCTAAAGCACGGTTTACAGGGATTGGCAAAGCGATTTTATTCATTTTTATCCTTTCGATCATCGCAGCAGTTCCTCAGGGTTATCATATGAGTCAAGAGATCTCGAATGCGATGTCAGGATTTCAGCATGTGATCAAAAAAGATTTACCTGATTTCTCAATCGAAAAAGGAAAGCTTCAAGCGGATCAAAGTGCACCGATAGAAAAAGAAGAAAACGGCATTACGATCATCTTTGATCCTGCTGAAAAAATAAAAGCAAGTGAGCTTGAATCAAAGCAAACGGCCATCGCATTATTAAAAGAAAAAGCAGTGATCGCCATTGATGGCCAAATGACAGATATCCCATACCAGCTGCTTGGCGGAACGCTGACAAAAGACGAACTCGCCCGCGTCACAAATCAGAATCAAGCGATTATTATCCCAGTTATCTGGGTGCTGCTGTATCTATCAACTGCGGCTCTCATGTTCATTAGCGCAACATTCCTTGCGATGCTTGGTACATTTATTAAACGCATGCAGCAAAAAGAGCTGTCTTTCCAAATGCTATGGAAGCTCTCCGCTTATTCACTCACATTAACAACGGTCTTTTTCGCTATCATGAGTGCATTAAACACGCCTGTTGCGAACTCATTTTTATTAAATTGGATCATTAACTTTATCTTCTTATATCTCGTCGTAAAGGAAATACCCGCTAAACATAAACCACTTGTCAAAAGTTAATGAGTAAATGAAAGCTCCCCCAACTTGGAGGAGCTTTTTATGTATGTTCATGCTCTATGATTCATCTGGATGAATGATCGCAAACAAATAATGATCTTCCCACACACCATTAATCTTTACTTTTTTACGATTCAATCCCTCATTTTCAAAACCTGTCTTTTCAAGTACACGAATAGAACCTATATTACTCGGCTTTACTCCAGCTTCAATACGATGAAGGTGCAGTTCATCAAAGGCATAATCAATGATTAAACGAATGGCTTCTGTCATATACCCTTTACCGCCATGCTTTTCATCAAGTACATAGCCTAGCCAAGCTCCTTCTACCGGGCCTCTAACGACAGAACTTAATGAGATTGTCCCAATTAAGTCATCTGTTTCATTTAAGAAAATACCGTGCATGTAGGCTTCATCCTTTGCGCACCTTTCCACACTGCGCTGAATTCGTTCAATTTGACGAGATAACGTGAAAAAATCGTCTTTAACCAAAGGTGTAAATTGCTGAAAATAGGAGCGATTCTCAAGCTCAAGTGTAAGTAGTGGCTGTGCATCTTCTTCTGTTAGCGCTCTCACATATATCTGCTGACTGATTTTCTTCATAAACTTTCCCCCTGTTTTTATTTTATCATAATGGTGATAGAAGCTTGAAAAAGCATCGCCGAGCGTAAATTCAATACAAGACTCACTAGAACGAACTAGAACCTCCCTTTTCACCTTTTCTCCTCATGTTGGTTCTATCATTTCAGGACATGCATAGACTGAAGTAAACTCTTAAAAGCGGTGAGTGAAATGCGGCGTATTATTTTTTTGCTAATCAGTTTGTTTGTCCTTTTTATTATCTTTTTTGATTTAAAAAATGGCACCATCCCTGTTGAAGAAGGTCCAGCTGTCCCTGCAAATGCCTTTCAAACACCTGAGAAAAAAGCATATAAGAAGGTCACGGTGAAACAAGGTGAAACCGTCGTCTCTATCGTCCATACAAGCAAGCCACTTGATGAAGTCATTGAGGATTTTGAAGAGCTGAATCAAGGCGTCAAAGCAAACGAAATTCGGGCAGGCAGCACATATAAGTTTCCGGTATATAAGAGATAAAACGTTAATTCCTTGTCATTCATACAAAGAGACTGTTACAATATGAACTGTAAAACAAGACGTACATGGCAAATGATTGCTTGTACACTAAGGAGCGATTGACAAGTGAGTGAAGTCACACATCGTACTAAAACGCGTCCCGTCAAAGTGGGACCTTTAACTATAGGTGGAAATAATGAGGTTGTCATTCAAAGTATGGCAACAACCAAAACACATGATGTCGAAGCGACAGTAGCTGAAATTAAGCGTCTTGAAGAAGCAGGCTGTCAAATCGTGCGTGTCGCATGCCCAGACGAGCGTGCAGCAAATGCGATTGCAGACATAAAAAAACAAATCAACATCCCGCTTGTTGTCGATATTCATTTTGACTACAAGCTTGCACTGAAGGCCATTGAAGCAGGTGCAGACAAAATTCGAATCAACCCAGGAAACATCGGAAGACGAGAAAAAGTCGAAGCTGTTGTGAAAGCAGCAAAAGAAAAAGGCATTCCAATCCGTATTGGGGTAAACGCCGGTTCATTAGAGAAAAAAATTCTTGATAAATACGGCTACCCAACAGCAGATGGTATGGTCGAAAGTGCACTGCACCACATTAAAATTCTAGAAGATCTAGATTTTCATGATATCATCGTCAGCATGAAAGCATCTGATGTCAACCTAGCTATTGAGGCGTACGAAAAAGCAGCAAAAGCGTTTGACTACCCTCTTCACCTTGGAATTACAGAATCAGGTACATTATTTGCAGGTACGGTCAAAAGTGCAGCTGGTCTCGGCGCTATTTTGAATATGGGGATTGGGAATACACTCCGCATTTCATTAAGTGCTGATCCAGTTGAGGAAGTAAAAGTAGCACGTGAACTGTTGAAATCATTTGGTCTTGCATCAAATGCAGCAACACTGATCTCTTGCCCAACTTGCGGCCGAATTGAAATCGACCTCATAAGCATTGCAAATGAAGTCGAAGAATATATCTCCACGATTAAAGCACCGATTAAAGTAGCTGTTCTTGGCTGCGCTGTAAACGGTCCAGGTGAAGCGCGTGAAGCTGATATCGGAATTGCTGGAGCTAGAGGCGAAGGCCTATTGTTCCGTAAAGGTGAAATTGTTCGTAAAGTGCCAGAAGAAACAATGGTTGAAGAACTGAAAAAAGAAATCGATAAAATCGCTGAAGAGCATTATGCAAAAATGGAAGCTGAAAAAGCAAAAGCCAACGCATAACAAAAAACGCCTGACGTCACTGTCAGGCGTTTTTCTGTTCTTGTTAAAAGAACGGGGTGATAAATATGCCAAGGATGACGGAAACAATTCCGATCCCGATTGACCATGCGCCAAGCGCATGTGCTCCTTTTCTTCTTGCAATATAACCAACGACGATTGCCGCTACTCCTAATAGCACCGGCAAGACAAATAACGAGATAATCGCAATCGCGAGTGCTGTATAGCCTATCCCCTTACTGCCTGAATCGTCACCTACTTGGTCACGTTCTCGTCTGTCTACTCGATCTCTTGAAGCCTGATATGGCTCTGCAATTTCAGCAGCTGTTTCCTCTAGATAGCCATCATCATTACTAAAGTGTGTGTCGATTTCACGATCATTTCTTCTGAAATCTTCGTCTCTTTCCATGATCAATTCCCCCTTTTGGTTAATAGAAAGGAGCTTTTTTAGTATGAGCAAAAATGTCTGTTTCATGTTTGCTAAAACTTGCTGGAATTGTGAATTGATTATGTTACACTTTAAGAGTATAAAAATGAGGAGTGTGGGCATGTTACGTTTAGGAATTGATATAGATGGCACAGTGACGGCGCAGGATACCTTTGTTCCCTATTTAAATGAGTCGTTCCAATGTGCCATGACACTAGATGATATGACAGAATATGATTTGACGAAGCTTTTAAATATTTCTCAAGAAGAGTTTTGGGGCTGGATGAATCAGCATGAGCCTCATATATATAAACAGGCAAAGCCTGCTAAGGACGCAAAAGAGATTCTTGATCAAATGAAACATCAACACAGGCTGATCTATATTACAGCGAGAAGGCAGCATCATGCGGATATCACCTACGAGTGGTTTCACAAACATCACGTGCACTATGATGACATTGAGCTGGTTGGCGGTCATCATAAGCTCGAAGCTGTTCAAAAGCACAAGATTGATGTGTTTTTCGAGGATCATCATGGGAATGCCACAATGATTGCAAAAGAGGCTGACATACCGGTTATTCTTTTTAACTCCCCATATAATCAAATGCCCATAGATGACAGGATTATACGCGTCAACAACTGGCAGGAAGCATCTCAGTGGATTAAACAATACGAGCAGCGTTTTGAAACTGTTTATTAATACAGAAAAGCCGATACGCTAATGTATCGGCTTTTGATTGCGCACAAAGAGATAAAATGATCTTTATTTTATCTCTTTGGCTTCATTTCAGCATAGTTGAAAACCCTTAATGTATCGGCTTTTTTGATGGAACAAGCTGACCTTCTTTCATGAGAAAATGGTACAGTGCTCCCTTCATGCCTGCCTGATTCAAGTAGTGGCACGTTTCCAGCTTCACCTGAATGTTCTTCCATGCATGCAGTGTATGTAAATGTTTCTCAATGCTTGATAGTAAATCCGGTCTTGCACTTACGCCGCCTCCAATGAGGATTTTCTCTGGATTAAGGACAGTTGCTACATTGTAAATACCAATGGCGATTCGCTTGTACCACTGATCCACCAGCTTCTCAATGGACGGATCGTGCTTTGCCTTTTCAAAAATTTCTTGACCGTCTATTTGAGTACTTTGCGGAATTCCTTGCTTTTCTTTATAGCTGCGAATTAATCCAGCCGTTGAAGCACTGCTGTTGAGTGTTGTAAATTGTCCATTTTCTGTCTCTGTCAGCATCATGCCAAATTCACCGCCGCGGAAGGAAGCTCCGCGCACAAGCTGACCGCCAGCGAAAAGACCACCGCCAACACCTGTGCCAATCGTCATACAAATAAAGCTGTCACAATCTTTCGCATGGCCACTATATTTTTCTGCAAGAGCTGCACAATTCGCATCATTTTCAACTTCAACACGAAGAGATGTTTTCTCTTCTAAAAGTGTTTTTACATTTTGACCATTTAAGGCGATGATGGCTCCTGCAAATTCTGTATAACCTGTTTCACTGTCCACAAAGCCCGGAAGACTAATGGCGATTCCGCTGACATCCGACGTTCTCTGATATTGCTTGACCACATCCGCCATAACTTCTAAAAACGGTTCAAGCTGCCGGCAGTTCGTTTGATAGTCACCGCTCGTGACCAGCTCCCCATCCTGATCCATTAATCCATGTTTTGTTCTCGTCCCGCCTACATCGAACACGACATAATACGCCACTTTTGACCCCTCCCTTTACTCCAAAAGACGCAAATTGCTGCATCGTACCTTGTTCTCATTTTAATGAAACAGCCGCCCTTTGTAAAACGTTTTCAAAAAGACAAAAGAAAAAGCCAGCTCTGCGGCTGGCTTTTTCATGAGTGAACTTCCTTCGGTTCGCAGGAAGGACACGTTCCGTAGATTTCGAATTTATGTCCACTAATGTGATAATCCTCTAAATCGGCGTCTAGCTTGTCCATAGGACAGGCATCGATCTCCTTTGTTTTACCGCATGCAAGACAAATAAAGTGATGGTGGTGATGAGAAAATGAGCATTTAAAACGAAAAAGCTTCTCCCCTGACAATTCCGTTGTTTCTAATATACCTAAGTCTTCATATAGCGATAAGTTTCGATATATCGTATCAAAGCTAAGACCTGGGTAGTCTTCACTTAGTGCCGTCAGCACATTTTTAGCGGTCAAATATTTATCAGAATCAGAAAACAATTGAAGCATATCTTCACGTTTGCTTGTATATTTGTAGCCTTTTTCCTTTAATAAATCAAGCGCTTCTTGTACGTTCATGATGATTCCCCCTTCTGAATTTTCCAATACTAATACATCCGATTAAAATCAAAATGGACAGCATCACAATGGTTCCGCCTGGCGCTAAATCTAGATAATAGCTTAAGATTAATCCGGCCAATACAGACAATTCACCGAACAAGATCGAAAGGAAGATCGCCTGTTTGAATCCTTTGGCAATACGGATACTTGCCGCAACAGGAAGCGTCATAAGCGCGGAGACAAGCAGTGTGCCTACGATACGCATTGATGCCGCAATGACGAGTGCGACGACTAAGATAAAAATAAAATGAATCCATTTCGCTGAAATACCAGAAGCCTTTGCATGCTCTTCATCAAAAGAAAGTAAAAACAATTCTTTATATAAAAGCACGACAACTAACACAACAACGAGTGAAATCCCAACAATAATCCAAAGATCTAATCTCGAAACCGCACTGACACTTCCGAACAAATAACTAAACAAATCGGTATTAAAGCCATTCGCTAGTGAAATGAAGATGACGGAAATCCCGATACCACCTGATAAAATAATAGGAATCGCAAGCTCCTGATAATGCTTATACACGGAGCGCAGACGTTCAATAAACAATGAACCGGCAACAGAAAACGCCATCCCTAAGTACAGCGGGCTCACCCCTGTCAAGAGGCCATACTTTTTATCAAGGAATAAGCTTGCTGCAATACCGGCAAGTGATACGTGACTGAGGGCATCTGCAATCAGCGAGAGCCTTCTCACGACGATAAATACACCAAGTAAGGGCGCAATAAAGCCGATCAGCATCCCTGCGATAAACGCATTTTGTAAAAATTCATAATGAAAAAATGGAAATAGCATTATTCATGTCCCCCATGATGGTGATGGTCGTGATGAATCACTTGAATGTCATGTCCGTAAAATTGAGATAACGCTTGATCATCCATTGAATCAAACGTTTCTGCATCCCCGTGGAAATGAAGTGCCTGATTTAAGCAAGCCACATGGGTGACTTTATCAGAAACGGTGCCAACGTCGTGTGTAACGAGAATTAAAGACATTCCTTTTTCTTTGTTCAATGTTTCGAGCAGCTGATAAAAGCCTTCTACTGTCCGCTGGTCTACACCAACCGTCGGTTCATCTAAAATGAGCAGCTTTGGCTGACTGACGAGCGCACGGGCAATAAAAGCACGTTGCTGCTGACCGCCTGAAAGTTCACCGATGTTTTGGTGCTTTAAATCTTGTATGCCAACTGAGCGAATGGCATCCTCAACTTGCCATTTGTCCTGCTTGCTCATTCGTTTGAATAAACCAATTTTCGCCGTCAATCCACTTGCAACGACCTCGTAAACAGAAGCAGGGAAACCCGTATTAAAACTATTCGCCTTTTGAGAAACAAATCCAATTTGATCCCAGTCTCTAAATTTTGACGCAGGCGTGCCAAATAGCTTTAATTCACCTTGCTGTGGTTTAATGAGCCCAAGCAGGCATTTTAATAAGGTTGTTTTACCAGATCCATTCGGTCCAACAAGTGCTAGAAAGTTCCCTTCCTCTACTGTTAAATGAATGTGATCAATGACATTTCGCTGTCCATACGAGTACGAAATGTCCTTCATTTCAATAATTGGCTTTGCCATGAATCTTTCCACCTTTAATCAATATAAAAAGAATGATTACGATTTATACAACAAAAAGAAAATGGCTTTTGCCATTTTCTCTGTCCATACATACATTTCATTATATAAAAGAAAGATTAAAAAGTAAAATAAAAGCTAATGAATGGCTGTTTTGAACTTACCGCCTTTTGTTTCATGCGTATCCATAATCGTAATAAATGCTTGACCATCAATTTCAAATACAATGGATTTTAGCTTTGTAATTTCAAGTCTTGTGACAACGGCGTAGATGACATCCTTTTCTTCATCTGTATAGCCGCCTTTCCCTCTCAGCTTTGTCGTTCCCCTGCCAAGTCGATGAAGAATCGCATCTGAAATTTCATCATAATAATCTGACACGATAATGACAGCTTTTGTTTCATCAAGCCCTTGAATGACAGCATCAATTGTTTTCATTGCCAAATAATATGTCATGACAGAATACATAGCCTGCTCTGGTCCGAAGACAAAGCCTGCCCAAATAAAAATGAACACATTGACGATCATGACAAACTCACCGACGGAGAAAGGAATTTTTTTCGTCAGAAGAATTCCTAAGATCTCTGTTCCATCCATTGAGCCTCCATTACGGATGACAAGTCCAACACCAAAACCAAGTAATAGCCCGCCAAATACAGTAGCTAAGATCGGCTGATTTGTAAATGCCTCTACATGATGGAGTGAAGATTCAATCACGGCTAAGCTGACAATCCCAATCATTGTGGAAACCAGAAAGGTTTTCCCAATATGTTTGTATCCTGATATCATAAATGGAATATTTAAAATGACAACAATCGTCGCAAAATTGATGAATGGGTTATCTGTAAAGAGATAATCCAAAATAAGCGAAATACCGATGATGCCTCCATCAATAATATTGTTTGGCACTAAAAATAATTCAATGCTGACTGCTGCGCATGCAGCTCCTACTAGAATCAGGAAAATTCTCAAAATAAAATGAGGCACTGATTCCTTTCTATGCTGTTTACTATTTGCCATACGTTCTCCCTTCTACACATGTTAAATTTTCAATGAACATTTTATTCACTTTACTATTTTATCATTTCACAGGATAAAATAAAATTTTTTGCACATTTTCCGTTTTCGCCCATACATTGTTACAGAGGGGAGGAATGGAATTGATTTTAATTCAAAAAATTGTCCTGCAGCGGCTCAATCAGATCACAGCAAATGATCTGTTAAGGTATGCGAAACAGTATGGTGTCAGTTTAACGTCAAACCAAGCTGTCGAGGTGGCCAAACTCATGAATGGGAAAAACGTCAATATTTTTAATGATGCAGAGCGTAACCGGCTTCTTAAGCAAGTGGAAGCGATTACTTCTAAACAGACAGCTCAGACTGTCAATGATCTGTTTAATCAGTTTACAAGTTAAGCAAAAAAGGGCCGCATTTAGCGGCACCTCATGATGTTGTATGCTTTTTTACTGACCCTTAATTTTATCTAGTAAGCCTTCGTCAAATTGCTTTTCTTTCAGCATCGCAATTTCGAATTTGTAAGGTGGTTTTTTGTTCTTTTTATCTTCACCTACATAAGGCGTTTCTAAGATTTTGGGCACATCTTGAAGCTGCGGGTGATGCACAATATAGTTCAGTGCATCGAAGCCAATTTCACCAAAGCCGATATTTTCATGTCGGTCTTTTCTTGCGCCTTGTACGTTTTTACTGTCATTAATATGAAGAACCTTGATTCGGTCAATACCGACGATTCGATCAAATTCTTCTAACACCCCATCAAAGTCAGTTACAATCGGATAACCAGCATCGTGTGTGTGACATGTATCAAAGCAGACTGAAAGTGCTTCGTTATGTGTCACTCCGTCGATAATTTGGGCAAGCTCTTCAAAGCTTCTTCCGCACTCTGATCCTTTGCCTGCCATTGTTTCAAGTGCAATTTGAACCTCTTGCCCTTTTACGATGACTTCGTTTAAACCTTCAATGATTTTTTGGATTCCTGCTTCTGATCCTGCTCCGACATGTGCACCTGGGTGGAGAACAATCTGCCCTGCACCTAGCGCTTCTGTACGTTCAATCTCAGAGCGAAGGAAGTCCACGCCAAGCTCAAATGTCGCTGGATTTACGGTGTTCCCAATATTAATAATATACGGTGCATGTACGACGATATCTGTCATACCATGCTCTTTCATATGCGCTTGTCCAGCTTCAATATTGAGGTCTTCAATTTTTTTGCGGCGCGTATTTTGCGGTGCACCTGTATAAATCATAAACGTATTCGAACCATAAGAGGCTGCTTCTTGACTCGCTGCAAGAAGCATATGTTTTCCGCTCATGGATACATGTGAACCAATCTTCAACAATGTTTCCCCCTACTTTCCATTACGCTTTGACTTTCTACGTTCCTGTCTCTTGATTTTGTCCATCTCACGTGTCATTTTCTTTTTATATCCAGGTTTGACGGCTTTCGGTTTTCTCACAAGACGCTTTGCTTTTTCTTCAATTTCATTAGGTGCTTTTTTACGTCTTTGCCGCTTCAAGCGGTCATCTGCATCTCGCCATTCGCCATGAACAATGGTTTTGTTTTCAAACACAACGCCCATTTTCTCGATTTGAATGAGTGCATCCTCATCAGCAAGCTCATAAATAGTCATTGCAATTCCAGATGAACCAGCTCGAGCTGTTCTACCAACACGGTGAACATAAAAATCAAGATCAGATGGAAGTTCATAGTTGATCACGTGGCTGACGCCTTTAATATCAATTCCGCGGGCTGCAAGATCAGATGCCACAATATAAGTGAACTCTAAATCATCAATTTGTTTCATCACTTTTTTACGTTCGCGCGGCGTTAATCCGCCATGAAGCACTCCAACTTTCATTCCTTTTTCTTGTAGGAATGATGCGATTTCATCAACGGTTGTTTTTGTATTGGCAAAAATGATGCCTAAATAAGGCTGTACATTCGTCACCATTTCATGAAGCAGTTTTAGCTTGTCACGCTGTTTAGATGGGACTAAAATATGCTGAATGTTTTCAGCTGTAATTCGTTTTGGTTCAACATGGGCATATTTTGGATTGTCCATATATTTTTTCAGGAACGGCTTTAATTTTTCTGGAATAGTTGCTGAGAACACAAGCATTTGCAGCTGTTCTGGCATTTGTGAACCAATACGGTCCACATCTTCTAAAAATCCCATATCCAGCATTAAATCCGCTTCATCAATGACAAGAGATGTCGCTTTGTAAACGTTCAGCGCCTGCTCATGAATGAGGTCAGCAATACGTCCAGGTGTACCGACAACCAAATGCGGCTGGTTTTTTAGCTTTTGAATGGATTTCTGCTTGTCCGTTCCGCCAATGTAAAGCTTTGCTTTCATCTCTTCTTCTGGAGAGGCATTCTTTAAAATCGTTTGGGCTTCTTTGAAAATTTGATTGGCTAATTCTCTTGTAGGTGCAGTAATCACAACTTGTACTTGCTCTTTGCTTGGATCAATTGAATGAATAAGCGGCAATAAGTACGCGTGAGTTTTTCCTGTTCCTGTTTGTGATTGACCAATCACGCTTTCTCCTTTTAACACAGCAGGGATGATTCTTTTTTGAATATCAGTTGGCTCATAAAAGCCCAGTTCATGAATAGCATCTATAATAAAAGGCTTTAATTCATATGTCGTAAATTTTGTTTCGTTCATGTTTTCACTCCTTAAGGCAATGCCTTTTTGCTCATCTCCTCATTATAGCTGATTTTCAGCAAAAAAACCATGTCCGCTTTTCTTACAGGAAACCAATTGATGCTTCCTTGCATAACCTATGAAGAGAAAGAGAATGCAGTAAGGGAGGTACAAGTATGTTAGGGCAAAGGCCTATGGGCGATTTTCAGCCGCACCGTCCCTCACGCCGGCATCTTGGAAATGGCGGACAACCCGGGATTTTTCAAAGAGGGCAGCAGCCTCCTATCGAACAGCCTTTTCAAGGGCAAGGCAATCAATTTCAGCAAATGATGCCTCGCTCCCCGTCTGTACAGGGAGGCGGTATACGCGGGATGGACGGAATTCCAGGAGGCGAGAGCCGCGCACTAGGCGGCGGAGCAGGAATGAAAGGCATGCTCGCTAAATTTCTTCCTGGCGCAGGGGGAGCAGGGATCTCTGGAGGTGGTGCGGGATTACAAGGAATCCAGAGCTTCACAAATCCTGCGACCCTCTCAAGCATGTTAGGAAATGTACAAAAAGTGCTCGGTATGGCGCAGCAATTTACACCAATGATTCAGCAATACGGTCCTTTAGTAAGAAATCTGCCTGCCATGATTAAGCTGTACAGCCAGCTCGGCAGTGCGGATGATGATGAAACAAGCGCAGATGAAGATCCTAAAGAGATCGGCAAGGAAACAGAAGTGCCGCAAGAAGAAGCAGCACGAGATGATGAAATAGAAGAAAACAAAGAACCAGAGGACATCCTCGTCAAAAAAGCAGCTCCTCACACATCACCTGCTCCTGAAGCAAAACCGAAAAAAAGACCTGGCAGCTCTGTTCCAAAACTATATGTCTAGTGATCTTTTAACGGCGAAGTGTTCACTGCGTATAACAATCTTTGATATATGCGCTTACTTTGGCTATAATGGAAGCTAGAGAATGATAAAAAGCCGTTTTTTACGGCTTTTTATATTGTTCTTCTCTAGCAGCACTTCCCTACAGGAGGACGAATAAATGAATGTAATTAAAATTTCGCCGCGTGGCTATTGCTATGGCGTTGTGGATGCAATGGTCATTGCTAAAAATGCCGCACTTGATAAAAACTTGCCACGCCCAATTTATATATTAGGTATGATTGTGCACAACAAGCACGTGACAGATGCCTTCGAAGAAGATGGGATCTACACACTGGACGGACCAAACCGCATGGACATTTTAAAGCAGGTTGAAAGCGGAACAGTCATTTTCACCGCTCACGGCGTTTCACCTGAGGTTCGTCAAATTGCAGAAGAAAAAGGCCTTATCACCATTGATGCAACCTGTCCCGATGTAACGAAAACACATGAACTCATTTCAGAGAAAACAGCCGATGGATATGACATTATTTATATTGGGAAAAAGGGTCATCCTGAGCCAGAGGGAGCTGTCGGAGTAGCTCCTGACAAGGTGCATCTTGTCGAAACAGAAGCCGACATTGAGGCGCTCGATTTAACATCAGATAAACTGCTCATCACCAATCAGACGACGATGTCTCAGTGGGATGTTCACGATCTAATGGAGCTGATTAAAGAGAAATACCCTCACGTCGAGTACCATCAAGAAATTTGTCTTGCGACACAGGTACGTCAGGAAGCTGTTTCCGAGCAAGCTGGCCAAGCTGATCTTACCATTGTTGTCGGCGATCCAAAAAGTAATAACTCCAACCGTCTGGCACAAGTGTCCATGGAGATTGCTGGAACGCAGGCTTACCGTATTGGTGACCTAAGTGAGCTCAAGCTGGAGTGGCTGCAAGGCGTAAATACCGTTGCCGTTACGGCTGGTGCTTCAACACCAACACCTATTACAAAGGAAGTCATACGTTTCTTAGAAAACTACGAGCCGGATGATGAAGCAACTTGGAAGATTGAACGGTCGGTTCCTCTTTCGAAAATACTACCGCGCGTGAAAACAAAGAAATAAAGAAAACGTCAGAGCATAGCAGCTCTGACGTTTTTTTGTTTACATAAATTGAAATGGGTTTGTGTTCGATTCAGAAACAAAGAGCTGTACATCATACTTTTTATCTGAACATAGCGATTGAAGCTTCGCCTTTACGCCCTCTTTCATAATCTTTTCTGCATAATGCCCTGGGTCCACTACGTTCAGCCCGAGCATCATGGCATCATGGGCGACATGGAAATAAAGATCCCCTGTCACATACACATCAGCACCCATTCTTTTCGCTTGATGAATGTATTTATTTCCGTCTCCGCCAAGCACAGCCACTTTTTTCACAACAGCGTCCTGATCACCTACAAAGCGAGCACCATTTACATCCAGCTTTGTCTTCACAAATCGTGTAAAATCTCCAAGGGTCATAGGCTCTCTTAGCTCCCCTATACGGCCAAGGCCTTTTTGAATCGGAGGAAGATCTGTCGTGTGTACACTATAAGCGACTTCTTCATAAGGGTGTGCTTTGATCATTTCACGAATCACTTGTTTTTCTATACTTGCCGGGAAAATGGTTTCAATCCGCACTTCTTTGACAAATTCCAATTGACCGCTCTCACCAATGAACGGATCCGCATCTTCTGATGGCAAAAAGCTGCCTGTCCCCTCATTTGAAAACGCGCAATGGCTGTAGTTGCCAATATGGCCTGCGCCCGCATTTCCTAAAGCTGTACGGATGGCTTCTTCAAATTCCTGCGGAACATACAGGGCAAGCTGTTTGATTTGATCTTCATATGTCGGGACTAACACACTTGTTTCTTCAAGCTCTAAAGCCTCCGCAAGCAAGTCATTGACTCCTCCATCAGCCACATCTAAATTCGTATGTGCCACATATACCGCAATATCATGTTTGATGCATTTCTCAATGATCCGTCCAGCTGGCTGATCTGTCGCTACATGTTTTAACGGACGGAAGATCGGTGGATGGTGAGCAATAATGAGATCCACATTTCTTTCGATCGCCTCATCTACCACATTCTCTAATACATCCAAGGTGATCATGACATTGTTTACCTTTTTATTTAACGTCCCAATCTGGAGACCGATTTTGTCACCTTCTACGGCATATGCCTTTGGTGAAAATTGTTCAAATAATTGGATGATTTCATGTCCGTTTACTGTTTTAGCCAACAGTCAAAACCTCCTTTAGAATCTTTATTTTTACATGCAGCTCTTCAAGGCGCTCCTCATTCTCTTCTGCCCGCGCTGCCTGCTGAATTTGACTTTCTATTTTCTCCATATGCTGAAGCTCTTGCATCCACTTGCGCCGGAAGACGTCGTTTTGCTCTTTCGCAAGAAACGGACCAACTAGCATGCCTGTTTCAATCGACATCCCTTCATAGGCTTTATCTTTGTCGCCTTTTTCTGCGATCATGATTTCGTATATTTTGCCATCCTCTTCTAAAATGACTTCATCCATCAATTCATACCCCTCTTGATAGAGCCATAAACGAATGTGGTGAGCATGGATATTTGGCTGAAGAATGAGCCTCTCATGGCCTGCGAGCTTATGCTTGCCATCATTTAAAATGCTTGCGATGAGTGCTCCGCCCATACCTGCAATCGTGATAGCATTCACTTCGCCCTTTTCAATAACTTCAAGGCCATTACCTTTTCTGACCGAGATCTGGTCATCTAATTCAAGTCTATGTACTTGCTGCTTCGCCGATTGAAGCGGTCCCTCTGTAATTTCACCAGCAATGGCTTTTACTGCTTTTTGATGCAGGATCGCATAGCATGGCAAATAGGCATGATCTGAGCCGATATCAGCAAAGACGGCCTCATGTGGTAAAAAGTCTGCGACTCTTTTTAATCGTTTTGATAAATTCATTTCATTCATACGTATCACTACTTTTCTTTAATGTTCATACTTGTCTATCTTATATAAATTATGGACTTTTTAAAAGTCGTTTTCAAATGAAAAAAGCTCTTCTGATGAAAAAGAGCTTTTTGCGTAACATTATTTAATTTTGGATACCCATTCCGACATTTCATCGAGCTTTTCATTCGGGATCAGCCCGCCTGGCATCCCGTTGCCGCCTTCTTGAATTTTCTTCTTGATGTCTGCCACTTCAAGCTTGTCTCCAACGCCTTTTAATGCAGGACCTGCGCCGCCTTCATAGTTTTCCCCGTGACAGCTCAAACAGTTTTGCTTATACAATTCTTCCGGCGTCGCATTCGCTGTCTCTTCTTGTTTTTGCTCCTCGCCTCCAGAGGCGATTTTGTCTTCATCTTTCAACCCCTTCATTGATAAGAAAAAAGTGAGTCCAATACCTAAAATGGCAATCAATAAGAATGGTATAAGTGGATTCCGTTTCATTTCTTTCATCCTCCCCTTTGTGAAAACCCCTTTGAGACTATGCAAACAATTCTAATTCTACTTTAATTTTACAAAAAGTAAACGAATTATGATACAAAACTTTGGTCAAGTTCACAGATTAGACAAAAATGATACAAGATGAGAAATGAAGCCTTCAGCACATTTTGATGTATTTTTTATACATCTTTTCTCTAAGAACGTTGCAAATTCATTTGTTATTCAGTAAAATATAATCAGATTGAAAAAAGCGTTTTCATTTTTGATGAAGAAAGAACGGATCTCTTTCAAGATCCGTCCAGTTTCTACTCTAAGAAGTCTTTTAATCGTTTACTTCTGCTTGGGTGTCTTAATTTACGCAGAGCTTTCGCTTCAATTTGGCGGATACGCTCTCTTGTGACGCCGAACACCTTTCCAACCTCTTCTAACGTACGTGTTCTTCCGTCATCTAGTCCGAAGCGTAGTCTCAGTACATTTTCTTCACGGTCCGTTAGCGTGTCTAATACATCTTCAAGCTGCTCTTTTAACAATTCGTATGCAGCATGGTCAGATGGAGATGTCGCCTCTTGGTCTTCAATAAAATCACCAAGATGCGAGTCATCTTCTTCACCAATAGGTGTTTCTAAAGATACAGGCTCTTGCGCAATTTTAAGAATTTCTCTTACCTTTTCTGGAGTTAAATCCATGTCTTCAGCAATTTCCTCTGGCGTTGGTTCTCTGCCTAGGTCTTGCAGAAGCTGTCTTTGAACACGGATCAATTTATTAATGGTTTCCACCATATGAACCGGGATCCTGATTGTTCTGGCCTGATCGGCAATCGCACGCGTGATCGCCTGTCTAATCCACCAGGTTGCATATGTTGAGAATTTGTATCCTTTGCGGTAATCAAACTTCTCAACTGCCTTCATAAGACCCATGTTTCCTTCTTGAATCAAGTCAAGGAACAGCATACCACGACCGACGTAGCGTTTCGCGATGCTGACAACGAGACGAAGGTTTGCTTCCGCTAATCTTCTTTTTGATTCCTCATCGCCTTCTTCGATCTTTTGAGCATACGTAATTTCTTCTTTAGCAGATAACAAATTGACGCGTCCGATTTCTTTTAAGTACATACGAACAGGATCATTAATTTTGACACCTGGTGGTACGCTTAAATCATTCAGGTCAAATTCCTCTTCTGCTTTAGCCAGCTGCTGAACATTTGGGTCTTCTGTCTCTTCGTTTTCACTGATGAGCTCTACACCCTGTTCGCCTAAGTATTCATAGTATTCATCCATTTGGTCTGATTCAATTTCAAAGCTAGACATACGCTCTGCAATTTCTTCGTATGTTAAAACGCCCCGTTTTTTACCCGTTTCAGTGAGCTTATCTCTCACCTGTTCAAAGGTTAATTCAGTTTCGGTTTCGTGGGCTTGTTTATCAGCCATTATGGATCCCTCCTTCCAAAGCTTGCAACGAATTCTAAAGTAACTTGCGATTTGCTTTCGCTCTGCTTTTCTCTCTTTATCAAACAGATGAGCAAATAGGAATAAAATAAATAATGATGAAAGCAAGATGCTTGCGGTCTTATGCTCCTCCCGTAAAGGATTCATTGCCAGCCGTAAGTCTTGTCATAAATATTAGACGTATTACTTCAGCGAACGGTTCAACTGAATAATTTCTTTTGCAAGTGTTGCCGCTTTGAAGAAATCTTTTTGCCTCTCCGCTTCTGCACGTTCTAGTTCTTTTTCCTTTATCATTGACAAATTCCGATGATTCAACACTTTTTTTACATAATCACTTAATTCAGCTTCACTTAGTTCGTCTCCAACTTGAATCATGAATATATCCGTCAGAAGCTGATTGATGACATCATCTTCTATACGGTTCATCAGATGCTGCGGCGTTGGTTCTTTGCCTTCTTCATACAAAGCATAAATGTACGTGGCCAGCGCCCTGTGAGAATCTATATTAAATTCAATCCCTACTCTGTCAAGTACTTTTCGGATCACGTCATCACTTTTTAACATATGAGCAAGCAGCATTCGCTCTGCATTTTCATATGCTGGCCGCAGACGCTTTCTTCTTACCTGTGTTGACAGATGTGCACGCCGTTTTTCAAGCCCGCTTTCTTCCTGTGTGCTTTTGGCTTCTTGCCGCTGCTGTTTTTCAAACAGCTCCAGTTGTTCTTTTAATGAATCAAGTGAGATCGAGAACTCTCCAGCAAGCTGTTTCATGTAAATCTCTTGTTCCAAGGAACCGTTTAACCGGCTAATTTCTCGGAGTACCTGCTTCATATAAGTAAGCCGGTCTCCTTCGTCAGATAAATTCTTTCCCCTACGGAAAAAGTTCATCTTAAAAGTCATTAATGTCACACTTGCATCTATGATGTCATTCCTAAATTTCTCGCCGCCATATTTACGAATGTAATCATCTGGATCAAGTCCATCTGGTATCATGGCAACGCGAACTTTACATCCTCTTTTTCCAAGCAAATCTGATGCTTTCATGGTGGCTTCATAACCGGCCGTGTCAGAGTCATAGCAAAGAATGATCTCTTCTACGTTACGTCTGAGAAGTTTTACGTGCTCTTCTGTTAGAGACGTACCCATTGTTGCAACACTTTCGCCGACACCTGATGTGACAGCTGAAATGACGTCAGCAAATCCTTCGAAAAGAACCGCCCGTTCGCGTTTTCGTATATGCATACGCGCGTCATGAAAGTGATAAAGCAGCTTACTTTTATGAAAAAGTGGCGTTTCAGGACTATTCATATACTTAGGCTGCTGATCACCAAGCGATCTTCCGGAAAAAGCGACAACTGTCCCATGATGATCATGAATGGGAAACATCACACGATCCCTAAAGCGGTCAAAAAAGCCTGTTCCGTTTTCACGTTGAATCAAAAGACCAGCCTTCTCCATCATCACAGGATCAAACCCTCGTTTTTCTAAAAACTTGGTCACGAAATCCCAAGAGTCAAGAGCATATCCGATCTCAAACTTGGCAATTGTTTCATCCGTAAAGCCTCTCGCCCGTAAATAATCGAGTGCGTTTTGACCTTCCTTTGTATTTACCAGCAAATGGTGGTAAAATTTCTTAAGAAGCTCATGCGCTTCAATCATTTTATGATCTGCAGTGTCCTCTTGCTGTGAGGAGCTGACCTGAGCATTTGCTACATGATCAGGCAAATCAATATGGTACTTATCAGCAACATGTGAAACGGCTTCAATAAATGAGTAGCCTTCCATTTGTCTGAGGAACGAAAATACATTACCTCCTGCACCACAGCCAAAACAATGGAAGATTTGCTTATCTGCTGAAACAGAGAATGAAGGAGTATTTTCACCATGGAATGGACAAAGACCGAAGTAATTTCGACCTTGCTTTCTAAGCTGTACGTATTCTCCAATCACTTCGACAATGTCTGCGTTTTTTTGGATTTGCTCCAAAAGTTCATCTGGTATACGTTTGCTCATCCTATAACACTCCGTCGTACATTATTCGCCTTTTAATTCAAAAATCCTTCATGATTCGACAGGATTTTTTGTAGCTGCGCAATAAATCGCTTTTTATCCTCTTCTAAAAGCTTTTTGGGACCTTTTCCATATACACCTTTTCTTCGCTGTTTACTGGAAACATGTCTGCGTTCCAAATCAAAATCAATTGTTTCGTTTGTGTACATCCGTCCTCTTTCAGACAGTACAATGACCTGTCTTGGAAGCAGTAAGGAGGCAAGACCAATGTCTTGGGTGACGACAATATCATGCGCGGCAGCTGAGTTCGCAATGACTAAATCCGCTGCTTCCTTATGTGTATCTACAAACCGCCAATCTTCAAGTGGAGATCTTTTGGTTTGAAAATGCTCATATGAAGCAATGAACATCACAGGTACTTGAAATTGAGATGCGACAGAAAGGATTTCGTCTTTTACAGGACAAGCATCTGCATCGACATAAATCGCCCTCTCTTGTTTATGTTCATTCAGGTGACTAATTCTCCATCCCTCCACCTTATTCCTGCTTTAGAGAAGCAAAAAGACCATACTTTCCCCCCATATAGCAAACAACAGTAAAACTCATTTTGTCGAAAAGTTATGTTCAGAATCACTTGACTTCTGCCAATATTAGTTTATTCGTTCTTGACTTAACTTAAACCTAAAATCAATCATTTTATCACAATTTTTTATTATAATACAAATGCAGCAAATATGCCATTGTTTTTGTTTACCCGTTTCCCACCATAGGAAAAACCCAGGAGGAGCATCCTGAGTTTATTCGGAACCTCTTTTGGTCAGCATTTGATGAATGACATTTGCCGTTTCCTCAACTGCTTTATTCGATACATCAACGACTTGACAGTTAATGCGGTCCACCACTTTTTCAAAATACTCTAGTTCTTCTTTAATCCGCTCAATGTTCGCATAAATTGCGCGATCATTTAAACCTAGAGATTTCAAACGCTCTTTACGAATATGATTTAGTTTGTCTGGACTGATTTTTAGACCGATGCATTTTTTTGGATCAACTGAAAATAACTCCTCTGGCGGATCTACTTCAGGAACAATTGGAACGTTCGCTACCTTCAGCCGTTTATGCGCCAAGTATTGAGATAATGGTGTCTTAGATGTGCGTGATACACCGATGAGCACAATATCAGCCTTTAGAATGCCTCTTGGGTCTCTGCCGTCATCATACTTCACTGCGAACTCAATGGCTTCAACCTTTTTAAAATAGTCCTCATCTAATTGACGTACACGCCCCGGCTCATGTTTCGCTTCATTTCCATAAGCAGTCTCCATTTTATCGATGAGTGGTCCGATGATGTCATAATAAACGACTCCGTTTGCTTCTGCCTCTTCAATTAAGAATTGGCGCATTTCTGGCACAACAAGAGTAAAGCAGACGATTCCGTTATCTGCTTTCGCCAGTGAAATGACTTCTTTAATCGTACCGACATCCTCTACATACGGAATTCTTCTAATATTTGAATGGTCTGATGAACCGCCATCAAATTGGCTAAGTGCCGCTTTGACCACGAGCTCTGCCGTTTCTCCTACTGAATCTGATACCACAAAAATTACGCGATTACTCATAACATCCCCTCGCAGTCTTCTGTAATTAGATTATTTCATTCTCCGATAAGCTAACAAGTATTTTCGTCATGTTTGTTTTCGTAATTCTGCCGACCACTTCAAAGCCTTTATCCGTATCTTTTATAACAGGAAGTGCATCTATCTGCTTTTCAATCAAGTGCTTCGCCACATCCATAATAAAATCTTCCTTGCGGCAAACGGTGATGTTCGGCATTCTTGTCATAATAATATGGACAGGGATAGATGGAAGCTCCTGTTTTCCAATACTTGCGCGAAGGAGGTCTTTCCTTGACAACACGCCTGTTAAAATAGAGTGATCATCCACAACGAATAATGTGCCCACATCCTCTAAAAACATCGTACAAATCGCATCATAAACTGAAACATTCTCATGTATCACCACTGGAATGGATTGAAAATCTTTTACTTGAAGTTTTTTCAGCTTATCTGCTAGAAGCTGCGTGCCTGTTTTTCCTGTGAAAAAGTAGCCGACCCTTGGTCTTGCTTCTAAAAAGCCTGACATCGTTAATATGGCTAAATCCGGTCTGAGGGTCGCCCTAGTTAAGTTCAGCCGATCGGCGATATGCTCTCCAGTGATCGGACCATTCTCTTTGACAATCTGTAAAATCTGCTCTTGCCGTTTATTTAACTCGATTGTACTCACCACCTTTAAATAGAGAGAGCGAATCTTTACTTTATGTATATCATTTTCATAACTCATCATATTATAGCGCATCTTTGTCCGAATGAAACAAAAATCCACTCAAAAACCGTGAATTAAATGAGTAAAAAACGATTGCCCTTCGAAAAAGGCAACCGTTCTTAGGTATTTATTTTACAATTAAATTGTTCATATTCGCAAATGATTGAATGACTTTGGCTAGTTTGACCATTTGCGCCAAACGATTTCGCTTCAGCTTTTCATCATCCGCATGTACCATTGTGTGATCGAAATAATGAACAATCGGTGTTTTTAACGTATCTAGCGCCTCAAGTGCTGCGCTGTATTGCCCTGCTGCTACATGTTCCTTGACAGCTGTCTCTACTTGTTGATACGCCTCATATAGCTTTTGCTCATGCTCATTTTCAAACAGCTCAGGCTGAATCTCTGCATCTTCCCCTTTTTTACTGATTGAAATGACGCGTCCTAATGCTTCTGCCGTTTCTTTGAAGCTTTCTTGTTTCACGCTCTCTTCAAGAACAGCTGCTTTTTTCACGACTGCATAAGGTTCAATATTTTCAACATCCAGCACTGCATCGACAACATCATGACGGATATGCTCTGCTTGGAGGACATATTTTAAACGGTGTGTCAAAAATTCAATCAGAGCAGCTTCATGTTCTGCTTCTACTTGAGCAAGTGCCAAAAGCTCTTTAAATGAAATATTCCAATGACGATCGAGCAGGATTTGAACGATACCGCTCGCTTGTCTTCTCAGTCCATAAGGGTCTTGAGAGCCTGTTGGAATGACATCAATTGAGAAGAAGGAACAAATAGAATCCAGCTTATCTGCTACTGCCACAATCGCACCAATCAAAGTGGAGGGCGCCTCATCACCGGCAAAGCGCGGCATATAGTGCTCGTTGATACTCTTTGCCACTTCTTCATGTTCGCCAAGTGCTTTTGCATATTTCTCGCCCATGATTCCTTGTAATTCTGGGAATTCATAGACCATTTGAGTCACAAGATCAAACTTCGAAATACTTGCTGCTCTTGCCACTCGTTTTGTCGTTTCGTCATCTGCACCGACATGCGCTGCTAGACGGGTCGCAATGTCTGCCACTCTCTTTAGCTTGTCGCCAATTGTGCCAAGTTTCTCATGGAATACAACTTTATCAAGCTTCTTAATATTGTCATCAATGACTAGTTTTTCGTCTTCTTTATAGAAGAATGCAGCATCTGATAAACGTGCACGAAGTACTTTTTCGTTCCCTCTTGCGACATTTTCAAGCGCCTCACTGTTTCCATTTCTGACCGTAATAAAGTGCGGCAATAATTCCCCTTGCTCATTTTTCACAGGGAAGTAGCGCTGATGCTCTTTCATTGTGGTCACTAATACTTCTTCCGGCAATGCAAGGAATTCTTCTTCAAAGGAACCAGAAAGCACCGTTGGATATTCTACAAGATCGTTGACTTCTTCTAGAAGCTCAGGATCAACAGGAATGACCCAGCCTTTTTCTGAAGATAGGGCATTTAGCTGCTTAGTAATGGATTGTTTTCTTTTATCTGAATCTGCAATGACAAATTGATCGCGCAATGTTTGCTCATAAGAAGCAGGCGAGTCGATGGTGGCTGCCCTACCAAGGAAACGGTGTCCTCTTGTCTCACGGCCGCTTTTCACCCCAGCAATTTCAACAGGTACAATCTCCTCTCCAAATAAACAAACAATCCATTTAATCGGACGGATATAGCGTAAATCTTTACTTCCCCATCTCATGTTCTTTGGAAAACTTAATGAGGCGGCGATCTCACCTAACGCTGGCAGAAGGTCTTTGACTTGCTTTCCTTCTTGAAACTTTTGGACATGAACGTAGTCCACTCCTTTGATCTCTTTAAAATAGAGATCAGCTGTTGAGGCACCTTGTCCGCGGGCAAAGCCTTCTGCTGCTTTTGTCCAATTGCCTTCAGCATCTTTCGCAATCTTTTTAGCTGGGCCTTTTGCTTCTTCTTTGATGTCTTCTTGTTTTTCTGCGACACCTTTCACGAGTACAGCAAGACGTCTTGGTGAGTTGAATAAAGCAACATCTTCAAATGAAATATTTTGCGTTTCAAACCATGCTTTTACTTTCTCACCTAGCTGCTTTGTGCTTTCCGGCATGAAACGAGCCGGCATCTCTTCTAAGCCAATTTCGAGTAATACATCTTGTTTATTCATGAGAAGCCGCCTCCTCTTTTAGCATAGGGAATCCCAATTTTTCTCGTTCTTCATAATATGTTTTGGCTACTTTTCTGGCTAACTGGCGCACTCTTCCGATATAGCCAGTTCGCTCGGTAACAGAAATCGCGCCCTTTGCATCGAGCAGATTAAACGTATGAGAGCATTTGAGCACATAATCGTATGCTGGGTGAACAAGCCCTTTGTCCATTTGGCTATGCGCTTCCTTCTCATAGGTCGTAAATAACTCAAACAGCATGTCAGTATTAGATGTTTCAAATGTATAAACAGAGTGCTCATATTCAGCCATTAAGAATAAATCTCTGACTGTAAACCCGTCTGTCCATTCAAGATCGAAGACATTTTCTTTGTCCTGGATGTAGGAAGCAAGACGTTCAATACCGTATGTGATTTCAACGGAAACAGGCTTACATTCTAAGCCGCCGACTTGCTGGAAATACGTGAATTGTGTAATTTCCATCCCATCAAGCCATACTTCCCAGCCAAGTCCTGCACAGCCAAGAGATGGGTTTTCCCAGTTGTCTTCCACAAAACGAATATCATGTTTCAGCGGGTCAATACCAAGTGCTTTCAATGATTCAAGATACAGTTCTTGAATATTGTCAGGTGACGGCTTAATGATCACTTGAAATTGATGATGCTGATACAATCTATTTGGGTTTTCTCCATATCTGCCATCAGCCGGGCGTCTTGAAGGCTCTACATATGCTACCTTCCACGGCTCTGGGCCAATGCTTCGCAGGAACGTGTATGGACTCATCGTTCCGGCACCTTTTTCTGTGTCATACGCCTGCATTAATACGCAGCCTTCATTTGACCAATGCTTTTGCAGCGTCAAAATCATGTCTTGAATATTCAATGATCGCACCTCCATCTTTTCTACACCATCCGCTATGATATGGCGGGTGGGGATGAGAACCTCGTAAGAGAACACAAAAACTCCCGTCTCTATGCTCGCAAGGCTCCTTGCAAACATAGGGACGAGAGTTTTTCCCGCGGTTCCACCCTATTTGCTGGTGTCGTAGCATCCAGCCGCTTTGTTTTACGTTGCTCAAGAATGCCTTTCGTTACGCCTCCATCCTTAGCTCACACCGCCCTAAGGTCGCTTTTAATGAATTCTGCGTAAGTACTTCTTTCTGTCAATGCAACATATTTTATCTTAGATGATCTTACAAAAAGTCATGGGAGATGTCAACTTTTGTTTTCCCCGCCCATTAGCTTTTTCATGGATTCCATCTGATTCATGAATTTTTTTGATTTCAAATAAAGGCCTGAATACTCTTCATAGTAGTGATCGAGCACTTGACGAATTTCTTGTTTCGTCTGCGGTTTCACATCAACCTGACCGAGCCTTGATAAATCAAAATAATGAAATAAACGGAGCAGCCTTGCAGCTGCTGGGGATAAGGGCAGTTTATACGGATCTTTAGAAAAGCAATTTTGGCAAATGAAGCCGTTATCTCTAATAGAGAAATGAAACTGCCCTTCTTTTTGACCACAATGGACACATTGATCAAGTTCAGGCTTCATTCCCATTACTGATAACATTTTGACCTCTACGATAAATAAGATAATATCAGCATCTGTGCCTTCATTCAGATGACGCAGAGATTGAAGCAGGAGCTCAAACAAATAAGGGTTTGGCTTTTTTTCTTCTGTGCCTTTATCGAGTAACTCTGTCATATATGCGGCATATGCGGTCAAAAATAAATCCTCCCGAATGGTTCGCATACTTTCAATCATTTCGCCTTGCTGGAGCGTTCCAAGTCCTGTTGATGATTGGATCAGGAAGGTTCCGTATAAAAACGGCTGGCTTATGGCTGACAGGCGGCTGTTTGATTTTTTTGCACCTCTTGCCATCACGCCAATTTTCCCATGTTCTCTAGTGAGCAGCGTGACAATTTTGTTTGTTTCGCCATAATCTGTTGTTCTAAGGACGATTCCTTCACTTTTAATGAGCATTTGTCTACACTCCGAGCATTGGAGGGGGTCAAGAATTATAAGATTGGAAAATCAAATCGTGCTATCTCTTCTTCAAGTACATCGGGTCTTTCCAGGTTCTCCTTTTCTAACTCTTTGAAAAGCAGATACGTGTCAACGCTTCCTGTTTGTGAAAATACGTTCCATGTAAAATTCAACATAAAAACCCCACCTTTCTTTATTAGAAGCAGCAACGCTACATCCAACATATTAATTTTATCTTGACCAAGCTACCTCCATTTCATGATAAACAATTTTTACTAATCGAACCGCACCATTGTCAGATTTTATGACAACAGCAGCGATTTTTTAATATTCGTCTTCTCTAAATCCGAAGTCACGAAGATGAGTGGATTTATTACGCCAGTCCTTCTGAACCTTTACCCAAAGCTCCAGATACACTTTTGAACCGAGAAGTGCTTCAATATCTCTGCGTGCTTTTTGTCCCACTTCTTTTAATAAGCTGCCTCGTTTACCAATGACGATCCCTTTTTGTGAATCACGTTCTACGACAATGGTCGCCGCAACATGGATCTTGCCATTTTCATCTGGCTTAATGGATTCGATCGCAACTGCAATACTGTGCGGGATCTCTTCTCTCGTTAAATGCAGCACTTTTTCACGAATTAATTCAGAAATAATAAACCGCTCTGGATGATCTGTTACTTGATCTGCCGGATAAAATTGAGGGCCCTCAGGAAGATAACTTTCAATCTGCTGAAGAAGCGTGTCAATGTTGTTTCCTTCAAGAGCTGAAATTGGCACAATTTCCTTAAATGGATAACGTGTGCGGTATTCATCAATTAAAAGGAACAGCTCATCTGGGTGAATTTGGTCGATTTTATTGACGACTAGGAATACCGGTGTAGATGTTTGCTTGAGTCGTTCAATGATGAATTCATCACCCTTGCCATAGCCTTCCTGTGCATTGATCATAAACAAGATCAGGTCGACTTCCTTCAGTGTATTTGTAGCCACTCTCATCATAAAGTCACCAAGCTTATGCTTAGGTTTATGAATCCCTGGTGTATCGATAAAGATCGTTTGTGACGTGTTTGTTGTCAAGACACCTTGCACTTTGTTTCGTGTCGTTTGGGGCTTATCACTCATGATGGCGATCTTTTGTCCAATCACACGATTAAGAAAGGTTGATTTTCCTACATTTGGTCTTCCAATAATTGATACAAATCCTGATTTGAAGCTTTCGTTAGTCATTTAAATCCTCCGGTGAAAATGCGCCTGGCAATAGTTCGTTTACTGTTGTTTCGTATATATGTCCTTTTAAGTTCGTTAGAATCACTGGCATATCAGGTGCACACAGCTCTGAAATGACCTGTCTGCATGCGCCGCACGGCGAAACAGGCCGGTCTGTATCAGCCACTACCGCTAGCATTTGAAACGATGTGATGCCTTCTGAATAGGCTTTAAAAAGTGCTGTTCTTTCCGCACAATTACACATGCCATATGCTGCATTTTCAATGTTGCAGCCGCCATACACTTTTCCATCATTCGACAATAATGCTGCACCGACTTTGAATTTTGAATAGGGTACATATGCAAAATCTCTTGCTTTAACTGCTTCTGAAATCAACTCTTGTTTGTTCATTCCTAGTTCCCACTTTCAGAAGAAATGGACCCACTGTCACATTTATATTTTACATAATTCACGTGACATTTTCACGCCCATTTCTAAAAATGTTAATAAATAGTAATATTGTTCTATTGCATGATCTTCGGTAAGAAGATGATCACCCCAATCATAACCGAAATCGCGGCGTAAACGCAAACAGCGCCTGCTGCAGCGTCCTTCGCTCTCTCTGCAAGAGGGTGCTTATCTTCTGTCATCAGGTCCACTGTATGTTCAATGGCTGTATTGACAAGTTCAAGCGCAAACATCCCCCCGCATAAAAGCAAAACGATCATCCATTCGTATGGTTCAATGTGAAACCAAAAGCCGCAGATCACCACGATGATGGCTGCGACTGTGTGAAATCGAAAATTCCGTTCATTCAAGAAAGTTCGCCATATTCCTCTAAATGCATAATAAAAACTCCGAAAAAGACGGGCAAGCGGCCTTCTTTTCTTACGAAGATCTTGAAAGGCCATAATCATCCAAGATCTTTGTCTGTTTGGCGAACATTTCTTTTTCATCTTCTTCTGTCATATGATCAAACCCGAGCAAATGAAGGAACCCATGAATGGTGAGGAATCCAAGCTCTCTCATAAAGGAATGTCCATATTCCTCTGCCTGCTCTTTCGTACGGTCCACACTAATGATGATGTCGCCGAGTACAGGCGGAATATCATCAGCACCAATGATTTCAATTTCCCCTTCTCCTTCTTCCTCAAGTGCAAAGGAGATGACATCCGTTGGTGCGTCTTTCCCGCGGTATTCTTTATTGATTTGATGAATCTCTTCATTCGAGACGATCGTCACTGATACCTCCGCTTGATCTTTGACCTCAAGGGCATCTGCAGCGAACTGAAGAAGCTTTTCCACTTCTTCAAGCTGCTCTTTTGATACTTGTCCTGTTTCATCTATTAAATCGATTAACAATGTCATTTACTTCACCTTCTGCTTCGGGGCATCTGGATATTCAATCCGAGAATGAAAAATCCCCTTTAATGTTGTACAAATCGTTTGACCAATAATATTTAATTCTTTAAATGTCAGATCACATTCACTAAATTGCCCATCCTGCATTTTATCTGAAATAATGCCTTTGACGAGCTTTTCGATTCGCTCTGGATTTGGATTATGCATCGATCGTACTGCCGCTTCAACGCTGTCCGCTACAGAAATAATTGCCGCTTCTTTTGATTGCGGTTTTGGACCAGGATAACGGAATTCTTCCTCTGTCACCTGATCATCACGCTCTTTTGCCTTATAGTAAAAGAACTTTAACAGTGACTTCCCGTGATGCTGTTCTGCAATATCGACAAGCTCTTCAGGAAACTTCTTTTCTCTCAGCATATCAGCTCCATCTGTCGTATGGGCAATAATGATATTTTTACTTAGCTGAGGAGAAAGCTTGTCATGCGGATTATCAATGTTCATTTGGTTTTCGATAAAGTATTGCGGTCTTTTCGTTTTCCCAATGTCATGATAATAAGCGCCAACCCTTGCTAAAAGACCGTTTGCGCCAACTGCTTCACATGCAGCATCCGCTAAATTTGCCACCATGACACTATGATGATATGTACCTGGTGTCTCTGTTAAAATCTTTTTGAGCAGCGGATGATTTGGGTTTGATAATTCAATCAGCTTCATTGTTGAAAGGATGCCGAACATACTCTCAAACACAGGCATTAACCCAATGACCAAAATAGATGATGCAAACCCTGACACAAACGCCATCATGAGGTTCACACCGATTTCAAGCCCTGATGGTGAGGAGTTTTGGATCAGCGTAATGGATAGAACCACAAGGACATTCATTAAAGCGACCCAAAGCCCTGCCTGCAATATTTTTGAACGTGCATTATGCTTTCTCAAAAATAAAATGCCCGCCATCCCGTTCACAAGGTAATAAGCACAGATCACATAGTTAAAGACGCCGGTTACTCCTTGATTAAACATCATACTGCCGCAAAGAGCAAATACAAGGCCAGAGAAGATCGCTAGCCGCTCATTGATAAGCAGCTTGATCAGCATCGTGCCAAGTGCCACTGGTACCACATAACCTATCGTCGTATACTTCGTTTCCTGGAAGAGACTGAATACTTCCATGATGACTAAAATAATGGTGAAAATAAGCGAGTAGAGCAGCAACGACTTATTCTTATGAACAAGCGATTTTTTCCTCGTTTCAAGTGAATGAATAATCGCTGCTAAAAACAGACCAATCAATATCATAAGACCGCTTACAGGCTTAATCAAATTGGAGCTGTTTAAGAGGCCTGTCAGTTCTAATTTACGATACACTTCCCGGTCGATAAGTTCTCCTTCTTCGACTAAAATTTGCCCTTGCTTAATCTGAACGGGCTGAATATTATCAGCGGCTTCTTGTCTTTTCTTCTCTGTAGCCACTGGATCAAATACATAGTTTGGAATGATCGCAAATTCACCAATTTCTTTTGCTGCATTTAAGTATTTTGATGGAATTGAATTATTTTCAAGCTCTGTTTTCACTTGTTTTTTCTCATCTTGTAATTTCGCTGCTGTGATTTCTTTACTCATCAGTGAATTTACCACTGTGATGATGGAATCCTTAGTAAAAGAGAGATTTTCGTCACTTGCCTGAAGCAGTGCTTTGATGGATTGGTCTGAAACAGCCTCCTGCATATCTGATGTGAGTTTTTCTTTGACACGCTTGACCATTTCTTTATCTGATGGCGGATTCTCTTTTTCATCAGCTGCTTTCTTCTCTTCTTTAATGGCTTCAAAAAGGGAGGAGATGAGGTCAACACGATTGTCAGAATACGCTTTTTTGAGTGTATATTGATCCTCTACTTGATCTGTTGCTTCTTGCTTCTTTTCTTCTGTCGCTTCTTGATCATCGACGGTTGATGGAGAATAGATGGTCTGTTCGCTCACTGAAAATAAATCTAAGTCGAGCGATTCAGGCTTTACATGGAAGAAGAGCACCACGAATAGAATGGCTGCTAAACCTGCGTATAGCAAAACATTTAAATAACGTGAGCGCTCCATTTTCTGAGGTTCTTTTTTAGACAGTAGTCTTTTGCGCTGACTGTCTTTCTGATTCTTTCTCAAGGAAAGTACCTCCTTTTTTACTTTAAACCACGATCGAAACAAAATGACCCGATGAAGACGATCGGGTCACTAAGTTCATTTTTGCTTTTCGTATGCTCCGATGATCTTCGCCACAAGCGGGTGTCTGACCACATCTGTCTGGTCTAACTCAATAAATGAAATGCCCTTGATCTCTGCAAGCATGTCCTTTGCAGCTGCAAGACCAGACTGCATGCCTTTCGGCAGATCAATCTGTGTAATATCTCCTGTAATGACCATTTTAGAGCCAAACCCAAGTCTCGTCAAAAACATTTTCATTTGGGCAGGCGTTGTATTCTGCGCTTCATCTAAAATAACAAATGCATCATCGAGTGTCCGCCCTCTCATGTAGGCAAGAGGCGCTATTTCAATCACGCCGCGCTCGATTAAACGTTCCGTATGATCACTGCCAAGCACATCATGCAAGGCATCATATAGTGGTCTTAAATAAGGATCTACTTTTTCCTTTAGATCACCTGGTAAAAAGCCAAGACTCTCTCCTGCTTCAACAGCTGGTCTTGTCAGGATAATCCGTTTCACATGTCCATTTTTCAGTGCATGTACCGCGTTGACGACTGCCAAATACGTCTTCCCTGTTCCAGCTGGTCCAATTCCAAAGACCAGGTCATCTTTTTTCATCGCCGCAGCATATTCCCGCTGGCCAATGGTTTTTACCCTGATTGACTTCCCTTTAGCATTTTTCGTAATTTCATCTTCATACATATTTTCAAAATAATTGAGCTTGTCTTTTTGCGCCATTTTAATGGCATAGACGACATCCCGTTCAGAAATCTCAATTCCTTTTCGGATGAGATGTAAGAGAGATGTAATCAGACGGCTCGCTGTTTCTCTTGATGCTTCCTGACCAGAAACATACACTTTTTCTCCGCGCGTAATAATGGAGACATTCAGCTCGTTTTCCATCAGTTTCAGATAAGCATCTTGATTTCCAAATAAAGCAATCGCTTCGTTTGGGCTATCTAATTTTTGTTGAATTTCAAGTAAATGTTCTGTCATTCTCTAGTCTCCCTGAACAATAGGTGTTGGTTGAACAATATCTTCTATTACTTGGTAAAGGATGATTAACTTAACTTTACCATTCCCTGTTGTCTCGTGCAAAACTTTTTCACTTTTCACCTCTCCTGTTTGACCTAGCTTCTCTTCTAATTCTTTTTTACCCATTTTAATCCCTGCTTGAACCGCTTCTTTATTTGTGTATGTCCGATTTATTTTTTCACTTTCGCGTGTCATTTCTTTTTCATAGGAAAATGGGAGCTGGAAGTTTAAGAAATGTAGTGGGTGAACTTCTGTTTCTGTTTTTGGCTGCTTAAAATCATCCTTTTTAAAGGAAATGCCCCAAAATGGCATTGAACCTCCAAATGCGGAGAGCTTGTGCTTTGTCTTCATTTTACCCGTAAAGACATCAAAAGATGTTCGAAGAGGGACAGAAACTTCAGAACGGTACCACGTTTCACCATAAATTTTCGCTCTAGCACCCACCGTTTTTTGCTGGTCTTCGCTGCCGATGAGGCCAGAGACGAGCATCTGCCCTTTCTTCACATGTTCGTCAACCGCGGCAAGCGGCTCCCCTTTTTCCACATACATTCTCGTGATGACAGCCTTCTTCTTGGCAACGATGTGCTGAGGACTCGTATATTTCTCTTCTTCCGGCTCATTTTTTTCCACAACTTTCATTTGAAATGTTGTACCGTTTAGTTCAACGCCGACCCATGTAATGCTTTGAATATTGGCGGTCAGTGATTTTTGAATTTTCTCAGGTGTTCCCATTAGAAACTGAAAACGGCCTTTTTGCACTCCAATCTCGTCTAAATGCTTTCTCATCTGATGTTCAGTTTCTGGATTGGCTCCTTTAATATCAATTTTCCACACCATGTTTGAAAGCGCCAATATCGTCGCTAGAAAACACACAATCCCAAGGGTAAACCCAATATTCTTCCTTGACCATAGGAGAAGAAACGGAAATCCCTTCTTTTGATGAAATGAACATGTCACTTCATGATGTCTTTGTACTTTTCTGAAGGCATGTACATCTGATAAGCGAATAAATAAGCGCACGCTGTCTTGACGGCGGCTCACTTGAAACATTGTGATCCCCTGTCTCGTGCACTCATTGATGAGCCGCTCAATGCCGTTTCCCTTGATCTCCACTTCCACTCTGCCAATAAAATAGGCGAACCATTTATTCTTCACACTTCTCCCCTCCGTCAGTTAAGAATCAATATAACGGACCTCATCGATTTTCCCTTCTAATAAGATCTCTTCTGGCAAAATCGTTTTAATCACAAAATCTTTCCCTGAAATAATGCATTGTCCTTGTTTGAGCATCAGCCTTACCTCTTGATCACTGAAAAGCAAAAGCCCTTTATGGTTCTCTATGTAAATGTGGAGTCTGCCAACCATCGTAATACGGGGAAGATCCATCATGACGTCTGGAGGGATTTCAAGTGTTCTTGTCAGCCATGCTTTAAGTCGATTTTTTCTTTTTCCCATTCAATAAGAACCCCTTCCCGCCCCATGTGTATGAGATCAAACTGAAAGATGGTGAGACTGATGAGAAAGCCTCTATATCATCCTATTCCTCAGCGGTTCAGATCATGCTAATGAATCCCGCAAAACAGCCGTTTCATCATTTTTACTGCGAGAAATCTCCATCAGGAAAAACAAAAAAGTCCCTTTATATAAAGGGACTTCAGATTGTAGAGAAACTCATGTTTTTCTACAATCTTTTTTATTTTCATCGTAATTATGATGGATGAGATTTAATGAAAAAGGCCTCCCACACACCTAGCCTAGCTTCGCTAGGTGTGTGGCAATCTTCTTCATGTTCTGACACGCAGCTGTGAGAAGTACTTGCTCACTCACATTCTGCTTTCCCCTCAACCGGCAGTAGCGAAGCCCATGCAGTTGTTTTGAATCTGCAAAGCTTCGCTCTATTTTTTCTTTTCTTTTTTTATATAGCTCTTTTCC